>JBIKOL010000126.1:0-26344 GCA_044358055.1 Obscuribacteraceae bacterium (SeqCode)
AGGTTGGCACCAAATATGGTGTGGTCTCGGCCGGGGTGCTGATAGTTTCTGTGCCCTACTTCAACACTCTTCTCACCTTTCAGCGCAGGCACAAACATTCCGTCGTAATCGACCAGCTTAATTTTGCCTTCGTCAATTAGAATATTGCCATGCTGAAGGTCTCCGTGTGCGATGCCGGCATTCTTCAAGCTGGACATAAGCTGCTTCCAGTTTTTCAAAAACTCTTCTAGCGCGTTTTTCTTCCTCAAGTTCATGGACAGCCATGTATTAAGGGAAATGCCGTCACACCATTCCATTTTGAGAATCGGATACCAGCTCCCATGGATTCGTATGCCTTCGTCCTGTAAGTCAAATTCAAGAATTGAATCAAGCTTTGCCTCAGACAAAGCGCAGCTAATATTGGCGTAGCGTTCTCGCGTAGTTTGGCTGTTAGTCAAAAAGCAACGCACAGCCCAGCGATGATTTTCCTTTTGGAGGCAATATACGCTGGCAAACATTCCGCTTGCTACCCGTGGCAAACCGAGAGCGTCTAGTACAGGACTCGCGCTCATTAAGTCTGAATCCTTAAAATTTAAATTGGGATTCTGCACTGCTTCGCTGTAGTCCTGCGGAGTAGGCCAGGACGTGGCTCGAATGCTGATCTTTTGTTTGAATGCTTCTTTCAAGGTCGAACCAGATAGGATATTAACTTTCTACCACGAAAGGGATTTATCTGGGCGCCCGTGAGGCGCCCCTACCGAATGCATTCCGACCATTGCGGCGGATCATCCTTTTTTTGAAACTGCTTTTTTCACTCTGGCGTAACCGGTCTTTGCCTGTTCATGGATCTTATTGTAGCTAGGATTTGATTCAGTAAGTTCGATTAGTCTTTTGTAGGTCGATTCCGCAAAGCCAAGGTTTCCTGCAAGTTCAGCGTTTTGGCAGACTTTCAGGCAGTTTTTCATGGACATGGGAACGCCGACGGTTCCAAAAATGTCCCTGTCAACGTGTACCGCATTCAAATATGCATTGAGCGCTCTAGAATAGTCTTTTCGTTCTTCTTGAATCTGGCCCAATTGTTGGTATGCGATTGATAGAGTGACCATTTGTTGGGTAATCAAATAGACTTCTTTGTCTGCCAGCATTTCATTTATTAAGCGGGAGCACCCGTTCGAAGCCTCATCATATTTCTTGTCTAAGAATTTCTGGTGGATGTTAAATAGCCATTCGGAATAACGATCCTTACGTTTCGATGCAGAAATATACTCGTACGGATCCGCCAGCTGCTGACGAAACCAGAGCCTGTTTAAGCCTTCCTCTGCTGCCCGCTTTATTGCTTGCTGCTGCGGTGTTAATGTGCAACCCGTACAGCAGGCAATTACATACAAATATTGGTCCTGTGCTTCCTTAAATTTGCCGCTTATGCCTTCGAGTTTAATGCCGTCCCTAAGGCGTTCTTCTAGAGCAACTTGCATAGATGGGGACAGGCTCGAGCGAGAAGCCCTTTCTATGTCTTTAACTTGCGCAGGCGGATTTGAAAGAAAATTAACAGCTGTGGTCCCCGCTAGACTCAAAATCACAAAGAGGCTAAGTGCAAAAATGGATCCAATTGCTGGCTGTTGAGGTTTTGCTTTCCGACGGACACTATGCTTAGTGGACGATGGTTCAACTGGTATTGCCTGATCAACATTTCGTTTATAATCTCGCTTAATCCCTGGACTAACTTCAGGCAGTCCGAATGGGGTGGTTCTGCGAGTGGAGTCTTTTTTGCAAAACTCAAGCCTGAGCTCAAAGTCAGTATCAAGCGGTGGCAATTCGTCAATTGCTAATGAGAGCAAATAGCGAATTTTCCATGAGCTGTTTCTTACGTCTTCCAAGGGATGGCTTTGCAGCTCATAAAACAATTCAGATTCTAGCGGCGCTATCAGATCAGCTGCCCGAAATAGAATGCATTCGTCTCCTCCGTTGAATCTTTGCCATAACGAAGGATCGAGCGTCAACATGTTAACGGACAGGTAAATCAGCCAGGCAGAAAAATTGTCCAGGTAGGCACCAAATGTGGTGTGGTCGCGCCCCGGATGCTGGTAATTCCTATGCCCGATCTCCAATCCTTCCTGACCTCGCAATGCCGGCACAAACATGCCGTCATAATCGACCAGCTTGATCATCTCCCCGTCAATAAGAATGTTGCCGTGCTGCAGATCGCCATGAGCGATGCCCTGATCTTGCAGATCTTTAATCAGATTTTTCCAGTTTTTCAGGAAGCTACATAGTGCTGCTTTGTCGTCCAGATGCTTCTGAAGCCAGCCATTTAACGAAACTCCATTGCACCATTCCATCTTCAGAATGGGATACCAGCATCCATGAATGCGCAGTCCTTCATTTTGAAGGTCGAAACCAAGCATACAATCCAGTTTCGCTTCGGACAAAGCGCTGCTTATGTTGGCATAGCGCTCCCTAGTTGTCGGATTGTTAGTCAAGAAACAGCGCACTGCCCACCGTTGCTTTTCTTTCTCCAGGCAGTACACGCTGGCGAACATCCCACTTGCAACGCGTGGCAGCCCCAGTGTGTCGAGGACAGGACTTGTGTTAGCTAATTCGGAATCCCGGAAATTCAGCTTGGGGTTCTGCACCGCTTCACTATAGTCCTGCGGAGCAGGCCACGAAGTAGCCCGAATGCTGATCTTTTCCTTGAATGCTTCGCTCAACTTATAGCGCTCCTTTAGCTGGGTTGGGCTGGCTTTTTTTGGTTCGATTGCAGCATTTCGCCAAGCCAACCGCCGAATGCACCGAGCAGTGCAAAATAAACTCCGGACTCCATTGGGTCGTGACTGGGCCAGCCCGTTATGAAGCTCAGGCAAAAGCCTCCTAGAGCTAATCCTAGTGCGGCCTCTTTCTCTGTTCTTCCGGGTGAAAAATAAGCAGTGACGATTCCAGTAATCAACATGAGAACAGTTACAATCACTAAGTCGACGTGTAATGGGAGCGGAACTTCCTGTCTCAGAATCGGAAAAAATCCGACCCAACTGATTCCACCTATGAGCAAACCTCCAACTAGTGGGATGAAGCACCAGCGATAATTAAAGCCGGTGGGTGGATCCTTTTCGTGCTTTTTCCAGGTGCGGGATGCAAGCATTCTTCTTCTAATCAATCGCCTTCCCAGTCTGAATGTTTCTTTCATGCTGAGCATATAAAAGCGCCATTCCGCAAGCGTCAAAGCAAGAAGTGCAATTACAGCGACGTCGCGTTGATAGTGGATCTGGAAACAAAGCGCATCATACATGCCATGAAGAATGCTAGCTACCACAAGTCCGCTGACTATCAATCGCTTGGGGGCAAGCTCGTCGCATTTTATTTTTCCCAACGCTACAGCCCAGGGTACTGCCGCGAGGACATGCGATGGTACGGAGAAACCGCTTCTTACAACAAACACGTGTGCACTATTATGCACGGCAAAATAATAGAGATTCTCCGCGAAGGCAAAGCCTAATGCGGCTGCGGCACCGAATACAATACCATCAGCAGGATCGTCGAAACTGCGATCTCTGCCTACCGCAAGTAAAGTTGCAAGCAGCTTACACAGTTCTTCAATAGGGCCAATCAAGAAAAAACATTGCAAGGTTGAAGGAGTGAAATCTCCTCCCAGGAAAACAAATTCAAGGATGCTGCAAGGAATGACAGCGACCGCTCCGAATACAAATGCACGAGCCAGCGGCTCTAGCTCATCGCGATCTCTATCTTGACTCCAGAACCACCATAACCAGAATAAGCTCGGCGCCAGAGCAAGAAAAAAAAGTTGCAGCTGTTCACTTCCCAATTTTTTGTTCCGATCCCCTGCAGGCATAAGTATACACAGCGGATCCGTAATTGGGTAGGTCTTCAAGCGGGTTGAAGTTTTGGGGCTTGCAGAGTAAGCTCAATATCGCTGGTGGCTGGTAATGATGCGCTTAGTTCTTTACTCTCTTCTTTGCTTTTTAATCGCGAGCTCGCTGTCTGCCTGCGGTGCTGAGCATGGCGGGCCCCTCAAAGATACCCTGAGAATGAATCTGGGCACTGAGCCGCCCAGTCTTGACTGGTCCTTAGCAACCGACAACACCTCGCTTGAGGTCCTGACTAATCTCGGTGTAGGGCTCGCTCAGTTTCGAGATGATCTGAGTTGTGCGCCTGCTTGTGCTGAGAGCTGGGATGTTTCGCCGGACGGAAAACGCTATGTTTTTCACTTGCGAAAAGACGCGAAGTGGTCGGACGGTAAGCCGCTTCTTGCTGATGATTTCAAATACTCGTGGATTCGTCTGCTCACGCCAGGCACTGCAGGACCATACGCGTTCTTCTTATACGATGTGGTAAATGCTCTCGATTACAACAAGGGAAAAATAAAAGATCCAAATCTGGTGGGCATATCCTGCCCCGATGAACACACCCTTGAAGTACACCTGCAAAAGCCGGCTGCATATTTCGTCAACCTTACAACAATGTGTTCACTTTTTCCGATGAGGAAAGACATTGTTGAAAAATTCGGCAACCGCTGGACTAACCCCGAAAATATCGTAGTGGACGGTCCCTTTACTCTAAAGACATGGCAGCATGAATATAAAATCGAACTGGTGCCGAATCAATATTTCTTTGAAGGTCCGCCAAAAATAAAGCTTGTGCAAATGTTCATGATTCCAGAGCAAGCTACGGCTTATGCGCTCTATGAAAATGATCAGCTCGATTATGTCGACAATCACAGCATTCCTACACCTGAAGTGCAGCATAATTTTTCCAACCCGGAATATCTCAACATTCCACTCCTGAAAAGCTATTACATCGGATTCAACGTAAAGAAGAAACCTTTTGATGACAAACGAATTCGCCTTGCTATTTCAAAAGCAATTGATAGAACTATTTTTCCAAAAATTCTTCGCCGGCAGGAGCGTCCAGCGTCCACATTCTTGCCGGAAGGATTCTGTGGTTACACCCCGAAGGATCCGCCCGGGCTTGATCCTACCGGTGCTAAAAAGCTTCTAGCAGAAGCTGGATATCCCGATGCGAAGGGCTTCCCTCGCGTTGAAATCTACTATTCGTCACGTGAAGACAACAAGATGATTATGGAGGCGGTGCAAGATCAACTGAAGCAAAATCTGAATCTGCACGTTGAATTGCAGAATCAAGAATTTAAGGTCTTCATGAACTCGCTCTATCGCGATCCACCTGCAATATTCTTTGGGAACTGGGGCGCTGACTACGGTGATCCCGAGACTTTTGGCAACGTCTTTGCCAGCTGGAATAAAAACAATCATACCCTCTGGACAAGCCCAGTCTACGACCAGTTGATTGCCAAAGCAGAAGAAGAGCAAGACATGAAAAAGCGCCTGACATACTACACCGAAGCAGATCATTTATTGTCTTCAGATGAAGCTGCAGTTGCCACCATATTCAATGCTACCGAGAATATATTGTGCAAGCCGTGGGTTCACGGGGTGAAGATGGACAATATAGACTTGCTGTTCATCAAGGATGCTACAGTTGACAATAATTGGACTCCTACGCTACGCAAGTAATATTTACGCTTGGGGGCGCGTTGAGCCTGCGGTGCTATGATAAAAGCCGGGCCATCTAACAGGGGATGGAGTTTTCAGAAGGATGCTTGCCAAGTTCGTGGGCGTATTGTTCGAAGTAAAAAACTTGCATCGATTAGCTGCACTGCTTGTATTTGCGGCGACGGTCAGTGCGATGTCTACAGGAGCGCAGACTGCATCGGCTCGACCATCTTTTCATACCCCAACAAAGGTTGTCGAAATTCCATCTGAATCAAAGGAAGAAAGCAAGCCTGACAGCAAAAAAGAAAACGAGCAGCGCCTTGCCGTCTATCACAAGGTTTGGGAAATTGTGCAGAAACACTTCTACGAGCCAAATTACGGTGGGCAAGACTGGTCTCGCTGGGAGCACAGATACGACAAATACATTAAAGACGATGATGACGAGCAGAAGGCTATAGAAACTATGCTGGCTAGCCTTGGCGATCGTTACACGCGCTACCTCAACAAAGCTTCGTTCGAGGAAGAGACTACTCAGATTGCCGGGCGCCTTTATGGAATCGGAGTGCAAATCGCATTCGACGCCAAGACTGGAAAACTCATAGTAGTTGCGCCAATTGAAGGTTCTCCTGCGGCCAAAGCCGGTCTACTGCCTGCCGATGAAATAGATGAAATCGACGGGAAGAGCACCAAAGGACTGACTCTTCAGGAAGCTTCCGCTCGTATTAAAGGCCCAATCGACTCTACTGTTGTGATGAAAATCATTCGCCACAATGAGCCGAAGGAAATAAGCATTATTCGCGGCGAAATCCAACTGCGATCAGTTCAAACAGTGAGAATGCTTAATTCCGAGATTGGATATATCAGGCTGAGTACGTTCATGTCGTCGAGAGCTGCTCAAGAGGTACAAGAAGCTCTGGTCCAATTGACTCCTGCGCGGGGAATTATTTTGGATTTGCGCGAAAATCCCGGCGGTTTAGTCGCAAATGCAATTGAAATCTGCAGCCTCTTCATTCAAGCTGGTGTTGTGGTATCAACAGTTGATCGTGATAATCATTTCGCCGATTCGCGCGTGAATGGAAAATTGATTAGCAATCAACCACTAGTAGTACTTATAGATGGAGGCACAGCAAGTGCCGCGGAAATCACCAGCGGTGCTCTTCGTGATACCGGACGTGCTGATCTCGTTGGGCCAAAACGAAGCTTCGGCAAAGGACTGGTTCAATCAGTAACTCGACTTGAAGATGGATCTGGGGTGAATACAACCATCGCCCGTTATGTGACGCCAAACGGCACGGACATCAACAAAAAAGGAATTGTGCCTGATTATATTGTTGAGCTCGACAAAAACGATTATACGGAAAAGCGAGGACCCTGGTGGCACTATCAGGGCACTGATGGTAAATCAGACCCTGTTGGCTCGCAGGATTTGCAACTGAAAAAAGCCCTTGAAGTCGTTGAAAGCAAACTGAAAGCTGACTCACGTCCATATGAACTGAAGCTCGAAACGCCATTCAACGGGATTTGAAAATCGGATAAACTGTATGTTGAGCTGCTGCAGACAAACGGCAGTGAACGTCCTTCTTGATAAGTTCGCCAGGAACTGCGCATGCAAACACAATCTCTCGTGGGAGCCATAATTGACGGCAAGTTCGAGCTCTTAGCCGTTGCAGGTTCAGGTGGCATGGGTACCGTGTACACGGCGAGACAAGTTGACCTTGATCGCCTGGTCGCTGTCAAGATACTCGAGCATGAACTGCTCAAAGACGAAGATTCCTTAAAACGATTTGAACGTGAAGCAAGGTCCATTTCACAGCTGTCTCATGCGCATATAGCTGGTTTTTATGCATACGGACTCTGGGAGCAAGTTCCATATTTGGCTATGGAGTGGCTGGATGGGCTGAGTCTATCGTCGACCCTGGCTAAAGAAGAAAGGATGACAGCTGATCGTGCAGCAAAAATTGCCGAGCAGATAGCCGATGCTCTCGATGCCGTGCATAAACAAGGCATTGTTCATCGCGACCTTAAACCGGCAAACATAATCTTGCTGGATAAGCCGGAAGCTGATTTTGTGAAACTCGTTGATTTTGGGCTTGCCAGAATTGCCGAAGCAAGTGGACAAAGCATCGAGGAGCTCACTCGTACCGGCACTTTGATTGGAACACCAGATTACTTGAGCCCGGAGCAATGCCAGGGCTCAAAGGCAGATGCGCGTTCTGACATTTATGCGCTTGGCTGCATCATGTACCAGATGCTTGTTGGACAGGCACCATTTCAGGCCGATAATCCCATCGGTGTATTACATAAGCACGTGAACGAGAAGGTGCCCACTCTGGCCAACAGGCTGCCGGAGCCGGCACCGCAAATAGAACGTATCATAACGAAGTGTTTGCAAAAGAATCCCGCTGACCGTTATCAGAGCGTGAGTGAACTGCGTGAAGATTTAGCCACCGTGTTATCTGGAAGAGAGGTCCAATCCAAACCTGTCTCAGGATTGAGCGCCGAAGCACTGGATTTGCGCCGGAAAGTGTTGATTGCTCGATATGCCACAGCTGCTGTGTTAGTGCTCGGACTTGTGGGGTTTATTGCATATCAGTGGAGCGCAAGTGAAGCAGGCAGCGTTTCAAAAGCAGAAATGTTGCTCAAGACAGATCACAGCAAGCAAGCGGTGCTTGAATCGCTGGACCTGGCAGAAAAACTTGCTGCGCAAGGAAAGTACGAATTGTTTCAGCGAATCAAAAAGGCCGCCGATCTTGCCTTGAAATTTGATTCCATCGATGCCAAAGCCAGGCTAAAAAGTTGTCTTAGCCTTGCATCCGATTTGCAAAAGCGAGGGGATAATTATTGCGCTTTTACTTATGGAACGCAGGCAATCAAAACAATTGACGAATTAAAAGGAAGGGTTACAAAAGCCGGACTGGCTGATTCAACTGCATTCTCAATTTCCTCGCTTGAGCAAGCCTCGATAATTGTCCTGAAAAGTGGCGTGGCAGCTAAAAAGAATTGGGAGAACTCTCCCTTTGCAGATCGTGATCTCGTAAAGAAAGCAGTAAATCTCTGTGCGGAATCTCTAGCCGTCAATCCTTCAGCGTGCGAGCACTCAAGCAAACTCGTCAACCTGTTCATTTCAAAAACAAGCCCAGCTCTTTCCGACAATGTACTAATCTGCATTCTGTCAGAGGCCTGGTTCATGGCTGCGCATGGACAGGTGGCGCAGCTTGACGCCTGCATCAATAAAAAGCTGGAGACTCTCAATAAATTCCAGGGGCTAAGCAAAATGCGTCTGGTTCCAAAGCCATGCGCGGTCAATTTTCTTTATGGTCTGGGCTTTGCGTTTCTTCAAGCAAAAAATAATTCCGCAGCTGAACGATATGCGCAGAAAGCTGAGGAACTGCTAAATAAAGTTGATCTCAACTCTCTTGATGGTCTGCAAAAGACAGCGACTGCCTGTGCATGGAGCGGTCTTTCGCTTCTATACCAGGATCATCTTGATGACAAAGAAGAATCATTGCGTTGCGCGCGAGTTTCTGTGTCACTTGTGCCGTTGCAAGATGATAATTCGGCTGGCTGTTATAAACAATTTGCGCGTTGCCTCGCCCTTCAAGGGCTAAACGCAGAAGCTGAGCCTGTCGCTGCCAGTGTCTACAATTATTTCAAATCGCGCGATTGGGACGGCGCCACTATGATAAACCGAGTTGACACCGCCGTCGATTACTCGGGGATTCTTTTCGCGCTGCACAAGGACAGGCAGTCCACAAAAGTTCTAAGTGAAGAAATTAGCGAGCAGAAAAAGCATTTTCCTGATTCGGTTATTGGCTTTGCTCGTTTAAATACAATTTTGGCACAGTATTATTCGAAGCACTCGCAGCCCGGACGTGCCGCCGAATGCAATCGACGCATCAGTGAGGTTATGTCTCTCTTGAAGGGTGATGACCGGCTCAATTTTGACGCTCTGCTGATGGAGCGTCCGTCCGATGATCCGAAAATCGCTAAAGTTGCACTTGCAGATGCACTCGCTTATATAGACAAGGCCAATGTTAAAGAAGTAAGTCCAGCGCTGCTGGCTTCTTTTGCACGTATGCTTCGTTTCGTGGAGCCGGGTTCCGAACTTGCGACAAAGTGTTTGCAAAACGCCGAATCTGGCTGCTTGTCTATGCTGGACGCCGCGGTAGACAAAATCGATCCATTCTCGCTAGCCGATATCATCAATCTGCTTGGTATAAACGGGGCTGAGAGCACTGCAGATAAGATTCGTTCGGCTGCAATGGAAAAACTTTCAGCTGAGAAAACAGGACCATTCTCTGCATATTGCATCGATTTTGTTGCCAATGCTGATGCGCAAAGTGGTGCTAAATACAGTGCGCCGGATCATGCAGTCAGTGTATTTCTCGATCTCGCGCATGATATGCAGAATAAAGACAATCAAAGTGCAGGAAAGTATGCCTTTGAAGCTTTAAAGATCATTCGAGTGCTTGTTGCCAGCAACGCCAACCTGGCGAAGTCTTTGCTCGATAAAGCCAATGACGCTTCAAATGTCATACTCGAGACAAAAGCATTGCCTGATCAGTACCAGTTTGATTCTGTGATTGACCTTTGCACTATGGAACTTGATGCCAGTAAAGAAAGCACAAGTTCTCGGCTATTCGATTTGTTTACTGAGTGCTTGAAAAAGAAAGACTATCCCTATAGCGACAAAATTGTTTCAGGAATATTTGTCGTAGACGATTTTCTTGCAAATAAGAAGCAGTTTACCGCACTGCAAGCGCTAGCTAGCAGCACGAAATCAGACATAGTTAAGTTCTACAATTCAGGAATCTTGCTTGCCGAACATTATTCAGATATTGCCAATCTAATTGCTTCTCAGCCGGCAACTGCTCATTGGTTTTTAAGTCAATCGGCACGTTTGCTTGAAGAAATGACACCTGAACAAGTGGCGCTTGATCCATCTCGGGTCGCCACAATATGGGAGAGGGATTCGCTGGCTGCTTCGAAAACGAACGACCTGAGTCTTGCGCTTGCTTATTCAAGGAAAGCCATGGCTATTCGCCCACTTCAGGACCACTCCAGCGGGCTGGCAGCCAGTGCTTTGTGTGATGCGCTCTTCAACGCAAAAAGGTTTCCTGAAGGAGAAAAGCTCGCTCGTGAATTTTACTCATTCGCCATGGCTCAGAAAGACCTGAGCGCGCAATCTCTCGAACTGCGATTCCTGGCAGTGCAAGACCTTTACAAGGTGCTGGACGTTCAAGGGAAAGCGGGAGAAGCTCAAAATATTCTTTCGCAAGAATGCCTGTGGCGCAGCAAGCATTTCTCACCTCAGCCGTTTGAGCCTGCACAACTGAACATTACACTTGCATTTCATAAGCTTATCCACGAAAGTCCGCAAGCTGCGTATCCTTATATGGAGGCGGCTAGAAAATACGCTTCAAGCATTCGCGGAGATAGAAGAAGCCACTGGTATGCTTCCGTCATGCAGCGGCACGTAATTAACATCGCTGCAAAAGCAAACGATGCGGCTACCTGTTCTGCTGCATACAATGAAATGATGACTGCAAACATTCCAAATAAAGGCGACGCTCTTTTATCGCCGTCAGGATGGTGGAGCTCTGCTTTGAGTTGCTTCAAGAAATCAGGTGACAATAGCAGTTTTACTGGGCTGTTGGAGCTTGTGAAACAGGGCTATTCTCAGCTGCTTTCAGGCAAAAACCCCGATGCCGGCTATCTGGGTGAAATTGCAGGCACCGTGGCCAGTCTTGGTGACGCCACTACAGCTGATGCAATGAAAGAAATGGCTCAGAAAACTCTTCCTGAAACTGTGATGGCGCAATTTACCGCCCGTTCGAATGCACCGGTTTCGCCGGCCGTGCAAAATCCCGAGCCCGAGCCGAAGACGGAAGGCGACGAGAAGGACGCAGCACCACAAGGTGCTCCTGAAACAGAAGGTGAAGGCAAACAGTAATTATCTGTTGAGCTGGAAAAAACTTCTCCGTCGCAAAAAAATTCACGTGCAATTTTGTGCACAATTTGTTTAATATAACCGGAGTGTACCAAAAGGCAGTCCTTGAGCTGGTTTTAGTCGATGCTGTTAAAAAAGATGTCTTATAGGACGTAAAAACTGAAAACAAAATGCCGGAACTTCGTCTATAGAGCTGAGACACACTTGATGCAGAGGCATCTAGCAAAGGATAAAAAATGGAATGTTTCAGAGATGAAAGGCAGACTTTGATCGCAAGGAAAACACTTCTTTGGCTATCGCTTTCAATTGCTTTTTCCGTACTTCTGTCCACAAACTCAAGTTCGTGGTCTGACAACTTGTCGGAGACCAAAAAGCAATCGATCGTATCTGGAGCTTTAGCTGGAGTAGCCGGAGCCGATGAGCAGAGGTCCATTATCAGGACCGAATCGCATCGCTTTATTGCAAGCAAAAGTATCCCTGTTCATACTGAATCCAGCACTTCGAGAAAATTGCATCCGTCTGCTGAACTCACTCAAACTAAAAATCTCGACAATGTAAGCACTACACCGTTTACTGTGGCGATAGAATACATCCGACATCTCCCAGAATTCACATTGGCATTGATGCTCATAGCGATTGGACTGCTATTTGTTGCCGTGCAGCAAGCCGTTTCGAGCCAGCTTAAGGCAAGGTCACTTGAAAAAAAGAATGCAAAGCTTTCGGCAGAGCTACGACAAAGAAAACATCTCGAAAATGAAGTTAAGTTCCATAGGGATGAGCTTGAAGGGAAGCTTGACCGACTTTCTGCACTGAACCAGGAACTGGCAATCGCACGTGATCTTGCAATTGAAGGATCCAGGCTTAAGTCCGATTTTGTCGCGAATATTTCGCATGAGATTCGCACACCAATAAGTGCAGTGATTGGCATGAATATGCTTTTGCTCAACACCAAGCTGGACAAAAAACAGCGCGAGTACGCATCGCTGGCAAACGAGTCCGCCCAGTCATTGCTAATTATCATCAATGATATACTCGACTTTTCCAAAATCGAAGCCGGCAAGTTGGAAATTCACACAAGCAAATTTGCGCTTGAGTCTGTGATCAAAGAAATTATGGACATGCTGGCACCAGGCGTGGCATCAAAGCCCGTTGTGCTGATGAGTATTTTTGAGCCTGCATTGATTCATAGTCAATTGCGAGGCGATCCTTATCGTTTGCGGCAGGTGCTGATTAATCTTGCCAGCAATGCAATCAAGTTCACCAGAGAAGGCGAAATTGTCATCTATGGCAGAAAGTCTGTTGACGCCACAGGACAGGATACGGTTCAATTTTCAGTAATAGACACCGGCATAGGAATTCCCGTCAAAGCGCAAACGAAGCTCTTCAGACCGTTTGTTCAGGCTGACGGATTTAGTTCAAGTAAGTATGGTGGCACCGGCCTCGGACTCTCAATCAGCAAGCGCCTGGTTGAATTGATGGGTGGAAACATTAGCGTGGAAAGCAGTGAAGGAAAAGGAGCTATATTTAGTTTCAATTTGCCACTTTGGGCAAATGCAAATGTTGAGGAAGAGGACTTCTCTCCGGCTGGAATAATCACTAATGTGCATATCATTAGTCGAAACCTGAATTATCCTGCAATGCTGTCCGAGCATCTCCAGAAGCTTGGCTACACCGTTTCAACCCGTAATGAGCTGGACGATCGTAATTCACTTTTGGCGATGCTAAAAGGTGAAAAGAGTATTGTCATTACTGATTTCGGTGCTTCAGATTTAGTGCAAGCTGTCTTGAATAATGACCCAGCACTAAAAGGTATTCCGATAATCATGATTCGCAATTCCGAGCATGAAACGCTTCAGAATAATTCTCATGTCTTCTACCTGAACAATCCTGTGCTGGCGCAAGACATCGATAGGCTTATAAATTCGATTTCCTCGTCAGGCAGCATGCTGACACATGATCAAGCAACGGTTGCAGAAATCTCTCCTCCGCTCGAGTCTCCGCCAGTGCGCTCTGCAATTCTGGTTGCTGAAGATAGCGTCGTTTTGCAGACTATGGTCAAACAACTGCTCGAAAGACTCGGCTGCAGCGTTGAAATTGTCAGCACTGGAAAAGAGGCTGTCGAAGCTAGTTCCAAGAGGCATTTCAACTTGATACTCATGGACTGGCAAATGCCGGAAATGGATGGGCTTGAAGCCACCCGTCTGATAAGAGCAAGCGAAAACGCCGCAGGCAGGCATACGCCAATAATTGCCATGACTGCAAATGCAATGCAGGGAGACAAGGACAAGTGCATGGAAGCTGGTATGGATGGTTACCTGGCAAAACCGTTTAAGCTTGACGAGCTGAAAGCCATCGTCAGCCAATACAAGTCCGAGTCGGGTTCTGAAGAGCAAAATGCGGCTTAAGCCAGAGAGTGCTTACGTTTCAGCCTCTATTTACCGTGGTATAGCCCAAGAGGCTTAACGCGGTGTGCTATGGCGGTAATCCCTGAGCAGGGACAGGTATTTAGTGGTCGTTATTTGTTGCTGGCGCCGCTTGGTGCTGGTGGCATCGGCACTGTTTTTAAAGCCACTCAACTCGATTGTGACCGGCTTGTGGCTCTGAAGATTATTCATTCTGAAGTGGCTGCTGATGATGACATGGTCAAGCGCTTCATCAAAGAAGCCCGAGCTTTGAATGAGCTTCATCATGAAAATATCGTCAATGTCTATCATGTTGGACTCTCAGATGATGGATTGCCTTATATTGCCATGGAGTTAATCGAGGGCAAAAGCATCCGGCAACTGTTGTATTCCGAAAAAAAGTTGCCTGTTCTTCGTGCGATAAAAATTTGCAAGCAAGTCGCAAACGCACTTGCTTTTATTCACTCTCGAGACATTATTCACCGCGATATAAAGCCAGAGAATATCGTAACTGTCGATTTGCCTGAAGCCGATACTGCGAAAATAATAGACTTTGGGCTTGCACGTTTTTTGCAAGAACAGAGGTCGACCAAAACTGGTGCGCTAATCGGCTCACCAGTTTACATGAGTCCTGAACAATGCATGGGCAGAGCTGTTGAGCGCAGCAGCGACATTTACTCTTTATCTGTGTGCTTTTACGAGATGATTACAGGACGAACCCCATTTGAAGCCGACAATGCGATTGGCTTCATGTACAAGCACTTAAACGAAACCGCGCCCGCAATCGGCCCTGGAAATGTAGATCGCTTTCATCCCAAGATCAATGAATTTTTCAGTGCCGGCCTTGCCAAATCTCCAGAGCAGAGATTTAAAAGCATGCAAGAGCTTGCTGCGGCTCTTGAGGAATTGGAGCAGGTGCTTTTGAGCTCGGGTAACTCGACAGTCGGAGCAAGTGCGCTTGTCGCTTCAAAGCAAGCCGGCGGTCCTGCCATTGCTAAGAAGTATCTGCTTGCTCTATCAGGACTTGTTGTTGTTGTTCTTGTCATTTTATTGTCATTGTTTTATTTAAATAGACAACACAAAAAGGTTGAAGACGAACGAATTGCTTCAAAACCATTGGTTAGCGCCGACGAAATAAGCCGGCTGATCTCAAAAGGGCCTGCATGCATTGAATACGGCAGACACAAAGTACATCGCAAGGAGTTTCTCGCGGCTCTCAATAATTGGGAGTCTGCACATAGAAATTTGAGTCCGAAAATCAAAGCCAACCTCAACGCATTGAGAGCAACAATCTGTGCTGACTATGACCGGATTGAGGAGGCAGAAGCTTATGCAAAAATAGCGAATATGTGGAAGCTAAGCCCAGAATATTTTATGCCGCTTACACTCAGTCTTGCGGAAATGTATGGACGTTCGAGTCGTTACGACAAATCGCTTAACTTACTGCATCGTGCAGAAAAGTGCGTTCCCCCTGAATCGAACAACCATGCCATGCTGCTCAGAACTGAAGGTGAGACATACTGGGACCTGAAAAAATATGATGAATGTTTGAATGCTTACAAACAAGCCGAGAAGATTTGGCTTGAGTTGACGGGAGAGTGTGGGCCCGACGTAAATGGAATCAAGCTGAGGATAGTCAGGCCGCTTTACCTGAAGGGTGATATGAAAGCAGTGCATGACTATGTCGAGTCCGATTTAAAGTGTCTCTGTGTAAGCAATTCAATAAGCAGGACAGAATTTGAGGCTATCGTTTCATCATCAAAAAGTGATACTCAGCCGTCTATGCAGGATAAGAAAATATCTGAAAATATTGCGAATGACCTGGGCACTCTTGCACAATCATTTGCTGATGTTCGGGACCTAAAGTTGACAAGCAAGTATTTGCAAATGTGCAGGAATGCCTTACTTAAAGTCAACGAGGAGTCGAACGCATATGAAAAGATTTTTTCTGTGGTTCGGGTATTCAGGGCAGGCGACGAATATTCCGACTGCATCAAGATTGAAAAGGAATCTGAACCGTTTTTCAAAGATCCAGAAACGAAATTCCTTCTTCTTGGACAAATGGCGATTGATTCTGAGAAGGCTCGTGATTACAAGCTCAGGTTTGATAGCATCCAACGAGCCTTTTTTATTCTGGACCGACTTGTACTCAAGGACATAAATATATTCAGACAAAACGTCATTGCAGATACCTTAAGCGGGTTGGTTGATCAGGCTCATAAGGAAAAACTGCAGGGACGTTCTTCAGATCTCGAATCTTATCTTAGTAAGTGGGAGACTCTTGGCGAACAGGGCAAACTCCCTGTTGAACAGCAGACTTTCCTCTTGCAGTTACGCCTTCAAAATTTGGTTTATCAGGAGAAATACGTCGAAGCCTTGCCTCTGCTGGACAAGGTCCTTAACACCATAAATCGGGAAGATTTTCGTAAATTTGCAAGAGAGAGCGATCAGGATTTGAATAGTACTCTTGCTTTCACAAATATGAGCAAACAAGCTGTCTTGCATGAACTCAAAAAGGATAGTGAATCAAATTCTGTTGCACTGGATGTCATTGCTTATGCGAGCAAAATGCGTGATACCAGAGCTGCAGGTGGCATACTGGGATCTCTCGCGCAGGGGATGCAGAAACGCAATGAGCTCGAGATAGTGAAAAAGTGCATGGAGGTGCAGGAAGCTAATCTTGAAAAAGTCTCGACAAGCTGGGATCTTCAACAAGCCCAAATGGTTGCAGATACCTACAGACTGGCGAAAAAGCATCAAGAAGCACTCCGTTTTGAACGTAAATGGTTAAATCACGCAAGTGATGACCTTGAAAAAGCAAGGATCTATTATTTCCTGGGCTCTGATCTGGCCGCTCAAAACATGAAGACTGAGGCTTTACAGAATTTTGATTGTTGCCTTACCTCGCTGGCCGCTTATATGAAAAGCAATCCCGCGGATTGTTACCAGCAAGACATTTGGTACTCATGGGAATCTCTTCAATATCAGGCGGATCTCTTGTCGAGCACAGGACGGAGCGCTGAGGTTTTGCCAAATTTCGACAAGTGGATTAACACTGTCCGCTTGCTTGTTCCAAATTCAATGCTCTGGGCGGGCGCCTCATCGAAAAAGGCAAAATGGTTGTCTAGACTGCCAACGAATTCCGATAAAGCATTCTCGTTGTATGAGCACATTGACGATGCGATTCACTCAAAAGAATTTCAAGCAAACCTTTCTTCAAACCTCCAACAGCAATCGAAAATGTTTGTGGCCGATACCTGGCTTGAGAGAACCTACCTGTACACCAGGCGCTGTGAGTTTCAATCAGCCCTGAAAGCTGCCGACAAGGCTAAACTTTGCATTGATGCAGTTCCCAACAATGAGTGGGCGTCACTGAAGCTTGCTGTGCTTTATCAAAACTACGCAACCATAAACTTCAGGCTCGGACAGAATAAGACCGGATATATGTATCTGCTCAAGTCAGAAGACTTATTGAAGAGCATTCCGAATGATAAGACATGGAAAACCGAATTGCTGGAATGTCTGAGTGCCCAATGCAGAGACATGGGTAAATTTGCTGATGCATTGCGTATCGATGAATATGCTTCCGATGTTGGCGTTGGTCCAATGAGAAAGGCTCACTTCTTGCGGCATGCTTGCAATGATGCGGTGCTCCTGGGAAAAAATGATCTTGCGTTGCAGTATGGGATGAAAGCTATCGATAGTATCGATCAGTTAATAGAATCAGATTCTGCATGGCTAAAATCGGGGGAATCAATCGTTTTCTATGATTGCTTCAAGATGCTTAGCGATTTGCTCATAAAGGAAAATCGCACAAAGGATGCTGAGCAACTAATTCATAAATGGGCTGAGAAAGTGCACAAGCGTGCGGCGAAGAAATTTATTGACTTCGTGATGTATAGAGTAGAGGCTCGTTGCCTCTGTCGTATCGCCAGCGCTAAAGAGTCTGCTTTGCGCGCAATTGATGGAGAATTGGCTTTGATGGCGGACCCCCTGTTTCGAGATCAACTTGTTTGGGTTAATTATTTCAATCTGAAATGGGATACTCAAATGGATCGAGAAGCTGTGTTTTCTGAGTACAAAATGTACCCTGAAGCAATTGCCGCCGCACGTGCTGCTTTAGAATCGCTGGATAATACTTCGCCGGAGTACCGGCCGGACCAGAGGATGGAATCCTTTTTGTGGATGGGAAAAGATTACGTCAAGATGGGTGACTATAAAGAAGCCCGTAATTGCTTTAAGACTCTGGAAGATAGCTGGAATGCCTTAGGAATTGAAAAATATAAAATTGAGCGTATCGAGCGAATTCATATAGAGTCACTCTTATACAGGGACATGCAAGATTATTCTGAACAGAAGCGTGTTTTAGAGCTATGCATTGAAAGCAAGAAAAAGTTTTACGGCGTTCCCGTTTTTCCGGGACATATTGACCTGAACCAGGAAATGGAAGCAGCGCTGACCAAGCTTGCCCGGTCCTGAACCGGACGGTTCGCAGCTCAGACGACCGTTTGATATTTGCGAAATATATATATTGTCTATGCGATTGAAACTTGAACAAAGCTCAATTAGCACTTCCCACGCGGCAATGCGATAATCAAACTATCGAAAAAACAAACGAGCTTCGTCGCTTTTGCAATGCCTTTTACGGGCTCGAAAAAGCGCTGAAAATCTCGCAAATAAAGTCTCCATCAATTTAAATTGCTTGGCGATGAAATTGAACTTTTTTGAGAAGAATTACGTTTATGATTCTGTATAGGGACAAAAATGGATGCCGGATTGTCAAGCGCTTAGCCGCAGCTCTTTTTGTCATGTTTTGCGTTCGGAGAACATATGGATTCTGAAGAAAACTTCAACGATACAAATTTAGAGCGAATTCCTCCGCAATCCATCGATGCTGAGCAGGCCGTACTTGGTTCTTTGCTTGTTAATCCCGAGTCGCTCTCAAGAGTTGTGGACATTATTCATGCAGAGCATTTTTACAGAAAATCTCACCAGCTAATCTTCGCTGCCATTATCGATATTTACGAAAAAAACGAACCTATCGATATCATCACCGTCTCGGCGTTCCTGAAAGATCAGGGCAAGCTCGAATTGGTCGGTGGGCGCCAATATCTCTCCGACCTGGCTCTTTCCATTGCAACAACGGCCAACGTTGAATACTATTCCAAGCTTGTCACGGAAAAGTCTCTTTTGCGCAATTTGATCAAAGCTGGCACCGATATTGTGCAAACTTGCTATGAAGATGGTGTCGATGCGGACCAGGCTGTCGATAAGGCAGAACGTCTCGTTTTTGGTATTGCGCAACGTCGAGACAACGGCTCGCTTGTTGCAATTAAAGAAGTAGTCAATGAATCATTCGCTCGCATCGAACAGCGATATGAGCAGCGAGACGCCCTGTCAGGCTTATCCACAGGTTTTTACGATCTCGATGATATGACTTCAGGCTGGCAACGATCTGACCTTGTGATTGTCGCGGCTCGCCCCTCCATGGGAAAAACGGCCTTTACGCTTAATCTGGCTCAGCATGCAGCAGTTGAAAGCAATGCGCCTGTAGCCGTATTCAGTCTTGAAATGTCAAAAGAGCAGCTTGTGCAGCGTTTGCTTTGCAGTGAAGCAAAAATCGATGCAAACAAATTACGCACAGGCTACTTGCAAACAAACGATTGGACCGCACTGGCCGCTGCCATGGGAAGACTGGGTGAGGCACCTTTGTTCATCGATGACTCACCAATTTGCGGTGTACTAGATATTCGTGCAAAATGCCGCCGCTTAAAAGCTGAGCAGAAAGATCTTGGCCTCATCATCATAGATTACATCCAGCTGATGACAGGCAAAGGCGGCAAAAGCAGCGACAACCGCGTGCAAGAAGTTTCCGAAATCTCGCGCGGTTTGAAAACACTTGCCAGAGAATTAAACACTCCCGTTATTGCACTTTCTCAGCTGTCACGTGCAGTGGAAGCGCGCCAGAACAAGCGCCCAATGTTGTCAGATCTTCGTGAGTCCGGATCGATTGAGCAGGACGCAGATATTGTGATGTTTATTTATCGCGATGATTATTACAATCCGGAGAGCGAGCATCGGGGCGAGGCGGAAATTATCATAGCTAAACAGCGTAATGGCCCGGTTGGTACAGTTGAACTTCTCTACCAGGCCAGCATTACTCGATTCTTGAATAAAGCTGCTCACGTTGTGGCGTAGATAAAATTGAACTGACCAGCGTGCTCTGCTAGAAACTTGTAGTCTGAGCTAGCATTGGTTCGCTCCATTAAGGGCATAAAGCCTCTAGAGACTCTTTAAGTTCTGAGGTTCTTATGGCGCTCGAAACTTATGATATCTGCGGTTCAAGCTTGCGGCAGCATCCAGTACATTTTGGAAGATTCAGGCGACAGCTCTTACGTTGCGTGCAGGGATTTGTGCTCGCAGCTGGGCTATGCACGAGCCTTAGCATTCCGGCGCAGGCAGAAGATGATGAATACGTTCGTCTTGATACCAATCGCGGCTCAATTGTGATACGAGTTTTTTACAGCATAGTGCCGTATACAGCTGGAAATTTCCTAGAACTTGTCGATCAAGGATTTTATAACGGACTTACATGGCATCGTGTGGAAAACTGGGTAGTGCAGGGCGGAGATCCAAACGGAAATGGTTCTGGCTGCGCTTCTGATCCGGCAACTGGTGCGCCCAAATATTTGCGGCTCGAGATAAATCAGCGCTTAAATCACAATCAGCCAGGTATGGTGGCAATGGCGCGCAGCCAGAACCCGAACAGCGCAAGCTGCCAGTTCTATATTTTGAAACAACCGATGCCGCGCTTGAATGGACAATATGCGGTGTTTGGAAAAGTGGTCGATGGCTTGCACGTTGTCTATGCAATCCGCCCGGGTGATCGAATAGTATCCGCACGGATACTGCCGAAGACTAAGGATGAGGGAGACAGTCCGTCGAATGTGGCTCCGTCTGGTGGTGGGACACAGGCGCAGCCCGAGCCGGAACCTCCACCGCAAAAGATACGCAAGGATTCAGGCTTCTAGCCTGCAGGCATCCAGATTATTTCTTGCGAAGTGTGCCCGAGTTGGGTTTGTTTTATAAACTCAAGCGTCGTCGTATCCATGACGCCGATGGTGTCGGTTTGCTGGCTTGTAACGATCAGATGTTTTCCGTCCGGGGTGAGTGCGATGTTGTGCGGAAAATCGACATCGAGCGGTAGTTTTATCTCGTGCAACTTTTGATATGTTCTTGTGTCGAACACCAGTATTGTGTTATCGCGACCATGAGCAACATACAATTTAGTTCCGTCATTGCTAATGGCAAGCCCCGTCGGCGAAGTGCCGGTTTTTATCGTGTTTAATACGGTGCGCTTGCTCAAGTCAACAACTGAAACTGTGTTTGTGTATCGATTGCTAACGTAAGCAATTTTTTCCGCAGGATGTATAACTAAACCGGTGGGGCCGCTTCCCAATTTTACTGTTCCAATTACACGCTGATTGTAGGTTGAAATCACCGACAATTCCGCGGCAGTCACGCTTATTAGAGCCACATAAACACCGTCTGGAGTGACAGCCATGCGGCTCGGTCCTATCGGCACTTTTGCCTTTGCGAAAACTTTTCCGCTTTCAGTATCAATCACAGCAATTTCAGAGCTGCCGCTCAGGGAAACATAAATTGATTTGCCATCAGGTAAAGCAACAATTCCCTTTGGTGCCGTATTTGGTGGCAGCTCGATCTGCCCCAGAAACTTGCGGTTTATCGCATCAAGAACAAGCACGCGACTCTTTGCTTGATCGGCAACGATCAGTTTCCCGTCGAGATAAGACATTCCGCAGAGGGTGCCTTCAGTGGGAAAATCCGAGATCTTATTGAAGGTATTTCCGTCCAGCAGAACAATGGTTCCGTCCTTGATCGAAACCAGGGCAAAGGTGCCGGCACCTTTATACTCCTTTTGCGTCCCGCTGCTGAAGTGCAGTTTGCGGCTGAGATCGGGCTTCATCAATGCGACATCTTCAACCAGCGGAATATTTAAATCACCAATTATTGACTGCATTGATTTAGGCAGAACGAATCCATTCGGAACAATTAAATCGCCCGGAAGTTTCATGCCGAGAATTCTCTTCTTAACTGCATCAGGTACGCCGTCCGGCCATTTCAAGGTTACTGTCGGACCTTTTCGATCGGTCTTAAAATGGACCCAGCCATTTTCGTATACGATCAAATCCGGCTCGGCCGAATTGGGCGGATACTTCCACGTGCTCTCATTCTTCGCGCGCCGGAAAGCACTTGAAGGTATAAGCGGCAACAACAAGTTGCGGTCCGGCAATTCAACAGACCCGTCCAGGCGCAAATTGCCTGCCGGAAAAATCTCTTGAATCAGTTTACGCGTATCTGCCGGTAGTCGGGTTGCCTGTCCTGGCAAAATTGTCGAGGACGCGAGCAGTGCAAGCACCGCCCATAGTGTCAGCGAGCGTCTATTCTCCATTGGAGCTCTTTCCCTTAAATACTCCTGCTATGGTGTCGAAAAAGGAATGATGCTCGGTGTCCTTGTCTTTGTCGTCCTTGTCTTTGTCTTTGTCTTTATCACCCTTTTTCTTAGATCCCTTATCTGATCCCTTTTCGGATTTCTCTTTTTCTTTTTCTTTGCTTTGCGGACTAATGGGGCGCTCTGATTCAGGCACCTGCAGCTTCTCTCCGCGCAACTCAGCGAGTTTCCTGTACAGCTCTTTCTCTTCGTCATTGAGTTTTGTTGGTGTCTCAATGAATAAATGCACCAGTTGATCTCCGCGGCGCTCCGGATTGCTCAGCTGCGGCACGCCCTCTCCTTTCATTGAAAGGATTGCTCCGTGCTGAGTTCCGCTAGGAACCTTCAAAAGCCGCTTGCCACCTACTGTTTCAACCACCATTTCGCCGCCGAGCGCAGCCATAGACATGCTTATCGCTTGCTTCAAGTGAATAGTTGTGCCTTCCCGAATGAATTTGCCGTGATTGCGCACATGCACGATGACATAGAGATCGCCGACACCGGCACCTTTCTTGCCACTGTCGCCTTCGCCCGTGACACGAATGCGCGAGCCATTATCCACCCCCGCCGGAATCTTCAATTCAAGCGTTCGTTCTACTCTATTTAAGCCTTTTCCGCGGCAGCTTTCGCATGGCTTTTCTACACGAGTGCCCTCGCCCTCGCAAGTTGGGCAGGTCGTGATTTGCGAAAAATGCCCGAACAATGTTGATGTTGTCTGGCGAACCTGTCCATGCCCGCCACATGAATTGCACGTTACTGCCTGGCTGCCTGCTGCTCCGCCGGAGCCGCTGCAGGTTGAACAATGCCTGAGATGCTTGATGTTGATCTTCTTCTCAACACCGAATACTGCCTCGAGAAAATCCAGCTCCATGTCATAACGCAGGTCTGCCCCACGCATAGCCTGTCCGCGCGGGCGTCCGCCTGCACCACCAGCCATGCCACCACCGAAGAAGTATTCGAAGATGTCGCTGAGGTTGGAAAAAGCGCTCATGTCGAACTCTTGCGAATAACCGCCGCCCGCGCCGGCACCGCCGCGTTTTAAGCCGTCTTCACCATAGCGGTCATACAAGGTTTTCTTGTTCTCATCTGAGAGAACTTCGTAAGCCGCGACAAGTTCTTTAAATTTGGTTTCATTACCAGTGTCCTGGTTGTCTGGGTGCAACTCAGCAGCCTTCTTGCGAAAGGACTTTTTTATTTCCTCTGCACTTGCACTTTTTGAAACGCCAAGAATGTCGTAATAATCACCAGTTGCCATACTATTTTTCACGTGTTTTTACTTGCAGGAATTTAAGAGTAACTTCCTTAGATTGCATTTCTGATGCAGCACAGGAACTTACTAATTCTACCTATTCTGCAGCTGCTGCTCTACCGCTACTATATAGCACACGTCCAACTTCAAGAAGGGAAACATCAAGCTGGTCTACAAGTTGCTTTAAATCCGGCGATTCGCCGCCTTCAAGCGCGACTTTTACAGATTCCAGGCTTTTTTGAACCGCATCCAGGTAATTCTGGTCTACCACACCGCCGTACTTTGCCAGGGTACGCTCGGCATCCATGACCAGAGTCTGCGCCTTCATCTTGGCTGCAATATTGTCTTTCTGAATGCGATCTGCTTCGGCGTACTCGGTGGCATCTTTCTCCATCTTTTCGACATCAGCACGCGAGAGTCCAGAACTACGTCTTATACTTACAGTTTGCGTGTTTCCGGATGCTGCATCCTTTGCGCTAACGTGAACAATACCGTCAGCATCAATATTGAAAGTTACATCAATCTTTGGAATGCCCTTGGGGGCTCGGGGAATTCCGTCGAGCACAAACTTTGCAAGTGACTTATTGAATTTTGCCAATTCTCTTTCGCCTTGCAAACAATGGACTTCAACGTGAGCCTGCCCATCTTCTGTGGTGGTGAAAGACATCGATCTGCTGGTTGGAACAGTTGTGTTTCTTTCTATTATCTTAGTAAACAGGCCTCCGGCGGTTTCGATACCCAGAGAGAGAGGCGTGACATCAAGAAGCAATACTTCCTGAGTTTCCCCGGTCAAGATGGATGCCTGAATCGCCGCTCCGAGTGCAACTGCTTCATCAGGGTTTACAGACTTTACCGGATCCTTTTGAAAGAATCGTTTAATCGTGTCCTGGACTGCCGGGATTCTAGTAGAACCGCCCACAAGCAGAACGTGCTCGATTTGTTCAATGCTCAAACCAGAGTCGGCAATTGCTTGCTGCACCGGCTCCATCGTAGCCTCAACAAGATGAGCTCCCAATTCGTTGAACTTGGCACGCGTGAGAGAAGCTTGAAAATGTTTAGGACCGCTGGCATCAGCTGTTAAGAAGGGCAGGTGGATTTCACTGACCATTGCAGACGATAGCTCGATCTTTGATTTTTCTGCTGTCTCTTTCAAACGCTGCACGGCCATCAAGTCGTTGGATATATCTATTCCATTTGCGGCCTGAAACTCGGCTTTCATCCAGTCAATGATGACCTGGTCAAAGTCGTCTCCGCCCAGTTTGTTATTGCCTGCAGTGGCCTTTACTTCAAATACGCCATCCGTGATTTCCAGGATGCTTACGTCGAATGTTCCGCCGCCGAGGTCATAAACAAGAATTACTGAGTCTTGTTCGAGCTTGTCCAGACCGTAAGCTAGCGAACTCGCCGTTGGTTCGTTGATGATGCGCATTACTTCAAGACCGGCTATCTGTCCGGCATCACGCGTAGCTTGTCTTTGTGAGTCATTGAAATAAGCAGGGACTGTAATTACTGCTTTCGTTATTTCTTCGCCTATGTAGGCTTCAGCATCAGTTTTTAGCTTCCTCAGTATCATTGCTGAAATTTGTTCTGGGGAATAAGCAGTACCATCTATGGTGACGCGATAATTGGTGCCCATCTCACGTTTGATGGAGAGAATTGTGCGACCTGGGTTGGTAACTGCCTGGCGCTTTGCCAGATGTCCGACTATCCGTTCTCCAGTGCGTGTAAATCCGACAACCGAAGGGGTGGTGCGCGAACCTTCGGCGTTTGGTATAACTTCTGGCTTTCCGCCTTCCATCACAGCCACGCATGAATACGTTGTGCCTAGATCGATGCCTATTACTTTCTCCGTTGCCATGCAAGGATCCTTCTATTAGTTCCACTACACCATATCATCTAAATTGCCCAAATCGTAGACTCCTGAATCATCCGGTGCTGAAGCCTGTGATGTTTTGCCGGTCTCTTCTGTTGCTGTTGCCACAGATGCAGATTTTGTTTCTCTTTCGACATTCTTTTCCGGACCCGGACTTGCTGCATCCTGGGGCGCCGGAGCCGAACCTGAAGGGTTTGAAACTACATTGACAAGGGCTGGTCGGATCACCTTATCAGCTAAGGTATAACCAGCCCGAAGTTCATGGATAATGGTTCCATCGGCTTGTTCGGTGGTTTCAATCTGCTGCACCGGCTCATGGAACCGTGGATCAAAAAACTCTCCTTGAGTTTTTAGCCTCTTTAAGCCCGCGTTCTCGAGGCATTGATTTATGCGTGAACAGACCAGTTGGAAACTTTCAAATAATTTCTCAGGCGGTGATTCTGCATTGAGGTACATAATGGCTCTGTCCAGGTCGTCTAAGGCTGGAATGATCGCCTCAGCCGCTTTTCGCACGCCATGATTTGTGAATTCTTCGCGTTCTCTCTCGATGCGGCGGCGAAAATTGTCAAAATCTGCGGCCATACGACGATATAAGTTTTCAGCTTCAGTGGCTTTCTGCTGGAGTTCCTGGTTCTGTTGCTCGAGTTCCTTTACCCGACGAGAATCCGCAGGACTTTCAGCAGCTGAAGGCGCAGCTGGCTCAGCCTCATCTCCCGCGTACATTGCTCTAAAGAATGCCTTTGCCGCATCCATACGTGTGCCTTTCTCTTCCCCATCGTTTTGAGGATTTTTCTCGTCGTCGTCTGGCATTTCGCCCCGTGTCCTCCTAAAATGTCATGCCCAGAGCCATCTTCTTA
>JBIKOL010000144.1:0-22961 GCA_044358055.1 Obscuribacteraceae bacterium (SeqCode)
TTTTCGCTATGATGTGAATGACCCACCGTTGATGGACGCGGCAAAATTGTTGGATCGCCAGGAATTCAAGGCACTACCTGTGATGAACCTTCTTGGTGTAGCGAGCTTGCAAGGCAATGTTCACGACTGGATGGATCATGGCAAACACCAGAACATGGGCGATGGCTACTGGACGATACCGCTTCCGGAAGACCACCCGATTCGCAAATATCATGGTCAAGAAGAAATGAAGATTCCGAAACTGCTCGTTGACTCAACACGCACGCCCGGAGATGACAAAGCAGGCATCAGACAGACCTATGAGAATACGGTAACTCACTGGTGGGATGCGTCTGAGATTTATGGATCCGATGCGCAAACGGCAGATCGCCTGCGAGCACATAAAGAGGGCATGATGAAACTTGACGATAAAGGCTTGCTGCCTATAGGACCAGAGGGAGTGCCAGACACAGGTTTCAACCAGAACTGGAGCCCAATGCTCGAGGTTATCCATACATTATATGTACGCGAACATAACTCAGTTTGCGACATGTTGACCAAAGCTTATCCACAAGATAAATTCGGCGAGTGGAAAGACAAATTGCCAGAGATTACACATGCAATGTTTGGCGATAAATTGCCGGATAAACTCAGCGATCAACAATACGATGAGTTCATCTACAGCCGTGCAAGACTCATCACGGCCGCAGAGAAAGCCAAGATTCACACCGTAGACTGGACTCCTGTTGCATTGAACAACCCAACAATGAAACAAGGTATGGAAGAAAACTACGGACAGGAGAAAATCGGCTGGAGAGAGAACATTCCAAATCACGAACTTGGCGGCATCTGGGGACACAAAACCCACGACGCCGGAATGCCGTACGCAATGGAAGAAGATTTCGTGCAATCGTATCAACAAATGCACGGTCTTGTTCCAGATGACCTGAAGTTGTTTGACCATAAGACCGGAAAAGAAATAGGCGATGTTCCGATGGGCGCAACTTTGCAAGGCAACTCGCGCAAAGTTATCGATGCAGCCGGTTTTGACAACGTGCTCTATTCGCTGGCAGTTGATCAGGCTGGACAAATTGCAGCCGGCAACCACCCCAACTTCATGCGCGATTTAAACATCCGCGGCAACTACATCGACATGGCAGCCGTTGATATTCTCCGCGGCCGTGAAAAGCATCTTCCGCGTTACAACGAATACTTGCGCCAGATGCATGAGAAGCCAGTTGAATCGTTCGAAGAACTTGTACCGAAGAATCCAGAACTGCGCGAACAAATCCGCAAGATCTACAATAACGATATCGAAAAGGTTGATACCGTAATTGGTTCTCTTGCAGAATGGCCGAACAGAACTCCAAAGACGATGGGATTCTCAACTTCTACATTCCTCGAGTTCATTTTGATGGCATCTAGACGCGTACAAGCAGACCGATTCTATACTGAAGATTTCAGACCAGAAATTTACACGCCGGAGGGCATTGCACGCATCCGCGGACTGAACGGTCTCAAAGATGTGATCGATCGCAACGCACCAGGCGTGAAGGATGCAATTGACGTTCGCCAGAGCGCATTCCATCCGATCGGACAGGTTGACGCGAGCAATGAAGTTAAGCTCGGCGGTCCGATTCCATTGAACAACTCAGGAATCGACATGCTGCCAACCAACGATCTGCAAAGCCACCTGGCGGCGTTCGACACAAACAAAGACGGGGAGCTTTCAATTGGTGAATTGAAAGACGGCTTCGAAGCCATCGGATACAGCGCGCCAATGGCCTACTTTAAAGCTGGAATGGCTCACCTGAAGTTCGGCAAAGTCATCGCGGACGTCAAGCCAGAGAAAGGCGGAATGTACAACGAGGATGGCAGTCTGAACAGACAGAAAATCGATGACTTGTTTGGTGGAAAAGATGCCATCAACAAAGATGACATCGGCCACTACCTCGACAAGCGCGGCGTAGGATTCCTCGAAAAGATATTCATCAAAGGACAATTCGACAGCGGATTCAAATCAGTCGGCAAAGACAAAATCACTAAAGATGAGTTCATCAAAATCATGGATGGCGAACTCATGGCAGAACGAATCCACGAGCGAGAAATGAAGCAGCATAAAAAATAAGTGCTGACTCTATAAAGTAATAGAAAGGAGCGTACCAAACTACGCTCCTTTTTGTTTTGCTATTTGTTCAAGTCAAGCGAATTCATTATCTCTTTTAACGGATAACTAATCTCAGATTCGTCTCGCAAAGATGGGCGGTATGACTTGCGAATGATCTGCTGCGATAGAGTTCTATCGAGTCTGAGACGATCTTCTTCGCCATTTTTCGAGTTGAGTGTCAATTCGACATGGGCCGTTTTGGTTTGTGTGAATCGAGCGTTCGGATAAATAGGCGGATAACTTTGCAGAGCTATATTGCCGAGGTCTTTCAAATCTTCAGTCGTAGCTACCGCATAGCTGCCCTTCATCTTTAAGCCTTTTTCTGCAAGCTGCTTGTTCACAGCATCAAGCAGCAGGTTGAAGCTCTTTTCTCCACCGGCTGCAGCTTGAGAAAACATCTCGCGAATTCTGTCGTTTTTGCCACCATATGAGAAGTCATCATTTTTGCTAATGATATCAGAAATGCGTTTTGCATAATCTTGAACCTGCTTGTCTGTTAATGGAGCAACCTGTTCGATTTGCTCGCCGTTCTCTTCTTTGAACCTGCGAAGCAATTGATCGATTGATCTATCTAAATCGCCGTTGTTTCCTGGCTTCAATGAAGGCCATTCGGACGCTCGAGGCGCAGCTGCGTTTCGCTTATCATAAAGATCGTTGAGAAGATCGGAAAACGGATTGTTGTTCTCCTCGCTTCCATACGAAGGTTGCTTCTGCAAATTATCGAAGTGGTGTTCTACCATGGCAAGTACCTCATGTGGTTTTAAATTACTCATCGGCTATTGCGCAATGAGTCGCCATCTTTCAACCAACACCTCATCTGCATCTACACGCCAGTCCGAAATGATAGACTGCGTAAGTCCGCAAATCTGTTGCTTGATTCCGCCTGGCGGTTCGCGCCCACAAGGTCAGGAGGGAAGCTGAAAAACGGCTACATTCTGAAACTTTTAGCAGCATGTCACGTCATCTGATGCATATTGAACTCGAAAGAAACAAAGCGACATCGGCTGGGGCGATGTCTGGATCGGTTTTTCAAGCATTAATAAACAGCATGGACGGAGTACTCAATTATGTTTTTCAGCAAGAATGACAAAATGGGATTAGCAATCGCAACACTCTTGTTTGCATTGATTGCAATTGGACAATTCTGGCGCGCACTAAGCCAAACGCCGGTAGTCTTAGCGGATCACAGCGTCCCAATCTGGCCGAGTTTGATTGCCGGAACTGTCGCTGCGATCATGGCGATCTGGTTGGGTCGCATGTTACAGCGACACAATGCCAGCCCTTTGGGCTAGACGAAAGGGCACCTATTCTAAACACAATCCGATTTCCATAAATGAAATCAGCAGCTAGTTCATACTAGACAGATCGGCTGCTCGAACTTTATCATGCTGAACTCGACCAGAGCGCATGGAACCTTCTGGTCCACGATTCTGAATTGACGAAACAGACTGATCGGTCTGTTCATTGCCGAGCATTTGCTTTGCCTGTTCGAGATCGTTAGCGATTATCTTCTTCATTCCGACTGTCGTGGTTAAACCACTTGCTTTGTTTAAGACAGTGATCGCATCATGTGCGCGATTTGTTTTCAAATAGACCTCAGCCAAGTTTGTCATTGCCGGCACATAACCGGGGTCAACTCTTATGGCACTCATACATGCAAGTTCCGCAGCAACATAATCATGCTGTTTGAACAAAGCATCTGCCATGTTGCAATATGCCACCGCTGAATCCGGTGCAAGTTCAACGGCCTTTTTATATTGCACAACAGCCTCTGAATAACGTTTCAAATCAGCCAGTGCATTTCCGAGATTACAATAGTGCACCGCATAAAAAGGATAAGTTGCGATTGCTAACTTGTACTGTGCAATCGCTTCTACAAATTTGCCTTGCTCTTCCAGAGCAATTCCCTTTTGGTCATACTCGCAAGATTTAGAAAATGCTTCACGCTTGTTTCTGCCACCGGAGAACTTAGACGTTTCCAGGGCCAGAGCCGGAGCAATTTGCAAGCAGCCAAACAGCGCAATGCAAAGAAAGCACCATAAATGCCTGTTTCCAGTTTCCATTTTTGACCGACACCACGAAGACGCCAAAACCATGCCCTTTACCTCAAATACAGCAGGCAAGCGATGTGGATATGCATCCACAGAAGTCGCAGCGGGATTTGATTGCATACACGATATCGTTAATTAAGACGGATCTGAACGGGGGAAATACGCAAAGGCTTAAAAATCCGAGGTTTAATGAAACGGAATGACGGCGTTTCAGGCTTGATTTAATCTTTCGGGGCGGTTTTGTCACCAAAATTCCGAATCCGCTGTCTATCCTATTAGAACCTTACTAATGCTCCATCCAGAGCAATTATTAGACGAACGATCACGGCGTGGCGGCTAGGGGCCTCGGGCGCTTACCCCACGACAAATTCGGGAATAAGGCTAAAGGTAAAGCAGGTCCTGCTTTTGCGACCAGTGGACCTTCCGGAGAACTACAGTGCCGCCTAATCCGTTAAACACAAACGAGTTCGATAAGGATAAGAATCCGAATCCTGAAATCCAGCGCCCTACAGAGCATGGGCAGCCGGTGAATCCGCTCGAGTGGTCACAGAAAGTCAACGACAAGGCGCCGCACGACGCAACTGAAGCCAATATTCGCCTTCAGCGAGATCAGGTCGAGCAAACGCAGGCTAAGGGAACAGCGATGGCTAATGGCTCACGCCAGTTCGAAGACAGGAATGGAAACAAGATAAACGGCATAGTCGAAACAAGACCGGACGGGACGCAACACGTTTACCAGGACAATGGCAAGGGCGGCTGGAACCAGAGCCAGCTGGTCACCGATAACCATGGCAGACAGTTTCTTCAACCTTTAGACAACAACGGCAATCCGAATCATAACGCGCCAGTGACTGAACTGCGCAATCCCGCCGGAGATGCGAACAGAAATAGCAATGGTGGAGATAATCATCAGCAACAATTTGCACCACCACCAGAACATTCACGACCCGGCCAGCCACCAACGGGTGACAGAGGGCAACACAATAATTCCCAGGTTGACACCAGCAACAATACCACTCCGGGGAAACAAGCATCAGAACAATACGGGCAAATGAGTGCTTCCGAGAGGCAAGCATATCGAGATACGCTCACGAAGCCAAGCCCGGGTGGCGACACGGGTGCACAGAATGCACCGAGACCAGAACAAGGCTGGCGTCCGACGAGTTCAAATGATACGTCCGGTGGTCCAAAACCACATAACGATTTCTCTTCAAGTGACACGGGACAACATCCTGGCCCGCGGAATGACTATTCATCCGGTCCTCATGACAAATCGGGCGGTGGTCAACAAAGCGATCACCCAAACATGGTGCAAAACGATCGCCATCTGGATCAATCCACCCAGCCACAAAAGCAAAACGATCCTACCGGCAAGCAAACCGATGCAAATCGACGGCCGGATGATCCACATGCTGATCAATCCCATCCACTGCAAGGCCGAGTTGAAACGAACGTAATTGCAGGAAAACCAGGTGGCAAGCCCGATGGCGCACAAGATCTTGCGGCCGGGAAACCCGGAGATCAAGCTAAGCATGGCGACGTCATTCATGATGCTCTGATGAAAACAGGAAAACCGGGCGAACTGCAGATCGATGGCAAGTTACTTGCGCAGTTAAATACATTTCGCATGGACGGATTTCGCGATGCGCGAATGAATCTTGCCGATATGATTGGCAAATTCCAGGATGGTAAATTCCATCCGACAGGGCGAGACACTGCAATGTTCGAGATGTTCAAAGGCATGAAGCCTGAGCAACTGACTGGCTTGCGAAACTGGCTCACAGACGGAAGCAAATTCGATTTCCGCAGCCTTGATATGAGAACGCAGCAAGGGATTTCACACATATTTGATCGCATGCTCGATCGCGGAGACAAGGCAGCGGGAAGAATGGCGGATCTGCTCGGAGGCGATAACCGCTTTCGTGGATTTGATAAAGTACCCACCGGTGAACAGTCGCGCATAATGATGATGGAATTTTTCAAAGGGGTGCGCGATGCACAGGCGCTTTCGGTCAAGGATGGTGCTATCAATCTTGCCAGTTTAATCGGCAGAAATATGTTGAGCGATCGTGGTGAATTCAAAATCAGCAGTTTAGATGGAAATCTTCAATCGTTAATAAGCAGCCGCTTGCAAAGTCGAGATCTCGTCGCTGCCACCGCGCTTGGTGACAGAACAAGCTCGAATGCAGCGACTTTGACACGCCCCGACTCAACATCACAACTTGTCGGACAAATAAAAGATGATGGACGTCCCGCTGCAGGTCTGAACCTTAGCGATAACATTCGCGCCATGCTCATCGGAAAAGATGGCAACCCGATTACACGTGGTCTGGCACCGACAGATCAGCAACTGGTTCGTCCGGGTGATCCGAATGCGCCTGCCGCTTTGAGGGGCTCAGGAGATGCTGCAAGCGCGGATGGCAAGCCCAGCTCCAGCACAGACAAATCGACAAAGCCAATGGACTCAGGCGACGCCAAGAAAAAGAAAGAGGAAGAAGAAAGTGCCGCCCTTGCAGCTATGACACAAAAGCAGCAAATGGACAAGCATGATCAACAGCGCAAGCTAGAAGAAGAGAAAGACAAACAAAAACAAAAGGAAGACGACGAGCGCCAGCGTAAACTCGAGGAAGAGAAACGCAAGGAAGAAGAAGAGCGCCGCAAACAGCAAGAAGACCAGGAGTTTACTTACACAGTTAGTGGTGAGAAAGAAACACTCGTCCAAATTGCAGCTAAGTTTTCCGGCAGAACGGCAGAACACGTTTACGCTAGAAACATGAACGACATAATGCTCAAAGAATATAAGGGCAAGAAATTTGCAGTTTTGTTCGTCGGCCAGAAATTGATCATTCCAAACAATCGATGGATAGATAACTTCCGCATGTCCATGCAGTCTTACGGACACATTGGTTTCGATGGTGTTCCTTACGACTCAGCGGAAGACGAGCTCAGCGCGCGCTTCGGCGAGAAATGGGCAGGCGGTGCAGCAGCCGCTTCGGCACTGGGCAAACAGAAACGCTTGTTCTCGGATAAGGATGATGACAAGCCGGTGACGCGAAGGTCTTTCTCGGGCAAAAATCCAGTGTCTGAAGATGACCGAAAAGAAAATATCCGGCAAGGGCTCGGCTTGGGCTCTGCAAACGCAGAAAGCGAAGCAGCAAAATACACAGTAAAGTTAGGGCAACAACTTCGCAACATCGCGCAGAAACTATATGGAGATCCGCAATTATGGCGTCTGCTTGCAGGCGTAAACGATCTTTCCACGGAGACAGATCATCGAGGCGAACCGCTGGCTCAATTGCGGAAAGGGCAGCAGCTGATTCTACCAACGGCAGAAGAGATCGCAGAATTCAGACGTACTCACACAAGAAAGCATCTTGAGCACACAGAATCTGAGGAAGCTATTGTTGAACAAATAGTGCCCATGGAATTGCAAGAAATTACAATCACCGACGACAAGTCACATGCAATGGATTTCAGCCCGCAAGATCAGCCAACAGAACAGCAAGATGCCACAATTGTTGCTGAAGTTGCACAAACGGCACAGCATCCAATTCCAAAAGCAGAATACACAAAAGTAGAAGTCGGCTTTGAAGAAGCGGGCGAAGAGATCGACCCGCTCTGGACCGCAAATCTCGAACCCCTTCTGCTGGATCAATTTGTGCAGATAGTCGAGGCGGAAATTTACGTTTCGGATACAAGAGGCTTGAGAGTCAGCTTGCAACTCTTACATAGTGGCGACTGGGTAACTATTTATGATTATGAAATTTTCCCCGACGAAACCTTAATCCATCAATATAAACGAACTGGCGGCAGAACAACCACACGCCGGTCGCTGCCTGCAAAACAAACGAAGCAGCTGGCCAGGAATCACTTTCAGAATGCCTGGCAAAGTCTTTGCCGTGAGTACTCGCGTTCCTAAAACATATGAGATAATGCATCTACTCAAAATTGGAGACGCTTATGTCAGCTGATTGGAAAACAGAAGTGGCGCCAAAGCTCGCCTCCTTATCGGGGCTGGACGTCAAGGATTACTCTCACTTCGACTTCGGACGGCAACAGAATCCTGAATGCATTTCAGTGCTTATTGAAGAAACTAAAACAGGCGCGAATCCGTTTCAGGCAGTGGTGGGATTAATCGACGGAGTATTTGGCAACTCCATTGCGCGAAAGAACGCTGATGCGATGATGCTAGAGCTGCGCAAAGACCTTCCCAAGGGCTATGTTGCATTCGTCGGTACGACACGCTGGTTGGGTAAGTACAAGCCGCATGGAGTCGAGCTTGTCCTGGGACCTGCGACGAGCCAATTTGATATTATCCGTCATGCGAAAGCTGATGCGCCAAACTTTGATTTGAGCACAGAAGACCTGATCAAAAAGCTCGAGCAATACCACAAAGACGCGGGCATCAATATCACGCACGCAGAGACAGACACAATCGATTTCGAATTGTTGAACTTGCCGGACAATCTAGAAGTTTTTGCCGAAGACCTCTATGAATTCTGCCCGGATCTGGTCGATCAGGGCTGCGGCTCCGTATCTGCTCTTGTTGCAGAGATCCGCCAGCATAAACGCATCCAACTCTGGTGGGATTAAGCAGTCCCAAAGCCGCCTCAGAATCCTAAGTTTCTAATAAAGCAAACGCCCTGTTGGCGATCAGTTCGCTTGAGTATGTGTTAGATTCCATAAATGGAATCATGGGCTCACTCTTGGCAAGACACGCGCTTTCGCCGTGCCGACGAGCTAACGGCACTGTCTGTTCACGGCGAATCAGGAAAGCGGGGCAAGAATGCGCATTTCACTAATCAATGAAGGAGATGTCTTCAATGAAGCGAAGGACGTTTTTAAAGGGCGCAGTGGCAACGGCAGGTTATTTCATGAGCATTAAAGAAACACTTGCCCTTGCTGAGACCGTATCAATGCCTCCGATGCTGCAAACCTGGGTGGGCGAGCACGGTGGCTATCCTCGCTTCGACCTGGTCAAAGTAGCTGATTTCAAACCATCCTTGATGAAAGGAATGGATCTCAAGCGCGCGGAAATCAAAGCAATTCGTGAGCACAAAGATAAAGCTAACTTCGAAAATACCATGGCTGCACTCGAAGATGCAGGGCGCCCGTACAATCGCGCTCAGCGCTTCTTTGATATCTACACCTCCACAATGAACGACAAAACAATGCAGTCTATCGAAAGCGAAATGCGCCCGATAATGGCAAAGTTTGATGATGAAATTATTCAGGATGATGGACTCTTCCAGAGAATAAAAGCTGTTTACGATACACGCGAAAAATCGGGTCTGAATCAAGAACAGCAACGCCTTAGCGACGTGTACTACAAAATGTTCACGCGCATGGGCGCTGGCCTCGATGAACAAAAGAAAGCTCGACTCCGCGAAATCAACGAAAAACTTGCAGGCCTGTTCACTACCTTCACACAAAATCAGCTGGCTGATGAAGAAGATTACAAACTTGTTCTTGAAAAAGAGGAAGATCTCGCCGGTCTGCCCGACAGCATCAAGACAGCAGCGGCGACACAAGCTGAAGCCAAAGGTTTGAAAGGAAAGTGGGTAATTGCAAACACACGTTCGGCAATGGAACCGTTTTTGACATTTTCCTCGCGCCGTGATTTGCGTGAGAAAGGCTGGAGAATGTGGACAAGCCGCGGTGACAATAACGACAAGCACGACAACAAAGCCACTATCGGCGAGATTCTAAAACTGCGATCAGAGCGCGCTCGCATTCTTGGTTTCCCAACTCATGCTCATTGGATTCTCGACGACAACATGGCGAAAACTCCAGACAATGCCATGAAGCTGATGATGCGTGTTTGGAAAGCAGCGATAGAACGCGTCAAAGAAGAAGTTGCCGACATGCAAGCGATTGCAGATAAGGAAGCAACGAAGATAACAATCGAACCGTGGGACTATCGTTATTATGCAGAGAAAGTTCGCAAGGCAAAATACGATATCGATCAAAACGAAGTGAAACAGTACTTGCAGCTCGACAAAATTCGCGACGGGATGTTCTGGGCAGCAAAACAAGTTTATGGACTCGACATGGTTCTGGTAAAAGGGCTCCCCGTAGTTCAGCCTGACATAACAGTCTACGAAGTTCAGCGCGGCGGAAAACAAATCGGTCTCTGGTATTTCGATCCATACGCACGTGACGGCAAGAGATCCGGTGCCTGGATGAACGAATACCGCACGCAGGAAAAGTTCAAAGAAAACATCACGCCGATTGTTTCCAACAACTCCAACATGGTCAAAGGCAAACCCGGCGAACCGGTGCTCATTTCCTGGGACGATGCACAAACAATGTTCCACGAATTTGGTCACGCTTTACACGGCTTGCAGTCGAACGTGCACTATCCAACGCTTGCAGGCACCAATGTCAAACGAGATTTCGTTGAAATGCCGAGTCAGGTAAACGAACGCTGGTTAATGACGAATGAGGTGCTCAACAAATTTGCTCTGCACCACAAAACAGGAAAGCCGATTCCGCAAGAACTCGTTGCTAAATTGAAGAAATCAAAGACGTTCAACCAGGGATTCATCACTACAGAATATCTTGCTTCTGCGATTTATGATATGAAGATTCACCTGGCAGCGACTCCGGATAAGACAATCGATCCTGATGAGTTCGAAAAAGCTACGATGAGTGAAATAAGCTGTCCAAAAGAAATAGTCATGCGCCACCGTCCGACTGCATTCGGACACATTTTCGCTGACGATGGCTATTCGGCCGGCTATTATTCTTACATCTGGGCTGACACATACTCAGCCGATGCCGCAGAAGCATTCGTAGAAGCAGGCAGCTTCTACGACAGGAAAACCTGCGATCGCTTCCGTGATTCAATCTTCACCGTCGGTAACTCTATTCCAGCAGATCTTGCCTTCCGCAATTTCCGCGGACGCGACGTTGACACAAATGCTCTAATGCGCGATCGCGGTTTCCCGGTCAGCTAGAAGCCAGAGAGCGCGGGGCATTTGGTAGGGGCGCCTCACGGGCGCCCCTTAAGATTCGCTCTTGAGAATTATGACAGTCGCTGAATTTAGCGCCAATTCCAGGCTGCTTCAAGGAGACTTTTGCGAGAATCCAATCAACTTTACAGGCGAAAAATTCTTAATTCCCGCCTGTATTTTCGCAAGATGTTGCTTCACTTCAGTATTGAATGCAGAGGGGCATTTGGCATGGAGAGTTTCAAGCACGGCAATATCCGCGGCCTCGCGAATTGCGTCCTTGCGAAAAACCGGAACAGGCATGATTAGAATCGCATTCCTTATATATAGTTCGTTTCCATTACGGCTAGCTAGAAAATACGCCCAATCAGTAAGCTTATCGGCAAGCTCGACATAACTGTAGCTAGCAAACCCCTCATCCATGCTTAAGCCCTGCTTTATGGCTGCTTCTGCTTTCGATTTATTACCTTGCATCAATTCAAGGGCGCCATAATCAAAAAATGCAGATACAGTAGCCAAAATAAGCTTCTTCTTTTTCTGCATGGAGAATCTATCGACAAGCTCATCTAGAATTTCTTTAGCGGTCTTATTATCACCATTACGGATCAACGCTGCAGCGAGATGTTCAGTCTTCTCAACGGCAAAGTCACTTGATTGCATGGCTTTCAACAAATGTTCGCAATGTGGACGAGCAGCATCGATTTCTCCCATTTGATGCAGCGCGATTGCATAATCGAGTTCACATGACATGGATTTTGAATTTGTTGCACCGTAAAAGTTTTTTCGCCACTCCCACTGTCGCCTCAGCGCTGATGCCAGATCGCTTCTATATCCACAGATGCGATAAATCATGACCAGACGAGTAAAACAATCATCTAGAGCTTCATCGCTTGGTCCTTTTTTGCTAATTTGCTGCAGTAATAGTCTCTCGGCTTCTTCATAGTCCTCAATGGAAAGATAGTATTTGATTTCAACCATTCGAACTTCAACAGGTATTTCTCCATCACTATTTACAGCCATTTCTTTCACTTGCTGCAATGCGTCCTTTGCTCGGATGCTGTCGTGAGCTTTTATCATTGCAGGAATTGTGTTGAGAATTGATTCCCACGACTGACCGGAGGAATACACTGCATGCAAGTGCCTTTGAGTTCCTCTGCTCAGGTCCTTCATTGTTTCGAACTTCTGAGATAGTGCTAACACCTCAGCGCATATAGTGCGCTGCAATTCCACATTCCCGTCTTTTCCACAGACATCAGCAAGGTTCATCATAGTTAAACAAACTCTTCTAATTACAAACGGATCAAAATGTACGCTTCCTGCGCTCAAAAGCGTCGCAGTAGCATTGCTCAAATCTCGCCAAATTCCGTCAGTGTTTTTCCGTGCAGCCAAATCAAATTCAGTTAATCGACAAGCAGCCAGCAACTTATCTTCTAGAAACAGAATTCCTTGCCCCGAAGAAATATTGGTTTTCTTTGCATAAATGTCCATCGCCTTGCGAGTAAATTTATCAGCTTTGTCCCACTGACTAGCGCGCGCGTTCAAGCTGGCTGTGTCTTCCAATGAAACCGCATAGCGATAATCCTCTTTTCCCAGAGTTTTCGAAGCATCACTGGCCTTTCGAAAGAATTTACCCGCGGCATTATACTGATGCTCAAAAAGACATTCGTAGCCTCTCAACCTGTTGGTTTCCCATAGCCGGATGTTTTGCTCATTTTGTGCGCTCATAAAAATCAAAAGCAGGGCACCGGAGGTACCGAGAAATGAAAGCAACATTAAACCGATGAGCGTTTTATACATGGCAATCGGGTGAACAGGCTAACAGTGCTATCATATCCGAGGGAGAGCCCGAGGTTTAAGCCGTGGCGAAAATTTTATTGGTCGAGGACGATACGGATCTCGCAGAACGCATAGCTGAATTTCTCGTCCGCGAAGGACACGTTGCCGAGCATCTTGCCGACGGCAAAGAAGCAGAGTACAGAGTCAAGAATTACCAGTACGATCTTCTCCTTCTCGATTGGGAAGTACCCGGAATGGCAGGCGTAGATATATGCCAGGCATACCGAGCCGCAGGTGGAAGTTCCCCGGTGCTCATGCTTACAGGGCGAAGCAGCGTCTCTGATAAAACCACAGGGCTTGATATTGGTGCAGATGACTACCTAACCAAACCCTTCGATTTTCGTGAGCTGTCCTCACGCATTCGAGCACTTCTTCGACGCGGTCAGAAGACCTTACATAGCAACACTCTAAAAGCGCAGGATCTAGAACTCGATTCAGCTAAACGCACTGTGACCAGGGCCGGACAAGAGATTGATTTGACTCCAAGGGAGTTTGCCATTCTCGAATTTATGATGAAGCATGCAGATCAGGTCGTTTCACCGGATATGATTCTCAACGGCGTTTATTCCTCCGAATCAGAATCGACCATCGATAGCATCTACACGCTCATGAAAAATATTCGAAAGAAATTATCCGACAAACAAACGCTGATAAAAACAGTCCATGGTATCGGCTATAAACTTTGCACTTAACCCGCCACTGTCGGTCTCTCTGCTGCATTTTTCGGCAGAACGAGTGTGAAAGTGGTACCTTTTCCGAGTTCACTCTCGACAATGATTTTGCCTCCGTGTGCCTCAATCAAGGCCTTTGATATAGACAAACCAAGCCCGCTTCCTTTTCCTCTAGCGCCATCTTCGGCCGCCACCTGATGGAAGCGATCGAACAATCGAGGTATGGCTTCTGCCGGAATACCACGCCCTTCGTCTTTAATGCTAATCTCAATCATCTCACCCTTATCTACAAAAGTAAGCCAGATTTTCTTTCCTTCCGGCGAAAACTTCACTGCATTCGAAACCAGATTTACCAGCACCTGAGCAAGTCTGTCACCGTCAGCCAAGATTCTCACGTTAGCATCGGAAACAATTAGTTCAATATTCTTTTGTCCAGCGAAATCAGCAATGGAATTTTCAACGGTTTCAAACAAAAGTGCCAGATGTAGTTCTTTTTTATTGAGCGTAAACTGTCCACTCTCCAATTTCTCAATATCAAGCAAGTCATTGATCAAGCGGATAAGCCGCGAGCAATTGTCCTCCATTTTTTTGACGACTGACTTAGATTCATCAGGCAATTTATTCGGAATACCCTCATGCATCATTGTCAACGACAAATTGATATTGGTAAGAGGCGTCCTTAAATCATGTGTAACCATTGCCTGCAGCTCTCGCTTCCGCTGCGATACTTCTTGCAAATCCCTGGTCATCTGATGGAACGATGCATCAACAAGAGCAATTTCATCTGTCCCCTGAACAGGCAAATTCAATTCTTTGTTCTGCTTGAATCGCTGAGTATTGTCCATGAGGAAACCAAGGCGGCGCAAGGTATCACGATTGAACGCCAGCGCAAGAAAAATCGTTATGCTTGTATTTACTAGAAGAGCTGCGACCAGGCAAAATACAACGACAAACCTACTGTTCTCACCTTTTTTGCTGTCTACCTCAATTTGCCGGTGATCGCGCACGAACTTACGCATCTGCTCAAGGAAACCCTGCGTCCGCGTCACTATAGTTAAGCCAGTCGCACTCGCCATGCTGACTTTCCCTGGTGTATTCAGATAAGACTGCAGCTCATTCAAACAAGCCAGTGCATTGTCGCTCAATTTTTCCACTGTCTGTTTATCTTTCTCGAATCTTGGACCCTCGCGAATGAGCAATCGAAGATTAGAAAGTTGTTGAGGAATTGCTTTCATATCTTCATCGAGCTGCTCGCGAAAAGCCTGACCTTCCGCCGCTCGATAAAGAAAGCTGTAATTAGCAAGACTCACAAATGAGTTGTACAGATCCTCTGCTTGCGTGACAACTTCGCGAGCGTGTTTTTCGCGCCTGACCTCACGCTCAGCCTCCAGCAAAACATAACCCAGGACAGACATCGAAACAAATTGAGCGATAAGGGGCACTGCAAGCAGAAAAAACACCTTATCAGCTAATTTAAAATTGTCGGGGAATTTGAAAATCATCGCGTCTATTATAGTGGCAAAGGGCTTTCTGTGAAAGCTCGGAAATACAAGCGCGAGAAGGGATAGCACAAAACGAGGGGAAGCACACAATTTCGGGGCTAGCAGCTCATGAATACTCTGCTAGTATAGCTATATGAACCCATCCTTTTACATTGGAAAGAAAATCGCCAATCGCTACGAGATTATATCTATAGCGGGGGTCGGTGGCATGGGTGCAGTATTCAAAGCGCGCCAGGAAGATCTCGGCCGACTGGTAGCAGTTAAATTGCTGGATCCAGAAGGCGGCGACCAGGATTCCATGAAACGCTTCGAGCGAGAAGCAAAGTCACTGTCCCGCCTTTCTCATGTGCACATTGCCGGCTTCTTTAGTTACGGCGTTCTCGAAGATGTGCAATGCACTCCATACATAGTCATGGAATACATCGATGGGCAAAGCCTTGCAGCTGTACTTGCCACCGCAGAAGGTGGCTACCTCCCGGAAGAGCGAGTTGTAGACATAGCCTTGCAGGTAACTGAGGCACTTGAATATGCCCACCGCAATAACGTAATCCATCGAGATCTCAAACCCGGCAATATTATTTTGCAACGTACTCCACAAGCAGATTTTGTTAAGCTGGTAGATTTCGGACTCTCGTATCTTGCCAGCCAGGGTGAATCGTCGCAGCATTTAACCAAAACGGGGCATCTTGTTGGAACACCGCAATATCTCAGCCCCGAACAATGCATGGGTCTCAAAGCAGATCATCGCTCCGATATATATGCACTTGGCTGCATTCTCTTTGAAATGCTCTCGGGTGCCTCGCCTTTTGCGTCTGAAAGCGCGATGGGTCTCATTCACTCGCATGTGACAGAAAAAGCACCCACACTTTCTAAAAAAGCGAAGCAGAAAATTTCGCCTGGATTAAATGAACTGGTGATGAATTGTCTGGCCAAACAAGCAGATAGACGCTACCAAACCATGCAAGATTTGCATGATGATCTTATACAAATCAAACAGGGTCAAGAGCCAAAGCTTGCAAAAAATAACGATACATCATCCTTTCAACCGTTGCAGAAGTTTCTAACAAACAAATTGACTATCGGAATTGCTGGAACTTTATTTCTCTTTGCAAGTTCATCAATTGCCTATACAAGTTATTTGAAAAATTCCAGTGCTGAAGCTCGCTGCGCGAAATCGTTAAGCGGCAAACCGAACGAATCCAAAATAAATGAGTGGATACAAGTTGCAGAAAAGCTAGAAAACACCGGCGATAAAAAGCAAGCAAGAGACCTTCTTAAATGCATCCGAACAGCAATCTCCAAGAGCCAGGTTGATCTTGAAACTAAAATGCAAATACAAATGAAGCTGGCGGAGCACTTCTTTCAGCAAAATGACTTTGTCACAAGCAGCGAATTTATTGTTTCCGCTATAGATGCATTGCCAAAAATTCCCAAGGAATCGAGGAAAAGAGTGACTCGGCACGAGCTAATGAAGGCCTCAACGACTTATCTAAAAAAGTTGAAGCTGCGGCTGAACCAGCCCAACAGCGCGGAAGAGACATTCGAACCCAAGAAGCAAGACAGTAAAAACCAAAATACATTAGTGAATATGAATTTGCTCCTGGCGCTTGGTTACATGTTCATCAGCGACATTGATAAAGCAGTCGAACATGCGAAACTCACAATTCCAATTGTCGACGAACTCTACAAAACTCATCATTTGACCCAGGACACCCTGGCCGGCGTGCAAATGATTATTAATGCATTCGACGAAGCGACATGGAATGAACTGGAATTCCTTCAGCGAGAGCAGATTAGAATCAAGACACAGCTTGTTGCCTGCGAACTGGTAAAGGCTATCGCGCTCAAATCAGGCGAAGACAGTACCGACCAGTTAAAGAGACGAGTAAAACTGGCCAGAGCTTTTATTGGATTGGCTGATTGGAACTCTTCGCGACAAATGCTCGAGTCAATTCTGGCAGAACCAGGTGATGCTACGCCAGAGTCCATACTGGAACTCAAGATGCGTCGGGCAGCCGTGCTTGAGCACCTGGGTGATTCCAATGCCATTAAAGCTGTACAAAAGGCGCAACCAGCAAACTTTAGTGCCCTGTCACGACAAATGCAGGTCATCGATGCGGAGATATGGGCTGCAAATTATCAAACGGCAATACAGTTGCTGGACAAAGCAATGAAGACCTGGCAAGCTGAATCACCCGATTCCTTAGACGATAAGATCAGTATTTTGCGCACGTATGCCTATGCCTGGGGCGACCAGGGCGAATACGCAAAGGAAGAAAAATATTTGCGCGAGGCGCTTGCAGATCTAAAAGGCGTTCCAAGCGGAAGCACGAAATATACCTTTGCCTATCTCCAGGTAGTAAAACAAATGGTAGACTGCCTGGAATCGCAAAAACGATTTGCTGAAGCAAACGAATTTGAAGTAAGCAGCAATCTAGCACGACGAGAAACAATGAAGCGCCAGGGGCAAGAATATCCGGTTCAAGAGGTACGCATGTCGCCCTGAGCTTTGGCGATAATCTTGTAAATGATGCGGCGAACTTCTTCGCCATGCTCCCGTCCACGCTTATTAGCGATCGTTTCAACAGCATTGGCAAACTCGTAAAATCGATCCAGCACCATATAATTCGCCCGCGGGTGCGGAATCAAACTTCGCATAAAGCCGGTCAGGTTCTCGGCTTCGACGGCATCAAGAGGTTGAATTTGTTCGTAGAGATCTCTAAACGTCGCCAGTGGGACCATCGGCGATCTGTAGCTCATTATCTCTTGTGTCAAAGCCGCTTTGATTATCGCGCATTGCGGTAGAGGTGCGTTTTCTCTTGCATTCTTCATATCAACAGACGCCAGGGTCAATTTATGCTTATCGAAGGCATAAAAGACTCGCAAAAGTGAATCCAATGAGGCGGTCCCTATGTCCACAGGAATAGGGGCATAAATGAAAGGTCGAGCTTCACAATGATCCAGATCCTTCGATACTGAGTTAAGCAGCCCTTCCACGTCGGTGGTCTTAACCAGGCGTGACTCATCCTTAATGTCGTCAGCCTGTTCTATGCGCGAATTCACGCCGGGTACGAATTCTAGCGTCTTAATGCCCTGCTCCTGACAGAACAAAAAGTCAAGCACAGACCTTCCCTTAAGGTCGCCAAACTCAGCAGCCACGACAATGCCTACTAGCAAGCGCAGCTCAGCGTCGGGAATAAAATCGCCGAAAGAGGCTGTCAGCGTGCCTGTAGCTCGCTCGTTATGGAGATAAAGAATCGTATTCTTTATGCAACCCTCGCCTGGCGAGTTTATCTGGAGGCTGCTTATTCCCATGACTGGACCCATTGCGCAAAAGGAACCGTTTTTGATATACCCGGCTGGCTTCCGCGCCCTTCAGATCCTAACATTATTTTACGAGCCTTTCGCCCGCTGCCAAGCCCGTCAAAAGCCAAAATCGGCCTGAACAATAAGAGCATGCTTTGCTGCATGCTCCCATTGCGTTCGTCATGAATCCTTTGCCTAGATAATCTTTGGTTCTCGAATAGGTGGTTCGGGCGTTGGAGACGGGTCGGGAATTAAAGGGCTGGGTACAGTCGGCTCAATAATCGGCAACGGCTTTGGCTCCGCCGGATAGGACGGCCTTAGAGGGTCGGGCACTGGGGGTACAGGCACCGGGTTCGGTGGCACCGGGTCGGGCTGCGGCGGATAGGGGACCCCGGGTGGCGGGTATGACGGCTTCGGAGCGGGAATTACACTTTGCTCGTTATGCATGAGCTGCTTGTATGATTGAGTCTTATTCATAATTTTCAACTCTCGCTTTTATCTGGATCAGACGTGGAGTCTGATCAAAGACTGGCATTGAGTCTGGCGAGTGGCAGTGGAAAAAGTTCCTCTCTGAGATTAATCTCAAGCTTAAGCTTCTGCCTCAATCTCATAAACCTCGATCAAATCTCGGCAGAGGAACTGCGATAAGCCCCCCTCGTCAAACCCAAAAATTGCAAAAGAGGGCTGTTTCTATGAAAGCTGTAGTTTTTAAGAAGGTGGGCAAAGTAGAGCTAGCTGATGTACCGGAGCCCGTAATAATGCAGCCAGGTGATGCAATTATTCGCATTATCGCAAGCTCGATTTGTGGCACGGATTTGCACATGATTAGGGGCACCCTGCCTGGAGTGAAGCCAGACACTATTCTTGGTCACGAAGCCGTGGGAATCGTTGAAAAGACTGGTGCTGAACTCGAAAAAATCAAAGCAGGAGATCGTGTTGTTGTTTGCTCAACAATTGCTTGTGGAAAATGTGTCTACTGTCAGGTCGGCGAATTCTCGAGCTGCGACCTGGCCAATCCGATGGGACCGGAAGCCGGTACTGCCTTTTTCGGTGGTCCGGTAGAAACTGGTTCATTTAACGGTCTGCAGGCAGAACGAGCGAGAATACCTTTTGCCGATACAGTCCTGGTCAAAATTCCTGAAGGCATAAGTAATGAGGATGCACTTCTATGCTCGGATATTTTTCCGACCGGCTACATGGGAGCCGAAATTGCTGACGTAAAAGCCGGTGACCTGGTAGCTGTGTTTGGCTGCGGGCCGGTGGGACAGATGGCGATAGCTAGTGCAAAATTGATGGGTGCAAGAAAAGTAATTGCAGTCGACGTAATCGCGGACCGCCTGGCAATGGCAGCCAGACAAGGTGCAGTTACAGTAAATTATGATGAACAAGATCCACTTGATGTATTGAAGAAAGAAACTAACGGCTATGGACCGGATGCCTGTATCGATGCGGTTGGAGTCGACGCGCAAAGCCCGCACGCTGACGGGCATAAAGTAACAAAAACCGGGAGTGTTGAGAATGCAAAAGATCGAAAGATGGTGGCACCAAAATCAGTAAAATTTGGGGACCAGTGGCGGCAAGGAGAGGCTCCGGCTCAGGTGCTTAACTGGTGCGTAGAATCAGTAAGAAAGAGCGGTGTTGTTTCAATCGTTGGGGTGTACCCACAGACGATGACTTCATTTCCCATTGGGCTTGCAATGCAAAAGGCGCTCACTATCAGAGCAGCCAATTGCAGCCACAGAAAATATATGCAAAAGTGCTTTCAGATAATAAAGGATGGCAGGTTCCTACCATCCAGCATCTTGACCATAACAGAACCTTTTGCTGATGCAATAAGCGCATATCAACACTTCGACAAGCGCGAGCCAGGCTGGATAAAGGTGGAGCTTTTGCCAGAGCCTTCGAAATAAAAGATTGCCTGAAGAGCGGGAGAGAGAAAAGGCGAGGTTTTGAAGCCCCGCCTTTTTCTTGAGTTATCGGATCGGACAAAATGATTATTTTTGCAGCTGCTTCTTAAGCCGGCTGATCCTGTCGTGAACTTCTTTTTCTTCTTTCAGCATGAATTTTGCAATCTCTTGCAAATCTTCTTCTGGCTCATTCATAAGTTTCTCGTACTCTTCCAGGTTTCTATCTTCACCGTCTTCTAAAACAGCGATTGCGGCCTTTTCACCAAATAGACTTGCAGTACCTTCGGCAGTTTTCGCAAAAACACCTTTCACCCCTGAGCTCAGCTCAGGCTCGCCGCCAAGAAGAGATACGGCTTCCTTCAATTTCTCCGCACGGAATGCGTGACTTTTCTGTGCAGCTAAAAGATCTGGCTGAGCTACAGGATCATCTATCTTCTGCAACGCCTGCTCATATGTTTCAACAGCGGCAATTTCGCTTTGCAGAACTGAGTTTATTTTGTCCACAACTTTGCTTGCCATTCATGCATCCTCCCCCAATCAACACCAGCATCGACGACAGCATCAAAAAGCAGTTCCGTTCATAACTCAGCAAGAATAACTTAATAACTACGGTTGAACACGAGGTTTATTAGGTTCTATATCCGAAATTTCTTCCAGCAGGTGAGCAGTTTTTGCGGGATCATGCAGACGAATCGCAATATCAGCTTGAGAAATTATTCCTCTCAAGCGCATTTTGTCATCCACAACAGGTATGCGCCGCACCTGGCAATCTTCCATTAACTTCATCGCGCGCTGAACATCATCGGTAGTTCTGCATGCAATTGGATGTGTAGTCATAATATCCCGAACAGGAGTTCGGCTGCCGTCTTTTCCGCGTGCCACCAAATGAACGGCAAGATCTCTGTCTGTAACAATACCAATCAAATGCATTGTATCTTCTGCATCTACAATAGGGACTGGTCCGATGTTGTAATCCCGCATAGTTTTAGCCACGTCAGAGCACATCGAATACGGCACACAGAATTGCGGATCAGCTGTCATGATCTGAGCACAACTAGTCATCTTCGTTCTCCCAACGTATTTTTTGACATTGGACGCGCGCATAAAAACGCGGTTCCTGCGCAGCTTTCAAACCTGCAAAAACGAACCAGTGCCTCTGCTTTTGCAGACGCACTGGGGAATGTTTGACATTCTTTTTTAAGAACCTCTATCCAGTGCGAGACCGGATGGGGGAGAACCGAATCGGTTCTTTTGTTCGTGTTAGACAAAGCAAGTGAGAAATGGTTCCCAGAGAATCAATTATTTTTTCTTTTGTGATTGCCGAGGCGGTGGAACCAAGCAGCAAACTCGCCAGTCTTGTCAAAGACCAGTTTGTACTAGCGAGGAAAAAAACATGATTTACACACTGATTTCATTGCTGCTCCTCTTCTGGCTGATTGGCATGGTTGCTCATATCGGCGGAGGACTCATCCATTTTCTTTTGGTCCTAGCTCTTGCTGTGTTTGTATTCGATCTGTTAACAGGCAGAACTGCGGGAGTGTAGACATCTCAGGCAAATGATGATCTTGCTGAGGATTGTTTTCGCGACTATATAAGAAGACGCGTTGAGGCAGATCGGATCTATTGCAAGCAGTCTCAGTCTTCCTTGCTAAGCAGAGCGTTTTTGCGCTCTGCTTAATATTCTCTCTACAATAAAAGACCGGAGTTTTTTATATCAATCCAGCGCTGCGACCCTGTTTAAGATCCCACAACGCGGCAACGAGAGCATCGATATCGTCGAAGTTGTTATAGAATGCCAGCGAAGGACGCACAGTACTCTCCAGGCCAAAGCGACGCAATATTGGTTGCGCACAGTGGTGTCCGGCTCGGACTGCGATTCCTTGTTGATTCAACGCAGAGCTAATTTGCGATGTTTCGTAGCCATCCATGACAAAAGACAATACTCCAGCTTTTTTGCTAGCAGTACCGATGAGATGTAATCCAGGAATTCGCAGCATACCTTGCGTTGCATGAGCCAGAAGTGCATCCTCATGCTTGCTTATGTTATGCATCCCAATTCGCTCAATGTAGCGAATTGCCGCCCCAAGCCCAACAGCATCCGCGATACTGCCGGTGCCTGCTTCAAAGCGCACAGGAGCCTGGTTATACACTGTATGCTCAAATTTGACATCCTTGATCATATTGCCACCACCCTGCCAGGGGCGCATATTCTCGAGAATGTCCTGCTTTCCATAAAGTACACCGATGCCTGTTGGTGCAAAGAGCTTGTGTCCTGAGAGCACATAGAAATCGCAGTCATATTGCTGGACATCTACTGCCATGTGAGACACCGCCTGCGCACCATCGACAAGAACTTTGGCGCCGACTCTATGCGCAGCTGCCACCATTTCTTCTACGGGGGTGATTGTGCCAAGGGCATTTGATACCTGCGTGAGTGCTACAAGTCGCGTCCGCGGAGTGAGGAGACGCTGATACTCATCCATAACAATTTCGCCACGGTCATTCACTGGTGCTACCTTCAATCGGGCACCAGTTTCAGCAGCCAGCATTTGCCAGGGAACTATGTTTGCATGGTGTTCGAGCCATGTA
>JBIKOL010000273.1:0-3329 GCA_044358055.1 Obscuribacteraceae bacterium (SeqCode)
ATGTAATTAGTATCTCGTCGTCCTTTTGAACGTATTGGCGCCCCCAGGCCTGCGCCACCAGATTGATCGCTTCAGTTGCACCACGCACAAAAACGATTTCGCTTGCAGACGAAGCATTGAGAAAGCGTCGAACATCTTCGCGGGCACCTTCGTAAGCATCCGTTGAGCGCGCAGCAAGTTCATGTGCTGCGCGATGTATATTAGAATTTTCGTGAGTATAAAAATAGCTGAGGCGATCAATTACAGCTTTGGGCTTTTGCGTAGTAGCGGCATTATCCAACCAGACTAGATTGCGTCCGTTCACTTTCTCCTGCAAAATTGGGAAATCGCGACGAATCAGCTCAACGTCAAAAGGCTGGCTGCCATAGTGCATCGGGTTAGCGCTGATTCCCTGCGACCCTGCTCCGGAAGCGCGCCCTGCAGCAGAGAATGGATCGTCATAAGCAAAGATCTGCCGGTGCGAAAATGATTGCGCACCGGCAAATTTTGCAGCTTGCTCAATTGGATCACTCATCTGAGCAAACGAATTCGCCTGCCCCATATAATTGCCGGCCTCGCCAATATAGGAATTAGCCTGCCCGAATTGAGCATTGGTTTGCGCCAGATAAGCATTCGTTTGGTCGGCATACCCCTGCGGGTTGCCCATATTTCGCGCCGCATCAGCATAAGCTACAGACCCGGGAATTTGTGGTGCCGCAAGATAACCCACAGGTTCCAGGGAGCGCATTGCTTCCTCTATATGCAGGTCTTCCAACACCCGTTCAAAAACCGGCGCTGAAGCCTGAGCAGCTGCCACCGCAGGCAGTGACCAGTTCTCCAGATGTTCCGGAAACAACGAGCGAATCTCATTGAGAAATGCATAAGGCATTGAATTAGCTGATTCGTTGCGCAGCATATCAGTAGATTTTTGCATCACAAAGTCTTTGTTAGCCGTAGGCGTCTTTGGAGTGTCACCTTTAGCAATTGTTTCCGGCAGCCGGTGAAGCTGGTCCTGAGAAGGCACCGAAAAACCGTACCCGCTTATTTCCGAAGGCACGTTTTCCAAGAACACTTCATTGACCTGCCCTGCATATGATTCGCGCACGGCTTTACCCGCAGGCGGCATAATATCCATCAACTCGTTGGCGATGTTTGCAAGAACATCTACATTGAGGAAATCAGAGGCTCGAGCATTTCCAGTCTGAAGCCCGGGAACATTTTGTGGATGAGTCCCGTTTTTGTTCTGCTCAGGATCACTTGCTGTCATGGTAGTTGCCTACCTCGACATCTTCCAGCACAGCAATTGCATCTTCTGTCAAAACGGCAGCCGAGCAATACAAAGAAATCAAGTACGAAGCCATCGACTTGTTGTCGATGCCCATGAAACGAACGGACATACCTGGAGTGTACTCGCCAGGCAAACCTGGTTGATAAAGCCCGATGACGCCTTGCTTTTTCTCGCCGGCACGAATCAAAAGAATATTCGATTTACCTTCCTGAGCAGTTGGTCTGCGCTCACCGTCCACATGCAATTTATCGCAGGGAACAATGGGGACTCCACGCCAGGTGAGAAACGGTGAGCCGAAGAGATTCACCGTCGGCGGTGGCACTCCTCTTCGTGTGCACTCTCGGCCAAATGCAGCGATTGCTCTGGGGTGAGCCAAGAAAAAGGAAGGTTCTTTCCAGACCCTGCTCAACAGCTCATCCATATCATCAGGAGTTGGTGCGCCCTTTCGCGGCTTAATTCTTTGAGACGACGGGACGTTTTTCAAAAGGCCGTAGTCCTCACTGTTAACGAGCTCATTTTCCTGAGATTCCTTGACTTCTTCAACTGCCAGGCGCAGTTGCTCTTTAATCTGATCAAACGGATGGCTGAACAGGTCCGAGACTCTGGTGTGAATATTGACTACAGTTGAAATTTGAGACAGCGTGTACTCGCGCGGTTTCTCCACGTAATCAACAAATGTCTCAGGCAATGTCTTCTCTTCTTTCAGGGCACAAGCAACAGAAACAGGCTTTTCAGCGACGCGGTTTACGCGCAAAATACCGGCTTCAAGAGGCTTCCAATCGAGGAAGCGTACCAGCCAGCGAGGTGTAATCTCACTCCACTGCGGAACTGTTTTAGTTACACTTGCTAATTGCGACGCCGCGCGATCGCCTAAAGCGTGAGTTTGCGCCATGTGGATACCTCCCTGCTGTCATCCTGTTTTTCGGAATGGCTTGTAGGATAACAGCTTGAGATCTCATTGGTGTGATGTAGCTAACCTTGTGATAATCAATCTTAGGGATGAGAGAAGAGAAGAAAGCAAATCGGCGCCAGCATGGGGAACTATGGCGAAATGTTGACTATTCGCGTAGCAGCCGAAAGATCGAAGAAAACTTACCAATACGCCTGTAAATTTGGATATCGACGGTCTCAGCTCTCAAATGGCAAAAAATGGATCCCACTTCACTAATTCCACACTACCAGGCACTTCCTTTTCCAGCACCAGTATGGTTGTTGCAAATCCTGCTCGTGCTCGGATTTTATTTGCACGCAATTCCAATGAATGTGGTGCTCGGAGGTGGGTTGACTTCTGCGATCTGCTTGCTATCAGGCAGGCATAATAAAGAGTCTAATTGTTTCAGGTTCGGCAAGTCACTTGCAGCAGCCTTGCCCCTATTCATTTCGTTTGCAATTACGCAAGGCATTGTGCCGTTGCTTTTTGTGCAGCTGCTCTACGGACCAATGTTCTACACTTCATCGATATTGATGGCGACGCCATGGATTTCAATAATCTTTCTTTTGCTCGTCGCATATTACTCTTCCTACATTGTAATTTACCGTTTTCTGAAGAACCCTGAGAGAAGCCAGGGGATTGGCGCACCTCTTCTGATTTTCTTTGCATCAATAATTTTCATGCTTATCGCTTATCTGTTTACAGCCAACATGACACTAATGCTTACACCAGATAAGTGGCTGCAGATGTACCAGCATAATCAGTTCGGCATGAACATGCCAAAAGATCCGCAAATATTGCCTCGCCTGATGCACTCGTTTATTGCATCACTGGCGGTGGCTGGCTTAACCATGGGTTGTTTTGGACTTGTTGCCAAGAAGAAAGATTCCCAGTACGGCAGCTGGCTGATTAGAAAAGGGTCAATGCTCTTTGCACTGTTCACCTCAATTCAAATTCCCGTCGGTATCTGGTTCTTAAAATCACTGCCGCAGGAAATCATGCTCAGATTTCTCGGTGGAGATCCTTTAGGAACAGCAGCTTTTGCTACATCCATGGTCCTGGCACTAATCGCGCTGGTCTGCACAGGTATCTCTTCAAGCACGGCTTCGCCGGGAGCATTTAAAGCAGGGC
>JBIKOL010000098.1:0-32621 GCA_044358055.1 Obscuribacteraceae bacterium (SeqCode)
GATGCTGGTGAATGCTCCTGCATGGGGTTAGAATTTACGGTAATTCTGGCTGGACTTATTTCAGGGCTCTTGGGCACTCAGGCTTACCGCACGCTTCTAATCCCGAATTTCTTCGAGCTTGATATACTTCTACTCAATGCAGGAAGGACGTGCCGATGAAACGTGCAACAATCTGGATTACAGCCGCCCTGCTCTTGTGCTCTTGCGCTGGACAAATCGCAGAAAAGATAGACTCGTCAATTTACAACTCTCGCAAAGTATCCGCATCCAAGGTGGATAAGGGAATATCCCTTGCAAACAACACGTTCGGATTCAACGTTTTCAAGCAATTGATTGGCGCCAAGCCTGACGAGAATTGTATTATATCCCCATTGAGTATTGATCTCGCATTGTCTATGCTTGCGCAGGGGGCGGCTGGACAGACACAAAGCGCTATATTCAAAGCTCTCAGCCTCACGGAATCTGATGCTGCGAAAATCGCAGAGCAGCATTCGGACTTGCTTTTTGCGTTGGAGCAGGCTGATCCGGATCTTACTCTCGAAATCGCTAACAGCATTCTAGTTAAGCCAGATTACAAGTTGAAAGCCGGGTTCGCTAGCAAGAACCAGAAGTACTACGATGCTGAAATCCAGAACACGGATTTCAAGTCGCCAGAAGCACTCAAAAATTTAAATAGATGGGTGGCGGAGAAAACGCATGGAAAAATTCCGTCGATATTAGAAAACATCGAGCCAGATACATTGATACTGTTGTTGAACGCCGTTTATTTCAAAGGAAAATGGACCTCGGCGTTTGATGAAAAAAGCTCCAAAGTGTGGAATTTTTGTTTCCTTGACGGCAAAAAGAGCGAGCTTCAAATGATGAGTGACTCCCGCACTATTCCTTATCTGAAGGGTGATGGATTCAAAGCCGTAAAGCTGGGTTATGGCAAGCAAGAAAATTACGAACTCTGGGTTTTCTTACCAGATCAGAAACCTCAGCAGGACAAGAAAGTCAACAGAGAGCAATTCATGAGCTTTGCGAATAAAATCGCAGCAAAGGACTGGTCAAGCCTGGATGGCTCGTTCCAAGATATGCTTGTTGATCTCTTGCTGCCTAAATTTAAGTGCAAAATGAGCGCGAGCCTTAATGACTGTCTGCAAAAAATGGGCATGGGAATCGCATTCGATGACGGCGCAGACTTCTCTAATATGATTAAACTCAAGCCAGGGCAGCGTGCGAAAGTAAGCGACGTAGTGCATAAGACGTTTATCGAGGTGAATGAGAAAGGCACAGAAGCTGCAGCTGCTACAGCTGTCAGTGTTGTGCTGACATCTGCGATGGAACCCGAACCTGTAAGTACGCCATTCGTTGTCGATCACCCGTTTGTCTTTGGAATACGCAATCGAGATACCGGAGCAATCCTGTTTATGGGTTCAATAGTGGACCCTCAATCGTAAATTCAGTTCGATGGCCGATTGATTTGGAGCTATCGGAAGCACTGCCTTCCCCACGGACTTTATGCTCGGGATTGGCATGAGTAAAATCCGTAGGGAAGGCGGTGCTCCAGGTTGCTCGTGCTCCAGGTTGCTCGTGCTTAAATTTGATCGCGCCCGAGTTCAGCGCCATGGGCTTTATAATCGCGCCCGAGTTTAGCGCCATGGGCTTTATTAATCGCGCCCGAGTTTAGCGCCATAAGCTTTATTAATCGCTCCCCATCGCTTGCTTGCATCCTCGTTGATCATGGGCGCGATTCGCGGCTTCTTCTCAATGGCGTGAAAGTGATCAAAATTCAAAGTTAGCCAGAGTGAAATCGCTCTGTTCAAAATGTAATCTTCGGGCTTGGAATTGATCACCTGCGGTATCAACAATTTCGTGAATAACAGCTGCGGATTTGAGCAATGTGATACAAACGCCATGTTCCAGCTCTCATACAAGCTAGCCCAATCCTGAGAGTAGTCATATTTGATTGCTTTGTCTCCCTCTGAAATCCAAACTTTCGAGGCAGGATTAACATCAAGGTAAATTCCAGCTTTAGCATTGTCTTTGAACCCAAGATGAGAATCAGCCAGCGCCGCCTCAGCAATGTTCAGCTCGACTAAGGCTCTCGCTTCCATCGAATTAATTCTTCCAACGTTGCCTTTATCCCTCATCTTGCGAAACAAATCCATCGCGACGTCCACGCTCTTTGTTTTCAAAGATAGGAACATGCCGCCTGAGCCTTTGTCTTCTGCTTTGTAGATATCATAAGCTGAACGGAAGAATCCTTCCCTTATGCCCATTTCCTTTCGTTTGCTCATGATGTGCTTGCACACATCTTCCATCGTATTTGGGTCTTCAGCCATGCCTTTTGTAATTGCATCGAGAAGCACCATGTAGTTGAGGCTCCTAGTTATTAGTGCTTGTGCTGCTTGATCCGGTGAGTCAATCAGATTCTCCTTAATTGCAGTCGAGACAAATTCTTGCAGCTCAGGTTGTTTTGAAATTATGCTTGTGCGGATTGTCTCCAGCATCGGCCTCATGGATTGTTGTTCTGTAAGTATGGTGCCAAGCAATTTAGTGACAGTAGGGCAGTCATCTAGTTTCATGTCGTTGCGCAGAATATCCTTGAGCATTTCTGGATCGGTCTTTTGCTCAAGCGAAATCCCCATTTTTTTTATGAGCAGGTCGACGCTCTTGCTTTTGTCCGGCGCATCGGCGCCTGGCTCAGCCTTAAGACCCAGCTGAATGCGAGTTTCTTTGACGAAATCAAAGTTGTTATTAATGGTTTCAGCCTGATTGTGTTGTTCGCTTTTATGTCCCATCAAATGAAGATAGTCCTGTGGTTGTATGTGTTTTGTCCTGGTGGAATTGGAATCATCTGAACCTTGTTCGAGTCTTGTTTGCAAATTTGCCACGGTAAAACTCCAGCGCTAATGATGGTTCATCGCCAGAACTCTAAGCTGGACGCAGTGACAGGACCGTGACATTTTGGCTAACAGGTATCGAAGGCTGGCTGGCACGAATTGCTTTACAAACTGTAGTCGGGAGACGCATGCGTCGCCCCTACTAGTGCTCAATCAGGCGGAAATACTAATATCTTAGTGCTCAAGCGGGCTTCGTTTATCGCTGCTATCTTTAGTACCCTCGTCGGGAATACCAATTTTGAAGAAGTACAGCGCTTCCTCGCTTCCATTCAGAGCAAGGATTTTAGCTGCAATTGTTTCGCTCACTGCTGGTGTCATCCAGGAACCAAGCCCTGAAGCAGTCGCCACATTCAGAAGTGCCTGTCCAGCTTCACCAAGCAAGAGGAGCATTTCAAAGTAATTGCTCGGAAAAATGCCGGCTTTATTCTGTCGCGCCAGTTCTTCCAGGGACACGACAAAGAAGCAGCAAAAGCCGCCACCATTAAGCCACCATTGCCCGTGCGCACATTCAAGTAGTTCTTTGCGCGTATAAGTCTCGACCGTTTTTGTCAACTTTCCTGTTTCTCTGTCTTGCGAGTAAACGCTAGCGTCGAGCCCTTCAACGCCTTGAGCCACTATCCTCAAGGAAAGCCAGGGATATGGTTCAAGAGCCTGACGCATTTCTTCAAGCACCTGGCTGAATGTCTCTGAGGACACAGCTTTATTTGAGAAGAAACGTTCGGTCCTTCTGTTCAGTAAAGCTGAGAAATTATCTGTTAAGCCGAGTGTATTTTGCACAGGTGGATAAAATGAATTCCTCCTTGTGCCACCGCCAATAGTTTCATACATCAAGCACGCAGCTCTTTGCAGATTGTATGTCTCCCATATTCCAGCGTGAGGAATTTCATCCTTGTTGCAATCTACTAAATATCCCAGACTCTTAGCGTTTTCGATTCTATCCTCATCAAACCCTGCTTCTTTTCCTTGTTCAAGAGAGGACGGTTCCGCAAAGAATGAAAGCAATTCGATATCATCCAGGGACAAACTCTGTTGGCAATGACGCCCGTCCACAAGAGTGCCATCTGTGGAACGCATGAATAACAGCGAGGAAGTCTGAAGCAGTCCCATCGGATTTGATACCTGACTCTGATTCGATATCTGACTCTGATTCGCTATCTGACTCTGATTTAATATCCGACTATGATTTGCTTTCTGCCCTGGTAGGGGCGCCTCATGGGCGCCCTGTTGAGCAACCGTTCCCTCTGAGCGCCTGTGCACCGTTCCATCCATTGAACGTATGGCAGCCATAGACATTACTGGCGTGCGCATATTATCCAGATTCAGCAATTCCGCTGCTTCAATATTATTAAAACCGTGGCAAAGCTCGAGCGAGTAGTTAAGCGCTTTGCAAACAACTCCGCACATCGTTTCAATGTGCCCAACATCAATGACAAAGGCGCGCCACGAACGAGGATCTCTATAGCGCCACATCGCTCGTTCACTAAACGATGCGAAGAAAAGAACAGCTTCCGTATCCGCAGGTAAATCTGCAACTGCGTTCAGATCGGGCAGCGAAATTTCCGCGAGCAAATCTAAGCTGTTGAACTGAACATTATAATGATAGAGCCCTTCTCGCAACCCAAATTTCTGGTCGATAACCGCTACGAATACCTCCGTAGGATGCCTTCCTCCGCCTGAAGGAATTGTTTTACGGAGACTCTCAAGCTGCAAGAAATTGCGTTCGTCGAATTCACGTTCGAGCTTCAGTCGTTGTCCAAAGCAAAAATCGAACAAGAGACTCAGATCTTTTTGGCGATCTCGAGCACTGTTCGGCATCTTTCTGTTTTGCAAATATGTGTCAAATTCAGGCGTGATCTTGCTGAGTTGAACTGACTCGAGAGCAGGAAATTTCACGAAAACCGGTGGCGCAATGCCGTCTTCCTCGTATTCTTTCATGCGCTTGTTATCGGATTTAAAAGCATTCTTGTGGCTCATATCCACAAAAGGATAATCGCGAGTAGCTTCATGGTAAGTTGCGGCATTCTCCCATCCGATTTGGTTCCACAACTTTGTTCTCTCTATTAGAGGTTGCGCCGCATCTTTGCTAAGCAACAAACCTTCCGCGACGGCAAAGTCCCATATTTCATCTATGTATTCTGATGCACCGGGCTCACCGGACCAGACCGCAACTGCCTCTTCGCGGCTAAATTCCGACGGCAGTGCGGTCAGCGCCCACACCAGTATTGGAATTTCCACAATCAGTGGAGCTTCGTTTGAACGAAGGTCAATCACAAATGTTCTTTTCGACTCAACTCTTCGAGGATAGATGAGCATGAAAGGGTGCACGACGTATACTGTTTTGACTGTGCTTTTCTGACTCATCATTTGCTGGTTTGAGGCGCTGATCATAACTGTCTTCTGTCTTCTTTCTAGTCTAATTTATTCTCCAGCGGATTAGCGTTTCTTTCTCAACTCTAATTTGGCTTTGAGAATGTCGGCGCCGCCAGGTTGCGGCAAAGCCAACACTACGGCAGATTGATTGGCGCGGTGGCCAAGAATAAGTTTGTTTTGCTTTTGATTTTGATTTTTCTCCGCAATTAGTGTATCCATGAATATGTTCCTCTATTTCTCAACACTGCCATCTTATTCCTGCAGAGTTAGGAATCTGTGAGCGATGTGGCGGCATTGCCCCTGAGCCGATGAGGCGACAGGTTTTTGACACGCGAAGTTTGCCGAAATGGATAAAAGCTGTCTCTAAGTATCAAGACCTGACAACTTCTACACAACAGTCAGCCTGAAGCGATACAGCTCGCGACACGCTGCCGAGCAAAAATCTCTTTAGCGCAGTATGCCCGTGAGACCCCATGATGATCATGGCATTTTGTCGATCCACAACTGCGGACAGAATCTCATTTCTTGGTTCTCCGCAGACAAGCTTAATCTCCGTGCTGCGGGCTCCGAATTTTTCGTCAAATTTATTTGCCCATGTCTTCAATAAAACTTTTGAAGATCGTTCCATCTGTTCGTATTCATGGAGGAACAACGCTGCACGTTCAACATTATCTTCAAGTGCGTAACCTTTAGGCATTGGCGGAACAACGGAGAGCAGCGTAAATCTCGGTGATTTTGTCCATTGTTGTTGTAACGCCCATTCTGCTGCCGCCGTTGAATACTTAGAATGATCAAGCGGAATTAAAATATTCATTACCGGAGATTGATTCGATACTTTCCTGGCTACCAGTACCGGGCAGCTTGAATGTTCCAGAATGGCTTGCGAAACGCTGCCTAAAGCTAGCGGATCATCTCTGCGTATGCCTCTGGAACCAACCACAATCAGATCAGGTTTCCACTTGTCTGCAGCACTCAATAGTGCTTCTTTGACATGACCGACTGCAATCCCCTCTTCAATTTTTGCGTGTGGTATCAATTTCTCCAGTTCATCCCTTACTTCATTCACACATCTTCGTGCGGAGTCGAGTTCATGTGAGTGCATGAACTGAGATTGTATCGGACCAAGATGAAAGAAGCGGCTTTCAGCAGGCTCAACTGCAATAACCAATCTTACTTCTGTTTTGTCATCCAGCTTTCGCGTTAGTAAAGCGCTTGAAACTAAGTTTGATGATGGTGAACCATCGACGCAAAGCATTATTTTCATAAGCAATTTTCCTTGCTTCATCAGTTAGCAGAACATCAGCCTAATGAAAGAACGGCTCGACTCCAATCTCTGTTTCCCCAAAGAGTGTTGGACCTGGGTGAGCCGTTCAAAATTCATTATGCCAATATACTATCCCCTGGACGGGGGTCTGTTATCAACTAAAAGGATGAATGTTATTCCACCGTATGGCTTTCGGCGAGCACAATTTTAGAATTTTGTATCCGGTTCCAGGAATAGATCTCCTCACAGAAGTGGTCTGCATAAAAAAGAGAGGCTGCCATTTCGGCAACCTCTTTTGGCTCATCACAATAAAACTAATCACACAATGAAACTAATTAGCTGAACAAGTTAGCATCGCGAGCTGAGGCTACAAGCCAGTTGATGCAACCTGGTGTTGCTAATCCGCCAGTGACACCACATGCACCCCAGAGAACTCGCTTCATAGCATCTTGAGTCCCAGCGGCCATGTGCATGAATCCCATAATCATCGTCGGTCCGCCCCAGGCAATACCAAGAATTTCCATTCCGTTTGCAATGATGTTGAGTAATGCTTCGAGGTTGGCGAGGTTGTTTACGCGAACTGTTCCAGCAGTATTTACACCTTGAATTACCGTCGCATCAGCGCCTTGTGGTCCGATGGTGCCGTTTGTTGCGCCTTGCAGCATTGGTGCCGCAGCGGAGCCGCCTTGCATTGTTTGTGAGCCGGTAAAGTTTCCAGTGTTATTTGTTAACGCGCCTGTGGCGGCAGTGGAATCGAAAGCATCTTGTGCAAATACAGGCATTGAAATTGAAAGTGCAGCCAATGTTGAAAGTGCAACGCTCTTAGTAAGTTTCATTTGAACATTCTCCCCAGATTTTTGTTGAATTAGGCAAGCTGTCGAGTCGTTGTTTATGTTGGAGCTCGAGAGCTGTTTCGTTCGCCTCACATTTACAAGAATACGAAGCATCCATAACCTGCTTGGGTCGTGGAAATGGCATGTCTGTGACTTCAGATTAAACTGAGTACACTCGCGATGCCAAGGTGAGGCTCTAGGGACTGTGGTTTCTCCAACCCGCACTAGCTGCGCTCGCACGGGTCCCCATTACGAGGCTAGCTGCGGCTCGCCGGCTTCAATACCTTACGAAAGCATGTTTTCGGACACGGCGGAATAGGAATCCTCAGTGTGCAGTCTTACCGGCGCGCATCGGCAGTTTGCCATCAGCGCCGCTTGTAAGCGCCAGGAAATCTTTGTCGTTGACAAGAGAATCGAATACACGATCGACTCTTGCTTCCATCATTTCCTCAGCACGAACAGCCTGATTGCGCTCGTATTCAAAGAAGTGGCGCCTGAGTAAAGCCAGCGCTTTCTCTTTCATTCCCAGCTGTGCGTAAATAGCAGCAAGGTTGTAACTGGCCGGAAGCAGGTTTTCGTGGTCCTGTGCAATCTTTAGTGCTTCTTCCTTTCGCCCATTTCCAGCCATGAATACCGCTGCAAATATACGATTGAAAGAATCCTGAGGCGCAAGTTTCAATGCCTCGTCAATATAATAGTTGCACTTTGCCGAGTCACCCTCGCTGTTCCAATAGACTGCAAGATTGCGACACGCAAGCGCAAGCGGGAAGACCTTGAGCGATTCTTCCATCAATTGCTCGCCTTTGAGGAATTCTCCATTGTGGATTGTAATTTTTCCAAGACCCTGTAATGCCACCGCTTGTGATAGTGGATCGGCATCCATCGATAATATCTCTTTGTAGATTTCAGTGGCTTTGTCCCAATCTCCAATGTCGTGTCTGTGCAGCTCGCCAAGGAAACGAAGGGGGACTGGATCCGCGGGGTCTAATTTATGAGCAGACTCGTATAGTTCTAGAGCTTTACCATAATTTGAATCATCCTCGGCTTTCAAACCAGCCAACATAAGTTTTGTGATTTTTGCACTGAGCGATTTCTCAAGCTTAGGCGCGTCCTGGATTGATGAGACTTCGTCGACACCCAGTCTGCGTAATTCCTTTGCTGCACGACGAGCGATTGCAGGTGCAATACATTTTTGACTGACGATCGATTTAAGATCATCAATTGCACCCTGCTTATCACCACTATCGGCTTTGTTCAAAGCAGCGTCAAGTTTGTCCGCCAAACTTTGCCGATGATTTTTCATTTCGTCATTTACAAACGACTCGACGTCTTCTACTTTCAAATCGCCATTGTTGGCAGCAAATTTCTTCAGTAAAGTTCCATCAGGAGTTGCAAGTGCTACCAGCGGTGCTTTGTTTTCTGCGCCAGTCAATTTCTGTGCAATCTTTGAGTTCGCATCCACGACGCACATAGACACGCAGCGTGACGCATACATTGTCAGTGTCCGCGATAGCTTCAGACTCGACTTTTGATAATCAGCTTCAGATTCCGGCAACCAATATAAAATCAGTCCGCTTTTGATTGGCGTACTGCTGTCTGTGTAACGCTTCCAGGGAACGTCATATACTTTGGGACTGTCGAATCCTCCCATGCCACCTCCGCCTCCTCCTCCGCATGTAGCGAAAGCAGGGGATAGTTGAAGCATTGCAAGAGAAATGAGTGCGAATGACAAAACAGTCCTTTTCATTTCTGGTTCCTCTGATTAAAACTCGGCTTCTAAGTTTAGCAGAACCGGAAAAATGCTTGCAGCCTGTTCTGGCATCTTCTGTGAGCGAGTTCTGACTTTGCCAAAAAACGGGCAGAGGGGTAGTTTGTCAGGCGATAGTGCGCTAAACTTACGCAAGCAAAATTACAGTCGTTGCACGCGACAGGGAGTCTTGGTGGTTTCCCGCTAGGGATTTTATGGACATGGTCCAGGAGGACTTATGACAGATGCTGCGCAAAAGTACATGCAGAAATACAAAGATTACGTGATGACTGGCTTTTTGAAGTCAGTAGCGCCAATTGTCATTGAGAAGGCAAGTGGAGTGCACGTGTGGGATGTGAATGGCAAGGAATATTTAGATTGCTTCGCCGGTATTTCTGTCGTCAATGCAGGGCATTGCAATCCTGAGATTATCGCTGCAGCAAAGGCACAAATGGATAAGCTGGTGCATTGCTCTTCCTATCTATATCATGTGCAGCCTGTTGCAGATCTTGCTGAGAAAATGGCGCAAATTACCCCTGGAAAATTGAGCAAGACATTTTTCGGAAATGGCGGAGCGGAAGCGATTGAAGGTGCTTTGAAATTAGCTCGGCTATTCTCCGGCAGGCATGAGTTCATATCGTTGCAATCAAGCTTTCATGGTAGAAGCTGGGGAGCGCTCAGCATCACCGGAAATTATGCCCGCAAGAAAAAAGGTGGACCATACGCACCCGGTATTTCATTTGCTCCGGCACCTTATGTTTATCGTTCCAACTGGCCGAACGATCCTGATGAGGTATCAAGACAATGTGCAAAATCAATTGATGAAATTGTGCGTTTCTCAACATCTAATGATGTTGCAGCATTCATTGCTGAACCATTGATGGGTGAAGGTGGAATCATTGTTCCGCCGGATAATTACTTCAAAGAAGTGAAAAAGGTTCTCGATCACTACGGCATTTTGTTCATCGCTGACGAAGTTCAATCCGGATTCGGACGCAGCGGCAAGATGTTTGCGATTGAATACTACGGTGTCGAGCCAGATATTCTCGTGACGGCGAAGGGCATCGCAGATGGATTCCCACTGAGCGCCTACACCGTTCGTCCCGAAATCGCAGACGCATACAAACCCGGAGACCACCTCACCACATTTGGTGGCAACCCGATTTCCTGTGCCGCGGCGCTGGCTAACATTGCATTTATGGAGCGCGAGAAATTGCCTGCCCATGCTGCTGAAATGGGAACTTATGCGATGGGCAAGCTGCAGGAAATGCAAAAGAAGAATCCGCTTATAGGCGAGGTACGCGGCAAGGGATTAATGATTGGCGTCGAACTTGTGAAAGATGCCGAGAAAAATCCGGCAACTGCAGAGGCTGAAGCCGTGCGCGATCAATGCTTGCAGAAAGGCATGCTTGTTGGTGTTGGCGGAGTTTATGGCAACGTCGTGCGATTCCAGCCACCTCTAGTTATTACGAAAGAGCAACTGGATAAAGCGCTTTCGATATTCGAGGACGTGTTGAAATCTGTGGCTGCACCTGTTGGTGTGCGCTAAATTCAAGCTTGCTTTGCTGAATTGTTGAACTTGCTATAGTTCGCTATAGCTCGCCGAGAGAGCTTATGGCTTCAGCGGAATGACCGGCATCTTTTAGATGCTTGCGTATGTCGTCATCCAAATTTGGCACATAACATGCGATAAGTTCCGCTGATCCATTCTGCGGTACTACGCTAAATTCACCAATGCCTGCAGGTATTATGCAAGATACGCCTTTGGGCAGAGTTTCCGAAGCACCATCATATTTGATGGTTACATCACCATTGATACCTGTGAGTGTAAGGCAGCGATGCTCGTGTGCCGGTTCTTTGTGCGTCTCTGTCAGCGCCCAGCGTTCCATGGCAAAGTAAGGACCGGCGCAGCACACTGTAATTTTGTTTGTTCCGTTTTTTCGAGCTAGTCCCTGGTTCGGTGTTGGGTTCGGATGATCGCGCATTTCATCCAGTGTTTCGTTGATGTTGTGTTCCCATACTGAAACATCATGGGGCTTTCCGTAAATATCAGTGGGCATCACCGTTACTGCCAGATCAGATGTTTGCTGCACCTCGAATACTACGGTATCAGGTCCAAAACTATGAAGAACTCCTGCTGGAACATAGATTGTGTCACCGCTTTTGATTGGCAAACGAGGTATTACTGCGTCGTAGTCTTGCTTCTTAAAAGCATTGAATAAATCACTGCGATTATGTGTATGCGTTCCAGCGAGAATGGTGGCACCAGGCGCAGCCCATAGAATATGCCAGGCTTCTGTTTTTCCGTTTGGTTCGCAGTATTTGCATTTTGCTGTTGCGTCATCTGCATGGAGATGGACCGGTAACATTGTGTTTGCATCCAGAAATTTTTCCAGCAGAGGAAAATGCGGACCGCGCCAACCTTTTCCAACAAGCTCATCAGGAAATTCCGCCACCAGCTCTCGCAACTTGCGACCCGCATAGGCGCCGTTTTCTACCGTTCCCGTAGTATCTTTGTAATCACTTATTTCCCAGGTCTCCGCCACGATGCCGTCTGGCATGTTCTTTTTTCCAAGCTCGTCGACAAGCCGTCTTCCGCCGAAAGAATAACTGCGCACGTGGGCGCTCAATTTGAGCGGATAACACTTCATAGGGATACCTCAGCGGGAAAAGTTTGATCATACCTGCGCTTCGCAACAATTTGGTGACAGTGACCCAGCGTTTCATAATGCCTGAAAGCATGACAGCCCATGCATGAACCGTGATCCTTGGCTCAGACACTAACAGTAAATACAACACCAAGAAAAGTAAGCAGTGCTTTGCTGAAGCCGATCCGCTTATGAAAAAAATAGAAGCAGAAAAATAGCAAATCGAAAAAAGCTAAGTAATTTCAGCAATTTGAGGCTGTGCTGTGATGGATAGAAAAAGGAGCACGCTGAATCGAAGGCGTAGAAAACGCTGAATCCTACCGAGTCTCCACCAATACTTCTTCATTTGCCTCAACGGGCAAGGCTTCAAGGCTGAACCGCTCGTTCATATTTGAAGCGAGTCCGAGGCGCTCGAGCATCTTTATTGTAAGGTAGGAAATGTCAAACTCGAACCAGCGAAATCCAGCACGTGCGCAGCCGGGGTAGGCGTGATGATTGTTATGCCAGTTATCACCAAGTGTGATTAATGTGAGCCACCAGACATTCACGCTGTCATCTTCGTTGTGATAATTCTTATAGCCGAGCTTTGGTTTGTGACACACTACGTTCACCAGGAATGGTACTTGCTGCACTATTAGCCCTGCAAGCACGCTAGCCAACGCTATCTTCCAACCGAAGAAGATCCACAATAAGACTCGGAAGCCGAAACCAAAAAAGGTATTAGTGAGGTGCGAAGTGTGCCAGTTGTTCTTTCTCTCTAAGAGTCGATAGAGTGGATCGTTTATCAAATCGGGCGCATGAACTTTTGGATCTATGTAATCTGGGTACTTTGCCCCAAATATCCAACCAAAATAAGCTCTTACATTACCGTATCTTGGGCTGTGCGGATCCAGTTCCGTGTCCGTATAACGGTGATGTGCGCGGTGCAGGCATGCCCACCAGATAGGCGAGCTCTCAAACCCCAAGTAACCGCCGATTACAAAAAAATATTCGATAAGCTTCGGACATTTAAAACTTCTATGTGCAAGAAGCCGATGATAGCCTACCGTTGTACCAAGCACATGCCAGACGTAAAATGCGAGAAAATAGAGAATGAAGTCCATTGCTCACCACGCGATGTGAATCTTCGACCAGAGTACCTCGGACAGATTCGGTACAGCGGCCGTAACAACCGTGCATGCATTAAAGCATCTTTTAAATCATCAGTTCAGTGTTTTAAGCGCAAAATTTTCAAAAAGGTACATCATTCTGCCATTCGGTTTCCTTCAGGCTGATACTCCAATACCAGTCTTTCCACCACCCTGGAGCGCTCAATTGGCGCTGAGTCTTTCATTGGATGAATGAAGATAAACAAGTCGGAATAGTTACCTCCTTGCCGCGATAAAAGATCATTCATTCGTGTTTTTATGGAGTAAGCCTGGTCTGACAAATTTGCGGATTCGCCGAATAAGAGAACAGTGTGCGATTTCGGCGTATTGGACGGATCGCGTTGATATGTGACAGCATAGACTGCAGGAACAGCCGGTGGAGTCCAGCTTTCCAACGCACCGCATGATGAAAATGCGTATCTCTCACGTCTTCCCCAAGAAATAATGCTCATGATTCTTAATATTTCAACCTTTTCAGACTCTTTCGTCTCACCAAATGATTGAGAACAGCCAGCCTTTTGCTTCTGGTAATTATCGCATGTTTTTCCAAAAATTCTATTTCATGGCGTGTCAGACGAAAGCTTGCTTAGCGTTTACTCAGTGCAGACGTGCGATAATAATAGGACGGCAAAGAACATCTATCACCGGCAAGCCCTTGTTCGACTGAATGAGACATGTCTTCGGTTTTCTAAGAGAAAAAAATATGGTTAAACAGACGAAGAAAAAAATTGAGGAAAGAGTTTATTTTGATACCAAGTATGGGCCATTGACTATTCACCAGAATGGAGTCGCGGTGAAGGAGTTGACTGCTAAACCTGTATTAGATAAACCCCACTGTACTCATGTGGTGGAAAAAATGAGACTGTCCTTGCATCTCGAGAGATTTCAGGGCATAGAGCCGTTTTTAGAAGAAATCAAATGCGTAATCAATTTTCCTGAAGTCAATAGCCCGAGTTCTCATGATGCGCATTGTCAGATGCGTGTCGGGTTTACGCATGGAGCTGCGGTAGTGAACGCAGAGCCTATTTTCTTGAATTTAGCTAATGTGACAGAGCCCGTAATGGAAGTGGAATACTTTCTGGCGGAAAAATCAGTGATCAAACTGGCTATTCCGGTTAAATTGTCTGTGTGACGCCGAATTCAGGCATGCAGCCTATAGTGTGCTGAAAAGCATCATCCAGACGGTTGATTGTGTTTTCTTCGCCTGTATCCCTAATATTTGTAGCAAGCAATAAAGTGTTGGGAAGTTAATTAATGCGTGGCGTTAACATCATTGGAATTGGTTCATATGTTCCGACACACGTTGTTACTAACTCCGATTTAGCAGCGATAGTCGACACTTCTGATGAATGGATTCAGAGCAGAACTGGAATAAAAGAACGCCATATCGCTCAGGAAAAAGAAACCGTTGGCCGTATGGCGGTAAAAGCCGCATTTGATGCTATTTCGTTTGCGGGAGCCGATCCGAAATCGATCGACCTCATCATAGTTGCGACAACTACACCAGATCGCTTTGTGTCGGCTGTTGCGTGCGAAGTTCAGGCTGCCATTGGAGCCGAACATGCTGGAGCTTTCGATGTAAGAGCTGCATGTTCTGGATTTGTTTACGCTCTTGCGATCGGTACTCAGTTCATCAGAACCGGTAATTGTAAGCGTGTGTTGATTATCTCCTCGGAAATTCTTTCTCATTTTGTTGATTGGACAGACCGCAACACTTGCGTATTATTTGGAGATGGAGCCGGAGCTATGCTGCTCGAAGCAAGCGAAGGGTCTGATGATGTTTTGTCGCTGGTGCTTGGATCTGATGGTAACCATGGCAAACTAATTCAGCTTGAGAATAGAGGAGATACATTGCCTCTGCCTGATATGAATGAGAAAACTGCTGGCTGCGAACACCTGTACAAGAGTCCAAGCGTAGCGACCATATGCATGGATGGAAAAGCAACCTATGAGTTTGCCGTCAAGATTATGCCCGAAGCCGTTCTCTCTGCCTGCCGACTTGCTAAAGTGCCGCTAAGCGACATCGATTTACTTATTCCGCACCAGGCCAATCAGCGAATTATTTCTGCTGCGGCACGAAGGCTTAAGATAGACAGCGATAAAGTCGTTAGTTGTGTTGATCACTTTGGCAATACTTCGTCTGCGTCTATACCGCTGGCTTTGTCTGATCTTTTGAGGCAGCAGGAAATGAGCAATCCGTCATTGGTTGCGTTAGTGGGATTTGGCGCCGGACTTACCTGGGGAGCAGCAGTCATCAGCTTCAGCGCGCAAGACAAGCGACGTGTTGTTGCGTAGTTGAATTTATGCATGGTTCAAGAATTTATGCATGGTGCCAGCACAATGCGAGAATAAAGCGATCAACTCATTTGCTAGTTGCCGAAAAAGTTGTGATATTGGAAAGGTTCGCAGCAACTTTTTAGTAAGTGGATTCTATATTTCAGATACGGACAATCGAACTAGAAAGTAAGCGATTATCGAACGATCGGGCGAAATGCCGGTCTGCATGGGCGTCTCGATTAGAGCTCTTTAAAATATCCAGCGTAAAAACCGCATTGTGAAACTGTGCATCAACACATTTACTTGGGGTGCTGGTTAGTTTCGGGTTGTGGATGTTGGTAGGAGAGAATAATGGACCAACACACCATAAAGGCAGCCGAAAAGGCTGCTTCGACCGAACATGTCGAGAAAGAGCAAAAAGAAAATACACCGTTTCATTCTGAACTTTTTGAACAGAAAAATAGAAGCGAAAGTAAGACGAGCCAGATGCCGTCGCTTGAGCTGACGTTGGCTGCGTTTCAGCCGCAACATCCTTCTGCGCCACCGCCGTTTCATCCTGCGCCTGCACCGCCGCCGTTCCATCCAACGCCGGCACCTGCACCGTGGCATCCAGCTCCCGCTCCTCGACCGGAGCCCGCGCCGTGGCATCCAGCTCCTGCTCCTCGACCGGAGCCTGCTCCATGGCACCCATCGCCTGTCCCGCCTGCGCCCAGACCGGAGCCACCGCGGCCGGTGCCACATCCTGAGCCACCACGACCGGTGCCTCATCCTGAACCGCCGCGTCCGCAGCCACCACGTCCGGAGCCACCGAGACCAGAACCGCCGCGTCCGCAGCCACCACGTCCGGAGCCACCGAGACCAGAACCGCCGCGTCCGCAGCCACCGCGTCCGGAGCCACCGAGACCAGAACCGCCGCGTCCGCAGCCACCACGTCCGGAGCCACCGAGACCAGAACCGCCGCGTCCGCAGCCACCGCGTCCGGAACCACCGAGACCAGAGCCGCCGCGTCCTCAGCCTCCACATCCGGAACCGCCGAGACCAGAGCCGCCGCGTCCTCATCCTCCGCGTCCAGAACCGCCGAGACCAGAGCCGCCGCGTCCAGAACCACCGAGGCCGCATCCCCCGAGACCCGAGCCTCCGCATCCACAGCCACCACGTCCCGAGCCTCATCCGCCGAGACCGGAGCCTCATCCGCCAAGACCGGAGCCGCATCCGCCGAGGCCCGAGCCGCCGCGTCCTCAACCTCCCCATGAACATCCTCATCCACCAAAACCAGTCGAACACCATCCTTATCATGATGGCGAACAACACCGTCCGCCCGAAGGAAAAAAATGGGGATGGGACGAAGACCGCGATCGCTGGCACAAAGGCTGGGATAAGGACTTCTGGAGACACAGCCCGAACTATGATCGCTGGCACGAACATATCAGCCGTGAGGCGATTGCAATCGGCGCGATGTTGAATGCATGTAATGTAGCAGCTGCTTCTGCAATGTTGAACGCAGAGCTTTACGACTTGCGTTGTGATCGTTATGCACAGTGCCAATTGCTGTATGAAATCGCAGCTTTGCGTCAGGGTAATTGCGCCTACGTGAATCTGAATAACTGGAATCCCGATAATTGCGGATGGGACACTGTTGAAGTTGTGCCACCACCGCCGCAACCAGATCCAGATACAGGCGAAACACCTCCGGTAGAACCGCCAACTCCAGTTCCGACGTATGATAACGATCCCTGGATGCAATTGGAAGGAACCGTGATCAGCTCTTCGTTGGATGCAGGTGATACACAAGCCGCTGCCACCAGATTGAATTCCGATCTATATGCTCTGAGAGGAAATCTTGATGCGCAGAACGCTTTGCTCGGCATGGTTGATGTCAGTGATAAGAAAGGAAGCGGAGCCGATCTGAACATCGGCTCCTGGAACCAGGACACTGGCAATTACGACAACATCGAGATCTTGCCGAAAGGAGCCACTCCAGGAACTGGTGTTCAAATCAGCGAGTACAGCGCAGCTGATGCTGCTCAACCCGATGGTATGATAGACACCACCACATCCAACTCTGAGAAAGATCCGTGGATGCATCAGGAAGTAGCGGTGATTGCCGCACTCTTGAATGGATACACACGTGATTCTGTGCCGAGATCCATCTCAAGTCGACTTAATGCAGATCTACAGGCACTAGCCGGCAACATGGATGCGCAAAACGAACTTCTGAGTCAGATTGCTCAGAACTACACGAAGGGCGTTGGCGCAGATCTCTTGCTCGGCGATTGGGATGCAACAAAAGGTACGTACTCAACAATTGAAGTACTACCTGTAGGGAGTCAGCCTGGAACTGGTTCACCGATAAGCACCTTCCCCGATGCTCCGCCTCCTGCCGATCCGCCTCCGGAGCAGCCGCCAACTCCACCGGTGAATGGGTCGGACAACTAAGCCCTGAGGTGCTAGTGATAAATGACGCCGCTATTTGATGCGGCTATTTGATGCGGTTCATCAGTACAATTTCGCCAGGTCTTATTGCATTAAGCAAGGCCTGGCGAAATTTTCAGTACATTTCAATGCTCTAAAAATTGAAATCGCTTTTTGAAGCTGAATAAACTGGCTGGCGTGTCTCCAGGTGCCCGATTTTATAAAATTGTCCTGGTCTGCCATTAAAGTCTGAACTCCAGATAACATAAGTACCGTCACCGTCCAGAGTAATCACCACGTCATTGGGCTCTGCTGACCAGGCTGACGGAAATTGGTAGCTGTCGTTGACTTTGCTCAAAGAAGCCGCCTGTGAATCTATGCAAACTCGCAGCCCAGGTAGCTTACGGTAAGAACCTTCTCCTTGAACAGAGGCACCGGAAGGCAGTGTCTCTGAAACGATGTTTGAATAATTCGACATCAAAAAGTCATCTATCTCGGAAGTATTTGAAGGCAAATGTCCGGTGGCGTCGTAGTAGTCTTTCACAGCTGAAGCTGCCGAATCCACGCGTTTGGAAAGCTGTGCTGTTGCATACTGAGCAATTGCTGCCAGGGTAGGTACGTACTCCGCTTGAGCTGATCCAATTTGTGCAGAGAGGGTCAATACAAGCAGCATCGCTGCCAATGCGTTCATTACAACTCTGAGAAACATTTTTCCTCCACTCATTTTTCAAGGGCATCCTAACTAAGTCGAATTCTTGTTTTCCCATCTTAGAGAGAGCCATATTAGGATTGTGTGAGTAAGGAATGTTGCTAATTTGTAAAATCCTGTCCTGATATACTGGTGCAAGGCGTCTCCTTCCCGGGTGTTTTGTGCACGGCAAAATTATTAGCTCGGAACTAAAAAGTTCCAGCTTGAAAAAAATGTGTCTCGATTGCAACGCGAAACTCGATGTGACAAGTGAGCAATGCCCTGCTTGCACATCGGCTAAGCTTGTTCGATATGGCTATGAAGCACAATCAGCGGAAACCGCCGGAGGTCCCGCCGCTGGATTTTGCTTCGAGGCTCGTTTTGAGATTATTGAGCAGCTAGGAGAAGGCAGCCGTTGCACAGTCTATAAAGCGAGGCAAATGGAACCCGAACGCATCGTAGCTTTGAAACTTATGAAGCTAAGTGCAAGTGATGCTGCCGAAGAGAGCATTCAACGCTTCTTACGCGAAGGCAAGTATCTTTGCCACCTGAAGCACGATAACATAGCAAAGTTCTATTTTGCAGCAATCAGTTCGGAGCAGATTCCATTTTGTGCGATGGAATATTTGCCTGGGCAAAGTCTCAATAAGATTCTGGAAACTGAAAAACATCTTTTGCCGAGTCGTGCGATCATGATTATGAGGCAGATCTGCCAGGCGCTGAAATGCGCTCATGAAGCCGGAATCGTTCAGCGAAATTTGCAGCCATCGAATATCATGCTGCTTGATAGCCCGCAAAAAGATACTGTTAAGCTCAGCGATTTTGGTTTATCCATTCAACGGAAGCAAAATCAGGCGACTGCTGGTCTGACGAAAACAGGAATGATAGTGGGCAACCTCGATTACATGAGCCCGGAACAGTGCTCTGGTTTTCGAGCGGAGAAGCGCTCAGATATTTATGCTTGCGGTTGTCTTCTTTATGAAATGCTGACGGGAGAGAAGCCTTTCCGCGCCCAGAATTCACTTGCGTTGATCGACATGCACTGTAACCAGGCTCCATCAGCCTTTGAGCCAAGTGCAGTTGGCGTAGAACTGGCTGCAGAAATTGAGTCGATCTGCCGCAAGGCCATGGCGAAAAATCCTGAAGACAGGTATCAGAATATGGATGAATTCATTCATGATCTGGAAGTGCTTGAATCAGGAAAAGGAAAGCTCATCGCAGGCGAATCTTTGCCTGAGGCTCAAGCTCGAGTCTTTAAAGGCAATTTTGGCTCCTCAAACGAAGCTTTGTCAGGTTCTAGTTCAGGAACAAAGCCACGTGTTTACCCCCTTGCCTGGATTATTTTTGCATTTTGCTTCTTAGGAACATGTGCCATATTTTCCTCGTGGGTATTTCCTCAACTTTCACCTTCTATAAAAGGAAAAACTCAGCCGTCTCTTCCATTCAAGTGCAAAGGTGTTGTTTGCTCTTTATCCTTAGAGCCTGGGGTTCGAACGAAGATAAACGCACTTCAGCTGATAACATCTGGCGGAATAGTCAAAATCCTTGGAAGCGCCCGTGGAATTAAAGATGAAGTGCGAGTTGGCGACGTTTTGAAGATAGATTATATTGGCAATAAAGCAGGTGGCACTTTGTCTCGTTACGAGAAAATAAAGGACGAGTCTGGTGTCATTGAAGCGATCAACCTGGTCGACAACTATTGCCTGTTCCTGGGAGACCAAAAATATGAGCTTGCACTCGACTGCCTTGACGAGAAATTCATTGCAAGCCACTATGCAGGACTGACAAAAAAACAAATTCTAGAGAAGTTTCTTCAGTCTTACCCGCCGCAATACTTTGTGAGCAAGCTCCACAGCTATTTAGAATTACCGCAACATGCAGTAATAGTTAGTGAAAATGAGAAGAATGTCAAGATAATGTTGAACACTCTTCTGCTGTTTAGAAAATCGAAGGGATATCTCAGTTTCGATCTCGTGCGCAAAGCTGATTCTGGTAAATGGATTATAGGTGATGTTCACCTGGACGACGGAATGACGGTCCCCTCTCTTAGCACTGAGACGGAGCAACTTTCCGCATATCTAGCAAAAGATCCTGAGTTCCAAATTCATAAGGTTAGAGGAACTGTTATTGGTACTTCCACGGCTCCTTTGAGCAAGGAGCTTGTAGAACTGGGGCTGTCTGGTGAACAAGTCAGGGGGGTCGAATTCAATACACCTGATGGAATTGTGGACCTCAGAGCTAATTTAGTTGAACAAACACCTGCTCATGCTGAGTTTGGTTCGATTTGGGAGGCTAGCATCAAGGGAACAGACAATTGGTCCAGGGAATTGGAATCCTATAGCTACCTTGGACAGGATCAGGATTTAGTCCAGGGCGCCGATCTTGCTGAGTTTTATTGGTACAAGTGCTTTGAAAATGGTTTCAACCCTCGTCCCTATCTTTTCATTGGAAGCGACCCGCGAATAGCTGAATTGCGAAGTCTTCATCCGGGCGTCCAGGAATTCACTATTAAATCAGCGAGTCCTGATAGCATGGAGGTCAAAATTGGAACCGACGAGCATAACGCCTGCATTCATCTTTCGAATCACGTAGAAAAGTTGGAGTCAAAAAGATTTGGCTCATGGAAAATTCGTCGAATAGATTACCAACATGTGATTCGCAAAAAAGAGCAATAGCAGCTGGGTGCGCCAACACAAAACCCACCTGGATGCTGCAAACACAAAACCCACCTGGATGCTGAAAACACAAAACCCAGCTGGACGCACAATACACAAAACCCACCCGAACTTAATCGCGGTGGGTTTCATGCTACTTGCTTGGCTGCCTCTTGCTGGAGGCTCAGTATCTCTTTATGCTTCAGCCAATCCTTCACATAAAGCGGGCTCTCTGCTGCTGTTTCCGGAATGCGCATTCCTGGCGTTTCCGCATTGCTCCTCGGCTTCGAACGCAATGACTTGTTTCATTGCTCACCGTTTATGCAAATAAGAATAGCAGCCGATGACGATGATGTGAACTACCCCAAAAGATCTATGAGAGAGCTAAAATATTCGAATTGCAAATGGCGCCATATCGGCATTCAAATTCTGAGAGGATTTGTCAGCAACCTGGACTATCCGCAGTGCAAGGAAGGAATGAGTTATATGAGCATCGCATATACAATGAATATGTACGACGATTTGCATTCAGTATCAATCCCCATGATTGGTTCATTAGGCCTTCCTGAACGAACATCGTTGCAAGATTGAATCGTCTTATAGTGTGCGCACCCTACTGGTCCTAATATAGTTTGCGCACCATAGGATTTTAAATCGTGCAAAATCTAAATTGCGTTCGTGTTTCTTTTGTTCGTTGAATTTGGGGTAGAATCGAAGCGTGTGAACTGTTAGCTAAAGGAGAACAGTAAATGGGTAAGGAACAAAATCAAAAGAAAGAAACCAAGAAGAAGCCTGCAAAAACCGACAAAGAAAAGAAAGCTGCAAAGCTGGAAAAGAAGAAAAACAAGTAGCTGAGAATTAAGTGTGCGCTCTTTCCAAAATTAAGAGTGCACTCTTAGAGAATTAAGTGTGCACTCTTGGAGAGTTAAGTGTGCACTCTTAAGAGAACTAGATGTGCACTTTAAAGATGCGGCTATTCATCACAAGTTTGCGGTGCTCTGAGAACATGCAGTGAAGGATTGGGACCTTGCCAGCGAGGATTGGCAGGGCTAAATCTCATGTTGCCTACTGCTGACCATACACCACCTGCTCGCGTGTTTGCCGCATAAATTTTGCCGTCAGCTCCAACGATTCCAGCGTCTCCACCGTTTCCTCCACGGACTATCGGCTCATACTGGGCTATGCTTAGATCGCCGGTAATGGGGTCCCAGTTCACTTCAGGGGGATTATTTTGTGGAACAGGCGCTCCGTCGAATCCGATGATTACATCGCCAGGTCTTGCTTGATCGACTGGCATATCCATCCAACCTTTGTTTACGAGGTTGCTGTACAATCCCCGCACACTGGCTTCATTGATGTCTTCCATTCCATTTTGCTTTAAGAGTTCGCTGACGGAGAGCGCTGCGGATAAGCGTCCATCCTGAGTAACGTTTGCTTTGTCGCTTGATTGCCATACTTTGCTGCCAAGGTTAGCAATTGCCTTGTCAACAAGTGCTTCAGCCGTACCAGCTTGATTAGAGCCGGCACTATCGCTTATGGAAAACTTCGTGCTTTCGTTCAGATGTCTCTCCGATTCAGCAGTTGGACTTGGAGGTGCCTTTTCGATGCTCATTGAACTCTGGCTAAACGCATCTTCAAATGACAGACGAGGATGTTCTGCTTTGCCTTTGTTCTCGCTTTCTTGTATGCGTTCAACCATATTCCAGCCCTCAACTTGTGATTAGCTTCATTTAACACTTTTTTTCTGTCCGCAAGAACGTCTGTAGATGTAATTTCCACTGCGGAAATGTGCATTGTGATGGAGTAAGCCGTTGTAGCACTAACACTGCCTGATGCATAAATGTGCAGTTCAACATAATGGAATGTCTTAACCGGTTTCATAAGCATCCATTGCCATTGATTCTGGCGGATTGCGTTCATGCCATCCTTGAGAAACTGAGCGAATGCTCCGTCATGAGTCACGCGTAGAACTGCCACTCCAAGCAGTTGATAGCACATACTCATATTTTTCCTAAATGCACCCCTAATTTCCCGAACAAGTTTGTGCGGGGGGCGGAGACATTCTGGAGACATTCCGGGAACAAGACGGAGACAGCCAGCGAATAACCTGAAAGATGTAAACCAGCGGATTGCCATCGAGTGATGGATTCCAAAATTCTTTCAGGAGATCAAAGACATGTACGTAAGCGAAAAAACAATGAAGAAAGCCTGGGGCGTAGCACTTAGTTTGCTCATCGGCTCAGTCAGTTTGGGAGCAGCTCCAGCATTGAGCGCTCCGCGTCAACAACTGCAAGACCCGACAAATTTGCCGACTGCTCGAGCGAATTATCAAGCGACAAGAACCCAGGACGAAATTCTTCTCGTTATGCCAAATTCAAACACAGATCAAGACGAAGTACAGAAAGCAATGGAAGAATGTCATGGCACCGTAATTGGTTCTATGGGTTCTGGCGAACTAAAAGTATTGATTGTCAAAACTGAGAAAGGCAAACTTGCAGAAACAGAAAAGAAAATGAGTAAGAACAAAGCCTTCGGTCTTGTGCAGAGAAATTGCACATATGGACCGTCCTGGGTGCCAAATGATCCTCAATACGCAAATCAATGGCACCTGAGCACAATCCGTGCACAACAAGCCTGGCTGAATTTTATTAGCTCGCCTGCGACCATGGCTGGTGGAAACAATATACGTATTGCCGTGTTTGACAGTGGTTGTAATAGCAGCATCGAGGAGATGAACAACTACTATAAGGTTTCGCCCGGCTACGACGCCATGGACCCGAATGTGTTCAAAAACTCCAGGAAGGGTGCTTACGGAGAAGATTCGGACCTGCTGAACCACGGTGCTTCAACCGATGCAGGCGGTCATGGTACAGAAGTGGCTTCGACGGCCGCAGCACATACAAACAATGGACTTAACGGTGCAGGAGTTGCCCCTGGAGCAATTATCTACCCGGTTAGAATTACAGACTCAAGCTTTCAGGGAAGTGACATTGGCATAGTCGGTGGATTACTACAGCTTATGCACATGCATCAACAGTGGGCTTTTTCTCTGGCAGGTGGAAAAGAGAAAATAACAAACGACAACGACACGAAATATGCGGATGTTTTCAAAAACCAAGTTTCTCCGCTGCTGGTTCCAAAAATTGTGAACATCAGCTATGGAATCATGAACAATGGATTTGCTAGCAATGCTCTCTTGCAAAAGTACTTTAAGAAATTCCATGATACATATGGCGGACTGATTTTTGTTTCTTCCGGCAATGATAATGTGAATCTGAACCAGTCGCGGTATCCGTATATTGAAGTGGTGTCAGCCATTGATAAAACACTTAACCGCGCTGTTTTCAGCACAACTCAAGCATCCAACATTGGTGATTGTGTGACCTTGTCAGCTCCAGGAACAGGGATTATCTGCACTGACAATAAAGGAAAAGCTGTGACTGTTCAAGGCACTTCCTTTGCATGTCCGATTGCAGCAGGCGTGGCCGCTTTAGTCTGGGGACAAAATTCCAAGTTGACTAATACTCAGGTAGAGCAAATTCTCAGCAGAACAGCGATTAAGCCCAAATCGGGTGGTAAAACCAGCACATATGGCGACGGAATGGTCGACGCAGAAGCTGCTGTTAAAGCCGCCAGAGGACTTTAATGAGACAGAAGTTTAGAACTGGGGAGTGCTCATGATATCGAGCTCCCCCTGTTCTAAAAAATGTATTTACTCTTGCAAAAATAATTGGAGAAAAGAGATGCGCAGGCAAGCACAGATAGTGACAACACTTTGTACGATGCTACTTTCATCGCTCACGAGCTTTACACCAGTAGTAAGTGCGGCCGCTGATATCAATAGAGGTTATGACTGGACAGTAAAAGTTGAAACAGAGCAACTGGAACGCTACTTTGAATACACCAATTCAAATTTGCGCCCATTCGACCGAACTACAATTCAGTATTACCCCGGCGACAACGAAGCAATGTCCAAAGCTTATGAAAAGCTCTGGTTTCACGATGGAAAGCCACTCGGACTGGAGCGCATGCAGCCGTTTGGTGTGACTCGTGGTGAAAATATCTGCCTCAGAGTGAAACACCATAGCCCCAAACCGACTCCTGGCGAAATGAAAGCGGCTGCCAACACAATCCTCCGTATTTGGCTCGACGCCTACGTCAACAAGAATCAGCTCGCCGTAGTGAAGGTTCCTGATGGGCAATCGCTACACGGAATTGCAGACGAACTTTTGAAAAAGCAAAATTTGCAGCTTATGCCCGATTTTGGTGAGAAGCCGGTGAACAGCACAATGACGTTAACTATAGTATCGGAAGAAGACGGACAGAGAATAAATTTGGCGTATTTCTAAATAGAACATCTACCACAAAAATCAGTCCCAGAAATAAAAAAGGAAAAGGAGTTTATCGTGTCGCAGTCAGGTATAAAGTCAAGCAAAACCCACTATCTATCAAGAAGAAAAGGACAATCGCTTGTAGAAGTTTGTGGAGCCCTCATCGTACTTATTCCACTAATTCTTTTTCTGATCGATGGGCTATTTGTTTTCCTTGGTGCATCTATGAATGATTCCATTTGCAGAGATGCAGCCCGAGCTGCCGCAGCGGGTCCGCCTTCGGTGGTTGATGCAATAGCGACACCAAAGGGACGAGCCCTAACTGTTATCAATCATGTTTACTACTCAAACCTGCCACTGAAAGTGCGAGATACCATCGATATTAAAGAAAATGTCCGAGACATTCCACCTAATTCACAAGGCGGATTTGTTGATGGAGAAGTGACTGTTGGCACCACTGTTGATATCTATCCACCGTTCGTTTTAGGAGCTGGATCGGCTCAGATAGTGCTCAAGTCTCAACATACAGTTCCCTTCACTTATGTGATGCCGGCAAGCTAGATCATCAATTGAAATTGCAAACACATTTAGAAAATTCAGGAGAGCGAGAAAATGATTTCTCTTAAGGGACAGTTCAAACAACGAGCAGAAAGCGGGGCCGCCATACCCGAGTTTGCCGCCGGTATGCTGTTATTTTTCTGCTTCTTTTTTGTACCGCTCGTCGACATCTCATTTGTTCCCGTGCGCTATTTATTGGTCAACACATATCTGGAGAAAGTTGTGCACCACATGGCTCTGTGTGAGAAACGGAGTGATGCAATTAAATACCTCAATACAGGAGATTGGAAGGCTGCAGTAGAGCAATGGGGCGTTAAGATCAAAGATGCAAAAGCCAATTTGCTTATAAATGACAACAGCGGTAGCAAGATGATTACTGTTGCTGCTGGTGAAATTGTCCCGCAGACTTGGCTGCCTAATAGCAGCAAAAAGGGTGAGGCTTTTGTTTACTCTCTCGAGCTGGCTGTTGATGCCGATGTTCCACCGCTATTCAGCAGCGATGTCGGCCTTCCCGGGTTCAGCAAGCCAATTTCATTCACTTTCAAAAATCACGAACAATGGGAAAATCTCGCGGCGGATCCGCTAACGACTTCGGACGCCAGCAAGCTCGACTATTACATCAATCAATAAAAGAAAAGGTAAATCAAAATCATGAACACGCATATACGTAGAAAATCTAAAGGCAACATTCTGGTTCTAGTTGGCGTATCTATGACGATATTGATGATCGGACTTCTTGTCGCGGCATCATTTGCCGGTGTGTTTTTCTCACATAACAGGCTGCAGACGGCTTCTGACGAAATCGCTTTAAGCGGTGCTCGCAAACTCAACGAATTTAATAGGCTGGGACAAATGAATGAGCTAATCGCACGTTCTCGCCAACTGGTTTTTAGCACGAACCAAGAAAACGATAATGTTAAAGGCGGCAAGGATCCGTTACTGGAAAAATTTGCTCAACAGCTTAATAACGAGGTCCTGGATAGCGCTGCATCTCTCGATAAAGAGCGCCATGCTTTAACTGCCTTGGCGCAAGCGGAAGCGAAACAAGAGATGAAAGCAAAGTTCGATCAACTTAAGAACAGCTATAGCATGAGATTGCCCTGGCTAACTGTTGAAACACCGAGCCTCGTATCTATGAATACCGGCAAAATTGACGGAATCGACTCTAATGCAATTGCACTGGCCGGAATCAGTGAGTTGAGCGATCAAGATCAAAAATCAAATTACGTGATCAAAGGCAAGCAAATCAGCCTCTATCGCGCAGAAACCGACGCGAGCTTGCCGATTCCCAACAGCCCTCACTTCCGCTTTTCTCCACTGCCTGCTCCCGTAGCGAAAAATCTTGCACCGGCCCGTACAGCCCTTCCAGAGGCGTTCAAAAGCATCAACGGTGATTACGCACCATGCGCAATTCAACTTCAGCTCAGCCTCAAGGTAGGCTCAGGCCTTGGACCACAGGGGCAGGGAGAGTTCAAGGTGGCCTCTACCGCGGTTGCAACTGGCGGGGCGATATTCTGATTGAGTACGGCAATGCATTAGCTCGAGTTGATTAAGTTGCTGTCATAATTGATTCGGTCTCGCCTGTTCGCCAATCCAAGGATAAGTTCCGCTATCGGTGGTTTGCCAGCTTTAGAGATTCTCAGGAATTTTTCAGACTTGAGCTCTATCTTTGTTATAGGAACAGGTCTGATGGCTCTCTTAGAGATGATTCTCTGTCGCGTTTTGCGCAGCAGCGAGATGTAATGCAGGAACTAGCAATGTATCAATTAAGACTCGTTAGTTATAAGTTCGTGTTTGTGAGTATGTTTGCGCTGGCTCTAGCTTCAGTTCTGTCAATGCAGAGTGTCTGGGCGGATGCTTGTCTTGATATGGCAATATCCAATGCGATGAATGCGGAGGCGGGTGGTAATTACGCCGTTGCTGTAAGGCAATATCGCAGCATAGCCGATAGCTTTGGTGGAGCAGGTAATCCGTATCGTGATTTAACACCAGATCTTGCAGTTTTACTTTGCCGGCGTGCATTGGCATTGCTTGTAAAAGAGGCTAGAAATGGAAATAATGGAGTTTATGGCGAGATGGAATCTTTGCTGGTCAAGTTGCAAAAACTGGAACCTGGAAATTCAACATGGTCATTTTTGCATGGAGAGGTAATGCTTAAACGCAACAGTAATGCAATTCTTGCAGGAAAACAATTTCGCAGAGCAATCAATTCCAGCGGACCCGAATCAGTAAAGGAAAAGGCGCGCAGGGAAATTGCCAGAATTACGCCGGAAATGCAAAAGCAGTGGGATTACGATCAAGATCAGCGCAAAAAATCTGATGAAATCTGGGATGCAAATGGTGGGCTCGAAGGGAGCATCCAGCGATTCCATCGTTCAATGGCAGACTCTCGGAAGGCTGACGAGAAGAGAGAGGAAGAGGAGAAATGGAGACATCGTTACGATAACTAGAGGTGTTTATGAGATTACTTAGGAAGAGAGACCTATTTGCTGTACTCTGTGCTTCTTTCTTGACTCAATCGATCTGCTCTTGTCCAACGTTTGCGCAGATGCGCGAGCCCATGCCGCAGGATTTGGAAAACCAGTCGAACTATCAGGGACATCGTTCTTTCAACAGCTTCACCTCTGCGCAGCAATATGGAATACCTGCATCTGGTTCGATTTCTGCATTAGTAAATAAAATTCCCGGGGCAAGTCGCCATGCGCCGATTGTTAACCGCAATCTTCCAGGGAATTCTACCGCATATCCGCAGATGATCCCGACGCAAGCGCAATATAATTCACCGATGCATGGTGCTCAAGCGCAAAATTTCAATCCTGCAAGCACAAAAGAAGATCGTTGGGGACTAACAGCGAATTTCCCAATTCCTATGCCGCCGGGAGGTGACGACGCGGATCTTTTCGCAATACCGAATGTATCTGCTAAATACAAAAGCCCGTTGCAGGACGTCCTTGATTATCACAACGTAAAACCTCATCAGGCAAGCGAGTTGGTTTGGTAGATCAAATCAATCATGGAGCTTTAAGAAACGAAACTGCTAACTGGCATTTGCACTTGTGCGAGAAGGCGCGTTCTTCACATACTTATCGAACCAACGCAGCATTTCATAGACTAATTGTTCGTTTGATTCCAACGCCGTGTACCAGTGCGGTTCATGCGGGAGCATAACGAGGCGTGTTGTGCCACCGTTTCCGCGGATGGCTTGGAAGAGCATTCGGGCTTGAAGCGGAGTTGTGCCGGGGTTCGCATCTTCTGCTCCGTGGATAATTAGCAATGGAGTTTTCAGTTTATCTGCGCTGAAAAATGGAGAGACTTTTAGATAGACATCGGGCGCATCCCATACTGAGCGGCGCTCACTTTGGAAGCCGAATGCGGTCAACGTCTTGTTGTATGAACCGCTCGTTGCTACGCCGGCTCGAAAGAGATCTGAGTGTGCGACAAGATTTGCTGTCATCAATGCACCATGGCTGTGTCCAGTGACACCAATTCGATCAGGGTCTGCTACACCCAGTCGCACGGCTTCATTTACCGCGGCTTTTGCATCATTGACTAGTTGATCCATGTAATTATCGTAGGCTTTCTTTGGATCCCCAACAACAGGGAATGCTGCACGATCGATAATTGCATAACCTGCCAGAAGCAAGAGCTGGTATTCTTGCAGCTTCGTGAATCTGTACTGTGACCCGGTAACTTGACCGGCTGCGGAAGAGTCGGCATAATCCAGAGGATAGGCGTAAAGAATGGTTGGGAGGCGGGTCCCCTCCTTGTATCCAGGTGGTGTGTACAAAGTAAATGAAAGATCAAGTCCATCGGCGCGCTTGTATTTCACTAAGCGTTTTTTGATTTGTCTAACTTGTGGCGTCGGATCCGGAACATGTGTCAGAGCAACTTTCGTAGAGCTAAAGACTGCTTCGACCTCTGGAGCAGTGCTTGCTTTTCCAATTGTTCGAATAAATGCGTTTGGTGGATCCGTTGGCGTTTGATGCCATGTAGCAAATTTTTTGTTGTCAGTTCCAATGAATGAAAGGAAGCGCTCATAGGAAGATTTATCGCAACGAAATAAGCGGGTCGACTTTAAAGTCTTTAGATCGAGCCGGTCAAGAAAAGGTCGATCACCATCGGGCGAACTGCCCAGACCGGAGAGAAAGATAGAATCTCCGTCCTGCCGCATGACGCGCGCTCCATTTGGGAGATACTTCATCACTGGATTACCGGGATTCTTGTATTTCTCATCAGAAGATAAATCCCAGAGCAAGCGAGGCTTTTCTTGTTGATTGTCGATATCAACTATGAATGTTTTTCGCCAGTGCTTGTTTTCATCGTACTCTTGCAATAGTGCAAGATTTTCTTGTTCTCCCCAATAGATGTGATTAAATCGCTGCTCTGTTTTTGCAACTTCAGTCGCCGCTGAATCAAAAGGAGCCTTTGAGAGCATGATTTTATCGCGCGCAGGAACTTTTACATTCCAGTCGCCACCGTCGAGAGCTTCAGCCCAAATGAGTGTAGCCGCTTGCGTGGCTCGCCAGGAAAAGTCGCGCGGACCAGTTTGCACTCCGTGAATCGGAACACGATCTGCAAGCGGTTTAGAAGCAATAAGTTTGACCTGAACATTTGAAGGCTGGGATAGATCCCAAACTTCGACCTCGTGAGGAAAATTATCGTAAGTAGTGATGTACGAATATGGCTTGTGAACCGACGTAATTAGAACATGCTTTCCATCAGGTGCCGGCTTAACTTCATCGTAAATATTTTGTTTTCCAATTGGTGTTACTGCTGAATTTGTCGTGTTTACAAATGCGAGTTGGGTGGCGGCATAATAATCGAAGAGATCTTCGTCATGCTTGTTTGTCAGTGTATCGCGAGTTTCATAAGTACTGCTCTGTCCCTTCTGCCCATCGGTTTCCTGAATGCTCGGTCCAACAGGAACTGTAGGCTCGGGTGGCGGCTCGCCAATATTGTTTGGAACCATTTTGACCAGAAGTGTTTTCTGATCGGGCATCCATTTCATGTAGTGTTCCAGAATGGGATTCAGGTGCACACCTGGTACTTGATGAACTTCTCCTGTTTGCGCATTGCCAAGCCAAAGCTCGACGGAAGCGTCGGTGACATTGGCAAAAGCAAACTGTTTTCCGTCAGCAGACCATTCAGGCTCGCACGCAAAACCAGACTTCGGAAGCGCGATATGAATTTGCTTGCCATCAGAAACATGCACCAGGTCCATATTGCTCACTGCTTCTGTCAGTCCGTAACCGCCGGGACTATCGTGCTTACTGTGATTTTTCGGTTCTACGCGCACACCAGCAAGCTTCAAGAACGGCTTGGACACGCGAGCCATTGAAGGGTAGTCTTGCAATGATATAAGGAGAATAGAATCTCCTGTAGGGCTCATCTCGGGATATGGCAGCTCTTGTGCATGCATCACGTCCAAAATGTTCTTCGGCGGTTGGTTGTAGCCAGACGTACGCTCTGCAGATTCGGTCTGTGATTGTGACTGCGGTGCTTGTGTAAGTGATATCGATGACGCCGCGAGCGTTGCAATGAGAAGAACGTTTAATGCGTTCCGAACTGACATAATTTCCTCCGCTTTGATCGGCTGAGCTGGCTAAGTATGTTGCTTAGCCAGTCTCGGATCATAAGTGGGAAATGGTACATGGGTGAACCAGACAAGTCAACGCAAGCACTCAAGGCCCCGAGAGCGCCCGCATCGCCTTGAGACTTGTCTGCTGAATACAAGCCCGGGAGCGCCGGCGGCTCGCCGGCTTATGTACCTATCGATCAGATTCGTCTAGAGCCGGAGTATGAGCCGGCGAGCCGCCGGCGCTCCCGGGTCTGCGCAGGATCGACTAATTGTCAGGCAGTTGATCCATCACACATCAGTTTAGTGGATTAGCCTCTTCTGTGGTGTGAGTGTTTGCCGTGATGGCTCTGGGATTGTTGGTGGTTATTTTGCTGAAGCGAACTATCAGTAGCAGAGCCGCTGCCCATCTTGTCGGGCTTACTTTCGGCGCCGGACTCTTTGGTGAAGTCTTTACCAACTTTGTCGGTTAATTTGGAAAACTGTGGCTGCATAGAATTCATCTGATGAGGTTCATGCGAGGGGATTGATATTGATTCTGCGTTTGCAGATGGGCGCCCCGAAAGACCGTGGCTTCCGGCACCACCAGAAGCTCCGTCAAAATTTTCGCTACCTTGATCTGGTTTAGTATTAGTAGGGTTGGAATCGACACCGTTTTCTTTTACGGGGTTATTTGCCGCGTCTTTGGGCGCATCCTTGGACTGTTTTCCGGCCTGCCCATTGCTATCCTTACCCTCGGTTTTGCCTTCGGCATTGTGTTTATCGCTGCCATCCTTTTGTTGTTCGCCGGTCTTATTGCCTGACTGAGAGTTTCCCTTTTGCTGTGCGCCGTCATTCTTATTGTTGAACTGATCGCTAGATTCCTGTTTGGCCTGGTCGCTTTGGTTGTTTAGCTGCGAAGCTCCTTCCTTTGCGGTTCCCTCTTTTTTGTTGTTGATTTGAGAGCTTCCCTCTTTCTGCTCTCCTTGCTTTTTGTCTTTAACTGAAGCATCGTTCTTGCCGTTGTCGAGGCTGTTGTTTTCGTTTTTGTCGTTCGATTGTTTAGTAATGTCTTTCTGCTCGTCGTTCGAATTGTTCGATCCTTTTTCTTTGCTCGCACCATCTTTGGCGGCAGACTTCGAACTGCCGCTGCTGTTCTTCGCATCGTCGGTGAGAGTCAAGTTGCCGAGTATATTTTGATCGGCCAACTGTTGAGACGCTTGTTTAATGTTTTCGCGGTCGTTTTTAATTT
>JBIKOL010000054.1:0-47746 GCA_044358055.1 Obscuribacteraceae bacterium (SeqCode)
GTGAAAGTCGGGTTTGCTATTGGTATCGCCGCGGTCCGCAGCTTGATTTACGCGGTCCTGAGCTGGATTTACGTTTTCTGCTGCTGGTTGCGCAACGTGATTGCTTTCCGTGGTCTCGTTAGCCATGAGCGCCTTACCCCCACTACCTCTCAACGATAGACGTCAAAAGGTGAACCCCCAATCCCATGATTAAGTCTAGCGATGAATTGTGAGCTTTTTGTTTGCTAGGCTTTGAGCATTTGGTGTTTTATTAAAATTCAGTGTTAGATTAACGTCCCCACCGGCGGAAGGGGTGGAACCCATGCCGTCCCTGTTGCTGAGGCTGGAACTGGGGTTGTGGCGCTTCTTTCTGTGGCGCATCTTTCATTTTGTTTGCCTCGATACTGGCGGCGCCGGCAGCAGCGCCTGCGACAGAACCCGAAAGCATCTTGTCTTTCGAACTGTCGGCACCGGTTTCTTTCATAAAGTCCTGTGCGAATTTGCCCGTAAGTTTATTAAATTGAGCTACAGCGGCTTTCATTTCATGTGGCTCATTCGAGCTGGTCGAAATTGATTCCTGTCCAGAATTTTTTGCGGATGCTTTTTCCGTCTCAGAACCTGAGGATTTCGTAGTTCCATTTTTCTCATCAGTCTTGTTTTCTTTGCCCGATTTCGCCGAATCGCCCTCTTCATTTTTCTTGGCATCTTTCGAGGTCTTGTTTAAGGTATCGTCTTTCGAATTGTTTGTGGAGTCTGTTCCAGGATTTTTTGATGGATCCCGTTCGGCATTCTTATCTGCGTTTTTGTTGGCAGGGTTTTTTTCCGAATCCTTTGCTGAATCCTTTGCTGAATCCTTTGCTGGATCCTTTCCGGCGACTTTTGAATCAGTAATCGATAAATTTCCCAGAACCTTTTGATCCGCCAACTGCTGTGACGCTTGCTTTATGTTTTCTCGTTCGCCTTTGCTGTCGACTTTGCTGTCAGCGAGTTCGGCACTAAACCCACCTCTCTCCGAAGAACTCGACTCTGTGCGTTCCACCGGCTGAGATGCCACAGCTTCTCTGGGTTGTTCATGTTCAGCGTTATCACTAGCCATACCCGGTCCTCCAGCAACAAGAAACAAAGCTCATGCGAAACCCTTGTCTATAGTCTACGAATGCAACCTGACATTTCTGTATCCGCTAAGTTAAAGGGGGCGCTTTGTACAGCATCTGCATTAACGAGAGACTAAACCTATCGCAGTTCTAACAAAGCTTTGTCCAATTGTTGTCCAAAGGGGGCTCCAGCTGATTGTGGTCCAAGCAATATCCAGAGCTCAAGCTGGCGGAGGCTTCGCTCGAATTGGTGGAGGCTTAGCTCGAACTGGCGGAGGCCTAGCTCAAACTGGCGCAGGCTTAGCACAAAATGGGTATAGCATAGCTGTCCTTCCCTCCGCGTCTTTCAGCAAAATCAATGAAGAATTCAGACACAGAAGAAGAAGCTGCCACGCTGGAGATAATTGCCGGCGAGGATTCAAAAAAAGCGGATAACGTCTGGGTGCAAGATCTGCGCATCGGTTCTGTCATTGATCAACGCTATCGGATTGTTGCTTTATTGGGAAAAGGGGCCAACGGAACTGTCTATAAGGCTGAAGATCTGGAAGCACAAAGCTTTGTGGCATTGAAAATCTTGCACAGCCATCTTGCGTCTGATCCTGTAATTGTTCGGCGCTTTGAGCAGGAAGCAAAAGCCGCGGCGATGCTCAAGCATCCGAATATTGTTTCGGTGCACTCGCTCAATCGATTGGAAACAGGTGAACCTTATCTGGTTATGAGCTTTTATGAGGGCAGCAGTTTGGAATCCGCAATCAAAGCAGCTGGTTACATACCAACCAGGCGTGCATTGGAGATTGCAGTTCAAGTTAGCGCTGCCTTAGTATGCGCGCATGAAAGAGGAATCGTACATAGAGATCTCAAACCTGGCAACATCTTTTTGACCACATCAAGTGATGGGAATTTGCTTGTTAAAGTGCTTGATTTCGGTGTGGCAAAAATATTGAATTCGGGAACTGATTCAGTTCTGAAGCTGACGCAGTCTGGAGAGGCTCTGGGCAGCCTTTTGTACATGAGTCCCGAACAGTGTTTAGATCAAGATCTTGATGGGCGGTCCGACATATATTCGCTGGGAGCCTTGCTTTATGAAGCAATTACGGGCAGAGCTCCGTTAATGGCCCGCACAGCATTTGAAACCATGAATAAGCAGATTAGTGAAATGCCCAACAGCCTTGCGACTGTGCGTCCTGATCTGGAATTTCCCAAGGGGCTAGAAGCAATTCTATTCAAAGCGATGGCAAAAAATCCAAAGCAAAGGTACCAAAATGCTGCTGAGTTTCAGTCTGATTTGAAATTGGTTCTCAGCGGAAGTCCGCGACAAATCTCTCGTTTGGATAATAACTCATCAGCGCTCGCACCATCTCTAAGCAACGCAATTGCCAACACGCAGCAATTCATTGAGCGGACAAAAAAACTACTGATGATACCAGCAGCGGTGATTGCTTTGATTGGCTTTCTCGTGTGTGTGATAACAGCGTCTGGTCCGCTCGGCGCAGATCTGTTTTTAATTCTCATGTTTGGTGGCATGGCGGTTCTATTTATGCTCTTCCCCTTTCTGTTTGGTCGGCGCTATGAAAATATTATGCGTATCGCTAAGAATACTGAACCGAGTAGCATGAGAATATGCGCAATAAAGTGCATTCAAGATCTTCCGCAAGGTTCCATCTACTCAGTCGAACTCGCAACAGTCGAACCCGCAAAATCTGAAACGCATAAAGCCAAAATAACTCCTGTTGGACCTGGTGCCTCAGCAAAACTGCGTTGCCTGTACACAGCGTTTGAACTCGACAATCCCGCCGGCAAAAACGCTAAGTGCTTTGTTTATTTCAATGAGAAAAACAAGCCGGTGGCTCTTGTTATTGGAGATGAATTTGCCGCAGTGATCTGAAGGAGGCAATATTGAGCTGCACCGTGGTGGATCGGGGTCTGGTCTGCATAGAATCAATTCCCGCCAAATGCCTTGGCGCGTGCTTCAAGGATGTCCGCTTCTGCAGATCGGTTGAGTTTCCTGAGGGCTCCAGCATACTCCAGGCAGATGCCTTTCATGTCCTGTGCCAGCTTATTATCTACCGCAATTAGCGAATGACTCTGCTCTCTGCAAGAGACCATTCCAGGTAAATCATTGGAGAGCATGCAATCGATCGATTTCTCGCTCAGCTCAAGTCTTTGCTGGAATGATGCATGCATTTCGGCTTCCTTATCCAATAATTTCTGCAACATTTGCAAAGCGAGATCTGATAATTTGCCGAGTTCTCCGGGAGGTCTGTTCGTGCGGAGTAAATTCATATAGGTATTTTCGAGCGACTTAATTTCCTGCTCCGTTTTACTAGCCTCTTGCCTGAGAGAATGAATATCCTGTTTACAGTCGCCAAGCCCAGCGATATCGTTGCGTTCCAGGCAAGCAATACATTTATCCGTATTTGCAAGCAGTTTAATGGACATACCGGCAAACTGAAGATCCTTTTCTTGGATCTTTTTGGCAAGCTCCAGGCCACTCTTCAACACAGCACCTTTAGCTTCCGCCTGTGCCTTAATCATTTCCTGCTGGGCTTTCAGCTTTTCCTGCTCCTGCTGTTTCTTTTGTCTTTCAGCATCGGCTTTCTTTTGAAGTTCAGCGTTTTTGGCTTCTACTTTGGCTTTAGCCTCCGCCTGGGTAGCGCCATCGAATTCGGTTGGGATCTCCGCACCTTCAAGCTTATGCCGCAATATCCATGCGTCATGCTTTGATTGCCAGAATTGATCCGGCATTTTCATCGCGTCGAAAACCAGACTCATATTTTCCAGAGCGGTCATTTTGTCAGAATCTGAGGCAGCATGATCTATGGCCTTTTGAAATGCATCAAGTGCTTCCTGATACTTTTGCTGCCGATACAATTTGATGCCTTGCATGTTGGATGATTCTTCATCGGCAAGTGCCGGGCAAGGTATTAGTGCAGAAAACAACAGTGATACCAAGAAGCCAGATTTACGGATTTTCAACGCTGATATCCTTTTGGTTCTGCCTGATCTAACAGAAGAGGCAATGGTTTCAGATCTGGTGGATGGACCACTGTAAGTTCACGAATCCACCGGTCGACATAAGTTATGCCCCATTATTCTTGCCTTCTCTTTGCTCTGTAGCAATCCCGATCCAAAAATAAAAAACGCCCCTCATTTCGAAGGGCGCTTTCTATAATCGTTTCGATTGGCCTGCCCGGCATGATTCGAACATGCGACCTCATGGTTCGTAGCCATGCGCTCTATCCAGCTGGGCTACGGGCAGATAGTTTCAATCATATCACGGCTCCCCGGTAAGTTTCCGGTATTGTCGAGCCAGTCGAAACATGTGTTAAGACTATTTCGCTCTATTTTTTCTAATCTCTAGCAATGGCTTCGGTGTCGAGGATGTCAATAGCCGCGAGTCCGTTCTTGGCAGCTGATTGGTCACCCCAGCTGGTTGAGCCCGCCAGCTGCTTGAGCCCGCCAGCTGCTTGAGCCCGCCAGCCGGTCTGAAACATTCCTGCGACAATTTTGAAACGCCCTTGAATCAACTCAGGAATATTCTTCTTTCTGTTAGCTCAAGAGAGGAAAAAACCATGGGTGGCGAAATACGAAACATCGGTATCTACGACAGACAAGATCTACAGAAAACGAATCCAGGACCGGAGCGCTTACACGAGGAAGTCTATAAAAAAGAAGAATCCAATCTCCTGCGTGACCTTACACAAAAGCAAAATGCTAACAACAACGAGCTGAAGGGCTTCCCGGCTGCCTGGCAAGTGTTCAATTTCATTGAAGAGCAGAGTTCAAACGCCAAAAGGATGCTGCTTCAAGACAAGCTGATAGCAGACAGTCCTGCTCCACTCGCAATTCCACAAGACTCCTTGCCACCAGCAGCCCGAAAATCCGCTGCTGATACCACAGACGAACCTGATCAACTTCATTTTGATTATGATTCAGAAGGCTTTGAGGATTAAGTCCAGAGACTTACATAAAAAGCATATCTTCTGCCGACAATTTCACAAGATGCTGGAACTTCGATTTATCAATCGCCTTATCGAATGCTTCTTCCGGCGATATCCATTTCTTGTTCAACAAATCCTGAATCGCATCATCAAGCGTCTGCATGCCCTGTTTTTTACCAAGCTGCATAGCAGACAAAATCTGGAATGTTTTACCTTCGCGAATTAAATTGCTGACTGCGGAATTGCAAACAAGAATTTCCAGAGCACAACATCTTCCAGGCTTATCTGCACGCTTAAAGAGATTCTGTGCAACAACACAGCGCAAGCTTGTAGAGAGCGTATTACGAATCTGGTTTTGCTCTTCTGGAGGAAATACTTCAATGACGCGGTCAACGGTTTTTGCAGCATTTGTAGTATGCAGGGTTCCAAAAACAAGGTGACCTGTCGCTGCAGCTTCGACAGCCAGTCGAATAGTCTCCAGGTCTCGCATTTCACCTACAAGAATTATGTCAGGGTCTTCGCGCAATGCGCCTCTCAGTGCTGCAGCAAACGATTCAGTGTGCAGACCGACTTCTCTGTGGTTCACAAGACATCCCTGACTCTCGTGAACAAACTCAATAGGATCTTCAACTGTGATAATGTGATCTTTTCTGTGTTTGTTTGCGTGGTCAATCATCGCCGCAAGCGTCGTAGACTTACCGCTGCCCGTTGGTCCAGTCACAAGCACCAGTCCTTTTGTAAGCATCGCTGCTTGCGTCAGCACATTAGGTAAACCAAGATCTTCTGCGGTCAGAACCTTGCTCGGAATTTGACGAAATACTGCCGAACAACCGTTGCGTTGATTGAAATAGTTGCAGCGGAATCTTGCTACACCGGGCAATTCGTAACCAAAGTCAACGTCGCCTGTGCGCGCATATTGATCCCACTTTGGTTGTGGTGCAATTTCTTGCAATAACTCAAGTAAATCTGCATGCTGAAGAGGAGGTAAATCTGCTACTTGTTCAAGTTCTCCGTGGATGCGCACCATGGGCGGTTTGCCAGAGGCGAGGTGCAAGTCTGATGCACTCTTGGAGAACATATATTGAAAGAATGCATCAATTTTTTTCGGTGTTGTTTTTGAAAGCGTTGCAGCTGTCATCAAGAGGACCCTCTATTTCAGCGCGGTAACTTGTCTTGTAATTGACCTACAAGCAAGTTATTTCCCGCCGGAACCGCAACTCAAACCCAACAAGATGTCATAGATAATATGCATAATTTAATGTGGGGAGCCGATAAACAACAGGGAATAAAACGATTACGTTTAACTGGGGGACCTGAGATTAATGTCTCGAACAGAATCACAATCGCAAGTAGATTCCATCTTGAAAAAGCTTCAGGCTGTTCTGAAGGAAAGCAACGTGAACGTCAATTTGGAAGCTAAAGAGGAATTGCCGCAAGACACTAAAGCTGCCAGTTTGGCGTTGAAGGATTTTCTGAACAAGAATTCTAATTGTGTCAAAGCTGAAGTACAGGCACTTGATGATCCTAAGCTTGTGGTTGAACGACGGACTGCTGTTTCTGCATTTATTGGCGTCGCGCTGACGAACAATGGTGTGGCTGTATTGCCGGGTATCATCAACCAGGACAACTGCGTTCACGCTAAAGCACCATCGCATGGAAAAGGCAATGACTCTCACAAGAAGTCATCTAACGCTAAGAAAGCCCCTGAGCCCGCAGAAAAAGCACCACTTCCTCCATTAGCGCCGGCTCCTACAATTGTGATGACAGTGTGTCCAGCTTGTGTGCAGGCCGAGGCTGTGGCGAAAGCTGCCGCTGCTGACAAGGCTGCTGGAATCGAACCAGTTGTTGCTCTTGAGAAAACTGCTCCGCAGACTGCTCAGAAATCGATTGAAGAAAAGCCGCTTTCTGAAAAAAGTAACACACAAGCCGCAGAACTCAAACAGCCAGAGCAAGCTGAGCTAGCCAAGAATTCCAAGCCGCCCAGCATGGATATGGGAATGAGCATGTCTTCGTCACTTTCAGCATCATCTTATTCTTTTTCCAAGCCTTACACTCCTAATCCCGCGCCTTCCGAAGCGACGGATCATCCTGCCGCAGAACAAGCACAAGCCGCAAAATCGGTAGATCCTACTAGCAAAGCTTCTTCTCAGCCCGCATCCAAACCAAAGAGCGTTGTAGCCTCACTGTTTTCAGCATTCGGCGGGAGCAAAAAGGGTGAGGCTCCTGATGCCACGCCTGCAGCTCGTAACACATCCGCACCATCAGCGGTGCCAGCAGAGTCTTCATCCGCTAATACTCTGCCTCATGCAGCAAAAAATCCTGCATCTTCTCAAGCCTCAATTATCTGGTTCAAACATTTTCAAACTGTAGAATCAGCTTTGAGAATTGGCGACACACACTTTGCCGAATCAGTTGTATCTGTTCTCCATGAAGCCTCAATCTCCCTTTCTGCTGAGCAACATATCGTGCTGCGTATAGAAAGTTTTCGGGCTCGGATTCTTATGGATCGCAAGCAGCATACCGTAGCAGAAAAATCGCTCACAGATATCCTTGAAGGACTGAAGGGAAGCCAATGGGAATCCAATGTGGCGGCGGCTTATTGCTGGCACGCACTGGCTCAATGCCAGAAGCAGCAAAACCAAATGGAGAAAGCAGCTGAGTCGCACAATAAGGCAATCATGATTGCGGAAGCTGCCCTGGGCAGCGAGGATCCGGAGACTATGCTGTTCAAGGCTCCGCTCTAAGAAGCGCGGAAAACCGAATCTAAAAGCGAATGCGGGAAGAACAAAACGCAGAGAAATGGCTGTGTAGGACCTGTTGATTTCACCGGCATAGCATGGTCTGCTGAAAACTCCTCAAGTTTCCTCTTTTAGTCGTATGTTGCGGCATTAACTTACGGCTAAACTTATTTATAACCAGGGAAGAGCTTTGGAGAACACAAGTGGAAAATGATGAGCCGCAGGCTTGCGCAAAGATTGTGTCCTGTTCGCCAGTTGCAAATGAAAAAATCAAACGAAGGCAGCTAATTAAAAGTGCCGTTCAAATTTTTCCTGCTGCCGGCTTGCTTGCCGCCTCAATTGCATCCACTAATGCAGTTTCGGCTGAGAACTCGCAAGAAGATGTGACTCCAGTTGAAGATCTCATGCGTGAGCACGGAGCACTCAATCGTCTGCTCATAATCTATGAATTCATCCTCAATAAAATATCTGCTGACAAAACAATGTCGCCCAAGCCCCTGATTGAAGCTGCAACACTAATGCGTGAATTCGTAGAGAATTATCATGAGAAAACCGAGGAGACCTACCTTTTCCCGCGATTCGAAAAGGCAGGCAAGTTACAAGATCTTGTTGCTGTGTTGAAAAATCAGCACGATGCTGGTCGGCAGCTTACTGGCCTCATTCTGTCTGGTGCCAAAGATCTGGAAGGCGGCAACGCAATGAAGAAAGTACTTATCGTTGCCTACTTAAATCAATTCGTCCGCATGTATCGTCCGCACGAAGCGCGCGAAGACACAATTCTTTTCCCTGCATTCAAGACAATCGTCAGCCCTGCCGAATACAAGGAGCTGGGTGAAAAATTTGAAGATGAGGAAACCAGACTCTTCGGCAAAGGTGGATTCGAGAAGAACGTCGATAAAATTGCAGCTATTGAAAAGGATCTAGGTATCTACGACCTTGCTCAATTCACACCTAAGGATATTCCGAGCAAATGATTTCAGTTCGGATATAAGCTCTTGATCATTTCTAGATCGCTTTTAGCATTTAATGCCGGCAATCCCATCTGCCCACGCAGTTTGTTCAGACTTAGAAACAACTCTTTTTCAAATGCTGAATCCGCCTGTTTCTGTTTGCGGGCAATTTGAATAGCTTCAATGTATTGCGTGTGTGCCACCAACATGTTCCCTGCAGACTCAGATTTTTTTGCAAGTGAATACATATTGAACGCAGACAAATCACCATTCTTGGGCGCTTGCAACGTGCTATCACTCTTTGGCGGATTCTTGGGTTGGCAATCCGGCGGGAGGAAAGTTGTCTTGGGTTTTGGTTTTGGCTCATTCTCAGTTGAGGGATCAATGGGCACACGAATAGGTCGGGGCCCGCCAGCGGCCCAGGCGCCTGGATATGGCTCCTTCGGCATCTCCCAGCGAAATGCCGGCTTCTTCGGATCTACCGGCTTAGTCTGGTCCACCGCCCCTTGAGACTGCGCCTTCACCCCATTCGTTAAAGCACAAACACCCGCTACAAGAGCTGATGCTATATGCAGAAACTTTCGCCATTTATTGCGGATCAAACGAAAGGCGCGAGGACAATTATCCGTCATGATCTTTCCGTCGGTGCGACGGAACAGTCGCACGCACTGATTTGCACCATTCATTTGCAAAAACTGCTCGAGTTCCAGATCGCTCATGTCCGACAGGTTGAACACATTTTTCGAACACCCTGAACAAAAGCGAACTCGATCGTCGCCTTTCATGGATTCCCAGCTGACCGGGCAAGGGGCGGCAATTAAAAGCAGATCTTTCAATGGCATAAGTCACCAACCGTCAAAGGGCTTGCAGAGTAGATATACCCACTCTATCTGCAAGCCCTTGATTCTCACAGCGCAAAAACCCTGAGCTTTCGCGCTTTATTTTCTAACAGGCCATGCGTACTGTGCTGGCCTGTGGTCCTTTTTCGCCGTCTTCCTCGACGAAGGTCACTTCATCTCCAATCTTGAGCCGTGTAAAGGTTTCTCCAATAAGCGAATTGCCATGAAAGTAAACCTCACGTCCATCGAGTGTTTCGATAAATCCATAACCCTCATCCTGGAACAATTGCTTAACACGTGCTTTCGGCACCGACGCGTGCGTTTTGACATGCCTCCTTTGCTCTTGCACATAAGTTTCAAGTTGACGAATTGCGGAGTCGAAAGAGTCGCGCATTGCTGCACTGATATCTTTGCTCGGTTCTTTGTTCACAACAATTTCTTTTCCTGGAGCAGAAATATCAATCCGTATATGCAACAAGTTGCCGGAATGGTGGTGGCGATGGGGCATTTCAACCACTACCCGGCAACTCATAATGTGATCGCAAAACCTGTCTAGCTTAGTTGCTCTTTCTCTAATTACTTCCTCAATCCAGGGGGAACTATCCATTCCCCGAAACACCACTTGCAATGGCAATTTCATAGTCATTTCCTCATTTCCCGCTTGCGCGATCAATTGTTATAGGATAGGCAGAGCCCTTGTAATGCTGTTGCTTACTTTGATGCGTGCAGGTTGAAAAAGTTGCAATGCATCGCATGGGTTCTTCTGTCTCTTCTCTTCTTTGTTACAAACTAATATGAACCATTAGCAGGTACATTTCATTGACCTACCGGACGATTCGCAGGGCTGAGTCCCTTGATTTCAGCAAATGCTGACTCATCCTGCGGGTCGATTTCCTAAGCTCCAGTATCAAATGTCTCTTCATTACCCAATTGCGAAGTGGTATCACAGGCGGTGTGCCCGCATCCGCAGCGGCCCGTTTGCTCGCTCTGCTCAAGATCATGGTCGCAGTAGTCTGAACAGCATTTCTCTCCTTGTGGTACCGGGCATTTGCATGGAACGTGATTGCATGGATGTGCTGGATGCATTTCGATTGTCATAGTCAATCCTCTCCAAACCCTTCCAATATAGATTCTAACCAGCTTTGTCCGATTCAAAAGAAATACATTAAATCGAATGCAAGAGTATAGACGACCGGTCTAGTACCTGCTAGAATGTTCTTGTGATGATAGATTAGGGGTAGTGTTTCTATGGCCAAAACTGCAACCGGTGTACAACGCGACACTCGGGCTCTTTTGCTCGAGGCAGGCATGAACGTAATGTTCGAAAAGGGTTATACAAACACGGGCATTCAGGAGGTGCTGTCTTCAGTCGGCGTGCCCAAAGGGTCTTTCTACCATTTCTTCGAGAGCAAAGAAGACTTTGCCCTAAAAATCATCAGGCACGTTGAAGAGGCATATGTTCAAGTGTTGAACGGCTTCCTTCACGACACAACACGCACTCCGGTCGAACGTCTGAAAAATTACTGTGAGACGAAGAAAAAAGACCTGCTGAATCAATCATGCAGACGTGGGTGTCTCATCGGCAACTTGAGCCAGGAAATGGCTGATCAAAGCGAAGTTCTGCGTGTGGACCTTGCTCGAGTGATGGGGCGCTGGCGCGATATGTTTTCCGCTGTTATCGACGAAGGCCAGGCTCGTGGTGAAATTAGTAAGAAGCTGCCTGCTGACAAACTAGCAGAAATGTTTTTGTGCGGATGGGAAGGTTCGATCATGAGAGCCAAAACGCAAAAGAACGTGGAACCAATGCAAGCATTCATCGATGTAGTTTTCACGCAAGTTCTTGCGCCTTAACAGGCATTTGAAAATTGAAAAAGAACGTGCACGCGAGTTCAATAATAGATGCTTTTGCAGAGCCAAAATTGCAAACCTGAGCTTTACTGCCACGAACAAAACAAAAATGAACGGCAATACTCCTATCATCAATAGCCCTCAAGAGGGTTGCGCTTTGGGTATGCCGTTCAAATTTTTGATGTTTTTATTCTATCCCTGTTCGAAGCTCGGGACATCAACTTAAAGAATGATGTCCTAAATTAATCGGCTGTTAGAATTCATAGATTGCAGTGAGTTAAGGGGTTATTGTACTTGTCTGAAGATCAAGATATTTCCGTAGCTAATTCTGAGTCTGAGCTAAAAGTCGGGCAAATTTTGGATGGACGTTTCGAAATTTTGGCTTTGATCTCTAAAGGGCCTTATAGCAGCGTTTTCAAAGCGATTCAAAAAACTGTAGATCGCACTGTTGCAATTAAAATCCTAAATCAAAAGCTAGCCGAGGCAAATCATCTCGCACGCTTTCAGCATGAGATTCAGGCGTTGAGTTCTTTGAAGCACGACAACATTGTCGCTGCTTATGGTGTCGGAAATTGCAACTCAGTTCCTTATATTGTTATGGAATACGTAGAAGGAAAAAGCCTCGACAAGATATTAGCCGAGAGAGGACCTCTCCCGCCTCACGAAGCAACAATTACCTTTTGCCAGATAAGCGATGCGCTGGAATATGCCCATCAGAAGGGGTTTATTCACAGGGATGTCAAGCCTGGAAACATCATTGTGGAGAGTGGCACTGGTGTTGCTAAGCTTTTGGATTTTGGTTTGGCCAGATCTCTTATCCATGATTCTGAAGTACAAAAACTCACCAAAACTGGAAGCTTTGCTGGCACGGTCGCTTATATGAGCCCTGAATTATGTGCGAACAAAACTGTGGATAAGCGCACAGATCTCTATTCCATGGGTTGTTTGATCTACGAGGTATTAACAGGACGCCAAATTTTTACTGGCGATTCTCAATATGAAATTGTTTACAAGCATCTCAACGAATGTCCCAGCCTCGTTGATATAGATAAGCATTATGCTCTCGTACTTAAGGCTGCTTTGAACAAGGAGCCAGACAAACGAATTGCGTCAGCCGCGCAACTCAAAGCAGCTATTTTAGACAAGAACTTCAAACCTGAGCACAGCAACGGAACAGGATATGTGCACTCAAAGATTGCAATCTTGCTTGTCTGCCTGGTCGCGCTATTTGGTTTTCTTTCGCTTGCTATTTATTCTAGGAACACGATTCAAAAAACGGCTGAAAAGAGCATTTCAAAATCCATTCGTGATGGACACTGGCAAGTCCAGCTTAGCTTGCTTGAGAAAGAGGGAAGCAAGCATGGATACAGTGCTGCGATGATCCCAAAGATCAGGAAAGCCTTATCAGAAGCCACTTTAGAACACAATGTTCAGGGCACTATAAACGCTAATCTTTTGCTGCTGGAAGCTTTGACTGAAACGAAAAAATACGATGAGTGCAGGGCTGTTATCAAAACGCTTCAGGACCTTGTCCGAACTTGTGATATTAAGGAGAATCGGCGCAGGGTATTTGACCATTCGGCAACGGCATATTTTTCCGCAAAGGATTACCACAACGCTATTGCGCAGTTGAAACTGTTGGAATCGGAGGATCAAGACACTGCTAATCAGAGCCTTGATATGGTAAGGCTTGGGGATTGTTATCTTGAATTAAATGATTTAGATACAGCAATCAAGTATTTCAAGGAAGCCATCAAGGGTATTAGTAAAATCAGCAGCACAGAGGGTATGGAACTTACCGAAGACCTTGCCCGAGCCAGGATTGGTCTTGCCAAATGCTACCTTCGTAAAATTGATTACGGCGCTAAACCTGACCAACAAGGTAATTTAGAAAATGCCAGGAGTCTTCTTCGTCAGGTGTGCCAAATAGATCACGAGACGCATACTGAAAGACTGCTCATTCAATTAGCGAAAGATGAACTTAGCAAATGCGAGCCAAACAAGTAAAACTCGCTCCTGATCGTGGGGCCTTTACTTGATTTCTGCTTGCTCTTTCAATTTACGCATCCGATCAAAAAGGAAATTTGCCTTCTCGAAAATTTCCCCATCCTTTACGCGAACGTTATCACGACTAAAACCATTCCAGGAGCCAGTGGATTTGATTTCGCTCTTTCCATCTGCTGTTTGCTTTATCTGTATACGATTTATCTGCGCCTCTTTCCAGGAGAACAATACCTTAGTCTCTGCACTTAAACCTTCAATGTTCTCCATTTGCAGTGTCCCATCCGGCTGTTTTGAAATATCAACTTTGAAATGAGTCGCTAACTTTAGCTTTCGAGTTCCATCAACGGTGGGATCCTGAGGAATCTCCAGGGGCTTCTTCAGCTCAGTTTCATATGTATCAAATCCCTTTCCTGGAGTGACCGTCAGTTTAACAACACCTGCCTCTTTCAAAACTTGTGCTGCCTTTGGTCCTATTTTGTCGAAATCCTTTTCAGTAATTTCGATTTTTCCATCTTGCCCTGGTTTGAGCTTAACAGACCTGTCCGCCGGCGGTCTTACTGTGTCTGTTAAAGCATCTGGTCTCCCGGGTTGCGGTAATGGTGGCACTGGCAATGTTTTGTCTGGCATGCTCCCAGGTTTATCCGAAATAGACGGAACCTTGAAGATAGAAGAAAAATCCAACTGTGGCAAAACGTTACTTGTCGCATCAGTCTTTTGCCGCATAGCCAATTTGTCGAATCTCGAAAAATCTGTAAATGGCGTAAGCGGAAATGTTTGTCCGCCTTCTATTGGTTTTGTGCTGCGGTCGGGAGCGTCTGCCATTTGTTTTCCTCAAGAATGCCAAAATAAGGACGTGCATCGGAGGCACTGACTCTCGATGCGTTGGTAGTTTTTCTAAGTGAAACCTGTAGCAGCCGATTTTGAGTGTAAAGGGAGTTCGTGGAATATTTGTTACCACTGTTACAAATTCGAAAATAATTGATTGACATTGTTCCAATATTCAGGAGAATGGAATTATGCGTAAATCAGCACACATGTATTGCATCACTCTTGTCCCAGCCACCACCTGGGAACAGGCAGGGCCATGCATGTTGTGTTTACATCGCTAGCTAACACTAGAAGTATTTCGCAAGTGCAATCGAGCCCTCTAATCAAAACAGAGGGCTCATTCGTTTTTGCAATACATCTGCTATTTAAGGAACTAGATCATGAACGCTGTAGAGTTACGAAATTTGAGAAAGGTATTCCAACTCAGTGTTGGACGCGGATTTCGCCGAACTAAGCGAGAAGTAGTGGCCGTGCATGGCATCAGCCTTGAAGTCCCTCGCGGACAATCGCTCGCATTGATCGGACCAAATGGTGCCGGCAAGTCCACTATCATCAAGATGCTCACGGGCGTTCTGGCACCAAGTTCTGGTGATGCGAATGTGCTTGGATATCAGCCCTGGTCACAAAGGCAAAAACTTGCGCATCGCGTTGGCTCAGTTTTTGGACAACGTTCACAGTTGTGGTATCACTTGCCGCCGCGAGATAGTTTTGACTTGCTTGCGTATGTATACGAATTGAGCAAGAACGATTATCTGAAGCGTCGAGATGAACTTGTTGAGCGCCTCGGAATGGGCGCATTTCTGGATACGCCTGTGCGCAAACTCTCGCTTGGACAACGTATGCGAGCCGAAATTGCTGCAAGCTTGTTGCACAAACCCGATCTGCTTTTTCTTGACGAACCGACCATCGGACTCGATGTCGTTGCCCGCCAGGAATTACGCAAAATCGTTCGCGAGTGGAATCGCGAAGATGGGTTGACGGTCTTCCTCACCAGTCACGATGCTGGGGATATAGAAGCCGTCTCTGAGCGGGTTGTAGTAATCAACCACGGACAAATCGTGCTTGATGACAAAGTGGAAAATGTGCGGAAAGATGATCTGACTCTCGAGGATGTCATCGTCCACATATACTCCGCAGCAGCCGATACCATCGGCAGTTTTTCCGGCGCAGCAGCTGCAAGCTGAAGTCCGCGAGCCAAACCCGCAACAATCATTGAAGCTAAATGGTAGGGGCGCCTCATGGGCGCCCGTGGAAAACGATCCATAAGTCCCGGATGAAGGTAGGGGCATGCCTTGCATGCCCTCCACCGATCCGTCCATTCATGGTTCCATTCATCAGTTCATTCATTCATTCATTCATTTCCTTCATTCACTCATTCACTCATTGGCACCGAAACTGGTGCATCCCAAGAAGGTGATCATCATGCGATACTTAAAAAAATACGCCTTCGTTGCGCTTTTGAGCGCGCGCAGCAACGTCGCTTACACTGCCGAAGTAATGAGCCGTGTCGTATTCATGGGCGTCATGCTGTACATCTTCTCGCAGCTGTGGCACCATGCATTTAGCGGCAGCGGCTCAAGTCGCCTGGGCGGGTTCTCCATTGAACAAATGCTCTGGTATCTGACATTAACCGAAGCATTCATGCTCTCGGCACCGCGAGTCGCCATGAGCGTTGATCTTGACGTGAGAAGCGGCGCTATAGTTAATTACTTACAGCGCCCGCTGTCCTACCCGCTTTACAGTCTGGCGAATAATTTAGGCGAACGCCTTGTTCGTTTTCTTGTAAATTTGTTAGCCGGCAGCGTGGTCACAACCATTCTTGTCGGTCTGCCACATTTCACCTTCCAAGGCCTATTGTTTTTTGTTGTTGCCATAACATTTGCTTTCATCGTGGACTTCCTCGCTAGTTTCCTCGTAGGTCTTGGAGCGTTTTGGCTTGAAGATACAACAGGTTTGTTCTTAATCTACTGGAGACTTCTCGTCTTGCTCGGAGGCTTGCTCTTCCCTCTCACGATATTGCCAGATAACGTGCGAGTGATTTTCGAGTGCTTGCCATTCGCTGCAATAGTTTACGGTCCGGCAAAAGTATTGTTAGATCCGGATCCGCTGCAATTTGCCAGCGTGTTCGCTCGACAATTATTCGGACTCGCATTGTTTGGTTCTCTGGTGAGTATTGTTTATGGCATAGCAAGTAAGCGCGTGTTTGTTAATGGTGGATAAGGAGGTGAACAAAATGGATTCTCATGACGACGGCAGTTTTTTCCTCAGGAGATTCGTCTCGTACGTAAAACTGGCAACAGCTTATGTTGCGTTCAATCTGAAAGCACAACTGGAATACCGAACGGCATTCTGGTCTCAGCTTGCTTCCATGGCGATCAACGATGCGTTCTGGCTCACTTTCTGGGTTTTCTTCTTTAAGCGCTTTAACGTGCTTGGATCATGGAACCAAACAGATCTCATCACCATGTGGGCCGTGGTCACCGCCGGATTCGGCATTGCGCACAGCACCGCCGGTAATGCACTGCATATAGCGACGGTAATCTTGAAAGGACAGCTAGATACCTGGCTCTTATATCCAAGAGCCGTTCTCCCGCACTTGCTTTTTGGAAAAATGAACGTGAGTGCCTGGGGAGATACTTTGTTTGGTGTTTTTGTGTTCCTTTTCCTTGTTCATCCAACACCTGCACAATTCTTGCTCTTTCTCCTTTTGATCTTGAACGTAGCAATTGCATTTGTCGGGTTTGGCGTCCTTGCAGGAAGCCTTGGATTTTTCCTTGGGAATGGAGAAGGGCTCAGCGAACAATTGCGTTTCGCGCTGGTCTCTTTCAGCAGCAATCCACCGTCAATATTTGACGGTGCGAGCAAAGTGATGCTTTATACTCTCGTGCCGGCGGGTTTCTGCAGCTACCTGCCCGTAGAAGCGTTGAAGCAAAACTCCCTGGAACTCGCGTTGCTCAGCTTTGGCGGATCAATGTTGATTCTCGGTGCAGGCATCTTCGTCTTCTATTACGGATTGAGCCGTTATGAGTCGGGAAATCTTATGGAGATGCGAGGATAGTGCCGGGCTTCGTGCCTGGCACTTTTGCCTTGCTCCTCGACGCAGTTCGAGGATGCAGAATCAAGTGTGAAATCTAATCCTTCTCACTAAGCCACGACAACAGTTATACGCCCTGTTTAATACAATACGCGGCAGATAATTACCTTCAGGTATGAACTTTCGGGAGCCATCAGATTTATGGGATGGTCGGCTCCGTGCTGAAACGTATCAAGTATTTGCAGAGAACGATCAGTTGCTCCTGCGTTCCGTCTGATGCACTCTTCGAAATCGATCATGCTAATTGCTCCGCTGCAGGAGCACAGCATGATAAAGCCGTTGTTTTTGGTCACTTTCAATCCCAGAGTCGCCATTCTTCCATAAGCTTTCAAAGCTTTGTCTTTATCTTTGTGAGACTTAGCGAACGCTGGCGGATCCAAAACGACGATATCGTATGTGGTGCCACGTGCGATTTCTCGGTCGAGGAAAGCAAAGGCGTCACCATCGTGAAATGATTGCTTGTCCAGGTCGAGTTTGTTCAACTCGAAGTTCTTTTTTCCTGCTTCCAGTGCAGGCTTTGATTGATCCACATTTATCGTTCTCAGCGTACTGGATGCCGCAGCCGCATATACTGAAAAGCCGCATGTGTAAGAGAAGCAATTAAGCATGCTGGCGTCTGCGGGTAAATGCGCCGCATATTTCGCCAGCCTGTCTCGCTTGTCGCGCTGATCTGTGAAATAGCCGGTCTTCTGCCCTGAAATCGGATCCACCACAAATTGCAAGTTGTTTTCTTTTACGACAATTTCGCCTTCAATTTTTCCTTTTACAATACGAGGCTCTTCCAGCGAAAGCCCCTCGCGCTGTCGCACAGATGCATCATTTCGCACGATTATGGCTGATGGTTTTAGGATTTTATCGAGAGCTTGTACGAACGCTTCGGCGAGTGCATCAGCACCAGCCGTGTGACATTGCACCACAAGTACGCCATTGTAGTGATCTACGATGAAACCAGGCAGATAATCACCCTCTGCGTTTATCAATCTGAAGGCATTGGTTTCATCCAAGTTGATAGCGCGTTGCCGCAGCATCCAGGCGTCTTGAATTTTCTTCTCCAGAAACTCCGGTCCGATCTTCTCGCTTGCGTCACGGCTGAGTACGCGCACCGCAATGTCGCAGGCTGGATTGTAGTATCCGTTTGCGATGAATTTGCCGTCGTAATCAAGCAGCGTGACAATATTCCCCGGCTCGACATTTTTTGGCGCCTGCGAAATACCACCGGAAAACAGCCATGGATGACCACGCTGCAAGTGCCATTCACGTCCTTTTCGCACGGAAATTTTTGGATAATCCGTTTTCAAAATAGCCTCTTTTCTTTATCAATAGTCTAATCGACCTGGAGGCGCGGCCGGCGTTCTAAGAGGGAAAACGTCTTTAAGGTAAGAAACTCTCCCACTCCGTCAGTTGACGGATGGGACGATCCGCTTGAAAACCGATGCCGGGATCCATTTGACTGAGCAATAGTAGTAGTACAAACGAATAGAGGCAAAGCTGAATTAACGAGGGGTTCGCTGAGCAAGCTATATTAGGTACTACCTTGCTCTACGAATGTTCTTCTCCTTACTTCCTCTCAACCCCGGGGTCCCCAAGCCCCCGGGGTTGTTGTTTCGACCCTCCGGGCTCTCGCTCCGCGCGTATATACGCTCCGCTGCGCACGGGTTACTGTTGTAAGCGCTACGCTCGACCCTCCGGGCTCTCGCTCCGCGCGTATACACGCTCAGCTGCGCACGCTTCCTCAGCGCGCTCCGCTTCACTTATGCTCCTCTTGTAAGCGGCACGCCTCCTCGGCGCGCTCCGCTTCACTTATGCTCAAAATATAAGGGAACTTTGAGGTGGATCGGATAAAATTAAGGCTGCTAGCCAAACAGCATTGCATCCTTGCATCATCGTTGTGGCTTGTTGAGTACTGTCCGCGTGCAAGCGGATTCGTTTACAGGAAGGCGCAATGGGCTTCTTTAATTTCCTCACCAAGAAAGCAGAGTCAAAGCAAAGCAAACCGGCGACAGCGATTGCTAGTGGCGAGGACCTGCGCAAGCAACTTTTCGATATCATCGATCGTAATCACTTAACCGAATTCGAACTTCTCTGTGCAGAAAGTGAAGGCGAAATCTTTCGCAGCTTTGCCGATTGGAAGAAGACTCCGGAAGAAATTCGCACCGACAAAGAAGCGGTGCGAAAATACGCCTACTGCTTGATGGTAATTGCATCCTATTTTCAAAAGCAGCGTAATCGCGGCGAATTGATGACGATGCTTACCGGCATTGATGATTCGCAATACAGCAAACAATGGCAAGAGCAGCTTGGCCAGTGCCAATACATGATGCAAAAACAATTGCAATTTGCCGAAGCTTTGCCGATGCTTGAGCAATGCCTTGAACTTGCCAGCGGTGTCTCGGGTGCTGGTGTAGACAAGTTTCTGCCGCTTACATTGGGATTCATAGGCGAGTGTTATTTCCAATTGAATCAAATGGATAAAGCAAAGGAATATGTTGAAAGGGCATTGCAAACCACTACATTGCAGGGCGATCATGATGCAAGTATGGCGTATCTTGCCAATCTTTACGAGATTAGTCGATACAGCGGAAAGTATGATCTTTCAATCAAGTATGCTCAAGATGCGGCGGATCGTTCTTACGATCGCGGCGAACTCGTAACCGCCAGTAACTGGCGCCATCATGCCAGAGCCGTTGAGAAGGGCGAACCCCTTTATCGCATTGTTTTGAAAATTGGCGATGAGTATTTTGAACTCGACGAGATTCCAAAAGTTCATGGCGAGCGTGTTGAATTTATTTTTGTGCGCAATCGCATTGAACTCGTTCTTTGTTCGCAAAAATGCTATGAAGGTCGCGAACTCACTGCTCAAGGTGATTACGACCAGGCAATCAAGGTTTTTGAAGAAGCCAAACTTTTCGACCCCTATAGCCCTCAACCGTATTACATGGCCGGCAACATCAAACTTGCAGGACGCAGATATGCTGAGGCGGTGGAAGATTTGAAAAAGTGCGAAGAACTCTGTCCCGGCTTCGAATCTGCTCGTGCAGATCTCTGGCTTGCAGAGCAACTTGCCGCGGGCAAGATGGAGCATGATTCATGCAAGGTCGCTTACGAAACCAACAACGAAGAGATTCCACTTCTTGAGCGTGTTGCATTTTGCTATGAGCTCGCCGACAAGTATCCAAACTTTGGTGAATGCTACTGGCGCCTTGGAAAAATGCTGATCGAAAAAGAAGAGGCAGAAGTTGCGGTTGAAGTATTCAAAAGAGGAATCGAACTCAGCGAGGAGCAAGACGTTCTCTCTCGTCTCTATCGAGACCTCGCTATTCTCACGCAGGATGAACAATTGAAGCGCGAGTACTTCAGCAAATCAGCTTCATTTGAAAAAGGCAATACGCTGGGACAGGCGATGAGCCTTTATATGCTCCGCCAGATGGATCCTGAGTAAAGCTACTCAACTTCAAGTTCAATTTTCAACTTACGAGAAGACGCAACCGGTTCATTATTGACTGTTGCCGGCTGAAACTTCCACTTCTTCAAAGTATCAAGCACAATTTTGTCGATGTCTTCATTGCCTGAAGAACTCAGCAGTGCAACTGCAACCTTGCCGTCTGCGGCAATATTAAAGCGTGCAGTTACTCCCGTCTTAAATGCCTCGTCTTTCATCTCAGATGGAATTTCAGGACTCGGCGAATCAAGCACTTTTGCGTCGATTCTCTTCGACTCTTCCTGGACGCCAATGGAGTATTCCTTCGCTTCAGCAGCGAAGCCTGATCCTACGATGAGCGCTAATAGAACTGGCATGATAGCGAAGCGCACGACCCGAACTCCTGGCAGCAGGCAAAATGAAAACCATTATCAAAATAGTAGCACGGATTTTTCCTGCTAGATCGGCAAGCCAGATTAGAAAAACGCCGCTTGACTACTTTTCTCTAAATGCGTCGTTCCAGAGTAATATGAGCACCGATCGTTTCGCATTCTATATATAGTTGGGGACATATAGTTGGGGACCAAATGCACTGGGAGGGCAGCTATCCCCGGCAGCACGCGTCGCCTCTTCAACCCGCAGTCGCTACGCTTGCACGCGTCCCCATTCAGAGGCAGAGCCGGCAGCCCCGGCTTCTAAAGTCCGGTCGTGAGCGGCTGTCGCGAGAAATGTGGCATCACTTCTTTAGCCACGAGTCGCATAGACTTCAAAACGGCATTGTGAGGCATGCCACCAAAGTTCATTATCATTAAGAAATCAGTGAGTCCCGCGCTCTCATATAATTTCGCGATACGGATAATCTCTTCCGGATCACCCACAGCAAGCACATCTTTCTCGACCAACTCTTCAAACGATCTCTGCTTAGCATAGAGCCTGGTTCTTACGTAGCGATCCATATAGGGTCTGGCAAACTCGCGCGCTCCCCTTGTGGTATCTGCGCAGAAGCAATGCAATCCAAACGGAATTCTTGGCTCTATATCCGGCGTTTGATTGCCGTCTTCATCAATGGTAAAACTGCCGCTTGCAATAAATTCCTTTTTGTAAGTACTGCAAGCAGTTTTTAATTCGTCGATTTTGTCAGTCGTTGCATAAGGAATCATCATCATGCCGAGATGTTTCTGACCAACAAATGGTGCGACTTCATTGCGTAAAACTGCGACAAATATTGGCGGCTCAGGTTTTTGGATTGGCACCACATTTAGTTTCACTCCGTCTACCCTGAAAACTTTTCCTTTGTAGTCAACTTTCTCGCCGATCCAGGCAAGACGAATTATATCGAGTGATTCGTCAAAGCGTTGGCGGCGCAACTGTGTATCTGCGCCGGCTTCATGAAGATGGAACCCTTCAAACTCGTGCTGCAGGTATCCTGAGCCAGCTCCAAATTCCAGCCTACCGTTTGAAATTACGTCCAGCATTGCATAATCTTCAGCAACACGAAGGGGATGATCTAGTGGAAGAACTGCGACGGCGCTACCAAGGCGAATGTTTTTTGTGCGCGCCGCTGCAGCTGAAAGAAACACAGATGGCCTTGGTACTGCACCATATTCATGGAAGTGATGTTCGGCTACCCAGAACGAGTAAAAGCCAAGTTCATCAGCTGTCTGTGCCTGCTCTAATAGTTCGGCATAAAACTCAGCAAGACTACGCTGGAGTTCTGTTGGGTAATGGTCTACAACTGAAAATAAGCCCAATCGCATGACAATAAAATCCACTCAGGAGGAGCTGATCTTAGCACAAGCACAAATAGAAGGTCGCAGCCAATTAGTCTGGGCTAGTCCTGCCAGGCCGTAGCATGGTCTAGTTCGCTAAGACTAGAACCCAAGAATACTAGAAAGATCCGGCAGGGGAATTTCGACTTCGTTAGTATCGCCATTCTCTGATTGCACACTAGCATATATTCGGGGCTCACCATCGCCAAAGTCTATCCGTGCAGACCTCAGTTCGCCACCATTGTCGCCGCTTAAATGGAGCCCTTTGATATTGCTGATTTCGGCTCCATTCTGGCTCGACTTTGCATCGAAACTCAAGTTTTGATCTACATTCAATGTATTGCCAGGTATTAGATCTGGAATTGACTGTGACTCTTGCAGTTCGGCATTAAGATGTTGAGCGCCGTTTTGTCCCTGGCTCAGATTTACGTCCTTGACCATTTTGCTGATGAATTGTTCAACCATCGGCATGTATTGCTGAACGTACTGTGCATATTCAGGAGGCAACTTACTTTGCAGGAATTCACCAACTTTCGCCAGAATTTGCGGAAGTTTATCGCCGATTGATTTAAAAAGATCACCCAGCCCTCCGAGTTTTGATCCGCCATCAGAACCTGCAGGAGTACTGTCTGAGCCGTTCGAAATATTGCTTTTCGTTTCTGAGCCGATCGAAAACCCGTTCAGTATCTTCTTTGATTCAGTTGAGTTATTGAAGAGTTCGGGAGCTGAGCCTCTAGTGCCAGCGGGTTTGTCAGTGGCTGATCCCTGAGGCGAAGTCTTAATTTCCGCCGAAGGAAAATTATGCGAAGTGATATCAGGTAAGTTATTGAAAATTGGTCCAGGATTTTCTAAAATCGGCGGCAGTGTTCCGCCAGATAAAACATCCGGCATTGCCCATGGAGAAGTATGATCGTTATGCTTCTCAACAGGAAACTGAAATTCGGATTCTGCAGGCTGACCCATGGCATACGACCCCAAGCATTTTACCGCTCTGATCGTATAAATCAATTGTGGAATAATCGTTGCTCAAACCGCAGTGATATTGGCGATTCAGCGTAATTACAACAATGAATACGTCACTCGCGCGAGGCAATTTGCATTTTGTTCTTGTTCTCAGCAAGGTTTTTGACCCACATAACGCGGGTTTTCATTTTCGGTGCAGCAAATGCATCTATTAATCTCTGAGGCACAGGGATGTTCAATTTCAAATGGTTGGACAATTCTAGCGTGGTGGAATGCTGATCTTCAGAGGGACTCAGGACCCAGCTTCCTTCGAATTCAGATAGACGATCCGATTTGATGAGGTTGTAGTCGATGCGCTTATGCAGCTCCTCTTCCAGTCTCAATGTGCAGGTTGTCGCTCCGAATATCGGCAGCGAAGTATATTTTTGCTCGAGCATACGCTCGGTTTCATTTATCGCAGTGAATTTGCTGTATTGCACATCCGGGTCGGCAAGCCTGTTTTCGCGTATGGCTTCCCACACTAAATTAGGAGGTGCGTTGATAACAATTTGCACAGTCAATGCATGATGCCCATATTTGTTTTTTGCAGAAACAACTTGTAGCTGTTCCGCATTTTTCTTCTGCTCGCTCTTCTTTTCGCAAGGTTCAGCAAGAACATTTGATTGAGTAATCGTGAAAAGACCAATTGCAAGAGCGGTGAATTGCAAAATGCGCAGCGTTTTTTTCATTTACTTACCGGTGGAGGGAATCCGCGCCAGCATTTATTAAATGAGACGACGCGGGATCTGAGTTTGAGTTAGTATAGCCACAACTTGTGTCAGAGTCATGACAACCGCCAAAAATGCCGCAGGGCTTGGTTCTCTGGAAGAAGATTCTTGACACTTTTCAGCTGTTTCGCCTCGCGGGTGTAGAATGTACAAGTTCGAAAGCGGGGAGCTTCTTTGAAAACTCCTGCGCCATGGATTCATGCGAGGCTAAATGACCACATTTCCTGTTGCTCTGGGCTTGATTACTCTATGTACATTGCTGGCCGTAGCTGCGCAATTAATTATCAGGCGAACAGTGACAGATGACGTTCTCCAGGAGAATGCCAACATCGTTGACCCACTTCTAGGAGTTGTCGGCACCTTGTTTTCCGTACTCCTGGGTTTTCTTGTCGCGGGCTCGATGAACCGCTATCACGATATTTCAAACACCGTCGATCAAGAAGCTAACGGAATGGCAAACGTTTACAGGTTCTCCCGCGGTTTGGACACTGAAGATCGCAAACGCATTGGAATGTTCAGTCTGCATTATTGCAACGCCGTCATCGACGAAGAGTGGAAGCTGATGGAAAAGGGTGAATCCAGCGAGCATGCATGGGATGCATACCAAAATTTATGGGAAGCAGTTCTTTCCGTTGACCCGGGCAGCAGCAATAAAATTAGCAACGTTCAATCGGCACTTCTTGAATCAATCCAACAAGTAGGTGAAGCACGACGATTGCGCCTGGTTGCATCACAACACGGATTAACAGATATTCAGTGGCTTGTCATTTTAGTTGGTGCAGGTATCACTGTTTTATTCACCCTCTTCTTTCCCATGAAGAAATTGTCCTTTCACTTGTTTCTCACAATTCTTGTAACTGTCAGCCTTGGCTTGAACATCTGGTTGCTTGCTGCATACAGCCACCCCTTTGCCGGGCAGCTGTGCATTCAGCCCTATCTGTTTAAGTTGCTCAGAGCGCGCACAATGGAGAAGCTCAAGGACCTTAATGATGCAGCGGAAGCCAGGTCATTGCTTGAGTTGATAAAAAAATCCGAGACAGCTGGAGGAAGCAAATAATGCTATTTCATACGCTGCCCCTCGTATTTTTTATGGCTGCTGTGATTCTTATCGCATCCATCACCGCTCAAATAATTATCAGCAAGACATTTAAGCAAACATTTTTAGAGGAGCACGCCGATATAGTCACACCTCTGCTTGGAGTGGTGGGAACGCTTTTCTCCGTCTTGCTGGGATTTATGGTTGGTGGCGCGATGGATCGCTATCACGATGCCGTTGTTAATGTCGATCTTGAGGCTAACTCCGTTGCGAATGTGTTTCGCCTGGCTAAAGGACTTGATGATCAGGACCGAGTTACTATGCGCAATCTGTGCAGACAGTACGTCAAGGACGTGGTTGAGCTCGAATGGAAGGAGATGGGAGAACAAGATAATAAGGAAAGCGCCTGGAATTCGTATCAAGCACTGTGGGATTCGACACTGGGTATTGAGCCCGGAAATGATCAGCGAATCAGCAATATTCAACAGTCAATTATGGAAGCTATGAAAACGCTTGGCGAAAACCGACGTGCAAGGCTGGTTACATCGCAGCATGGATTGACTCTTGTGCAGTGGTTGGTGATTGGGCTCGGCGCTACGATTACTGTTATCTTTTGTTTGTTTTTCCCTATGAAAAAAGCCACGTTTCATACTTTTTTGACCGGGCTGGTATCTGTCAGCCTTGGTTTGAATATCTGGTTACTTGCAGCGTACAGCACGCCTTTTTCGGGAGCGCTGCAAATACAACCTTACATGTTTACATTCAACGCGAAGGTGGCACTGTCAGCACCAGATACGCCACCACGCTTTCTTAAGAATAAATCGAATGAAACTAGTTCTAGCAGCTCGTCCGCTGGATCCAAAAGCGCAACTAGCCCGCCAGCTGAACCCGCAACTAAGTAGCCTGTATAGGATGTGAATGCCACAACCCGCCGGGAGCGCCGGCTGCCAGCCGGCTTCTACTTCGGCAAGATCGATCCGTTCTTTAAAGAGCCGCCTGGAAGGCGGCGCTCGCAGGGATAGCTGCAGTTACGCGTTTTTCTTTAAGGCGCCATCTTTCTGGAGTACCTTGTAGACTTTGCGTCTGACCTCGTCCAACTTCTTTGTTTTATTGTGGAGATCCGTCGCCGCGGAGCCAATCGAATTGCAGTCATAAGGTGTTTGCTTGGTGAGTGTTTCGAGAGTCTGAAACTTACCGTTCATATCGTCAATTAATGTTGCCCACTCATCCAACATTGGCTTCAGATCTTCTCTGACTTTGTCAGTCACATCAAGCCGTTTGCGGCCGTTTTCGAAATCGTCTGTGTCCTTTTTGAGCAACTCGACCAGAGGACGCATCTGCGCCATTGTGGCATCTACACGCGCTTTCTTTGGTTGTGGACCAGCACCAGTTGGTGTGAATCCTATCGGAACATTGATGATGGTTCCATATCCGACGACTTCAGGCTCGGTCATCACCGACACCGGCTGAATGGTTACTTCATCATAAAGTGAGCTCGATGCTTTCAAGATGTTTTTCAAATCTAAGCCGAGATCGCGAAGCGTTTCGAGATTGACTTCGATCATTTGCACGCCGGCTTGAATTGGTTTACTTTGGGCTGCAGCGCCAGTTGCGCTTGTTCCAGCAGCTCCAGCCGTGTTGGCTGCGGAATTTGCCGGATTTGCAGCGCCAGCGGAGCCCCCCGCATTTGCCGGAACTGTCGCGCCGGCTGGAACGCCTGCGTTTCCCGGCACTGCAGGCGCTAGCTGTTCTGCGTGGCACATCGTCGAAAATGACAATGTAGACGCAAGCAAACTCGTTAGAACAACCGCCTTCATGCATTTCTTGCGATTCATGATCAATCCTCTATTTAGATGCACCCTAATCTGAATTACAACAGTAGCCGAAAATAACTACACGTTGAACAGAAAATGCACGATGTCTCCATCTTGCATCAAGTAATTCTTGCCCTCAAGCCTCATCAATCCTTTTTCTTTTGCTGCCTTTTCAGAACCTGAATTCACATAATCGTTATAGGATATAACTTCTGCTTTGATGAATCCACGTTCGAAATCGGTGTGAATAATGCCTGCGCATTGTGGCGCAGCTAGCCCCTTTTCAAACGGCCAGGCACGCACCTCTTTTTCACCTGCGGTGAAATAAGTTACCAATCCAAGCAAGTCAAAAGCTGCACGAATCAAATTATTCACACCGGAATCTTTTACACCGAGTGACTCGAGATAGCTCTGTCTCTCTTCCACTTCGAGTGCCGCAAGTTCAGCCTCGATTTGAGCAGAAATTATAACTACCGGGCGCTTCTCACTTGCAGCATGTTTTTTCAGATTCTGAACATGCGGATTGTCGTCGGGATTAGCAAGCTGGTCTTCTTTTACGTTAGCCGCATAAAGCAGAGGCTTTGTTGAAAGTAATTGCAACTGAGGAAGAATAGCTTTCTCTTCATCAGTCAGAATGCTGTGGTCAATTGTTTCAGCATTTTCAATTGATGGCATAATCTTCTCGAAGATTCCACATTCGAGAATCGCCCGTTTGTCACCTTGCTTCTTTTGCTTTTGCAACCTATCGAGCCGCTTTTGGATGGAAGCAAAGTCCGACATGCAAAGTTCGATATGGATGGTTTCAAGGTCTCGAACAGGATCAATTCGACCATCTACGTGGGTGATGTTTTCGTCTTCGAAACAACGCACCACGTGAATGATTGCATCAACTTCTCTGATATGCGCAAGAAATTGATTGCCCAGTCCCTCTCCTTTGCTTGCTCCACGAACCAGTCCTGCGATATCGACAAATTCAAATGCGGCAGGAATGACTTGTTGCGGATTCACAAGCTCCTTTAATTTGTTAAGTCTAAGATCCGGAACTTTGACAATGCCATTGTTCGGTTCTATCGTGCAAAACGGATAATTTGCACTTTCTGCTTGATATGACGCGGTGAGCGCGTTAAACAGTGTTGACTTGCCAACATTTGGCAATCCGACGATTCCAGCCCTTAACAACGTGAGTCTCCCTTTGAATCCGGAGCCTATTATAGCTAATCAAGCGGCTGAGACGGATTTTTCGCGGCTTCGTGTAAATTATTGCTCGTTGAAGATAATGACATTACGGTTGACGTCAACCACGAATTTGTATTTTCCGTAAAAGCTCATCCCTAATAAAGGCGGCGCTTTGCTATTTTCGATGATGAATACCGGCTGGCTGTTCTGTTCAAGACCACCCAGCTTAATCGAATCTACAGTGAACTGATAATGAACAGCATCGCCTAACACACCTCGCGATGTGCCTTGTCTGGCGTCTTCCGGAACAGAAAAGCCCAGCTTTTGCCAGTCTGCCATTGATATCGCTGTTGCCTCGGCTCCTGTGTCGAAAATCATCTTGAGTGTTTTGCCGTTTATTTTTGCATCCACCCACATGTGTCCGCCGCCGCTGCGAACGAAGGGAACTTCCTTAGCATCATATGATTTGTGCGCAACATCTCGGGCAGCCAGTCCACCTTTCTTTGCCAGGATCACTGTGCGAGTGTTGTCGTCAATATTGACGTTGAATTGTTTCAGGAATGTTTGACCAAGCAATGGTGATGTTGGCATGTTGTCCTGAATCATGCATGGAAAATCGCGCCTGTAAATTGGACCGAGTTTGAGATCAAGCCTTTGCATCCAGCCCTTTGCTTTGCCGTCTCCCACGCCGCCAATGTCGAAGGTGTTTTTTGCTTGCGCAGAAGAAATTCCCCATTCTTTCAAATGATTCATTCCAATTGCCACCGCTCCTGCGCCTGTGTCAAGACAAAACTGGACCGTGCGTCCGTTGACTTGAACTGGAACCATCACGTCGTTGCCGTGTTTTTCAAACTGGACGCGAACCAATTCCGGCACCCCGGCAAGATCGTCCTGGGCACTGGAAGATGAACTTAAAGGACTGCTGCTGTAAGAACCGGCGCTGCTTGTGTTTGGAGCTAAGGATGCGCCTCCGCCTCCAAGTTGGCCAAGTGCCGTTTGAGCTAGCGGTGCCACTCGGGACGTGGGAAATCGTTGTGAGATGTATTCGTAGAGCTGTTTTGCTCGAGGAAGGTTATTGCTTTGCTGATGGCAGAGTGCACAATAGTAAACAGCGTCAGCATTGGCTGGATTCTCAAGCATTGCCTTTTCGAACATTTGTGCGGCTTGCCGATAATTCTTTTGCGTATAAAGCGCAACTCCGCTATTGAAGGAGGCGCTAGTTTTGGGGGACGCCGGTGCCGCGAAGCTCTCTGTTTGCACAATTGTCAGCAAGCTTGAACAAGCCAGCACAGCCGCAATCGTTTTCTTGAGGGGGCGAAGCATTTTATCTCCAAATATTTGCAGCAGCACATCTGCTAATAAGATACCCGATTAAACTGCCCTTGCAACCCCTCCGGAGCTCATTCTTCAAGTTCAAACGAACCGGATCGACAAGTTCGGAGCCGCCTGGCAGGCGGCGCTCCCGGGGCATCCGCTTCATTTCACGGATCCTCTGGGCATCCGCTGAATTTTACAGATCTCTGCAATCGAATAGCGGAAGCCCTGGGATCGCGGGCGTCCCGCCCGCTTTCTTATACCTTGCGGGATCGTCTGACCATGTTCATGTAGGCGGCTAAGCCGTTGACGTAGTTTTTGCAATTCAAAGTCATCAGAGGCTTCTTTGCCGATTGATGAAGAATTGCTCTGATCAATCGGCGACGTGCTCGAGGGATACTTACCTTTTCGTTGACCGTTAACCCGGTCACTGTCTGACAGCTTTTTCTCGTAAACAACCGTGTTTTCTCTTTGTTCACTTCAAAACCCTCAGAGCTTACGATTTGCTCAATGAGCTTGATGAACCCTTCTCCCAGATGTTTGTCACCAGATATGGTGACGTCATCGCAATAGCGCGAATATTTGAATCCCTTCGCTTGAGCAAGTCCGTTCAATCGTCGATCCAGCTTATGACAAATTAGGTTCGCTATGCTTGGTGAAGCCGGTGAACCCTGCGGAACAGCATTTTGAAAGCAACACAACTTCGCCAGTACTAGCGATATCTCCTCACTAAATCCTAGCGAAACAAACAAGCCGGCAACTCTGGCTGTGCTTATCGATGGAAAAAAGTTTTTGATATCCAGGTTCAGAACAAAACGCTGCCCGACATGTATTTCTGCATTGCTCACTATAGACATGCCTTTGCGATAGCCGGTGCAGGCAGAATGCAATTCAACTTTGTCCAAAATCTGTTTCTTGATGAGCCGCTGAACTCGCTTTAATTCTGTTGTAGGCGCGCAAATTGTGCGTGTCTTATTGCCTGATTTTTTCTTGCGTTCAAAAACCGAATAAAAATTGGCTGCGCGCAAGCAAAATCTCTTCAACTCAAACTCGCTGAGTTTAAGGAAAGAAGCAAGATCAGTCTCGCTATTAATAGAAGGCAGTGTTGAAGAAAATGACGGCATCTCTGCTTTCCGAGTAAAAACTCTCGAATGAATGTGATGGTGATAGGAGGACAGAGGAGGCTGGATGCTGAAAGCAGCCATACGAGGATGGACGTTTCTGCCCCAGTTTCTGCAGGTTGACGAAACATCAACCGAAACCGCGTGGCGGTCCAGAGATGCAATCATCTTCTAAAAATTCACTGCTGATATCAAATCTAGAATCTCTAAGAAGCGCTGTCAATGCGCATTGCACAATCTTAGAGAATTATCTTTCTGTGTATATTGGCGCTGTTGCGTTTATATATCTTGCTGCTGTAGTTTGTATTACCAGCACTAAGACCGCGCTTATCAACTCTTGCCGAGACGCTTAGAAAGGTCTTCCTTGTGTTTCAATATATCCTTCCATATATCTCCTGTGCTGCTTATGCGATTTCTAATGGTGTGTTGATTGAAATCACGTGGAGATATTTTTTCTAGCTCGTCCCAATGAATTGGAGTCGAAATTGTCGCTTCTGGTGTTAGTCTCGAAGAATATGCCGCGGCTATACTCCTGCCTTTTGCGTTGGCCAGGTAATCTAGAAATACCCTTGATGTTTTTCGGGCGACTACTGAATTTAGTGAGATCAGATTGGGATACAATCCTTCGGCATGTGCCGCAATTGTTTCGGCAAGAACTCGCACTTCGTCGAATTTCAAGTCTCGTTCTACAGGTATGAATACGTGCAATCCATTTCTTCCAGAGGTTTTCAGGTATGAGTTCAATTTGATTTGCTGGAGAATCTCTCTCAACTTTAGAGCAACTTCTCTGGCGAGATTGAATGCTTTAGGATCAATGCCATCGCCTTCCTTTTCGTTCTCCTGGTGAATATCAATGTCAAACACCATGAACTCAGGATATTCCAGATCGCTGAAGTCGATTTGTCCATCAGGAGTAGCTTTTCGTTGATTTAATGGACGCAATCTGGAAAGCCAGCAATGGTATTCCAGAATATTATGCTGAGCCAGAAAAATAAGCGCCGCAAGGTTATTGCATAGAAGTTGATCTTTCCTAGTTGGGTCAGTGGGGTCAACACGCACTGATTCAATGAAATCTGGTATGTCCAGGTTCCAGTGTTTCTGGTAGAAGCTGCGAGAGCGCATTCCGCTTGGCGCGCGAATCATCGTGAGTACTCTGTGTTCAAGATGTGCGAGCAAATACGGCGAAAGAAATGCAATCAGCTTGAGATATTCTCTTTTATTGATCGCTGGAAATTGATCGGTTGCAGGAAAAAGTATTTTGTCGAGATTCGTTAGCGAAATAGTTTCGTGATCGACTGTGAGCTGCATGTTCTTTTCTCTGCCGCCCAGTTGAGCGATTACAGCTTGCGATTCTTTTTGCCAGTGCGCAATTTCCAGATCAAGATCAGTTGATGGAACGTGGTCGGAGGTGACGCATGACCGATGAGGATCCGTAGGCGAGCCAGAGCGAGTCGACGGCAGCGGGGTCCCCACACTTGCTACCATTTGTACATTGGATACCGTTTCCTGCGCCAGGTCCGCCAAATCATTCCTCTCAACTGAATCCTGCGCAAGCTCCTCGTTTGCAATTGCCGTAATAATGCGAACATCCGTAGCCTGAATATCATGCCTGAGATGCAAAAACACTGGGTTGCGCAGATGCATATCGTCAGTCCAATCCATAAATTTGATTTCGGCAACAAGCTCTGGCTGCAACCATGTTGCGTCTTTCTTGTCCTCGGGCTTTTTCAGAAAAGGGCAGCTGCTGATCTTCAAAGGGCTCATGCGACGCATCATGTCCGCAAGCAATCGCTCATCAAATCCACTGCCGACGCTGCCTGCGTAGACCAGCTTCTGCTCATCATTGTAATAACCAAGCACAAGCGATCCGAAAGTATTCGAGCGAGAACCCTGCCCCTGACTATAGCCGCCGATCACAAACTCAGAACTCTTTTGAGCTTTTACTTTAATCCAATAAGGCGATCTTTTCCCCGTCTCATAAGGGCTGTCTTTGCGCTTAGCGACAATGCCCTCGAATCCATTTTCAACACAAGCCTGGTAAGGCATGATTCCTTCATTTTCGAAGTAACTGATGATGCTCACGCCAGATCCCTGTTGCAAGTTCTCCTGCAAAATCGCCTTTCTATCAGCTAGCGAACAGCGAGAGATATTCTGGTTGCCGGCATGAATTGCATCGAACACAAAATATTGAACCGGAATTCGCGCATCAGCTCTGGAAATGTCTGCAACTTTCGATAAATTCATGCGTTGTTGCAATAATTGAAAGGACGGCCGTCCCTGCTCATTCAACGCTATTATTTCTCCATCCAGAACCATAGGGCATTTGCACAGTGACGGTAGAGCTGCTACTAGTGCAGGGTACTGAGCTGTAATATTCTGACCACGCCTCGACAGTAACTTAACACCGTCGGCATTTACAAATGCAATGCATCGCATTCCATCCATCTTAGGCTCAAAAATCCACCCCTTGCGGTCAAACGGCTTTTCGGCCAAACTCGCAAGCATAGGTGGAAAATAACTGGGAAAAGCAGCCTGTTTTGCGCCAGACAATTGCCCAGCTATAACCGACTGCTTTTGTTCTTTCTCAACGTCCAATTTGTTCGCGCTTACCTGAGTGCGGTTAGCCGGTTGCAGCAGCCTTCTGAGCCTTCATCTTTTCCATACTCGCAGCGAGCGCATCCATAAGATCTACAACCTTCGTCTGAGCCGCTGCCGGTGCCTCAACCAGCTCTTTGCCTTCCAATTTCGCTTCGATGATTTTGCTGAGAGCCTCACGATAGTGATCTTGGTAGTTCTCTGGCTGAAACTCCTGCGTCATCATATCAATTAGCATGCCGGCCATGCCAAGTTCTTTGTCTGAAACTTGCACCTCAGGAAGCTCTTTTCCTTTACTCACACGAATCTCATCTGGATAAAGCAGAGTATTGCAAATCAAGGTTCCATCCATAGGGCGCAATGCACACAGTCTTTCTTTTGTGCGCATCGTGAATGTTGCTATTGCCGTCATGCCCTTTTCCTGAATGGCTTTCATGAATAAGGCATACGGCTTCTTTGCCTTCTCTTCTGGTTCGATGTAATAGGTTTTTTCGTAAAAGACAGGGTCTATCTCATCTAATTTAACGAAGGCTGAAATCTCGATATTGTTTTTTGTGCCGATTGGAACCTTCTCCATGTCTTCGTCTGTGACGACCACATATTGTCCTTTGGCGTACTCATAACCCTTTTCGATGTCGTCATTCTCCAGCGTCTTATCGCAATTGGGACAAACTTTCTGCTGTTTGATTCGGGATTTGCAATCTTTGTGCAACTGGTTAAACGAAATGTCTTTGCTTTCCGTGGCAGTGTATAGTTTCACGGGAATGCTGACCATTCCAAATGTGATTATTCCTGTCCAAATCGCTCTTGCTGCCATCTTCTATTCCTCTCAAGACACTTTTGCGCTTTGTGCGTGCGCTTGCCTCAGCCGCACCTACTACTTGAGCTAGCTTGCCTTATAGCTCTAGTGGTCTAATTCCACCTCGAGCGCATATTAAATCGACATACATACGGATGTTAACGCATTGTCCGATAATCGTGCCAGTGCTGTTATTTCAACGCCGCGTTTGGATTTACTGGTACTAATTGCGGTATCAGTGCCGCGCGGGCGCTGTGGTTCCGCCATTTATCTCGACGCAGTCGAGCTCGAGCGTAGAACTGGCGCGAGTTGGGACGAAAAAAAAGGGCGCCCTTACGCGGGCGCCCTTGATCGGCTTAGCTAACTAGTTTGTGCGCAAGTTAGATTCGTCCGAGTAAGCAAGATTTTGTTTCTTTTTGTTGTTCTTCAGAACAAGGCGCTTGCTGCCGGCTTGATTGCTTGCAACGGTGGCGTCACCGTGAGTATATTTATCTCTTGATTTTGCAAACATCGTGTTTACGGCGGCTGCTGTCTTGATGATCTCTTTAAGCAGAGCGTGATCTTCTTCGCGCGGCGATTCGCTCAATTGTTTGAATATCAAGCAATGTCTCATAGCATCTGCAAGCGAGAATTCGAATAGAACCGCGTCATATTCGCGTGAGACTGACACGCGCTGTGCGTTTCTATAACGAATGACATACTCGTTTGCCGCTTTATCAACGTCTGCTGCTTGTGAGCAGACTACTGCAAGTTCTTCTCCGGGATTCAGTGCAATGTGATACTTACCAAAAACCACGAGCACGCTGTCGCGTTGGCGGTCGCTCAAATTCATGATCCGTGTGACTTCTTCTTTCGCACTGACAACAACCGTTGCGCCTGCCTTCATTGCGATATTTGCGCGGCGAGTGGAAATGAACGTTGCCTCGTCTGTGTGCAAGAGCATGCAACCCTGGCTCAACTGGTACTGCGCTTTATCAATGCGTGCGATCTTCGTATCTGCGCTCAAGTTCAATGCATGTTCTGTTGCATCTGCAAGTGTCATCGGCGTGTAGGCTGCGACTGCGTCGTAGGCAGCGGAAATTTTTTCCTGGTCTTTCTCGCGGACTGTTGTGTCGATATTCAATGCAAACGCTGGTGAAATCGCTAAACTTGCGATTGCTGAAAAAACAAATAAGTGGCTGGCTAAAGACATGATGATGCCTCCAGAGGAAATCTTGTTGTCTTGAAATCTGATGACTCTATTTTGCCTCCAGTAAACCGGTCGGTCTAGTTAGATGCCGTTAATATTACTGTTTGAGCGAAGGGATAGGCAGGCATGATGCTGGTTTTGCGATTTTTTGCTCTGGTGTCGCTTCCGTGACAATCGTGGCTGAATTGCAACAATCTATCCAATATCACCATTTAATTGTGAAAAGGCAGATCCGTTGAAAGGAGCCTGGAAGGCGGCGATCCGGTGGCTTACAGCTTGCTACATTTTTTCCAGCGTGCCTGCAATGACTCACCAAGGTGTCGCAACAAAATCAGAGGCAACAAAATCTAAGGCAGCAAAATCAGAGGCAGCGCCCAGAATCTGGCGCTGCCTCTGACCTCGTTGTGTGGCGGTGGTTAGCCGCTGCTCGTAAAACTGTACTTCTATATATGTTTGAACGATCTCGCTGATTGAATTATCTGCACGATTTCCTGTGCGAATTTGCTTGCGCGCGCATAAAAAACAAGTTGCTGCATGTACACAGGTGATGCCTTATCGTTGCTCACCGGCAGAACGAGGTGGTATCCGCGCATACTTTCGTTCGAGCATCCGATGGATGTGATTTCTTCCGTCAACTCGAGTGCTCTTTGACCATCAGGGAGGCTGACTGCAAATGCGCTGGCCGTTCTGCCCATCAAAGGAAAAAGTTGCGTCATCAACTCCTGGACTTCAGCAGGCGGAATTCCACCAATGGTGTTTGTCATATGTAAGAAGCGCTGCCAGACATGATCGCTCAGTCTGTTGCAAGAACGCATCCACGTCATTGACAGAGATGGATCGTGAGGGTGTGCGAACACCTCGACGTCACTCAGCGCGCTTGCTATTTCGAATGGCACCTTTGGCAGCGCTTTCCAGCCATACGGCAAGCTGATGTTCCAGCCGTGGTCTGCTGAAACAAATGCCTTTGCCGTTGATATTGCTGTAAACATAAGCCTTCCTCGCTGCATGTTTTGGAGCTTCCTGCTGCGCGATTCTTCCTGGTTCGCTCTGCTGCATTTGCTCGACGTTGTTCTTTCCTGCGCTTTGCTTCTCTTTTCCTCTATATTCGCTGGATGCGTTTTGTATATGCGCGGTATTGGCGCGGGGAGCAAGCGATGAACACTTGCTCTTAGAATAATTTCTTGACTTTGGCAAAAGTTCCGTCCGCTTATGCGTGGTATCGCATGCGGTATCAGATGATTGCTTCGCGTTAAGCAGATTTGCGTTAAGCTTGGCTAATAAAGGTGCCAATTTTGGGACCGCATTTTGCCAAAAACTCAAATCCTTTCGATTGCTTTTATCTTTTCAGAGTTGGCTTTTTTGCTCAGAGTCATTTGAAATCGCGCAGAAAGATTTGAACTCTGAGCATTGCTAATTCGGGTGGAAAGCCTGAATCTGTCTTGCTTTTCAGTTTCCAGAAGAAAACTGTACTTGCCGTCTTTTGAATTAGTCGGCAATTCTATGTGTTTTACCATGACAGCACCTCCGCTCCCGAGAAGAACCTCGTCAGCTTGCCTTGCCGCCCGAACTCTATATGATTAAACCCCAGCTATAAATTACTATCCTCCAGTTAATCTCCAGCAACAATCCGAAAGGGCGTTAAGTTTACATCTCGCAATATTTATTCGCGCTAAGGTTAAGTGCGGCTCAGGAAACGGGTTTCCAATATCGCAGATCTGTTATGCACAGATCTGTGCATAACAGATTCGGTGCACATTCGAAGAGCCAGCCGCATTCTGAGCACTTTTAGCAAGCATCCCTATTTATGCGGCGCTTGAGCGTACTGCAAGAATTGCCCGTGCTTTGCCTGCACTTGCTGCTGCACTGCGGCCATTTTGACCAGCTTGTCTGCAAGTGCTTTGTCGGCTGGATTCTCGCTGGTAACGAGGTCATGCAAAGCTGGAGAATTCTCCAGCTGCATCAATGTCGTAAGTGGAATCTCTGCGCGTTGCATGAACATTCCGCCTGGTACATCAATGCCTCGAACTCGACGCCTGCCCAAATTGTCTTTCGAGAGAGCTTTATTGACTCCCATTTGATCCCAGCCAAGAATTGATTCTTCGCCCGCTGCTATATCTACAAACTTTCCGCCGACTGATTGGCGAAGGTCGGCTGTGCCCGTTTCAAGAAGATTGCGTACCTTGGTGACTTTGTTAGTAACCGACACAAGGGCGATGCATCCCGGTTTGATTGTCAAAATCGAATGTGGTGTCTTTACTACAGTGAGCTTGTCGGCATCCACAATAATTTCGCCATCTTTTAGCTGCAAAATAGTCGGATGCTCAAATTCTAGTGCGGCGTCGCCGTTATGCTTTATCAGCGCGCTGTGCATTCTGATGTTGCGTTGCTGGCTTGAGGCGCCGGTTGATTTCTTGAAAGAAATGGGAGTCATTTGTGACTCTTCTTCTGCAGTTGGAGCTCTCGGCACGTCGGCCTCGTCTCCGGTGGCGCTAAATGCGGCAGGCTGAAAACCGCCCATTAAGCCGATTAGTGTGAAAACCGTGACAAGTTTTTTGCTCATCTTATGATTTAAGGTGTAAGTAATGCCCGAAACGCTCACTCTGCTTGCTCTCATATGCCCCGAATTGAGGAAAGGCAAACCCGGTCGAATGACTGATTATGAGCTTGTATCATTGATTATAGGATGGATTCAGGCTATTTACTGAAAAGTCGAGCTACTTTTTCTTATCAGACCTTCGAACTGCGCTAATATTGGCTGTGGCTCCAGTCTTATTGCTGGCTGTCACGTCGTTTGAAGGATGCGAGGGCGTGGCAAGAAAAAGTACGTCGGTTTGCCGTTGGGGTAGGGAGAAGTAATGGCAGGTTGGGAAGACGATCCATCCGAAGATTCCGATACTGGTGTAGCTACTGAAACTAAAAGGAAAGTGGAGAAACCCCCACTTTATAAGGTGCTACTCCATAATGACGATTACACAAGCATGGATTTCGTGGTGTTCATTCTGATGAGCATTTTTCACAAGGACGAGCCCAATGCGCGACGAATCATGCTAGAAGTACATAATAGGGGTGTGGGAGTCGCAGGCGTTTTCACGTTCGAAATCGCCGAGTCCAAAATTAACAAGGTAACCGCCATGGCGCGAGCGCAGGAGTTTCCACTCTTGTGCACCATGGAACAAGATTAATCCGGAAGGCAAAGAGTTATGCTAAGCGCAGAGTTACAAAAAACACTAGAGACAGCATACCGAGAGGCTCAAAAGCGTCGGCATGAATACTTGACCCTTGAGCATCTGCTTTTTGCGTTGCTGGATGAAAAAACCGGCAGTGGCGTCATCAGGCATTGTGGTGGCAACACGAACGCATTGAAAAAAGAGCTCGAGCAGTTCATGCAGAACAAGCTGGAGCAATTGCCGGAAGGAGTACTTGCAGACCCTGAATCTAGCGCAGGCTTCGAGCGTGTCCTCAATCGCGCTGGCACGCAGGCTGTATCATCAGGGCAGACCACCATAGATGGTGGCAACATTATTGCTGCAATGTTTGAAGAACGTAATTCATATGCTGTGTTTCTGCTGGAGAAACAGGGTATCAGCCGTCTTGATGTCTTGAACTTTATTTCTCATGGAATTTCCAAACTTGACTCGGGTGAAGGTCCAGCCGGTGGTGATGAAGAGCCGGCGGGCGCGGGTCGAGAAGGCGAAGAAAAAGTCGGGGACCCTCTGGCTTTATTCACTGTTGATTTGATTGAACGTGCCAAGGAAGCAAAAATTGATCCGCTGATTGGTCGCGAGCGTGAAGTGAAGCGAACCATTCAGGTATTGTGCCGCCGCCGCAAGAACAATCCCGTTTACGTTGGAGAACCGGGCGTTGGTAAAACGGCGATTGCTGAAGGCCTGGCCTTGAAGATTCACCGTGGCGAAGTACCGCAGCCTTTGAGAAATGTAGAAGTTTATGCGCTTGATATGGGCTCATTGATTGCCGGAACTAAATATCGGGGTCAGTTTGAGCAGAGACTCAAAGCCGTAATCAAGGCGCTTCAGAAAAAACCTGGCGTGATTTTGTTTATTGATGAAATCCACACCATCGTTCGTGCCGGAGCCGTGGAAGGCGGCACCATGGATGCATCGAATATTTTGAAGCCGGCTCTAGCAAACGGTGAGTTGCGTTGTATCGGCTCGACGACATATTCTGAGTACAAAGCGTCATTTGAGCGCGACAAAGCTCTGGCTCGGCGATTCCAGAAAATTGAAGTGGCTGAACCAAGCGTTGAGGATACGCTGAAAATTTTGCAAGGGCTTCGCAAATACTATGAGGAGCACCACGCGGTCACCTACACCGATGATGCGCTTGCAACTGCGGCCGAACTCTCGGCTAAGTATATAAACGATCGCTTCCTCCCTGATAAGGCGATTGACACTATCGATGAGGCTGGTGCAATCGTGAAGTTGTTGCCGGTAGAAGAACGCCCGGAGCGAATCGTTGGTGTTCTCGATATTGAACAGGTTATTGCGGACACGGCAAAAATTCCAACCGAATCGGTGTCCGCTAATGACAAAGAGCGCTTGCAGAGGCTTGAGAAGGAATTGAAGAGTGTTCTCTTCGGGCAAGATCACGCAATCGAGCAGGTTGTGCGGGCTATTAAATTGCAACGTTCCGGATTAGGAAATGTCGGCAAACCGATTGGTTCATTCCTGTTCTCTGGTCCCACTGGTGTTGGTAAAACTGAACTCGCCAAACAAATGGCGAGGGTACTTGGTGTGCAATTCCTGCGTTTTGACATGAGTGAATACATGGAGAAACACACCGTGTCTCGCTTAATTGGTGCCCCGCCTGGATATGTGGGTTTTGACCAGGGTGGTCTGCTTACTGATGCTATATCTCGCACACCACATGCGGTGCTTGTTCTTGATGAAATTGAAAAAGCTCATCCAGATCTTTTCAGCATACTTTTGCAGGTGATGGATAACGCCACGCTTACGGATAACAATGGTAAGAAGGCTGATTTTAGAAATGTTATTCTCATTATGACTACCAATGCAGGTGCCAGAGAACTGGTATCTGAAGATATCGGATTCCGTGCAGGGGCGGCAAAGGATGGCAAGGAAGCGGATCCGTCCAAGCAACAGGCGCTCACTAAATATGGTTCTTCATCTGTGTTCGGCGCAGGCAAATCCAAATCTGCAATCGAAACTACATTCTCCCCTGAGTTCCGCAATAGACTCGATGGACACATTGCATTCAATCAGTTGGGTGTAGAGCACATCAAACTTGTCGTCGATAAGTTCATCAAAGAATTGAAGGGACAACTTGCGGAACGCAATGTAACGCTTTCCATTTCAGAAGAAGCTCGCACATGGCTTGCGACCAAGGGTTACGACCGGCTCTACGGCGCCAGACCAATGGCTCGTTTGATTCAGCAGAAAGTGAAGGAGCCACTATCTGAAGATTTACTCTTCGGTACACTTGAACGTGGCGGTCACGCTAATCTTGAAATTGAAGACGATCAAATTGTTATTCGCTCGACTGCAGCTGAAGCGAAGAGCGATTCTGGTAATGGCTCCTCGCCTGCGCCTGCGGAGCCAGCCGCTCCCAAAGAAGAAAAAGAAACTGCAGTAATTCCTCTCGATCAGGTCAAGAAAGAACCAATTACAGAGTAGAAGGCTTAAAAGCAATACGACAATCTTGCCGTATTGCCGGAGATAAGCTGGTTCATTGTTTAGACTTTCACGACAATCTTTCCGTATTGCTGGTTCGATTCCATATAACGTTGAGATTCTGCAATATCGTTGAAACTGAATACTTTGTCTATGACAGGTTTTAGAATCCCCACTCGCAGCCCTTCGTAGATATACATCTTTGCACGTTGCGCCAATTCCGGGTTGCGATTTATCTGGAACAGAGTATAACCGCGAACCGAAATCGCTTTTTCCAGGCTTAACATCAACGGAAATGGCGTAGCCTCGAGGCTCAATGCGCCATACTCAAAAATGGTCGCGCCATATGCGCATGCCTTCGCCAGCTGCCCAAGCATAGGACCAGCAACGGCATCGAAGCAAATATCCGCACCATGCTTTTTTGTAATTTCATTGATGCGAGTAACCATGTCCTCTTCATCAAGAACAATTACATAATTCGCACCAGCGTCCAGAAGTCTCTGTTTCTTGCTGGCACCACGCGTGGTGGCTATGCTCACTCCACCGAGATCTTTGCATATCTGTATTGCCGCTACTCCAACACTGCTGCTGGCGGCAGTGATAACCACATAATCCCCTGGCTTCATCTTGCCCAGTTCGACAAGCGCGCCATATGCCGTCATGTACTGCATCCAGATCGATGCGCCCTCTTCCGGACTGAGATTATCCGGATAATGCGCAAGTGCCTGTGCGGGGACAATTGCCGACTCGCCGTAGACACCATACTTACTCATTGCAAAGGAAGGGATAGTGCTGACTTTGTCACCGACTTTGAAACCTTTGACGCCAGAGCCCAGAGCCTCAACAACACCGGCAGCTTCATAGCCAATTCGAGCGGGGAACTGTGGCTTCTCGAGGTAAAGACCCTGCCTGAAAAGAACTTCTGCACGATTTAAGCCGATGGCTTCTACTCTGATGCGAACCTCACCTTCGCCTGGATGCGCCGGTGGCTCATCATATATTTTGAGCACATCTGCAGATCCCGTTTTTTCAAAGCGCACAATCTTCGGCATTTGATCCTCCGGCTTCCTTCTATGGTGCGCAAAAGAATAGCAGACCGGAACAGGATTAACTACTACTCTGTTCCAAAGAAAAAGGGCGACGTTTTGCGCCGCCCTTATCAAAGGTTTCGTCCGATTCTATGGAAGTATCGTCGGCGTATTTACCGGGGGCGCCTGAAGTCCCAGTGCCTGCTGGTGATCAGCAAATTCAGGTGACTTCATTTCAAACTCAGCCTTATCATCTTTGCCTGGAGTGAAGTCTTCCGCCGTCGGAATCTCTTGAATACTTTCAGTGCCATTTGCGGCCAGGCAAACCTGGTTGCCACCCTTAAGAACAGCATCTCTGCTGGCATCGAGCGCCGCGCCGAGTACTTCGATTGCTGCTCCACCATGTTCCGGATATGAGGCAACACCAACACTGATGGTTGCTGAAACCAAATGCCCGACCGGCTTGAAATGCGATGCAGAGATAATATATTTCAAGCGTTCTGCTTCGCTAATAGCATCAATTAGTGAAGTCTCTGGGCAAACAATCATCAAAGTCGAATCATCGAAACGCCCGAGAATATCAACTTCGCGAACGTTACTGCGCAGCGTTTTGCAAAACGAATTGAAAAGCATTTCTTTTGCCAGGTTCGTCAAATGCTCTTTTTCGCTAAGACCATCAAGCTCAATAATCATCATGCTCAGCTTGCGATGATATCTTGCTGCGCGTCTAACTTCATTTGCAAGTTTGCTCAATATTGTGCGGCTGTTGAAGAATCCGCTGGATTCATCAATGAAGGCCATGCGCTCTGTTTCGGTGAATTCATTGTCCGAATAATCATGCAATTTGGAATCTGTCGCAGGAATATGAAACTCTGCTGATGGCTTCCTGATGTATTCGAGCGCCTTTCTATCTGGTTTTTGAAACTGACCAGTGTTGCGAAACTCGCGCAATTTTTTGTCGAATACCGATTCCTTCCCACTAATTCCGGTCATCGGAGTTTTGGGATCTGGAGTTTTTTGATCGGGAGACATAAGTACCTCTTTGAACCTGCCAAACCAGCCACCCAGAGCATGTTTTGTTGTCGAGCTTCTTTCCGAATAAGCTGTCAGTTCCTTCTGCGGATTTGCCAGCAAATTTTGTATTTTTGGGCTTCCCTGTTTTGCTTGAATTCGCCCGACAACGGCACAGTGCTTAGCCTTCGTAATTATGACAACTTTAGCGCGCCTGCAAAAATTAAGGCTCTCTCATACGGCATTAATTCTTTCTCTTGAAAACGCGCCCCGTTCAATAGGGGAAACCCTGAGAGTTCCTCACCATATACCTGTGGCGCATTCGAGGAGAAAGCGCTTTGCGCCGGGCGCCATTGCTGCATAGAATGGGAATATCGATAAGCCGCTGGGCATATCTCTTCTAGCCCGAAAGGAGGAGCACGCTGTGAAACGTGACCTTGGTGATCTGGACTTGAAAGGAACCGGTGGCAAAAAGTCTACGCCGCCACGAAATATCAGTCGTCTATTTGAGCGATGTCTTGTTTATTTCGGCATCCTTCTTCCGCTTGCTGCGATAATCGCCGAAAGTCAGTTCCACATTTTTGCAAAATCAGCCTTTGATCCGTTTCCGAGCAGCGGGCATATGCTGCTCTGTTTGATGATTCCTGCTGCCGCTTTTCTCACCTGGTTGAGTCTGCGCTTCAGCGTGCAGTCACAGTTCGGTCCAGGCTTGCTGACCAACGGCATGGCTGTTGGTGTTGCGCTTTTGTACTCGTTGATGTTCTGGCCTCATGCCTGTGGTTCTGTTTCTGATTTTTGGTACAAGTTCACCAACTATTATTATTCTCCAGAAGCACTGTTTCTTGCGGCTGGAACTATGGTGGCATGTTGGGCGCCATTGCTGGCGCTGCTTGTTCTCTACTTGAGCGGACGCTATGCCGCTAAGCAGGCTGCTGCATTTGGCACCTTCTTCTGCCCGCATCAAGTCAAAAATGCGGGACACCTTGTGATACTACTGGCGGTGTTAGCGTTGGAGCTTCCTTCTACTATTACTCGCGTTGCTCTGAGCATGGCTGCAAGCCCTATTGCTGCAGAACAAGCAAAAGGACTGGCAATTCTTCGCACATTCGGCAGCCAGGACGTTATGCTGCGTGCCTGCTATGAGCGTTCGGGCAGGCCCACGGACGTGCTTGGCTCTCTGTACGAATCATCGCATCCCTCGGATTTCAGAGTGATGCGGGGTATATTCTATAAGGTGACAGGAAGAACATATAATTCATTCCCTATTCCGGAAGAAGCGCGCGCCACCATGCAGCATTCCGGGCGGCTTGCCTATGATGGGTTCGATCAGGCTGTAGACGACCAGTTCGATGCAGATCCGGATCTTGCAGGTGAAGCAGTGAGTGATGTCGCTCGAGGGCTTTCCGTCAGCCAATCGAAGATACAGGCTAGGGTTGATTCCGATGCTGGTGTTTCGCGCATCGATTGGTTCCTTGATTTCAATAACAAATCGAAATTCGATCGCGAGGTTCGCACACGCATTCGCCTGCCACATGGAGCAGCGATTACTGAGGCCGGTCTTATCGTCAATGGCAAACAGTACAATTGCCGCATTACTTTGAAAGAGCAAGCCCGGCAGATTTACCGGGAAGCAGTTCAAAGCAAGCGCAATCCACTTCTTGTCAGTCTTGCAGGTGAGGACACCGTATTGGTGCAGTGCTATCCAGTGCCACCGGGTAACGGTTTGAGTTTGCATTTAACGGCTGTTTCGCCTCTAACCCTCGACAAAGACATGCATGCAGTTTTGAGTCTTCCGCAATTTGAAGAACGAAACTTTCAAATTTCTGTTCCGCACAAAATTGATTTGACTGCTAACCATGAAATTGAAAAATTTAAAGAACAGCTCGACAAATCTTCTTATGATCATAAGGATGGAAGCTACGAGTTGAAGGGCAATCTCGACTGCGGAAAACTGGCTAGCGGGCTTGGAATTGTCAAATTTCAGCGTGGTAAAGATGATAAGTTCTGGTGCCAGCATCAAACTGGTGCCACCATCACTGAGTCAATCGTCGATTTGAACTTTCCCAAGCCGGAGAAATTAACCATCGTGATTGATGGGTCTGCCTGCATGCGGGAGCACATTAAAGAAATCGAGTCCACTCTGAGAAAGCTGCCGCAAGATCAGAAGGTGGACATAGTTTTTGTCGGTGATCAAAAGCAAGAACATTTCTCGTTGAAAGAGCTGGACAAGCTGGCCAACGTAGAATGCACTGGCGGACAATTAGATGGGCATGCAATCTTTCCAATCTTAGTTGAAGCGCACTATTCCGCACAGACAGTATTGTGGATCCACGGACAGCAACCTGCCGGACCGGAAACTACTGTCCCTTGTCTTGGCGTAACGTCGTGTACTGAGATAACAGACTCGGTTCAGCCGTCGCGTTATGCATGCGAGCGTGTGGTGTCGCCTGTAAATGCAATGGCCGATTATAGCTACATTGATAGAAATCCAGAGTCTCTACGCAGAATGTTCTCGCCGTATTCCCCATTCCGGCACAAAATAGTCCTGTACGACATGCAGTTGAGCAGCGGTCCGAACGCTTTTCTCGACGGTGTTGATTCTGCATCGGTGCAAAAAGTGCCGAGATTCGGAAGCTGTGCTCAAGATCTCGAACTTCTTTTTGATGTCTGGCAAAAGCCTGGTGCGGTTAAAACATTTTCTCAGCAACTCGTGCTAACGATCCCGCCTGTCTCTTCGCCGGCCGGCCCAGTAGTGGTGCACCCGGGTGATCTTTCAGGTCAGAAGCTTCTCCCTGCAGTTATCGCCGCCGCCGCGCCTGTACCCTACAATGGTCCGGCCATCGGTGCTGCGCCAGTTGCCCCACAGCCCGACAAGGTCAGCGCCGCTGCCTCTTGTGCTGCTATCGAATGCAAGATGCCATTAACTCCAGCTGGAAAGGAGACAATGAGAGAGCTTGCTCAAATTTGGGCTAATAATGAGATCCACAAATTTGTTCGAGTGACTGACGAATATAATGCCTTGCGTCTTGCTGAGCAATATCAACTGGTTACGCCGGTATCAAGTGCGGTGCTAGTTGATACTGTTGAAGACCTCGACAGAATGTCGCGGCCTCAACCTGGCGAAGTTTTCACAACGGGTAGCATATCTGTCGCTGAGGCGACACCACCGAAACCGCCGACACCACTGACACCGCCGACACCACCGACACCACCGACACCGCCGACACAGCCAGCTGCACCGGCACAGCCGTTTCCTGTATACACGAAGAATCATCCGATGCTAAGCCATAGATCCGCACGTTATAGTGTCGGCTCACCGCGTATGTCACGTCGAAAGGCGATTGCAACATACGACGGGCCCGTAGCGACAGACGTGCTGTCTGAAAATGTAAAAGCAAAAGAATCGCCTGTCTCTTCTTATTCCGAAATGCGGAGCGATAAAGTGGTTGCTCTGTCTTCCCATCTTCGAGCTAATTTGATTGCTGGAAAAGGAGGTGCCGCTGGCTCAGCGACTTTCATTGATTCTGCTCCCGTGCTAAAAGATTCCCGGGCACGTGATGAGCGTGAGGAGTCAGAAGCTAGTAGCTACGCCGGGGACGATTTCCAGGTTAATCGAGCTAGTTCTTATGCTAATGCTGCTGCACCGGTAGCGGCGAATGCACCATCTGCGGCACCTGCATCGGCACCTGCGCCCATGAAAACCGAATGCTGGGAAAAGAAACCAATGGCTGATTATGGTGCATTGCAAAAGCAATCACTTGCGGCCTCCCCTGCACAAGCGATTGCTGAAAGCAGACAGATTACGGAGCTCGACAGAGCGTCCGGGGGTGCTTCCGGAGGGGGCGCTCCTGGATGCGCTCCGGCTCCGGTGTTGCAAGGCGCTACTTATGGAACGATTGGTCCGCAAGGAAATGATGGTTCCGTGATTTCTGGTGTTAACACAGCTGGTTCAGTAAGACTGACCAGATGTGCACCACCTTCGTCGCAGTCGTGCAGCATAATTGACAGCCCGGGCGAGCTTTCCAATTCAGGATTCGCAGGTCCATATTCTCCTTCAAACAACGCTGAGATTGATTGGATAGAAGTGGCGCAAAGAAATTGGTTTGTGTTGCTTGGATTTGGAGCGGCTGTCTTCCTGGTGGTTTACAAATATGTTGATGGAGTCATCGGCAATATGGAACTTGCCAAATCAAGCAAGTCTGCAAAACCCCCCGTAAATGAAGGCAGGAAGATCGTTAGTTAGTTAGTTAGTTAGTTAGTTAGTTAGTTAATACCGTGCAAATATCTAAAGTAGGTCAGCTATTTATCATAGATTGAAACACGGCAACTCGTGTTCGGTCGATTGCAAGACCGCGGTGTTATGCAGTTTTACAATTGTAAGAGTTCAATTTTTTCAAGCTCGATAGCTGGGTATAGCGTTGGCGCTATACGGGGGGCGGTAGTATAGCGTCAACGCTATAGGATTTTGAATTTTCTATAGCGCGAACGCTATACTATTGGTCGTAGTATAGCGTCAACGCTATAAGGTGCTTGCTTGTGTTTTGCCATGAGTGGGTGAGATCATCCTGCTGTTTCAAAATGAGCGGCTGTAATGCCATTTATCCGTGGGCGTTCAAAAAATCTGGCTTTTTGCAGCAAGCCAAATCTGGCTTGCTGCAAATCTGGCTTGCTGCAAATCTGGCTTGCTGCAAATCTGGCTTGCTGCAAATCTGGCTTGCTGCAAATCTGGCTTGCTGCAAATCTGGCTTGCTGCAAATCTGGCTTGCTGCAAATCTGGCTTGCT
>JBIKOL010000127.1:0-26017 GCA_044358055.1 Obscuribacteraceae bacterium (SeqCode)
TATTATGTCGGGTGCTCGCTTATGTCGGCTTGAGAGCAACCGAGGGGCAGCGCTGAACCGGAACCGAGTGTCCGAAGAGTCGGCATGATACCAGTTACGTGACATAAAAAAAGTGGCTACTTGTCAGAGGAACCTTCTGGAGAAGTAACCATGATAGAACAAATTTTGATGAGAGGTCCTGGACCTGATTGGCTGACGGATGGACCAATCAGCGACGTGGTTGTACCATATGTCGCGTACTTTAGGGAACGTGGCTACAAAACCGACACGATTAGAGATTTCTTGTCGGCGACGGCGCACTTTGCACACTGGTTAAAGTCAAAGAGGTATGGACTCGACAAGATTAGCCAGAAGCGGATAAATCGATTCGTAGAATGTCATCTTCCGTCATGCGCTTGTCCTCAACCTTGCCAGCGCACTCCTGTCATAGTCCGGCGGGCTCTCGGCTATCTGTCCAAGGTTCTGGAATCAGAAGGATTGCTGCAGACCTCTAGCGTGGATTGGCCACCATACATTTCTTCGGAACTCGACAGCTACCGAAAGTATCTTGTGGGTACTTGCGGTTTAGCACCGTCCACGGTTGCATGTAGGTTGAAATATGTGAGCAAGTTTCTTTTTTACTGCTTCGGGAAGCAGCGAGTAAAGTTCAGTCTGATTGCGCCTGCGCATGTGCACGATTTTATTGTTAGTTACGCAAAGCGGTTTACGCCGTCATCACTACAAGTAGTACGAAGCAGTTTGCGAAGCTATCTTCGATTTCGCCGTCTCAATGGAAACAGGACTGAGCACTTAGTAGCGGCATTGCCCGTAATCGCCAACTGGAAGAGATTCGGCAAGGTCAGACAAATTCCCAATGAAAAGCAACTTAGTGCCTTTCTAAACGCATTCGATAAGGACTATTCCACCGGACTGCGTGATTATGCTGTCGCTCGTTGCCTTTTGGATCTCGGTTTACGTGCTCATGAGGTTGCAAACCTAAGCCTCGATTCCATCGATTGGCGAACAGGTGTTATTACAATAGCGGGCGGAAAAGGGCAACGAATACAACAACTTCCTCTGCCATCAGAAACCGGCGACGCAATTGCAAAGTACCTTGTTCACGGCCGCCACCAATCTACTAGTCGGTCATTGTTTCTGAGGCACAAAACACCATTTAATGAGCAGATTACGACCCGCGCTGTTTACAAGCTTGTAGGACGTGCAATGGATCGTGCAGGACTGTATCAACACTTCAAAGGTCCACACATATTGCGGCATGCAATGGCATCTCGTTTGCAGGAATCGGGTGCTTCTTTGAAAGAAATTGCCGATCTTCTCAGGCACAAACATCTTCAAAACACGGCCATTTATGCTAAAGCCAATCAGAAAGAACTAAGAGCAATCGCATTGCCTTGGTCAGGAAGGCAACCATGAGGAAACCCAAAAAGACGCCGTCATCTTGGAGCGAGCGCGTTAATGCATACATTATTTATCGTCGGAGCCTTGGGTATAGCCTGGAGCGAGTGGAAATGCATCTCACCACATTTGCTCGTTTTGCGGAGGCGGAGGGACAGCAGAAACTAACACTATCGTTGTGCATGAGTTGGTCAAGCTTAGCAAAGAGTCAACATGCAAGAATGCGTCGGATGATTTACCTGCGCGGTTTTGCCAAGTACTTGCAGCTGTTCGAAAAGGGCACCGAAGTACCGCCATTGGGATTATTCGAGGGTCGGCTTAGGCGGTCTATTCCGCATATTTATTCAGAGCAAGAACTAGCCACATTGCTTGAGGAATCCAGAAATCTCTTCCCGAAAAATAGGCTGCGATCGGCAACGTGTAAAACGGCATTGGGACTACTAGCTGCTACTGGACTGCGCCCTTCAGAGGCGATAAACCTGAGTGATACCGACTTTGATTTCGAAGGCGCTTGTCTATTTATTCGAGAAGGGAAATTCAGAAGCGAAAGAGCTGTGCTCTTACACCCCAGTGTCAATAAAGAACTTCAGAGTTACAGGAAGCTAAGAAATCGCATCTCTAAGCAACCATCATCGCACTTCTTCGCTTTCGACGGAAAAAATAGCCGCTCTGCTCTACGCATTTTGAATGGGGCACTGCAAACAATCTGTAAGCAACAAGGCTGGCATCCTCGTGGAGACTACCCGCGTCACAGATTGTATGACTTTCGACATAGCTTTGTTGTTCGCAGTGCGCTGGCAATCTACAAAAAGGGCGAAGAGATTGACCGGAGTGTTCTGGCTATATCAACATATGTCGGGCATTCAAATATTGCAGATACTTATTGGTATTTCACCGCAATTCCAGAGCTGATGGAGATAGCAGTACAGCGATTCCAACGTTTCGCAGACGGAGGAAAACAGAAATGACCAATAAACTATTGTCCAGGCCTTCGGAGTTCTCCTCGTTGTTGCAGAGATTTTTCGTGGATAGGCTCTCGACGCAAAAGAATGTAAGCCCGGCAACCATTGCTGCTTACAGAGATACCTTTCGGCTTCTACTGCGATACGCCGAACAGCGAATTGGTAAGGTGCCATCTAAGTTGACCCTGGGCGACTTCAATGCAAACTTGGTACTGGCATTCCTCGACTTCCTGGAGAAAGAGCGTAAGAACAGCATCCGCAGTCGTAATGCAAGACTTGCAGCGGTGCATTCTTTTGCTAAGTATGCATGCTTGCAATGCCCGCAAGCGATGAACATCCTGCAACAGATCCTTGCTATACCCATGAAAAGATTCGAAAAGCCGCTTGTGAGTTGCTTGTCTCGCGATGAAATGCAAGCATTATTATCCGCACCTGATTCCAGTACGTGGTGCGGATTAAGAGATCGCCTATTGCTGGCAATCCTATACAATACCGGTGCCCGAGTCTCTGAAGTGATTGGCATCCGGGTTTCTGATGTGACTTTAGAAGGATCGGCATGTATTCGGCTTCGAGGAAAAGGACGCAAGCAACGAACTATTCCAATATGGAAAAGCACAGCATCCGAAATTAGGTCCTGGTTGAAATTGCAATCGTTGAAGCCAGACCAGCCACTTCTGCCAAATCGCGATGGAACCACAATGACGCGCTCCAATGTTGCTGAACGTCTTGCCATAGCCGTATTGAAGGCTACCAGGCAATGTCCGCAGCTAAAGGCGCACCGCATTACACCGCATTCCATTCGTCATGCAACCGCCCTTCATTTACTTCAGTCGGGAATTGACATCACTGTTATCGCTCTCTGGCTAGGCCACGAAAGTCCTACCACGACTCATATTTATGTGGAGGCTGACATGGCAATGAAGGAAAGAGTTCTAGCGGCGACTAGTCCAGTGAAGACAAAGAGGACACGATTCAAACCGAGCGACTCGCTATTGTCCTTCTTGGAAAAGCTTTGAATTATGAAAACTCAAGTGATCTCTCTTCTTATTCCAATTTTCCGGGAGGCTGTCCTTTCGCGCCCTCCTCCATTACAAATGAATTCAACTCGCCAAGAGAGCCGACATAAGCGAGCACCCGACATAATACTGGTTATGCAAAGGTTTGCATAACCAGTAAAATCCTCCTGGAGGTTCTTGAAGAAATCATCGAGTCAGAGGCAAAGTTCGTCTCGCTTTCAGAGCCATGGGCCGACACCACCTCACCTGCAGGCAAGATGATAGTGACTGTGCTATCTGGCATTGCAGAGTTCGAACGCGAACTCATCAGGGAGCGCACCAAGACCGGGAGGCTTGCAGCCCTGCAGCGTGGAGTGAAATTTGGGCGCCCACGAAAGCTAACACCAGCGGAGAAAAAACAAGTTAAACGACGCAGAGAGAACGGTGAATCCATAAGGGATATTGCCCGTTATTTTAGTGTGCATTTTACGACCATATACAGAGCACTAGAAGAGTAAGAACTAAGCCTGGTGCCACCATAGGCGGTTGTCAGCCTGACAATTAATTCCGCGAAAAGTCTGCCATTTAATTCCGTGAAAAACCTGCCAAATAATTCGGTGAATTACATAATGCGAGATCCAAGTTGATGAAACCTGCATGTAGAGCCAGATCTCCTCCACCACTTCGCATAATAATTCACTTCGCATAATGGACATTATGCCAAGCTTTGCATAAAAGATATTATGTTTCATTGTGCATACGGGACTGAACGCGCTTGCGCGCATTAATGTCCGCCAGGACATTATGTCGAAACAAGGCCGCCTCGAGCTAATTTTAGTGCGCAACAAAAATGACTTGGTGTCATTGCCGAAATTGGCGGGAATAAAGCAGTTGAGACAACAAAGAGCTATTCGCTGTCATGGCGGGTGAAAACAAAGCGAGCCGTTGACTAAATATGAGTTTCGTAAAAACAATTGTATGCGTCACAGTCATGTTGATCGGCCTTTTCACAATAAGGCGGAACGTTCACAGTCATAAGAAAGGAGATCAAAATTTGACAGATCTTTTTGGTTCCTGGAACAGGCATGGAGAGTTTTGGATTCAGGAAGATAAAGAGAGGAAAGTAGGCGGAATACTTAAATACAATGGACTAGCGGAGAGCGACGGATTATTTCTTGAATTAGAAGGACCGTTAAACCATGAAGAGCCCATGACGGATCTTATCTATAGAGAACCTTCTGACGAAGCGTCACTGTGGATATTTGGCAAATCAGACGATGGCAGCTGTATAAGCCTTAGTGAGGCCATTACTCCACGCACTAGCAAATATGCTGCAAGGCTTGAACCCCGAATAGCGCTGATTGGGGATGATTATGTAAATTCGGATACTCGATATAAATATATTAGTATCTCATTTCCTGGTCTTACTGAATTTCTTCAACTTACGCAAAAAGGTCGATTTTCGGCGGAGGAGTTCATAGTCTCCTTCGATACCGAAAAAGGTGGCAGTATCTATAACACATTGATCCATAGCGGGAAACAGAGTAAATCGAGTAAATCGTTCACATCATCAATTTCTTTTGTTGCACGTGATGCGAAGCCATTGAATGAAATGATCGAATTGGTTTATGCAGTCCAATATTTTTTCACTTTGCTATTTGGATTCCCAACTTGCGTTAACAAGCTTGTATTGGAGACAGCAGACGGTGTATCGGTAAGCGGCTGGTACCAATTCAGACGAAAATCGATCAGCGCTGCGGCAGAGGCGGAAAGGATGGCGCTGTTCTACAGAGGCCTAAGTCGAGCAGAATTTGAATCAGCATTAACAAAATGGTTAGCGAGTTCTGAACGATTCTTGGATTTTACGTATAATTTTTTCGGCAATTATTTTGATTCGCATCCGAAAGCACGAGTAAATTTGGTGTTTTATGCACAGTCACTGGAACGATTCCATGGACTGACTAAACATTCTGATTTGCCTGATGACCTCAATAAGGCACTTAAGTCTGTGAAGACTCACATCAAGACAAACATCGAAAAGGCTCAACGGAAACCGTTTTTTGACGTGCTTAACTTCCTTGCCAAGCCCTCTCAACGAGTGCGGCTAGAAGAGTTATTTATGGAGCTGCAAGCATACGTACCAATATTCTATGAGGATGAAGAGGTTCCAAACTTCGTAAATTGCGTTGTGAAGACTCGCAATTATCATATTCATGGGGGGGATCTTCCGAGGGGAATGCTAACTGTATTGGAAGAGACAATCGCTGTACAAGCACTAAAACTTGCTGTTCATTTGTTGCTACTGAAACATTTGGAAATCCCGGCTGAAGCCATTCGGACGGGTGCAATTTCAGATTTTGACCTTTGGAACAAGCATTACTGGCATACATTAGGCAAGAGCGTGTTGAAAGCAAAGTTAGGGCAGAGCTCCATCGGTTCTAAATACGAAAAACGCCTATTAACTGGTTCTCCTTGTTTCTTTTGTGCGGACGGCACCAAGCTTCAGCAAGAGGCGGTCCTTCGCTACAAGGAAGTGTATATTGCTAGGGTTTTCTGCCCTAAGGTAGACTGTGCAGGAAATGCCAGTAATCGCTGCAAAGTATGCGGCGGAAGGCAAGTAGGGAATGATTCCGGAACATATTGCAGCAAGTGCAACGGATTTGTTGCCGATCCAGTTTGAGTACTGGCACCTGCTGGGGTCACCCCACAAGTTGCACGACCTTGAAATAAGGCTGAAATTATCAAACCTATGGCTGATAAGGCTGCTTATGTTTCATCCAGAGCCTGCTGAAAGACAAATTGAAAATCCGACCTTCGATAAACCTGCAGAACTTATGTTAGCAGTTTCAACTTGGCGGACTGCTGTTCCACGGGTCAATTTCTCTAGCTCTGAATCGTAAATGCCAATCAGATGATCAACCCACTTCACTGACTCTTCACTTGGCGCAGATGCTCTACGAAAAATCAAGAATGCAATCCAGCGTCTCAGCTCGTAAGCTGTAACTGGCTGAAACTCGGGAGGCAAGTTTGCAAGAACAGAGTTTCTCCAATTTATTTCCTCTTCCAGCTGCAGTTGATCGAACTGAGCAACAGGCGAAGAAGTTTCCATCTCAACAACAACTTCGGACTCCTCTGAAAATAAAGAACCTTTGGTTGGTTCAAAACAAAAAACAGAGTCAGAAAGAGAATCCCCCACCACAGCGTTATATTCGTGTGTAGAAATTGCAAAGAGCCCATCTGCAATTTGTTCATATTTGCTCGCTGTATCAGCAGGCACCGCTGCAGGAGATTTCCAGAGATCTTGGTGTTTATATAGCGTTGACCAGGAGCACCTGGCAAATGCACGAATGTCGCTGGCGCTGAATGGAGCTCCGGATTTGCGCAGTTGCTCAACCGCATTCTCTATGCGCCAGCGTGCATCCTTTTCCCGGCGCTTATTTTCTAGGACCCAGGCGACCGGGATTTCACTTGAGTAGGGAGTGTGTTCCTGGTCCTGTTGCGAAGCGGGGCGCCAGTGAGTTGCGCGGTGGATTTGAGTTAATGCATCTCCACGGCCTTTATTGATGTCTTTGCTGTGCCCGTTGTGTTTTTTGTAGAGAATTTCTTCAAGCAGCCATTCGCGTTCTTGTTCGGCTCCATATCCAAGTGCAGGCAGTTCAATTTCTGGGTCGCCATAAAAGAGATAATGACCAAGTGAGAAGATTGCGTCGGCTCTTTGAGAAGGACCGGAGAGACCATATGAATAATAGCGGCGACCCTTTAGCCATACATCCGCAAGTATTCCTGGTGGCAGATCGCCAAAAATTCTTTGTACTTCAGATTTCGCTTCTTCAGTGGCAGTGTTTTTATTTGCCCTGAGGGCGACAACGTTATCGTTTGTTTGAATTCGTATCGGTTTTGGTGGAGTGAATTGCTTGTCAGACAGAATATCTTCCGCATATCGCTTGAGTTTATGGAAGTCTTCATATGTGTTTGATGAATTATCCAGGTCGTAAAGGAATAGCCCTAGAGCTTCGATTGAATGGATATCTTCACGCTCGGCTTCGATTTCCATCGTGGCTGGATTCAGCCAGGCCCATCCAGGCTGCAGTGGAAGGCGCAGCCCGTGACCAATGGACCGACTTGATTCGCCCGGGTTTGGAAATATCTCAAGTTGCCCTTTTTGCACGTTGAAGCCATTGAGCTTCAGCACCAGATTTAGTTGATTATGTAAATCGCGTGAACTAACTGCCTGATCAAAGAATATATACAGGTGCCATCCACCTGAATCGCTGGATTGATATGGGACGATTTTTTTAATACCTGCGTGCCTTAGAACTTGTGAGATGTTCTTGAATTGCTGCAGGTTGTGATATTCGCTGTCAGTGTCGATATCGAGTACGGCAAAGCGACTGGCTTTTCCCGAGCGAGCACCTATAAAAAATTTCGGATGAGCACAGGCGATTGCTTTTAATATTTCAGTATCTGTTAATTGCCACTTCTCGTCGGCCGACAGCCAGGAGCCACCGGTCAGTGGTTTATATATAAAGCCAAACCGATGGAATAAGCTACAGAATCGTTCTGCACCAGTATTAAATGTAGATGGGAAGTATTTTTCGCGATCAAATCTAGTTGGCGTGCTCGCAGGCTGCGAGGGCGCCAATAAAGCTACGGTCAATTTGGTCTCTCTTTCTAATTTGAGATGAGTTGACCTAAGCGGATCCGTGCTTTATTCTTATCTGCAATTAGGGAGTCCGCAAAACACCTAAAGTACAAATCGAATACAGATCCGTCAGGATTTACAACGACATCGCTGCCAGGCGATGTTTTTGTTTTGCTTAGAGTTTTTGTGTTGTGGGTTTAATAGCTCCTTTTTTCGTGGTTCCTGGGCGAGCAGAAGCAGGCTTCCGTTGTCGCTTCGGTTTGGAGTAGTGTTTTCCTGGCTTGACCGAGAGAGTTGGCTTCAGATCAAGCCGATGAAGGTACTTGATCAGGGCCTCTAGTGAGAACTTCTCAGTTGCCAGAGCAGATATTTCAGCAATGCGCGGTTGAGCCACACCTATAATTTTTGCTGCTTCTCTCTGGCTCCAGTTTCGTCGGCGAATTTCTGCACGGATTATCTTGATAAGTTGAAGGCGCATCAGCAAAATGATGGCTTCATCTTTACTGTATCCATGCTGCTTGAGAACACTCAGATAAGAGCTGAGATCCTCCATGTGCATACCTTTCTAGCAATAAGAAAAACCAGTTTGATACGAAATTATGTATCGAATCTTAGCCATGCTCGAAACCTCAATATGAGGGTGGCAAGTATAGATTTTTGAACAAAGCTATCCAGTATCTGGGGGTGATCGAGCCGGCGCTTTTTCAATTGCGCGCCTTTTCAATTTTTCCTTCAGCTTTGGTTTGAATCTTGTTTTTTGTTTTTTTGGCTTCGCTCTTCTTTTGGACTTATGCTTAGCTTTCTTTGAATGAGCGGAGACCATAGCGGGCGGCGCAGGGCCGCTGTGTGTAAAAGCAAAAAGCTGTAGTTGAGGATATTTATCGCCAGAATTTGGAGGCGGGCGCTTATTCTTTAGAGACTTTTCCTCCTGGTCTGATTCCTGTTGCGGTAAGCGCAGCGCAGTCTGCGGGGCTACAGGAAACTCTGCAAAGAGTGGCAGTTGTATGTCTTCAACCAATTCAGAAGAAGTATTCGTTTCCTCAAAGCTGATATCAGGTACTGTTGGGTCATCCCGGCTGGGTCCTGGTATTCGCTGCGCATCTTCAGCAAGGGCAAGATCTCGTTCTGGTCCAGGAAACAGGGGCAATGGCTGAAGTTCAAGATGGACTGAATCGTTTAGAAGCGGGCTCTCGAGTTCCTCCAGTGCATTAGTATGCTCTGGTTGAGGTATTGGATCAATAGAGCTGTGGGTGTTCCGAACTGGCTGTGTGTGTGGATCTTCAGCACTACTACTGGCGTGGAATGCTTTGATTGCTGAGCCTAGTTCTGGTGCAAGATTGAATTGCGCTGTTTGCAGTAATTCTTTGCTGGTTCTTGGGTCAGCTGGTGGCTTAAGCTCCAACATATGGCTGGGTAATTGTTCCAGTAATGTCGGTGAAATAGCCAAAAACTCGGCATCCGACATAAATTTTTCGAGGGCTTTATCAAAGCTAAGTTGATCACGACGTTCGCTAGTGACGGCATATTCGTCTAACCATGCAAATCCATTTTGTAGTGGCAGCGGAATGGGGGTACCCGAGCTTGTTACTTGCAGAGTTTCAGGCTCTAGCTGGTATCCGAGGGAATTCAACCAAGAGCTAAGGAAAGCACCATATTCGTTTAGAGAAACTTTCTCGTTCAAGAAGATAAAGAGGTACCAGTGATCTTCAAACTTGTATGGGGCAGTATATATTCCAGAATCCTTGAGTTGGTTCCTTATATTCTGGAAAGCATCAGTGTTGTGATAACGGCTGTTTGCTGGAATTGAGATGGCTAGCAGCTCTGTCTTAGTATCAAGACAAACAGCTCGGGACAACTTTGCATTTGTCTGCAGAGATTCTTTTATTTCGTCATCAGTCAAATAATGGTAACGACTAACTGCTCTCCATGTGTTGGTACCACCACGCCGAACGGTACTCTCAACGCGATAGGAGAATAGATCCATATAACGCACAAGCATTGTGTCAATGCGTGCATGAGCAGCCACGGATGGCATCATGTATTGGGTAGTGGTATCAGGACGAATATTCCGACTCGCTTTCTAGATATTAGGAGGGCATCGGAAACCCTACGGATGATCGGAGCAACTGCTGGTTTTTTCTAGCTAAGCACCATGACTGGTGTCTTGTGGATCCGGATCATGAGCGATCCTACGGCCTTAGTGAAAATTGATCAACTCTTTTTTGCAAGAACTGGCCTGCTTTTTCGGATCTTGTCGCGACTCGTCAGGACAAATATACATCACATGTCCCGACAGCGCAATAGTTTCTCTCAGATCGATATGCACGCATCCCGACATGTCACGACACTGTCGCGACAATGACAGGGCACGGCAGGACAGCGTTCCGGCAAGCGAGGACATGTAGGGACACGCAGGAATTTTAAGCACCACTGGCGGTTGCGCGACTTTCGGAAAGAAGAAAACGATCAGCCAATCATTGCTGCGAGCCGACATGTCCGGTCACTGTCACGACACTCAGAGACGATGACCGGACATGTCGCGACGCCGTCACGACACAAAGAGGCAAGTCCAGAAAAGCTGAGGCGCTAGGCAAGCGCGGCAGTCACAGGGGATTAAGAGCGAACAGAGCTTGCAGAGCCAGCCCGGACATGTACGGACACGCGCATGCGTCGGGACAAGTCGTGACAGAATGCAAATCCTAGCAGAAAGAAAAACTTATCCGACTCCCCAAACTTACCCAATTGAAGTATATAGATCCGTCTTTAAAAGATCGTTCAGAGAACAGTGGCAGGACAAGTCTGGACATGAACAGACAATGTACCGACAGTGTCCTTCCCAGTGACAGGACATGTCCAGATAAAAGCAAAAAAGATGATGCACCAAACCCGGTTCTTCCTTATAATTGATAGTCATTAGGCCACCAGGTTGGATTTGATAGCATGTCAACACAAAGCAATCAGTCGCATTTGCAATCTTTTGCACCGCCGGATGACGGCACGAGAGATATCCAGCAAGGGACCTGGATGTATTACGATCAGGCGGCCATTGCTACAGGTAAATCAGAAAAGACCTTAAAACGGTATGTGAAAAAAGGCGCGCTAAAATCTCGCCGAATGGGAAAACAAATAAACTCACCCGTTCAAGTATTGCTAACCGAGGACTTCATTGCATCGCTGAACGGCCCTGCCGACCAACGAATAGACGACGCGGAAGTTCTGGATGATGATATGCCAGACGTCGATGCGGCGCCAGAATCTGAAGCAACGAGCAGGAAAACGGCTGAAAGTTTTTCAGTCGACAATACAACTGATGTTGAGCGAATGATGAAATTGATGGTGGCAGAATTCGCCACTCAACTGGATAAACAGAAAGACATGCTGTTTGAAATGCGTCTTGAGTTGGAACAGAAAGATGCCGAACTCCGCTTGCTTCCCGATCTCAAAAGACAACTGGAAGAGAAAGAGAAAGAGGCTTATCTAAAATCTGTTGCGCTTGAAAAACAAATCGAAGCCCTCAAGGAAGAGCAGTCGAAGATTGTTGAAGAGTTAGTGCATGAGAAGGAAGTCCAGAGCAAATCACTGACTGTGCTCAAAGAAGAAAGCGAGAACCGTGCAAAACTTCTCGAACACCTGCAAGCAGAAAACGAACGTCTTAGGACAGCAGCAGAGACCGCAAAAGTAAAGAGAACCTGGTGGGAATGGTTTTTAGGTAAGTCTTGATTTGTCCCGACATATTTCCGCTGTTCTGACAGAATCCTAAGTTGTCGTGGCATCTGAGCTAGCCGTAGAGCGCTATTTTTTTAGGACGTGTCCTGTTCTGTACCGACCTGTCAGGACATTTTAGTACTTCAACATATTAATGGCTCTGTGTTTATCCTCCGGGTCAACCTGGAGGTATGCCTGGAGTTGTCCAAGATTGGAGTGACCAGAGATGTCCTGGATGGTGCGCAAAGGAATGCCAGCGCGACTCATATATGTAAGGCATGAGCGGCGCATTGAGTGGGTGGAGGCGCCGTCGAGTTTGAGGGTGTCGAAGGCTTCGCTGAGGATGTCGTGTGCGCGGGCGCGGCTGATGTGTCCGTCGAGGGATTCGCTCGAGGGGAAGAGCCAGCGGTTCTGTTTCACTTGTTGTTTGTATTCTTTGAGCAGGCTGCGGAGTTTTGGGTGGACGGGGATGTCTGAGTAGACGGTGTTTCGTTTTTTCAGGCGTTTGGCGGTGAGTTGGTAGCGGACGCCACCATCCTCGGTGAAGACCTGGTCCTGTTGGAGGCGGATTATTTCGCCGATGCGCATGCCGGTGTATATACCGAGTGCGAAGATCAATTTGTCGCGCGTGGTTTTGAGCAGCGCGAAAATATTTTCGATCTCTTTGGAACTGAGGATTTTTGCTTGTCCGGGCATGGTTGATATGAGGTAGACGAAATATCAAAAACGATCCATTTCGTCTATGTTAAGGGCAGTACATTTTCTAGGCAAGCTTTTTTGCGGCGAAAAAGATAGCGCTGGTGTGATTTATAGCTTAGCAGCAAGGTGGACAAAATATCCCTTTTGTCTACCGCTATAACAACCCAACGAACAGCTGATAATAAATTGGTACGGAAGGTTCACTGATCAATATCGCAATAGATTGACCTTGTGATCCGTGTAGCCCTTTTAAAGCGTTTGGATAATTGAGGTTTCCACGTCCCGTCGCAATCGTGTGCGTTTTAATGCTCCTCTCTCTGGTTCTGCTTCCGACCCTTTTGTTGAACAAAAGAAAAAAGGAGTTCGCCCTATTTTAGTTAAGTGGCAAGCCACGCGGCGGCACCAACGCATCAGTGTTTCGCCGTTTATTTGCCAGATTTTCTGCTCGCGGTCAGTTCTCAAAACTAGCGCAATTGAATGAGAAAAACAATCGTTGATCCACCCTTCACAAGGAATCAGCTGCAAATCTCGTCGGTAACTCCATTATGAACTGGTCTTCCCCTAGCTTAAGCCCAACGCCCGGCACCGGGTATCCTACTGCGCCTGTCCAGTTGTTGGCATTTGCAAAATTGTGACTTTGCGCCAGTCCATCAACTGAGAATGCCGCATGAGCATCAATTTTGTTTTGCCAGATATTCATATCGGTAGCTGTGAACTCACATTCCATGGTGAACCAGACCAACAAACAATTAGCGTTATCTGGACAAACAAACTGACCTCGGTAGGTGTTGCCTGCTGTGACATAAAACTCGAAGAACTCACCGGTCGTAATGTCATGCATTGATTGCTCCCAGTTTCCGCTAGCTTTGTCAAACCTGATACGACTTTTTATGAGATCGCCGGGTCTGGGGACAAATAACGTGCTCCCTGGACTGACTACGCCGTCATCCCATCCTAGTTGTACTGGATTTCCTTCAGCTGGCGCTACGAATATGGCTGGGGCCGCCTGCCAGCCACCGTCGAACTCGGCCTGCGTTAGCAACGGCTGAAAAAGCCAATCGGAGAGCTCTGGTCCGCCCACTTCAGCGCCCGGCCAGAAGCTGATTGCTCCGCCGGGGCCATCCGGCGGTGGGGCTGGCACACCATACGTAATGGAAAATTCAAACCCCTGTTGACAGTTAATAAAGTCTTGGATGATAGGAGCCGGGGGATTGCTTATGGCTGTGGACACTGAAATAAGGTACGGATTCCAACTCATACTAATCACTTTCATTGATGATTGAGGTGGCCCTAGTATCCAGTCCACCTGTGAGATGCTATTTTCAAGGACTATTTGCTCAATTACAATACAAGTTTATAATCAAATCCCCCAATCAAACGAAAAATTATCAACAGTCGCTTGTAGCATAGTTGAGTAGACCTTCGCGCTCTGCGCATTGATATCGGGCGACACACGCCACCGCAACAAAAAGGCGAGGCAAAGCGAAGTATCACAATAAGTATGTCAAACAAGCACTACCTGTGGTAGCACGAGTCAGGATTATGGCAAGCCAGTTGCACAGTAGATAAAAGGGATATTTTGTTTAGTCAAGAGATATACATACAAAAATGGCAGGTCAAGCAAAGATTCTCACAGCTCGCGAAATCGAACTGGTCATTAAATTGCTTCCCAGCCAGAGGGACAAGCTGCTTTTTTGTATTGGCATTTACACCGGCCTCAGAATTAGCGAAATAATCTCACTCAAAAAAGAGCAGGTTTTCACCGCCAGTGGTATCAAGTACACGCTTGTGGTTTACAGGCTCAAAAAGAAAAATACGGTTTACTCAGAAATTCCAATAGTCCCAAAGCTCAGGCAAGCTTTAATTGAATACCGCAAAACACTCGATGATTCCTCTGAATGGCTGTTTCCATCGCACGAGTCAAGTTCCGGACATTTGACGCGAGTGGCTGCGCACAACATCTTGTCCAGTGTGTTTAAGGAGCTGAAGCTCGAGGGTGCAAAAACTCACTCCATGCGTCGTACTATGCTCACGACTTTGAGTCGGGCGGGCGTGCCACTACGGACGGTGCAAGATATTTCAGGGCATTCTAATTTGACTCAGTTGCAGGCTTATCTGGAGGTGAATCCGGAGGATAAGCACAAAGCTCTCAGCTTTCTGAAGTATTAGTTTGTTTTTGAGTGTGTGTGGACCCAGATTTTAACAGCCATTTGTGCAGCAGTCAGCCATTTTTTACCTAGCGGCGAAAAAACCCGTCGAACCACCTGTGAACTTTCTCAAAGGGGCTTTCTTCCCTGAGTTCAACAGGTTTAGGAAGGGGTCTGAGTAGTAATGGAACGAAAAGTGGCGCTAAGCTCGAAACCGTTGATACTAAAGCCCTACAGAAGTAATTCGACAAGTGCGGTTGACGGAGTGCGCAATCTCAGGTACTTTCCCAGGTCCAAGACTTGTTCAGGCAGCGAAAACTGATAACGGCCAAGGAAATTGATGTGCTTGTGCAAGAATGGTGATAGCCGCGCTACATCCTCAGGCTCTATGCGGCGCCCCTCCAATTCCAGTTGTTGTAATGCTCGTTCGAGATAAATTGTGTTCCAAAGCGTGATTACGTTATGAACGAAGCCGAGTGCGCCAAGCTGATCTTCCTGTCCCTCGCGATAGCGTTGCCGCAATTCGCCCTTTTGTCCATGAAAGCAAGCACGAGCAACGCTGTGACGTCCTTCTTGTCGATTCAGCTGGATGAGGATTCGTCTCCTGTATGTTTCGTCGTCAATGTAATCCAGGAGAAACAATGTCTTAGCCACACGTCCAAGTTCACCCAGAGCCTTGGACAACGCTGATTGGCGACTGCTTGCACGCAATGTCCGCATAAACTGAGATGCGCTTACTTTCCCGGACTTGAGAGTTCCAGCGACTCTAAGTAAGTCATCCCAATTCTTTGAAATGAGGTCAGTGTTCACCATGTTTCGCGATAGTCCATTGAGTACGCCGTAATCGGAATCCTTAGCCATCCGCCAGAATCGACATTCGCCCAAATCGGCCAGTCGGGGACTGAATTGATAACCAAGAAGCCAAAAGAGTCCGAAGACAATGTCAGTGTATCCATGAGTATCCGTCATAATCTCAGTTGGCTTGAGACAGGTCTGTTGCTCGAGCAATCCATCGAGTACATATGTTGAATCACGAACAGTTCCTGGCACCACAATACCGTGGAAGCCTGTGAATTGGTCACTTGTATAATTATAGTAAGTGACACCACGTCCAACACCAAAGTATTTTGGATTTGGTCCGGCATTGATCGTTCTGACAGGTACGACGAAGCGAATGCCATCGGCTGAAGCAACTTCGCCGCCTCCCCACTTCTGAGCAAGAGCAATTTTGCTTTGAGCTTCAACAAGATAGGCATTTGCTTTTGTGATTGTGTCAATCCTCAAGTAATTCTGATTGACATGAGACAATCGTTCGCGTGTTAGAGCTGGAACTTCCAGGTTGACGAGAGGCTCGAGTCCGATATTACAGGCTTCTGCCACAAGCACGGCACAAATGCTCAGTTCCAGATCATGGGCACGGGAACCACCTTCACTCAAATGCGTGAACGCTTTTGCAAAGCCTGTTCGTTTGTTAATTTCCAGAAGCACATCTGTAATGTCTGCAATCGGTAATAATTCTTGCGTACCTTCTCTCAATCTGATTAAGCTTTCTGGCTCGTCCAAAGCCTCAAGTGGGGAAAGAACAAGAACATCTTTTCCATTTTCTTGCTCAATTCGCACAAATGGATTATTTGGCAAGTTGGTGGCAACTCTGGAATAAGCATGGTCCAGCTTTTGCTTTAAGTCTGCTAGTTCATCATCTGGAGTGATCTTACGGTTCAGAGTTCGTGCGACTTGTGGTCGTGCAGCCGCCCAGGCTTCGCCATGCAAAAGTTTTGCCCGCGGATCTCCCCAACGAGCACTTGCGGCAACAAACAAATCCCTACTCCGAAGACAGTCTCGCAAGCTGTCCAGAACACAAAAGGTATAAGCCTGGCGGTCTACAACGCCCTCTTCATTAATCACTATTCGACGCCAGCCCTTTTGCACAATCGCTTTTGGCGCCTTGTTCATGTCCGGTTTGTTTGATCCCTCAATGCTCTTAAGAAACTTCAGCGCATCTAAGACTGGCTTGGCAGCTACTGTCCCGCGGAACTCAATCGTGTTTAATAGCACAGGCAAAAACTTTCGAACTGTCCTCCACTTCTTAAGCAATTCCTGATAATAATTATCGTCAGGCGGACGCGCAATAGATAGCACTACAGAAAGGGCTTCTTCCAGCTCAATTTCCGAGGTAGCAGAAAAAATCAGAGGTCTGACATCAGAGTCATTTACTTCAATATCCAACAAGACTTCAACAGCTTTGCAGAGCTGCAAGGCAGCCTCGTCCATGGATTTCAAAGTCCTCAGTCGGTCGTTCTTGCCTTCATTAGTTGAATCGCGCACTAGCTCAGCAATCAAAAGGTCTAACACATCCAATGCATCATCTTGTGCAGTTTCTTCCATGACATGCGTGAACGATATCAGTGTTGCAATCTTGTGATCTCGCGACAGCCTGCTTATTGTCTGCGCTCGGACGCCGGCTGCATATCGCGCAAGCGTTTTTATTCGGCCTGATGGTAATCGAGAAAAGTCCATGGACCCTATGCCGAAATCTCGTACCTCCAAAAGCCTCTTGAGTGCGGCTACCAAAGCTGGCGCGCTGGATCTAGTCGGTCCATGTCGTAACCGGTCGAGCCGTGTTTGGCGGCTGCCCTCTTCGACAACCAAAAGACTTTCGAGCTGCTCAATCTGCTTGCTTGACGGCAGAGTTGAAAGGATCTTCCAAAGTCTATTCTCGGATCTCTCCTTAACAGTTGCGACCAATCGTTCCAAAGTCGTCACTCCAGGCAAAAGAATTTTCTTATCAACAAGTCGTGCCGTTGTTAAGTCAAACAAAACAGATCGACGTTCTGCTGTCAACCACGCCCGTTCATAGAGCCATCGAAGCAAACGCCACTTGTCTGGTTGCTCGTCGAAGTACTTGTAGCCAAGCCGATCAGTGATCTCTTGAGCATGCTCCATTCGCGTTTCTCGACGCTCAAGATATTGAGGTAAACACTCACGCTCGATCCCGAGTTGAGCGCCCAGATAAGCAGTAACGCCATCTGGGACATCGATCGGATTTTTGAGGAATGTTCCGAGAAAACGAACAGTGCACAACTGCAACGCGTAACCGAATTTGTTGTGTTCACCACGCCGTTCTGCGATCATGCGATGATCGCTTTCGTCCAGATGGAAATATCGTGACAATTGGTCCGGTGCAGGCTCCCCAGCAAAGTGTCCATAAGACGTTCTTTGTGACTCGGTAAGGAAATCTACAGGCATTTAGTATTCTCACAAACGAACGTTTCTTTCGAATTGGGCAATTGAGAATTCCCCAACCGCAATTGTGGCTTGCCGGATTCTCAAAAACCCATCTTGAATCCCTCGGCACACTATTGCATAATCAGCATGACTTTTGAGAAGTTGGAGAGAAATTTAAATGCTGATTGGATATGCGCGAGTATCAAAAGAGGATCAAAAATTGGAATTGCAGCTGCAAGCGTTGAACGCTGCCGGCTGCGAACTCATTTTCTCTGACAAGAAAACCGGTGCAAAGAAAACGCGAAAAGGTTTGGAGGATGCATTGTCACATTTGCGCGCTAACGACACGTTGGTGGTATGGAAGCTTGATCGGCTTGGTCGCACCGTTAAGCAACTGGTGGACCTGGTAACAGACCTAGAAGGAAAGCACATCCATTTCAAATGTTTGAGCGATAATATTGATACCTCAACCAGTGGCGGGCGGTTCTTCTTCAATATCATGGCGAGTCTGGCACAGATGGAACGCGAACTGATAATGGAGCGCACAAAGGCCGGTCTTGATGCCGCGCGAAAATTAGGCCGAGTTGGCGGGCGGCGACGAGTGATGACGGATAGCAAAATCAAGTCGGCCAAGAAGCTGCTTAAAACTGGAATGGCACCCCGAGATGTTGCAAAAGACTTGGGCGTTTCGTTGCCAACTCTTTATCGTTGGATTCCAGAAGCAGCTGCACTTGCGCACTAGCAGCCGCATTAAATCACGTTCTTGTTTAATTTTGATTTTGAGTTATGTTGTTAGTCGATGGTTGAGAAGAAGAATCTTGGGCTATTTGCTTATCTCCCCACCACAGATATAGCGAAGGTAGGATGAACAGCGTCAACACTGTTGACGTTAGAAGCCCACCAATCACAACGGTTGCCAAAGGACGTTGCACTTCTGCTCCGGCTGTGTTCGATAGAGCCATAGGAATGAATCCCAGGCTGGCCACCAATGCCGTCATTAGAATCGGACGCAAACGGACAAGCGTACCGTGTTTAACTGCAAGCTCCAGACTATCTCCACTTTCCCGAAGCTTGTTTATATAACTTACCAAGACAACGCCGTTCAACACCGCTACACCAAATAACGCTATGAAACCAACGCCAGCAGAAATAGAAAACGGCATGCCACGCAGCGCCAAGGCAAAGACGCCACCAACAACCGCAAAAGGAATGCCTGAATAAATGAGCAACGCCTGCCGGACTGATGCAAAGGTTGTGAATAACAATATTAAGATTAGAAGCAATGACACCGGAACTACGATAGCCAAGCGCTTTGATGCGCTTTGAAGATTCTCAAACTGACCGCCCCATTTCATGTAATAGCCTGAAGGCAGACGTACATCCTTGTCAATTTTATCTTGAGCCTCTTTCACGAAGCTAGCAATATCTCTACCTCTAACGTTGAGTTCTATGCTGATACGTCGGTGTCTGTCTTCTCTTGATATTTGTGCCGGACCTTGCAATAAAGATATCTCCGCCACCTGAGGTAATGGTACCCTGACACCCGTCGTCGGGGCGGTGACATAGAGCCGTTTTATCGCCTCTACATCGCGACTGTTTGCCGCATCGAACCGTACGACTAAATCAAATCTTTTCTCACCCTCATAAACCACGCCTGCCGGAATTCCAGCAACTATAGATTCAACTACATTGTTCACATCTTCAACGTTCATTCCATGCCTGGCTATTGAAGCTCGGTCAGGCTTGATCACAAATTGTGGCAAACCTGCTGTTTGTTCCACTTTAACGTCAAATGCACCCTTGATATGACTTATAACCTGGCTAACCCGTTGTGCTGTCCTTCTCAATTCGTCAAGATCATCACCAAAAATCTTGATGGCGACATCTGAACGAACGCCAGAAATAAGTTCTGATGTGCGTTGTTCGATGGGTTGCATAAATCCAATGTTTACCGTGGGCACTTCGTCGTCCAGGTGCTTCTTCATCTTTGAAATTAGTTCATCCCTGTTACGCGCGCTTGTCCACTGTGATTCTGGCTTGAGTCCGACATAAACATCGGCAGCATCAACACCCATTGGATCGGTAGCAACTTCCGCGCGTCCAATTCGACTAACTACTTTCGTTACCTCGGGAAAGCTCTTCACGATCCGCTCTACGTCTGTTAACGCGCTTATCGATTGTGTAAGTGAAACACTGGGCAATTGTGTAGTTTGCAAAGAAATTGCTCCTTCATCAAGTCGAGGCATAAATTCAGCACCAAGAAACGGCAGCATCGTCGAGGCAATGAGAAAGAGACCCAAAGCTGCTACGGCAATAACTTTGCCGTGATGAATTGCAGCGTTCAATGTCGGTTGATAAAGCCGTTTTGCACATCTGATGATCAAGCTCTCTTTCTCGCTGATGCTGTGTTTGAAGAGAAAGGTCATGGCTGCCGGAATATATGTAAGCGATAGAATCAGCGAGCTAATAAGACAAAAGACCACCGTTAAAGCCATAGGACGGAACATTTTCCCTTCTATTCCAACCAATGACAGAATTGGTAAATACACGATGATTATGATTGCTACGGCAAATACCACCGGCCGTCCAATCTCAATGCAAGCCTTGAGTATTGTTGTTTCTGTGCTTTCGTTGAGCTTTTCATGCTGACGTTCCGCCAATCTGCGCAGTATGTTCTCAACCACTACAACGGCTCCGTCAACTATAAGACCAAAATCAACCGCGCCAAGACTCATCAGGTTCCCTGATACTCCGCAGGCAACCATGCAAATGACAGCACAAAGCATGGACAACGGAATGACGCTTGCAACCAGCAAAGCCCCTCTCAGGTTACCTAGTAATAAAATTAAGACCAGGACAACTAAGCCGGCACCTGCCATTAGATTGTGCTGGACTGTGGACAATGTACGGTTCACAAGATCAGAACGATTGTAGAACGTTCTAAGCTCAACCCCTGCCGGCAAGGTCTTCCTTATCTGCTGAATTCGCTCGTCGACTCTCTCAGCTACCAAGCGTGAATTGTCGTCCTTAAGCATCATGGCGATGCCCCCTACAGCTTCTCCTTGTCCATCACTGGTCATGGCTCCCTGCCTAACCGCTGCAGCAACCCTTATGTCCGCCACGTCGTCGACATAGATTGGAACCGCTTCTTTGCCGGTTTTGATGACGATGTTTCCGATATCTTCAACACTATTGACGAGACCCATGCCACGCAAAATGTATTGTTCGTTTGCATGCTCAATGTAAGCACCGCCAACATTGGCATTATTACGTTCCACAGCTTCCAGCACATCTCGGATCGATAGGTTGAAAGACTGTAATTTCTCTTGAGCCAGTCTTATCTGATATTGCCTCTCCTCTCCCCCAAAGCCATTTACTTCTGCAACACCCGGCAAGCCCATTAGCTGCCTGCGGATGGACCAATCCTGCAACGTTCTCAACCCCATGAGGTCAAAGCCGCTGCCTGGCTTAGCATGCAATTCGTATTGGTAGATCTCTCCCAATCCAGTTGATATCGGTCCGATCTGCGGTGTCCCGATGCTTGCAGGAATCAACTGCCTGACTTGCGACAACCGCTCCAACACCAGTTGACGAGCAAAATAAGTTCCAATTGAATCGTCAAATACGACAGTAACAGATGAGAGTCCAAACTTAGATACTGAGCGGACTTGCGTAATCCCTGGCAATCCCGCCATTGAAGTCTCTACTGGGAAGGTAATTTGCCGTTCTACTTCCAAAGGTGCCAAAGACGGTGCTGGTGTTATTACTAGAACTTGGACATTTGTGATGTCCGGCACGGCATCGATAGGGAGCTTATCAAAGCAGTAAAGACCGGCTGCTGCAATTAGTCCAATCACAAGCAAAATCAGCAGTCTTTGCGAAACGGAAAAGCGAATTATTGACTCTATCATCAGTCGTTATCTCCGCCAAACTGGGCTTTCAACAACTTCGATTTGAGCGCAAAACCTCCCTTCGTCACTACAATGTCGCCAGCGGACAAACCTGCTTTTACCAAGCGGAAACCATCTGCTTCCTTGCCTACGTCGACTTCTTTGACATGGAAGTGCCCCGGCTCCTTGTCTTCGGGAACAAAGACTATCGTGCGGTCAGGCAATTGTTGAACCGCATCTGCCGGAATCAAAATCTGTGCTTTGCCAGGCGCTTGCGATTCGATAGGTATAGTTACCTGGGCGAACATACCTAGCTTAAGTAGTTGATTGCTATTTTGCACTTCTATGCGGACGCGGGCGCTGCGTGTATCTTCGTTCATTCGTGGATCAATGTAGTTAATTACTCCTTTGATTGATTCCGTAGACCCGGCTAATGGAGCGATCAACGCATCCATACCCGTTCTGACTGCGTTCACTTGTGATTCAGGTACATTGGCGATGATCCACACGCTTGAAGCATCAGCAACAGTGAAAATGGGCTTCCCAGCTTCGACACCTGCCCCAGCATTGATAAAACGCTCAACAATTATTCCAGACATCGGCGCATGCAGTTGAACAATCGAAATATCCCGCTCAATGTTGCCACTTTCGTCCAACGCAGCATCTTGAGCAATTAACCCCTGCTTGAGATGCAACATCTCGGCTTGTGCCGTGCGCAATTCAGAATTGGCCGCGGCGATTTCTCGATTCAAGGCAATGTCGTTTTGAAATGCATATTCTGCCTTTGCACGATCGTAATCACTTTGAGCTGCTATCAGAGCCTGCCTGGATGAAATCTGTTCCTTGAAAAGTTGCTTTTCCATGGCGAGATTTGAAGTAGCAAGATCCAAATCTGCTTTTCCTTTGAGGATTGCCACGCGGTTTTCCATGCGCTTTACCCGCTTCAAGTTTTCTTCGGCAAGACTTAGACGTGTCTCGGCTTCATGCAATTTGCCATGTTGTTCGGCTACTTGCGGGCTTGAAATAATGGCAAGAAGCTGACCTTTTCTAATACGAGATCCAATTGCTGCATACACTTGTGCTACTCGTCCGGATACCAGCGGTGTTATCTGTTGTATTTTTTCCTGATTAGCTTCAACTGTTCCGGTGACGCTGACCAGGCTTGTTGGCTCTCTTGATATGACAGGGCCAGTTTCAATCCCAAGATGTTCAAGCGCTTCAGATTCAAGCGCGACTTCATCCTTTGATTCTTCCTCCTCTTTCCTTTGTGGAGTCTGGCTGGAAGTGTTTTGATGAAATCCTACGGAGTAGACAGCGGCTCCAATAAGAAGCAACAGCACCGTCACACCAAGTAATAGAAGTTTTGTAGATGTACGCTTTAGCGCGATTCCTTGATCAGGATCTTTTTCAGAAATATTCATTGTGATTGCTGGATAGAGTTAATATTGCAAAGACTGCTAGACGGCGTCACCTGGCTGTTGCGCTACAACAGCCAATCTCCAGCTATCAACTAAATCAGTAAGATAACTTTATCCATGCACGCAAGGCGGATTTTCCACGGAAAGTCTGGTGGAGCCCTGGAGGGACTCTGCATGTAGAAGCGCTTTTCCGGAAAGACAATTGTGAAATATGGTGTCGCACACATTTGAAATGTTATTTCAGAACTGGGCACCAATTTAGGATCTACGTGTGAGGCACACCATGATCGAGGATGACCGCAATCATGGCAGATATCCCCAGCTTGATCCAAAGCAGACAACTGAGCCGATTGCTTGCGGCTTTGGCCTTCTTTCTGGATCGGTGCACATACACAGCTTTGCTCCGCGCCGAGTCCAACAAGCATTAGAGCCATCACTAGTGACAATAAGGCTCTAAGATGCGAGTTGAATCTGTGCTGCAAACGATTGATTTTCGACGACTCCAGAATTTAAATCCTGATTCCGGTTAATCATATCACAATTTGATGATATGATACTGTCAAGCAGGAGTACAAGATGCAACAAACCGCCACCAATCTTAAGGCCAAGCTTTTCAGAGGTCTTTCCGATCCTTCGCGACTGTCCATCCTTGAAGCCTTACGAACAGGCCCAACGTCAGTGTCCGAACTTGTAGTATTGACAGGGCTGAGTCAACCAAACGTGTCAAACAAGCTTTGCTGCTTGAAAGAGTGTGGATTGGTTATTGGAGAGCAAAGAGGCAAGTTTATTTTCTATCGACTAAACAGCAACAAAATGGCTGCTCTAATGGAAGCTACCGATGCTCTTCTTAACGAACTTTCTGGCGGCTTTGCCGAATGCCAGCGCTATGAGTAATGATTTTGTTCTGAGTATCACAGAACAGAGCGCCGGCATATAGGAGAGGAGCATGGTGATTGACAAAAAACACAGTGGAAAAGGCATGGTGGGCAATTGCGCTACTGAGCAAACCAAAGAAATTCTTCCTCGCAAAGAACTCATTAGAAAAGGGCGTTGGTTGTCCTTTCTAACTGTTAGCTGGAATGCTTTTGAAGGCGGAGCGGCCTCCATCGCAGGACTTATGGCCGGTAGCATTGCGTTGAAAGGTTTTGGCGGGGATAGTGCCATTGAGGTTCTGTCTGGCTTGATAATGATCTGGCGGATGTGTTCAGATGCCGACGAGGAAAAGCGCGAACGAGTTGAAGCGATCAGTCTTCGTTTAGTGGGCTGGTCCTTGCTCCTGCTGTCCGTCTATGTAGGCTGCGATGCAATCGCTTCGTTGCTCAAGCATGAAGAACCACGGGTCAGCATATTCGGGATCGTGGTTGCCTTACTTGCGCTTGTTGTGATGCCATGGCTTGCCCACCAAAAACGGACTGTTGCTGCACAAATAGGAAGTGCTTCACTCGCTACAGATGCCAAACAAACCGATTTTTGCTTCTACCTGTCAGCCATATTATTGCTTGGACTAACCTGCAATGCTGTCTTTGCCTTATGGTGGGCTGATCCTGTCGCCGCTTTGATCATGGTTCCGATTATTGGAAAAGAGGGATTTGAAGCACTCCGAGGCAAGACTTGCTGTGGAGGATGCCATTAGCCATTACTGTTGCTGTCCGTCATGCCAAGGCTTCCTGTTACATAAGCTCCAATGGCGTCAGTGGACCAAAATAGCCATTAGAGTCTTGACCAGATCCTTACTGACGGTCCAAGATCCGCTTGCCACATAAACGATGTGCTACCAAGCCTTTCGAGCTTAGCGCCACTTTTCGTTCCATTACTACTCAGACCCCAGGAACGGTTTGCCAAAGGAAATTTACTTTGGTTGCAAGTCGGACAGAGCAATATCGGCTGATACCGCATTCGGTGTCACAGCACAATCAGGTAAGTCGATCAGTCGGTCTTTAGTAAGGAAGAAATTCCATCCTTCCCAAGAATGTTTGTGGTCGGAGCCGAGCGCGGAACCCAAGAACCGAGTTCCGCGCCGTTCCTCGCTCAACGGAGGCAAGAGTTCCCCTCTAGTTGTTCGGTAGACGATCGCTTAATGGTTGTTCGGCATAGCCGATAACGCACGGAACCTCTTTAGAGGTTCAGAGAATAAGATGTCGTGCAAGAAATAGGATGGAGTCACAGCGGCAATTCCAGAATTTTGATTAGCGACAGGAATGGGCGAGGCGTCGGTATTTTTCAGGAATACTATCGGAGATATATTTCCAAAGAACCCTTTCATAACTCCCGCAAGGCAAATCACTGGCGGACCGAGCACAAGGCTGCCGGGAGTTCGATCCGCACCCAGAAAGAAAAATACGGGAGAACCACTATTGCCTGGGTATGACTGCGTTTCAAGCATATACAGCCGTTCAGCGGGCTTATTAGCTTCAAAATGAATCTTGTCTTCGGGTAACATTGCGACTCGTCCGAATCGAATTATCGGGCTATTATGGTGTTGGCCATAATACCCGGTGTATAGGCCTGTAAAAAAGATGTCTGAGCCTTCAGCGATATTGAGGGTTTTGAACGAGTCCTGCGTAGTTATTGCGCCATCAGGAAGAGCCTTGTAATCGTATTTGGCGAGATCTGGAACACAAGGAACAACAACGATATCGACGGAACTGTCAGGGTGCTCGAAGATAGGACTCTTTCCATTCTTGTCCAAATCTACTGGAATGAACTCCGCATCGCCTCCCCTTGTATTGAGCCTAATATCTATCTTTTTGCGATATGACCCATCTGATTCATTTAAAACATGCTTTGCCGTAACCAAGTATCCAAACGCGGAGCCTGCAGGTCCTGGCACCGCAACAAAGAAGCCAGTACCCATTGCTACGGGCTTACCACTGGAATCTTTGACCACATCGCCGGCAGCATCTGCTTGAAAAATGAACGTCACGAGGTTCTTTACCTCG
>JBIKOL010000248.1:0-7899 GCA_044358055.1 Obscuribacteraceae bacterium (SeqCode)
TATGCTTCTGTGCCCGCTCGGTTTTTCCAAGCCTTGATTCAATCATTGCAAGCATTCCTTTGCATCGAGCAGCGCGAGGATTTAACGACACGGCTTCTTGCATGTCGGAAAGCGCTTCGTGTAATTTTCCTTGTTGCAGATAACAATTGGCGCGCAACCTGTAAGTGTGATAATTCCTGCTTTGCTCAAGCCAAATTGCTTTGCTGAAATCCTGGATAGCCTGCTCTGTCTTGCCGCACAATCGCAAGATTTCACCCCGGCCTCTATAGGCTTCTGGTGGTCCTGTATGCTTTCCTTCCGCGGTGCGCTCAGATTTTTCTGCTTCATCGACTTTGCCCATGCTGGCAAGACAAAGCGATTTCATTCCTGCTCCCGATGGCCCGCAGTCGCAGCGCTTAATTGCAAGCTCAATAGCTTCCAGCGACTTTTTGAAGTCTTGCTTGAAGCAATACAATAATGATTTCTGCCTGTACATCAACCACTTATATCGTGGCAAAGCTTTTTTCAGCCCTATCTCGATAGTTTTTTCCGCATCGTCATAGCGTCCCATTACCATATAAGCTGTAGACAGGCTCTCGAAGTTATTTAAATTACTTGGTTCGTACTCAGAGCCCACTTCGCCCAGGTCGAGAGCCTTTTGACCGTCAACTATTGCCAGGACGTTTTGTTCCGAGCTTTCGTAAACATACCCACGCGCGAAATATCCTCGTGCGGACTTTGGATTTAGCTTAACCGCCATATTCGCATCAGCAAGATTTTTATCATATTCACCGTTCTGGCTGCTTGCCGTCCGGAGAATGCTGCTCTCTACATATACATCAGCAAAATTGGGATTGAGCTGAATTACGCGGTCGAAGTCGCGCCTGGCTTCACTATATTCCCTGCGATAGAAATGGAGCATTCCTCGTGAATAATAAGCTTGTGAATCTTCTGGATTGTCCTCGATCGCTTTTGTCCATTGACTCAGGTTTTTATCATGATATTTTTCAGGAGCCTTGTTGGGCAATCCGATAGGAATCAACATTGCTTCTGAGGAGATGTTAGTTTGACTTTTTTGATTGCCACCCTTTGTCGCTTCCTGCACAGATTGGACGATTGACTTGGAGTTAAATGCACCAGGCAAAGCATCTTTGTAAACGATGAGGGTGATCAACCCGGCTGCGATGGCAAGCGGAATTGAAATCTTTGCGATTCGACCGCGCCTGCTTTTTTCTTGCTCCGGCAGGGCAACGGTTACCTTCATACCTTCTTTCAAACGCTTAAGATCACTCATGCATTGATTGACGGATTGATAACGATTCTCCGGCGCCTTTTGCATGCACCTGAGCACTATGTGTTCAAGTTCTTCAGGCAGCTTAAGTTCCTGATTGGATTTTATTAGTGATTGCGGCGTTTCACTCACGTGTTTGTTCATGTATTCCATGCCAAACTTTGCGGAAAATGCAGGCTTACCTCCAAGTACTTCGTACATGATGCAACCTAGGGAATAAATATCTGCGCGTATGTCTCCTTCACCCTTCCATTGTTCTGGTGCCATATAGGCGGGACTGCCGACAACCGCTCCTGTTTCAGTCAATTTTTCCTCGGTAGTTGCTGCATCGATGATTTTAGCGACGCCAAAATCAAGAATTTTGCATTGCAGTTCCCGCTCATGAAATTTCAAAAGAACATTTGATGGCTTTAGGTCTCGATGAACTATGTGCAGCGATTCTGCAGCCGATAGCGCATCGCCAATCTGAAGAAAGAGATCCATTCCCATTGATGCATCCATTGGCCCGTTTGCTTTGAGCCACTTGCTCAAAGGTTCGCCAGAGAAAAATTCCATAACGATGAATGGTGCAGGGTCCAAACCAAAATCAATTACTTTCACAACATGTGGATTTTCAATGCGGCTTAGAAGCTGAGCTTCTTGTTCAAATCGCTTCAGATGGACCTCGTCTGTCAAATGATGGCGGTGCATGACTTTTACTGCCACGTCTGTCTTCAGTGACAGGTGCTTCGCTTTATAGACAGATCCATAGCCGCCCGTACCAATCAATTCCACTATTTCATAACGATCAGCAAAAATGGTTCCGAGAAACGGGTCGCGCAGCACTGCCCGACTGGCAGAATCGGACATTTTTTTTACGTTATCATCTTGAGTTTCGCCCATCTCTCACAATATGCCCATGAGCCGTCTTCTTGGTTCGAATTTTCCTGGCTTTCTGAAGAATTTACAAGCCGGTTCATTGAACCAACTTGTTCAAGTCGCTCAATGCATCACGAAGCTTTGCCATATCAGCATAGATGTCCATCACGGGCTGTCCAAGCGCGACCTGATCTTCGCGAATATTCTTTTTCAATCTTTCGTCGCTAGTATTATTGACCGCATTGTAGAGCGATAAATACTTTGTTCGGCAATCGATGAATAATTTTTTGCTGTCTTCCCATGGTCCGGCAACTGCAAGTTTTCGATCAGCAGGAAACTGCATATTGTTCATATCTGCTTCTATGAGGTTTAACAGCTTGCCGATGTTTCCGGTGTAATATGCAAGCATATTTTGCCGCGGAGGAAGTCGGTAGCTGTATAGCATCACATATGGTGCATTGGTAAAAGTAAACTGAGGCAGGTATTTATATTGTGAAAGTACCTCTTCTTTTGTAAGACCGCCGCCATAAAACATGTCTCCAATGCCGCCAGCCGGTGGCTGCCCGTAGAGGAGGTTCCAGCGTTCCAACTCTCCAAAGAGTCCCCAGCAAGCCTTACTTACACGTTTGGTACTTTCATCCAATTGCTTGATGCCAGTTTCCGCAGCGACTGCACTCGCATATCCTTTTAAACTGCTGCCGGATCCGCTTACTAGAGCAGTCTCGTTTTGTGCAGCCTGGGCAGAAGCAGCTAGCGAACCAGCAGGTTGACTTGCTTGATCCAGGCTAGCATTCAATAGCGAAAAAATTCCCAGAAGCGAGCTGTCCAACTCTGCGGCGGCTCTGGAAAGCTCCGTCGCAGGCTTCCAGAAATGAGGTGGATAACTGTCATCGGTCGGAGATTTGACGGTCTGCACATCATTTGCGAGGCTCACTACCAGTTCATCAAGCCTGGCAATTTTGCTTTGAATCGTTTGCCAACTCGATGTTGCTGCAGTGGAAACGGAAGACGGTAGGGTAATTTTTGAAGAGTAGGTTTTCAATCCATCCAGGTCGTCCCGAAGTGTTGAAACGTCATAGTCCAGCCACTTTCTGCGCGCCGGCGCATTTCTTCCTTCGCTCAGGACATCAATTGACGTTGATTTGATTCGGTTGCAGTTTTCCCAGACCTGACGAAGATTTTCATAGAGAGTCGCTGTAGCGCCGTCCGCAGGCGACGCTGCTTGATTTGGCGGCGCGAATTGTGGACTTTTATTTGGCTCAGGCACAATTGCTGATGATTCGGCATAAGCGGACGACGGAAATCCGCAGATCGCCATGAAGCATACTGCACTCAGCCTCAAAACCCACAAGGACACAGACTTCAAGCGCGTTATTCTTTGACTTAGCGAATGCATTGTCATGAGACATTCCTCTGCTAACCGCAAGATTATCCCCAATTGCCGAATAAACAGCTAGCCTTGTATAAGGGTCGTTCAAGCTTGTCGGCATTGTTTTGATGGCTTCCTTAGCGCATTTGAATGGAGTTGGCCATCGTACTCATGTCCTCATTGCGAGCAGTCGTGCCGTTGAAATTGGCGTCAAAATAGTTAAGTCTAAGCAGCAGCCATGCTGAGGCGTAAATAGTGCTCGACTGCACGCACCTGACCAGGCAATCTGCATTTGACGGAGCCTGGCAGTCTACTGTTGAAGAAAAAAATAAGGGGAAACGCAGGTGGCAGTAGGCAAACAAGGACAGAATGTATAATGCTTGATTTCAGAGCAGGTTTGAATAATGTCAAGAATTACTTTTGCTGGGTTTTCCCTTGTTTTGGCGCTGGCAGTCTCGCTGCTCCCTGCCAGGGCAGAGAAGGTGCCGGGCAATCTGGGCGCTAAACTTGAGACCAAGATGATGGCCCCACCAGATATTGTTTTTGCAGCATTGCGTTCTATTCGTGACGGTGATGATTCGGGCTCTTGCCGGATGTTGTCAAGCACCGCCAATGAAAACGTGGTTGAAGAAGTATTTGATGGACTGCCAGTGATAGGCAAAGCGACCTGTGTTTACAAAGAGACTTTTGAAGCTCCCAGCAAAATGAGCTTTAAGATGATTCGCTCCGATAAATTGAAGACGTTTGAGGGTGAATGGAACTTTCAGCCAGTGGACAACGGTACGCACACTTTAGTCAAGTTGCGAACAAATTTAGACACCGGGTTGAAGGTTCCATTTGCAAAACAAATCACGGATATGGCGACCACCAATGAGCTTAAAGAGCAAATCGCTGATTTAAAGAAGTGCGTTGAGAACAAGCAGCGTGCCATTGCAGCTGGTGCAAAGACTTTTTGATTTTAAGCTAATTGAACTAAGACAACCTCGCAATTTGTTTGCTAAGTCTAAGTCTTGCTAGCCCATAGAGTACGCGTCATCCGATCTTCCATATCTTCTGGAAATTCACAATCTTCAGTATAAGCGCGCATTTTTTCGACAGGTCCCCAGGACAATAATTCGATATACCGTCTGGCCGCTGCGAAACATTTTCCAGATTCATCAAAAAGTTCAATCCAACCGTCGTCACCATCGGTGGTGACACTCACTATCCAGCAAGGTAAATTCTTGGACTGAAGGTGAAAGATTTGCGCGCCGCCCCAATCGCTGCAGGCATCGTTGTAGAATTCAGCAGAGTTTTTAACGCTTTCAGGTGCGTACTCTCCTGGAGGAATCATCTTTGAGTCCGCACCAAAGAAGAAATCGCTGCCCATACATTCACGCCCATCCAGATAAGCACGGTGACATTCCTGCCAGTAGCTCCTGAGTAGGGAACCTATCTCGTCCATTACTGCTTGCTCTTTGGAACTCATACCGCCCTCCACCTGATGGTATCCGCAGAGTTTAGTGCATTGGCTCAGGTAACGGAAGATTAAAAATCATACCGACCGGTCGGTTTCCCTCTCAAACAGAAGACTGGAAACCCAACGCTCTCCAGACTTTATAGCAAAAGATGCCTCAGTTTGACATTGGCGAGACTTGATGTATGATTAAATACAGACCGACCGGTCGGTAGGAAATCGAGAGAAGTCATACCCCGGAAGAAATAACAATCGGCGGCGTAAAACTCCTCAAAAGGGGCAAGAAATATGCAAAAGCCGTCGCAAACAAGGAACGTCGCATGAAAAAGGGAACCGTCACCAAAGAGTTGATCGTGGAAAACGCCGCAGGGCTGTTCAACACGATTGGATACCATCGCACTTCCATGAGCGATCTTATGCAAGCGACTGGGCTGGAAAAGGGTGGCATCTATAACCACTTTAAGAGTAAAGACGAACTTGCAATTGCGGCTTTCGAATACGCAGTCAAAGTGTTCGGCAAGCGCATTCAGGAGAGGGTTACAAAAGAAAAAAGCCCGCTGAAAAAACTCTATGCATTGATTGACGGTTTTCAGGCAAATGTTGAAGATCCGCCGCTGGAAGGCGGCTGCCCGTTGCTCAACTGCGCCGTTGAGAACGATCAATCAAACGATGCACTCAAAGAGAAAGCACGCGAAGCCGTGGACTCGCTCACCCGTTTCGTCGAAGGACTGGTGATTGACGCACAGGCTGCTAAGGAAATCAGAAAAAAGTTTTCGCCCAAACAAGTAGCAACATTCATCATCTCTTCAATCGAAGGCGGCATTATGCTCAGCCGTCTTTATGAGGACAAGCGACGCATGGGCATGGTCGCTGACAGCATCCGAGAATATTTGAGCGATCTGGAAAAGTAATCCAATCAGACGTTCCACTTAAATTTTTAATACCATTCTGAGTTCAGCTTTTGGACTCGGAGAAGGCATGCCTCGGCGATTTCGGTGGCAGCCAGAACCCTACGCGAAACAAAAGGAAAGAACAATGAACTTGACTGAACAAAGCAAACTGCAAAAGATCACCCACGCAAGCGGACAAAACTGGGAAGCGATTCACGCAGGCAAATTTGCGGAATTGCTTCAATACGAACTGCAGCATCCAACTGCTCCACGCAAAGTCCGCGGCAAACTTTTTCTGAAAGATCATTTGAATTTGAATTCAATGCAAGTATCGATCAACAAGCTTCCCGCTGGAATTGAAGTACCCTTCTATCATCGACACAAGGAAAACGAGGAGCTCTACATCTTCATCGGCGGAAAAGGTCAAATGCAAATTGACGGCGAAGTCATCGATGTAGAAGAAGGAACATGTATTCGCATTGCTCCCAATGGAGAGCGCACGTGGAGAAATAATTCTAAGGAGGATCTCTACTACATTGTCATCCAGGGCAAAGAGAATTCGCTCAAAATAGATACATTCGATGATGGTATACCAGGAGATCGCCCTGTTAGCTGGTAGCCAGCAATCAAGCGAAGGACCCTATTCCGATGTATCTAGCATGTAGGGGCACGCCATGCGGGCCCGCCAAACAAACTAGCGCAAATAATCTCAAGTACTTCTAATTAACCCCAGATCACCCAAAGGGCGCCCCAACAACGGGCGTCCTTTCCCCTCGGGATTTCATACCAGCGCCCGTTTGGCGCCCCACTCGATAATTCCACAGTGCGCATAGTGAACTTAGTCAAGCATGGGAAGACTTTGTGGATTATCAGTGATGGGCAGGGCACGCAGCCTAAAAGCCACTCTCCTGCCTTTGCGCCTTACCGCTGTCTCAAGGAAAGAAGCGCACATAATGCTATCTTTGAAGCGCTAAACGGAGATTGAACCATGAGCCTCAAAGGGAAGACCCTTTTCATCACTGGCGCTTCACGCGGTATTGGGCATGCTATCGGCTTAAGAGCTGCTCAGGATGGAGCGAATATTGTAATCGCAGCGAAGACGGACAAAGAACACCCCAAGCTTCCAGGCACAATCCATTCCGCAGCACGAGATTTTGAAGATGCAGGCGGAAAGGCGCTGGCAATCGTTTGTGATATCCGCGATGAGCAGCAGGTCGCAGCCGCTGTCGAGAAAGCCGCCGCGACATTTGGCGGCATTGATGTATGCGTAAACAACGCGAGTGCAATCAGCCTTACTGATACCGAGCACACTGAAATGAAGCGCTACGACCTCATGAACGGTGTCAATGCGCGAGGCACCTACATGTGCTCGAAATACTGTCTGCCTCATTTGCGAAAAGCAGCGAATCCTCATATTTTGAACATCGCACCACCGCTGAATATGAAAGCAAAGTGGTTTGCCGGACATGTAGCTTATACAATGGCAAAGTATGGCATGAGCATGTGTACGCTCGGCATGTCTGAAGAATTCCGCAAAATTGGAGTAGCTGTAAATTCACTCTGGCCCGAAACAGCTATTGCCACCGCTGCAGTAAAAAATTTGCTGGGTGGTGACGAAATGATTAAAGGCAGTCGAACGCCCGAAATCATGGCTGATGCTGCATACATTATTCTGAACCGACCGGCCAAATCCTGCACCGGCAATTTCTTTCTTGACGTTGAAATACTCGAAGACGAAGGCATTCACGATTTCAAAAAATACGCTGTTGATCCGGATCATGCACTGGTCCGTGACTTCTTCCTGGACGACTGGCATCCAATGAAAACACCTACTGGAGCATAAGAAATGGAAAAGACTGAAACGATCGATCAACAGAGATCGGAAACCATTGAACTGGCAGTCAGGGAAAACATTGCGTACTTGAAATTCACCCAGCCGGAAAAAGCCAATGCAATGACAAAAGCTTTCTGGTCGGATTTTCCAAAAGCTCTCGATCACCTTGCTGCACAAAACAATGTGCGCGCGCTTATAATCAGCGGCGAAGGCAAGCATTTC
>JBIKOL010000128.1:0-25894 GCA_044358055.1 Obscuribacteraceae bacterium (SeqCode)
CTTCCATCCATATAAAAAGGAAGTGGTTCTTCTTTTGATACTTGTTGCTGTTCAATCAGCGATAGGTCTTGCCCCATCTATATTAACCGTATCTCTTGTGGATAAAGCTATTCCGCACAAGAGTGTCAACGAAGTTCTTTTATGCACAGGTGGAATGATCGCCGCTGGGCTTTTTAGCGGCGGCATCAGCGTCTTACAGGGCTTCGTCAACGCAGGAATGGCTGAAGGCGTGATGCGCGATTTGCGCTGCCAGATTGTCGCTCACTTGCAGAGAATGCCTCTGGAATTCTTTGCAGTCACCAGAGCTGGTGAATTGCTGAATCGGGTGTCGAGCGACATCGACAGCCTAGATGATGTGGTATCTGGCACGATTACTACGATCATAAGCAATGTTCTTGTTCTGATTACCACGCTGATTACTATGTTTTGGCTTGATTGGCGCCTTGCAATAATGGCTGTACTTCTGCTGCCCGTCATGATCTTTCCGCTCTGGCCGGTTGGCCGTGGTATGTACAAGCAGCGAAAAATAACAAGGCAAAAGCGAGATGAGGTAGCTAATCGCAGCCAGGAAACTTTGAATATTTCGGGCGTAACTCTGACAAAAATCTTCGGCATGGAAGATGCAGAGCACAACCGATTCCTGGCGCTTTGCAATGACTTGATGCATTCCGAAATTACCCTGTCGATGATCGGTCGCTGGTTCATGATGATCGTTATGACGATGACTCTGGCTGGTCCTGCCCTGGTATGGATGGGTGGTGCCTATATGGTGGTGCATGGTTATGTTGGTTTGGGCACCGTTATCGCTTTTATTGCTCTCATCACCAGGCTATATGGACCGGCTTCCTCGCTTACCGGTGTTCAGGTGCAAATAGCTGGTGCTCTGGCTGTATTCGAACGCATCTTTGATTATCTCGATCTCAAACAAGAGGACTATGAAACAGGTGAACCGCTGGATGAGGCGAAATTGCAAGGCAGCATCAGTTTTGATGATGTGCACTTCGCATATACCGGAGGTAGTGAAATTTTCAGTGGACTTACATTCTCGGCAAAACCAGGCGAGTTTCTAGCTGTCGTCGGCTCTTCTGGTGCGGGCAAGTCTACCCTGGCAGCATTGATACCTCGTTTCTATAAAGTACAAAAGGGCAAGGTTTGTCTCGATGGCAAAGACATCAACGAGATAAAACTCAGCAGTTTGCGCAAGCAAATCGGCATAGTTACGCAGGAAAGTTTCCTCTTCCATGCCAGCATTAAGGACAATCTTCTTTACGCCAATGCGCAGGCAAGCATGGAACAAATCATAGATGCCGCCAAAGCCGCCAATATTCATGAGTTCATCCTGTCGCTACCTGAGGGGTATGACACCATAGCTGGAGAACGCGGTTACAAACTCAGTGGTGGAGAAAGGCAACGACTTTCAATTGCTCGGGCGATTTTGAAGAATCCGCGCATATTGATTTTGGATGAGGCAACAAGCTCACTCGACAATATAAATGAAAGCGCCGTGCAAGCAGCGCTGAACAGATTGATGAAGGGCCGCACAAGCATCGTTATTGCTCACAGGCTGTCGACAATCCAAAATGCGGATCGGATTATTGTTCTAGAAAAGGGTCAAATAGTCGAATCTGGAACGCATGATGAACTTCTGCGCCAGAATGGGACCTATTCCAATTTATATACGATGCAACAGCAACAAGACAGCGAAGGCGTTGTAGCGGTAGCTGAACATTTGTAGTTGGGAGTTCTTGTTGAAATGCCAGGGGCGCCTCACTGATGCCCATTCAGGAATATTCAAATAGGGCGCCCATGAGGAGCCAGACCCCTACATAAAACACGCGTTGCCTGCCATTTATTTAGAGGTTTGATTGCTGCGTAGCTACCAGGACGCACGCCAGAGCTGTTTGCAGCACGCAAAGCCAGCAGCAAGTAAATAGAAGCACTCTGGGTGTTATTTTCATGTCACGCCTCGCAGGTCTACCTATCTTATTTTAATGACAAATGAACGCTTCTGCTGAAATTCAAGAGGGATTTGAAGGTTGATTTCATTAAAATGTAGGGGAGTCGCTCCTTTTTGAAAACAGTAGGCGCTCAGCTGAATGGAATCCTTTATATATGATGCACGCTGTAACCTATGAAATTCATGCCGAATGCCCATGGTCTGGGGCCAGAGCAGGTGCGTTCAAAACTCGGCACGGCGAAGTCAAAACACCGGTGTTCATGCCGGTGGGTACTCAATCAACAGTCAAAGCTCTGACCTGGGATCAAGTTGATTCCGCCGGCTCCCGGATTGTTCTTGCCAATTCTTACCATCTCTACCTGCGTCCGGGACACAAACTGATTGAGCGCGCCGGTGGCTTGCATGGCTTTTCTTCCTGGAAGAAGCCAATTCTTACTGACTCGGGAGGATTCCAGGTTTTCAGTTTGGAAGATTTGCGAAAGATCAGTGAAGACGGAGTTGCATTCAAAGATCACGTGAATGGACAAGAGCATTTCATTGGTCCGGCAAAGTCGATGGAGATCCAGAATTCACTCGGCGCTGATATCATCATGGCTTTTGATGAATGCGTGAAAAATCCGGCCACATACGATGAGGCCAAAGCCGCAATGGAACGCACGCATAGATGGCTGGAGGTTTGTATCAAGCACCACAGCCGAGCCAGTGAACAAGCTCTTTTCGGTATAGTGCAGGGAAGTACTTATGAGGAACTGCGCCGTGAATCGGCAAATGTTGTGACGAGTTTCGACCTGCCAGGGTTCGCCATCGGCGGTGTCGCCGTGGGTGAGGAGCGTTCGTTGATCGAGAAAATGGTGAAATTCACCGCGCCTCTTTTGCCGCGAAACAAGCCGCGTTACTTAATGGGAGTGGGAACTCCATGGGATATCCTGCATGCAGTCTATTGCGGCATAGATATGTTCGATTGTGTTTTGCCGACCAGGCTTGCTCGTCATGGTGCGGCTTTTACCAGCAATGGACGTGTGTCATTTCGCAATGCGAAATTCCGCGAGGATTTCGACGCGCTTGAACCTGGCTGCAAATGCTTCACTTGCAGCAATCACACGCGCGCTTATCTGCATCATCTCGTGCATATGAAAGAAATGACGGCTTCAACGCTACTGTCGATTCACAATATTCATTTTCTGCATAAGGAAACAAAAGCTTGTCGTGATGCTATTCTCGAAGGACGATTCAAAGAATACTTTTTAGAGAAAAGCAAACTCCTGGGCAACGATGCCGTTGTGGTGTAGTTCGATAGCGCTATTTCTTTTTCTTGTTCTTAGCCGCTTGTTCTTTGAGAGCTTGCAGTTCTTGTTCGATCGGATCTTCTTGTTTTTTGAACTGCTGCTCAACTGGATCGGGTGCTGTTACTTCTGCAAGTGATTCATGCTCGACTATTTTATTTTCCATCCGAGAAATAGTAGAAAGAGTCGAATCTGCCGCGGCTAGAGCCTCTGTTCCAGAGCCGCCCGTGGAGAATCTGCGGGCTTCAAGCTTTGATAATTCCTTCTTTTGTTGCTCGCTAAAATCGTGCTGAGACATCAATTCAACTTGAAGTTGAGTTTCCGACTGCTTCAGCTCTTGAATCTGTGATTCCGCTTGCACAGCCAAATTCTCTGCCTGGCGAGCGCGCGCCATTGCGACACGCTTCTCCCACATCGAGATCTGCACTTTCGTCTTGTCGATCTGCGTTTCCAGCTGCTTCTCTACTGCGATGGAGCTTGCTACAGCCTGACGTAACTTTAGCAGCTCAGACTCCAGCTCGTCGTTTATCACGGCAATGCCCTTTCAGCGCGCGAACAGATGAATTAGTCTTTCTTCTCTTGAACGTCTTCAACGTCTACCGTATCGTTGGCTTCAACGAGAACCGGCTCTTTGGTATTCACACTGTTGTTGGTGATCATCTTTTGACCGCCAGTGCCCTGACCCTTCAGCATCATCAATTCGGCTTCGATATCAACCTGACCCTCGAAGCTCTTGAATTTCTTGTCGAGTTGATCTGAACCCAGCTCTTGAAGAGCGGCGGCTTTTGCTTCGCGCTCGGAAACTTTCTGTTCCATCTTATCCATGATGGAGAGCGCACCGTCTGCAGATGATTTGGAGAGAATTTCGTTTGCTTTGCTTGTAGCCTGAGCTGCTTTGTCGCGAGCGATGAGCACTTGTTTCTTTGTGTAAGCCTTTTGAACTTCGCCTTCCAGTTCAGTGAGGCGCTGGCGCAATACGTTTGTCGCTTCTCTCTGGTGCTTCAACTGAGCTTCCAGATCGGCTGCAGCCTGCGCGTACTGTTGTTTGCGTTGCAGCGCCTGTCTGGCCAGGTCATCATTGCCCTGCTGGACAGCCATTGCGGCACGATTTTGCCAGGTTTGTGCCTGGTCTTTGTTCTTGTTCAGCTGTTGTTCGAGTTGTTTCTCTGTTGCAATAGCTTGAGCCACAGCCTGACGAACTTGAATCAGGTTGTTTTGAAGGTCTTGGTAGGTTTGTTCCAGCATCATTTCTGGATCTTCCATTTTGCCCATCAGGCTATTGAAGAATGCCTTAACAAGTGAGGCAAATCTGCTGAACATGGTGTGGAACTCCTTCCTTTACAACGAGACAAAATGGCCCGCTAATCTACTAGAACTGATCAAATAGTTTATCAAAGAGACACTTAATCTTATTCCCCGAGTTTGGGAGGCTGCTTCTCCCAAATGCCCCTTTACTTCGACTATACCCATTTTGCCCGTCATTATTAATTTAGATCGGTCTGCGGGAAGCTGATCAGCAGTTTCCGGGGTTATAGCTTGAATATAGCATCTTGGGAGCTTTTCTTGCCATCTGATAATGCTGGGATTGCCTGCCACTTGGCTGGTTTCGGTTTCGACCTGCTGCTCTCACGCTTCTAATATCAACGATTCCTGCCTGCGACAACGAGATAGAAGCTCAGCTAGCCTGTCCTCACCGTGTCTTCGATGCTTGCGCTCTATAATTGAGTATATGGACAAAAATGAGAGCGGTGACAATTCAAATCTGAAGCAAGCGCTTTTCGTCGTCAGTGATGCCGTGATTGGGGCGGCTATCCTACTGGCAATTGGCGTATATGCCGGCTCATGGCTCGACAAGCAGTTCCACACCGCACCGTGGTTCTCAACAGGACTGGCTCTTTTTGGCGGTGGATTTGGTTTGGCAAGAATGGTGATGAAAGCCAACTCCCTGCAGAGTATTCCAGCGGCTAAGTCTGATAAGTCTTCAGCTAAAACTGCGAAAAAGCAGCAGGAGCAATCAGGGCAGAGAAATCCTTTCGACGACTACGAAGATGAGCAAAATTAAATAAGCTCAACAACACTTTTAGCCTTCGAAACACTGTGTAATTGAGCCTCTCAGCCGGCCTAAAATCAACACTGGCTGCATGATGGAGGCTCAAGAACGGTTGTCAGTCTGAGTTCGATGTGAATCACTGTAAACATCTCTAACACATAGATCTTTAAGATGGTGTTGCAGTGGCGGAGGACAGCACCCTCTAGCTGATATCATGCAGGCACGAAACCCCGACTAACTCGGATTACTCATGCTTGGAAAAAATTTGCCGCTTAGCGCACTGAATATTACAGATGCATCGTTCAACAACAGTCCTTTTCTCGGAATCCCGCAGTTAGGACACTGGGGAGATATACACGTCGACACTCTCGTTTTGAGCTGGGCTTGCATGGGGCTCATTCTGGGACTCGCGGCAGTGATCACTCCGACATTGACTTCGCAAGGTCCCGGAAACAAAGGTCAAGCTATCCTCGAAGGTATCTACGGCTTCCTGGAAGATCTTTGCAAAGGTCAAATGGGACACCATTACAAACAGTTTTTCCCCCTCATCAGTTCAATCTTTCTCTTCGTTCTTCTCGGCAACTTCATTGGAGTTGGTCCCTGGAAATTCTTAGAAGAGCACATCGCAGGCTGGCCTCACCACGGTGGCGAGCCGATGGAAGTTTGCTCACCCACCACAGATTTCAATGTTACTTTTGGTCTTGCCTGTATCGCATTACTCGTCTATGTCGGTTCGGGATTCTGGGCACACGGTGGCAAATACTTGAAGCTCTATCTCAACCCGATTGAATGGCTCGACCTCATCATCCGCCCTGCAACCCTGGCTCTCCGATTGATGATGGTTATTACCGCAGACGAACTCATGAGAGCAGCAGCATTAGCAATGGTGCCTGTACTTCTTCCTACAGGAGTCATGGCATTCGAAATGTTTATCGGAGTGATACAAGCCTTTGTATTTGCTCTGCTAACCAGCATTTACATTGGCTTAACGGTATCGCATCACTAATTCGAAATATCACAAGAATCAGATATGACAGTTCAAACAAAATCGCAGGCTCAAGCAACCGGAGAACAAAATTCACTGGAAGCAAAGGTTTGTGAAACAGCTCAGCTTCCCGGCTGAGGCTTACCAAGAACCACGGAACACACAGAAGGAGTACTAAGGTGGACCACACACTAATCGCACAAGCAACCGGCACAATTGACAGCGCAACAATTATTCGCGCAGCATCTCTTGTTGGATCAGGCATTGCAGCCGTCGGCGTAATCGGACCTGGTATCGGCATTGGTGTCGCCGGATCCCGCGCACTGGAAGGCATGGCTCGCCAACCAGAAATGGCAACCAAACTCCTGGTTAACGCCATCATCATCGCAGCACTTATGGAAGCTCTTGGTCTTCTGGCATTCGTTATCGCAATCCAGTTGTACACCTTCGGTTCTACAGCTCCTTCAACCGAGAAAGTAGGCATGACACACACCGAATACGTAAGGCAGATTTCCTAAGCAATGTTTGAAATCAACGGCACTCTAGTAATATTCGTAGCCAGCTTTCTGGTATTCATGGTTCTGTTGAATCAGATCATGCTCCAGCCGGTCGGCAAAGCGATCGCGAAGCGTCAAGAAAAGATTCAGAACGATCTCGATGCCGCCCGGGCCGCCAGGCAACAGGCGACTGAGCTTGTGGACGGCTACGAAACCAGACTCAAGAATATAAGAAGCGAAGCCCACGGCGTGATAACTTCCGCTGTGGCAGCAGCCAGCAAGGACAAAACGTCCGCGCTGGAAAAGGTTCGAAACGAAGGACTAGCAAACCTGGAAAGCGCCAAGGCTAGAATCGCAGCCGAACGCGAAAGTCTGATTGACGGTCTGGTGGCACACGAAAGAGAGCTTGTGGAAGAAATTACACAAAAGATACTTGGTGAGCCGGTTGCCGTTCAACTTGATGCCAGCAAGGTCCGTAAGAACCTTGAGGAGACATAGACATGGAAGGCTTATTCAAATTATTCGAAAACAATTTGATCAACTGGCTGCTCTTGGTCGGTTTCCTTATATATCTCTGGTCGAAAGTAACTCCGGGCATGTTTGCGGCTCGCAAAGAAGCTATCGAGAATGCTCTGAGTGAGGCTGAGAAAGCCCATAAAGAAGGACAAGAATTTCTCAATCAGCAAAAGGCGAGAATCGAAAACGCAGAGCACGAGAGTGAAAAAATCCTTGAGGATGCACGCAAGGTGGCTGCAGACATGAAAGCTGAAATTGCCGTGCAAACAGAGAATGACGCCAAGGCTCTGCGCGAGCGAATCACCCAGCAAATCGAAGCTGAAAAGCAGCAGGCTTTCACTGAAATGAAGAGCCGCGCTGCAACAGTAGCGGTGAGACTGGCTGAGGCTACATTGCCTGGTGCCATCACCAGCAGTGCTAAATCCAGATTGCATGCTCAATTTATTGATCAGCTCGAATCTGGAAAATCAGGCGGCAATGGTAATGGACATGGCGGAGGCAACTAATGAAATCTGAAGATAGAAGTTCTGCCATTCAATACGCAAACGCGCTTCTGCAACTGACGGAAGAAACCGGTGATCCCAGAACAGTGTTCGAGAACTTGAATGCACTCGGCGGTGTTTTCACAAGTGATCCCGAGTTGATGGTTCTTTTCAAGCATCCATCCATTGCTGCCCCGAAGAAACTTGAATTCATCAAGGAAGCATCTACTGGTCTCGACACTCTCACAGCACAGTTGCTGAGACTGCTTTGTGAAAGAGGCAAGTTGCATCTTTTACCGGCGATTCTGGATGAATTTAAAGCTCTGCTTCTTCAAAAGCTTAATCGAGCTGAAGGCACCATCACCAGTGCTGAACCGATTTCGGCAGAGGAAGTGGCAAGCATTGAAGATAAGCTGCAAAAGAGACTGAACAAGAAAGTCAAACTCACAGCGCATGTAGACAAATCTCTTATCGGCGGCTATGTGCTGCGCGTCGGTGATGAGGTTATCGACGGCAGCTTGAGAGGACGTTTGCAGGGAATTGAGAAGGCGTTGCTTTCTGTTTAAGCAGCAGCGCATGGCAAAACAAGTTCAAAAGAAATAGATTCTGTAGAAATAAAAGGTAAGGTAGAGGAAAAGAATCATGGCAATCAAACCGGAAGAGATTACCTCCGTACTTAAGAAACAACTGAAGGAATATCAAGCAAGCCTTAGCGTCACCAACGTGGGCAGCGTCCTTCAGGTTGGCGACGGTATCTCCCGTATTTACGGATTGGAAAAAGCAATGGCAGGCGAACTCGTTGAGTTCGATGATGCCGAGCACACAATGGGCATGGTTCTCAACCTCGAAGAAGACAACGTCGGTGTCGTTATTCTGGGTTCGGGCAGAACCATCACTGAAGGAATGACGGTTAAGACCACCGGTCGTATCGCTTCTCTTCCAGTAAGTGACGGCTTGCTCGGTCGCGTTATCAACCCGCTCGGTCAGCCGATCGACGGCAAGGGACCGATCACACCATCAGAGAAATTCCCGGTTGAATACCGAGCAATCGAAAAGAAAGCTCCTGGTATTATCGCCCGTCAATCAGTTTGCGAGCCGTTGATGACTGGTATCGCCGCTATCGACGGTATGATTCCGATCGGACGTGGACAGCGTGAGTTGATCATCGGCGACCGTCAAACTGGTAAAACCGCCGTCGCTATCGACGCAATCATCAACCAGAAGACTCAGCCGAACCGCCCGGTCTGCATCTACATCGCAATCGGTCAAAAAGAATCAACCGTTGCCCGTATTCAAAAAGTTCTCGAAGACAACGGCGCGATGGAATACTCCGTAATCGTTTCTGCTCCAGCAACAGCAGCACCAGCGCTGCAGTTCCTCGCTCCATTCTCCGGTGCCGCTATCGGTGAATACTTCATGGAAAAAGGAATGCACGCTCTCAACGTGTACGATGACTTGTCCAAGCACGCAGCCGCCTACCGCGCCATGTCACTCTTGCTTCGCAGACCACCAGGTCGTGAAGCTTATCCTGGTGACGTGTTCTACTTGCATAGCCGCTTGCTCGAGCGCGCCTCGAAGTTGTCTGCTGCACTTGGTGGTGGATCACTTACAGCTCTTCCGATTATCGAAACCCAAGCTGGTGACGTGTCTGCATACATCCCGACAAACGTCATCTCAATTACAGACGGTCAGATCTTCCTTGAAACAGACTTGTTCTACGCCGGTATCCGCCCTGCTATTAACGCAGGTATCTCGGTTAGCCGCGTAGGCGGTGCTGCGCAAACCCCAGCCATGAAGATGGTTGCCGGTAAGCTCCGTCTCGACCTCGCACAGTTCAGAGAACTGGAAGCATTCGTTCAGTTCGCTTCAGACCTCGACAAAGCAACACAAGACCAGATTCGTCGCGGTCAAAAGCTCATCGAAGTTCTGAAGCAGCCGCAATACGATCCGCTTTCATTGGCTCAGCAAGTTTCACTCATCTTCGCTGCCAATCGCGGCGTTCTTGATGATGTCGACAATAAAGAAATTGCACGCTTCAAAGATGAGTGGAAGAAATATCTCAGCACCAAAGCCAAAGATATTGAAACCAAGCTCAACGAAGGCAAAAAGCCGAGCGAAGACGATCAGAATGCAATCTTCAACGCAATGACTGAATTCAAAAACAACTTCTTCAAGAAGTAAGCGTTACGGGTAATTGGGGGCGATGAATATCGCCCCTGCAAATACTGAAATTTAGAAGAAGAGCAAAGGCAATTCAAAAATGGCAAACCTAAAAGCGATCAGAAGACGCATAAAGAGCGTTCAATCCACACAAAAGATCACTCGAGCGATGAGAATGGTCGCTGCAGCGAAGGTGCGCCGCGCTCAAGCAAGAACGCTGGCCGCAAGACCATTTACGCAGAAAGTAATTAAGCTAATCAGAGAGATCGTCCGAGAAGTCGCTGATATCGACCTGCACGAGATTCCAATTCTGCGTCGCAGAAAAGTCAAGTCTGTAGCACTGATTGTAGTTACTTCCGACCGCGGACTTTGCGGTTCGTACAACAGTTCGGTTCTGAGAAATTCGCTTGAACGTATTCGCAAGCTGGAAGCTGAAGGCAAGACTGTAAAAGTGATCAGGGTTGGTTTGAAGGCAGCAATGTTCTTCAGATCGCTCAAAGTCGAGAAACTCGGCGATCCTTACACACTGCTGCCGGCAATCCCGACAGTGCAAGAAGCGAAGATGATTGCGGATCGCGCCGCTGAGTACTATCTCGACGGTACTGTTGACGCAGTAGAAATCATTAGCACTCACTTCATCAATATGTTGCGTTCCGAAGTGCACAACACCAAGTTCCTCCCGGTTGAACTCCCAGAGGCCAGCGAGGTAACCGAACTTGCTCCGCAGACATTGTTTGAGCCATCGATCACTCAGGTACTGGAACTTGAATTGATTCCGAAATACCTGGAAAACGTCGTGTTCCAGGCCTTGCTCGATGCATCTGCATCAGAACTGGCTGCACGTATGAACGCGATGTCTAATGCCTCAACCAATGCACAAGAACTCATCGGTTCACTCACGCTCATCTACAACCGCGCACGTCAGGCAAGCATTACGCAAGAACTGCTTGAAGTCGTCGCTGGTGCTGAAGCGCTCAAAGGCTAATTTGGATCAATAAATTATTGGAAAAGGCGGTGCTACGGTGCCGCCTTTTTTGTTATGTGCACTGGGTAAGGGTGCTCTTCTCCTTTTCCAGAGTGTTCTTTTCCTTTTCCAAAGGAATGCACACAAGCTCACGCGCTCTCCCTGTGTAAAATGACCAGCCATGGGATTTGAAAACCGCCAAATGGACTAGATGACTCGTATGGCTTATCGGAAACGTAGAAAAAGCAGTAAGCCTGGCTGGTCGAAAATTTGCAAATGGCAAAAGTGACTACGAAAAGAAAGTCAATTTGAGAGTGCTCGGCTCAATGGGTTCTTAGATTTCTATGGGTTCTCAGATCTTTTTCAGAAACTCCGCCTAAGCTGTGAACATGAACCGGAGGAATTGAAATGAGCCACCCAATGAATGAAATAGAAATGCCGGAGCTGAAGCTGGATGCAAGCCATGAGCAAGCAAGCAGACCTCTGGTAAGTCTCGAAGACCAGGCTCAGTTCATCAAGGACGCAAATAGCCATAAGCCTGCGCAAGCAGCGGAGCCTCAGGAGCTGATTTGCGATAACTCGATCTATGGTCGCTATGCGGGACACGGCGGCTTCCCCACCGGAGGAGAGAATGCCGGACACGGTGGCTTCCCAACTAGAGGCGAGAATGCGGGACACGGCGGCTTCCCAACTAGAGGCGAAAATGCGGGACACGGTGGCTTCCCAACCAGAGGTGAAAATGCCGGACACGGCGGTTTCCCGACCAGGGGTGAAAATGCTGGACACGGCGGTTTCCCGACTAAAGGCGAGAATGCGGGACACGGTGGCTTTCCCGTTAGAAACGATCTTCCAAATGGCGGATTTCACCGCTATTCGAGGTAATTAACTGAAGCGAAATTCAGCGCAAGCCCGTCTATCATTCAAGTGCCAGAGTATTTTGAGCAATCATATCGCGCCATGCTTTTTCGATGTAATCGCGGTCTTTCGTAAGTGCCATCAGCAATGTATGCGAACGCTCTATAATGCTGTTTTGTAAGCGTTCCGCAAGTGCATGCGATGCTTCTTCCGCAGCAGGACCATAGCCAAAGTCGTAGAAAATATTTCGCGGGCAAACATTGTAAATGTCCTCTCCCGTGCTCTGGACATAGCGCTCCATGATTGCTTTTACACTGGGTCCATCCTGCACAACCTGATCCATAGAACGGACAGAGGAAGCCAGAAAATCGGCGAGCCAATCAGGGCATGTTTCGCCTTGCTCAAAAGAAATCAGATATAGAAGAATGCAGGTAAGGTGTTTGATAGCATCGGAATATACATCATAAGCAATCGGTTCGATAGCACGGGCACGAATGGCCTCGCCTAAAGAACCGTTTCTGCATTGCATCAATGCATCAGATATATAGTCGGACGATACCATTGATAGATGGGCAGTTAAGAACGCGAGTCTATACGACCCATCTTCGCGGGTTTTGGGTTTCATTGCCTCAGTTATTTGGCAGAATTGGCTTTCTTTGCTCACGCTGGCAGCACTCATAGACCTTCCCCGTCGATCAGATAAATTATTGCAGGAAACGTGTGTAAAAGGGGTATTCGCAGGGAATTATGACTATGTCACTTTATATCCGATTGTTTCCCAGGAGCAGTTTATGTCCGGAATGGAACAGCTTGACAACGCCGAGAAGGCGCCAAAAGACCAAACAGTAGCTCAAATCGATGTAGGCAAAGAATTAAATGATTCGAATTTGAATCAGCAAGTTTTCAAGGGCGGGACCAGCGATAAAGTCCCCGGTGTGCACCTGGAATCAGATGACGTTAGTATGAACAGTTCCAGAAGGCGAATTGAGCCGCCTCATGCCTGGTATGAGAACAGCAAACCCAGTTATCATCTGCCTTCTGAAGCAGCGATCAGCGGCGGAGTGAGGCAAGCTTTAGTTTCTGGATGGCGCCGGTTGGATCGGTAGGATCTTAAAATGACCGAGCCCTGTGACTGGGTGGATGTAGCCATGCCAGCCATACGTCAGTGCGAGTGTTTGCACTTTGCGTGCGCAAGTAGTCTGCGATTGAGCATGTGCCCGAAGATGATTACGGTATTACCCATGGTGATAATCACGCCTTCGGCAATCTCGCCCCAGAAGCGGGCCACAAAAGTCGCAAAGAACACAAGGGTCAGTCCAGCAGCACCAATCCAAATTAGCCGTTTGTCGCGGTGACTGAGATAGCCTGGAATATAAGCCATCAAACAAAATACCAGAACAAACCCGGCGAGCCCGACATGAACAAAATCATGTTCCATGATTGGTCTTGCCAGAACGGGCAGGAGTGCCATTACTAAGGGCAGTAGAATGCAGTGGATGGTGCAGAGCGTTGATGCAAAGACCCCTGCAATGTCCATAAAACCGACGATTTTAGAAAAAACACCTTCAGGTTCGTGACGCAGCTTGGGCGCCAAGCTAATTTCTTGCTCATGGTGATGTCCATGACAGTCATGTTCGCCGTCATGGTGCCCGCAGTCACCGGTGCTTGTCTTCGATTGTTCGACAGGGCTGTTCATTTGTCCTCTGGTGAGACGGCTCTAAAGCCTCGCAGCAGGCGTGCTTACGGCGCGTGCAGACTAGTTGTCTCAGCTAGAAAATCCGAGATTGAAGCTTCTCTATTGTACCACCCTCGCTCTTGAAGACTCCGCCGCCCTTAACATGAAGCAGTTTAGGACATACTAAGGTTCCAATATCGGTCCCAGAGAATTCGCGCTCTCCCTTAGCGACTATTTTCTTAGTTCTTGCCTCAAGAAAATGTTTTTTCTGTCTCTAGCTTATGTGTAGGGGCGAGGCCATGCCTCGCCCTGGTTCACGGCGAATCAGGAGAAGGGCGACGCATGGCCGATGAGGACCAGCTGGCGAGCGCAAGCGAGTCCACTGCATCGGGGACTCTACACATAAATTGCCGTTTTATCAGTAGGAAAGCTAATTTTGCTCGAGGGAAATCAAGGCTATAATGCCTTCTATGGAAAAGCGCGCAGACTATCGTGAAATTGAAAGCGAACATAGCGACGAGATAGCCGCTGCACTGGCTGCTGTATATATGTATTGTCAGGCTGAAGAATGCGCAGTTCCACAAGAAAGTTCCGCTGCCGAAACTGTACCTTCTATGTGGTTGCAAGCCTCTCGTTTTGAGGGATTGAACTCAAATGGCGGAAAATTTGTTTCCGCGATAGCCGCAAAAAGTGCGCGTTTTAACTGGCGCAATTCTTTTGCGCGTCGCTGGACTGCATTGTCCGTTGGAGTCATCGTCTGCGCTTTGTTCGCTGCGCCGGTTTCAGCCCTTGAACGAATACAGTTCGACCCATCAAGCAGCACAAGTAAAACAAACGCAGCGGCGAATTCTGCTCCTGAGCTTAAGGAAGATTCCGCACAAAACAGCAAGCAATTCCTCTGCCCGGTCGCACCAGCCATGGTGCTCGAAAAGCCGGTTCAGCCCATCGTCCAGAATGTCGACGCAAGAGCTGCCTTGCCCGCCGCCGATCCACAAGGCGCAGCAGCTTATAATTACAACAGAACAATCAATATTGCGCTGTCTTCCTCGGCAACTGAAGCTGAAATAAGCTGTCCGGATGGTGCTCGTTTATTCGATGAATCCACACATAAACTTCTTGCCGAATTGCCTGCGCAAAGCCGCTGGATCATTTCGCTGGAAGATGGACCCTCAGGTAAGCGCCTGAGCTTTTCCGGCAAATTAGCGCATGCGCGTTCGAATCAATTATTGTTGGCATCAGGCATAAGAAAATACGAAACAGTTAATTACGTTAAACGCTTCAGCTCACGCGGCACTCGCAAGGGTTTCACAAGCTCACCAGTAGTAGTGGACTCGCGGGCACCGAAATTCTCTGTTCCCGTTAGATCTGCCGAGCCGCCGCAAACGCCTCTTGCGCCTAAGGAAGTTCTGCGCCCTGTTGCTTACCAAACCGGACCATTTATCGAGAAAAAAGTGACGATACCGCCTGTGGTGCCGGGCTATATATTCGAAACCAATACGCAAGATGCAATAATTGCCTGCAACGGCAAAGGCTACCGCGGCAAGCTCACGATAAAACCCCGGACTGAAGATCGCTCATTTCTGCTCATCAATAACGTCGATCTGGAAGACTACCTTCTTTCGGTTGTTCCGTCTGAAATGCCTTCGGGCTGGAATTTAGAAGCACTGAAAGCGCAGTCCATAGCGGCACGTTCTTATGCGCTGGCTAATGTCGGCAAACATCAGAGCGAAGGCTACGATCTTAAAGCAAGCACCGAAGATCAGGTTTACCTCGGAATTCAGACTGAATCTGACAACAGCAATCGTGCTGTCGCCGAAACTCGCGGTCAGGTGCTCAAACACAATGGCAAAGTCGTGACTGCATTCTTTCACAGCGCAGGCGGCGGATGCACGGAAAAGGCCGAACACGTCTGGGGCGGCAAGGTGCCTTATCTGAAAAGCGTTCCGGACTTCGACGATCAGTCTCCGCACTTCAACTGGAATAGAAGCGTCGCAGTCTCGAATATTGAAGAGGCGCTCAAAAAACAGGGACGTGACATAGGCGGACTGCTTGGCATCTTTCCTCTGGAACGCAGTCCCTCACAAAGAGTAACATTGGCGATGGTCACAGGTACTCTGCAAACGCTGCTGCTCAGCGGAGAAGAACTGCGCAAGATCCTCGCATTGCCCAGCACGGCCTTCAACATCGGGCTCGACATGGATTCTTATCTTGTGGCAGGGCGGGGTTTTGGGCACGGTCTCGGCATGTCTCAATGGGGTGCCAAGTACTTAAGCGAACAGGGTTATAATGCATCGCAGATATTATCGTATTACTATAAAGATGTGACCCTGGACCAGTTTTGATGTAGAGATACATCAGCAAGCGTTGGTTTTAGTATTGTTGCGTTTCCCGCGCGGGAGTTTTTTTAAGTGCCTAACGTTTTATCTGTGCTTTTGATGCTCGGCATTTTAAGCGTGCTCATCATAATCCACGAATTTGGACATTTCTCCGTCGCTAGATATTTCGGCTTTCAGACGCCGGTTTTTGGCTTTGGTCTGCCGTTCGGTCCATCGTGGACACTTGGCGAAAAATGGGGAACTCAGTTCAAGATTCATGCACTTTTGTTGGGCGGTTATGTCGCTATACCTGAGCTTGGCGACGAATCCAACCTGGCGCACGAAGCTTACGGTGTGCCACTGAAGCCGTTCAAAAAGTTTCCTATCTGGCAGCGCGCGCTGGTTGCATTTGCTGGCGTTGGCATGAATATGATTTTTGCCTATATAGTCATGATCGCCATGGTGTGCATGGTTGGAGTACCTGTTGACAAAGTTTATGTGAAAGAACTTCCGAACAGTCTTCCCATGGCTCGTGATGCGGGTGTGCTCATCGGCGATCGAATTGATGCGATTGATTCGATGAAAGTGAAGACAACCGGACAGGTCATCGAATATTTGTCAAAGCACAAGGCGCAAGCCGTAACATTGCATATTTTGCGTGAGCCCGAAGATTTGCGAGGCAAGCCTGAAGGCGAAGCAAAAGCGGAGCACGTCGATATTAAAGCCACGACGAACGCGGACGGCAAACTTGGAATGGGTCTTGTGCCCGCTATAGAGAAATTGAATGCGCCGCCTACGGAAATTGCAAGCAGGGCGTTCACTGAATTGTGTGACCTGACCGGTCAAATGGTTTCGACCCTTGGCAGAATGATGCATCAAATCTTTTTCGGATGGATGGAGCATAAAGCGCCCGGCGCGGCACCTGGTGCCTCTCTTGGCGATCTGCACGGTGTTCTGGTTGTTATTAAATGGGGTGCGGAACTGGCACAAAATGACTGGACGCAATTATTCCAGTTCACAGCTTTGATTAGTATGGACCTGGCAATTGTGAATCTTCTGCCTATCCCTGCGCTGGATGGTGGGCACCTCTTCTTCCAGTTGCTGGAAGCTATTCGTGGCAAACCGATGGAAGAGAAAGTGCAGGGTGAGCTGGTTAAGTGGGGATTCATCAGTCTGATTACGCTCATGGCGATAATCATGGTCAATGACATTCGCGCGCTCTTTACTGGTGAGCTCGACTACAATAAGCTAAAATCGAAGAAGCAAGAGCAGAAGTTGGCGCCGCCGGCCGGCACTGAGCAAAACAAGGGTCAGGCTGGTTCAGGAGAGAGTAAGACTCAACCCTCGCCAACAGGAACTGAGGAGAACAAGAACCAGCCCACGCCACCGACCGCCGAGCAAAAAAGCCAGGAACCGGATAGCGTAACTCCAAAGCCAACACCTGCTCCAGCAACAAGCACACCATAAGGGAAGACAAAGAGGAATCACTATGCCGAGTTATGATTATCGCTGCAAAGGCTGTGACAAAGTAGTCACCCTCGAGCGTTCAATGATGGACGAAAGCAAGCCGGTTTGCGTTGAGTGTGGCAGTGACGATCTCAACCGCATCTGGAATGCGTTTGTAATTTCCGGCGGCAGTACTCCTGATGTCGGGCAAGGAATGGCAAGTTCTTCGGCGCCGAAGAAAAAGAGTGGATGCGGTTCGTGCAGCAGCCATTCCTGTGGTACTTGCTGAAACCAGGTCGCCGCAAGCAGCAAATCCTTTGCTGCTGCTATGACTTTTGGTTCCACATCGGCAATGTGATAGCATCGCCTACTGCGATCTTGCTCGGATCAGCAATGGCGTTCAATGCTGCAGTATCCTTTACCATCGCTCGAACATCACTGGTGCTGAATCCTTCTTTCTTGCCACCGTTGTTCTCCGCAAGCCGATCCGTTGCCATTTCCCAGAGTGTATTTCCTGGTTGTGCAATTCTTATTTCTGGTCTCATTGGATAACCGGCCTGTCTGCCGCAGAGAGTGACATCGTTCCAGGTATTCGTTTGCTCATTCCAATCTTTGAGTTCAAGGCGGCCGACAAATTGATGTTCGTTATTGCTCTTTGCAAAATAGTCGTCTTGTTTTGCCTGAATTTGTTTGAGCAGTTCGTTGCAATCTTGCCCGGATAATTGCTTCATCGCAGCAGAGAGCTCGGTGGCTGCAGGCTTGACCATTTCACATCCTGCATTTCCATAACGACCTGCGTGATTCAGCATATCTGCAATTATCGACGATTCTTGATTAACAAATCTGCTTGTCGGAGTAGCGGAGCTTTCATCTAATAAGTTTAGCTTTGCACTATTTGTTGACTCTGCGGAAGCCTTTGCTTCGATGTTATCTCTAAGTTCCATGCCTGATTCTTATCCTCATTCGCAATTTCGAAGCCGAAATTGTCTGCCCAGTTATTCCTGTTGGGAACACACTAGTTTGAGCGGGAGGAACTTTTCCGTACAGTTGCGTGAATGTTCTGTTTATTTGCGTGGAGAACACGTAGCTTGCTGGCACAAATTTCTCACAAATTGTTCGCTTTCTTTGTAGGAGCGCAAACGAATCATTTGCAAATTTGGATAGGATTGCTCAGTTGATGTGATACACGGAATATACACAAAGCATTCCGGAATTTTTTATGCCGCAAGACTAAAGTACATTAGTGGGAGCTAATGTGCTGGGGTAACGGGGTAAGTCTAACGATGGATAGAGGTTCCGGGCCTGGAGTGTCCAATGAAGGTTATGACGGCGCTCAAGGCTTGTTCAAAAATCTAAAGTCGATAGCAGGAGAAGCACATCTTCTACCTGAGTTCGATATGAACGCCTCGTCAAAAGCGGCCGCAGAAGCATTCTTAGATTGCAAAAATGGAACTGTAGCTTCGCAGGATGCGTTTTTCCATCAAGCAGACATGAAAGAGTTTCCGAATTTGAACATAGAGCATTCGCTGCAAACTCCTCAAGCTTCATCTGAAATTACTAAAGTTCCAAGCCAGGCTGAAGCCTTTTCGCATACTGCTAATCCACTAGGAGATGTGGGTCAGAGCCTGCATCAGTTTATGTCGAACATTGGTCCGATGCTAGGAGAAATGTTCTCCGGACCCGCAGGTATGATTGGTTCTGTTATCAATTTTGTTTCCGAACTGTTTACTACAATTGCAAGTGGAGTTGGTGATGCTCTCACAGAATTCTCTAGAGCAGCTGCATCGGTTGCGGAAGAAGCATGGAAGAAAGACATCGAAGAAATGAGCTCGGCAGTCGGCCAAAGCGATCCACAATTCTTAGATTTATGGAAGCGATGAGCTGCGAGTAGATGCGAATTTCAAGTGTGGCTACAGCGTAGCAAGCTTTGAGCAGCAGAGATGCTTAATAGAGGCACCGGATGTGGTGATGCGATCAGCCAAACGGTTTGTCGTTTTCACAGTAAATACACGAAGCTGTCCGTATTTTTCTATGCGGTAAACCGTATTGTTATTTTGTCAGCAAAAACGACAGCAGCCAGAACGATTCAGCGAATGTCGATAGACCAGATCAGACGCTAGCTATTACTACTTAATTAGTATTGCAGGTTAGTTAACCTATCTTCGCATTGGATGCCTAGCCGAAGGCCGGCGTTCGCTCGTCGCATTTTCGACTGTAAAACGATCAACTAGAGGAATACTCAAATGACAACAGATGATTTCCGAGTTCAACAAAAAGATGTAACTGAAGGGAAAAACGAGAGCAGCAATTTAAATACAAATTTCGCAAAGGTCCTTGAGGGACATACTTCGCTTGCCGATACAGCCCACTCAATGCGTGGAACAGACACCTCGCGTGGAAACTTGCCAGATATCTCGCTCGGTATTCACGATGGAGAATCAGTGAATACCTTGAGTCGCATGAAAACAGCAGACAAAGCAGAGCCATCGTCGACCGAATTTGGACATTTAGAATCCAGAGGACGCGAACAGAAAACATCTGATGACAAAGATGTTCCCCATGAAGGTTCTGGCCATTCCGGACCACCCGGGGGGCGCCGTGAGCTTCAAGATAATGAGCGCGGTCAATTTCACGGACATGGACGCGGTGGCAGAGGCCATGGTGGCGGCCACGGTGGATTCCAATCCGAGGAGGGTGGCTCCCTGGATTCCATAATTTCACATGGCGGGTCCGCTCAGCAAGTGCTCAGGGCCGGTGGAACCGCTGAACAAGTGAGAATAGCAGGCGGCGGCGCTGATCTGGTGATACAAGCAGGCGGATCCGCTGATCAGATAAGACAAGCCGGTGGCAGTACAGACCAGATTAAGGCGGCTGGAGGTTTGATCGAACAGAGCAAACCGATCGGAGGTCCTCTGGTTGAAGAAGAGCGCGAGCAGAATCGCAAAGAAATATTCGCGTATCCAGACCATCCAATGCCCGGATTGAAGGGCGAAGTGTCCGGTGTAATGACCCCGCGTGATCCCGACAATTTTGACAAGATTGATACCAGACGCCCGAGAAATCCGGACATCCAGTACTGAAGCTAGAACTTAGTTCATCAAATGAACATGGCGTAAATCGCTCATTTGTAATTTAAATGACGAAAGCAGTTCTTTCTTTTTGTCACCAGAAAGAAAGCTCTGCTTAACGCCGTTCAAAATAATTTCGTCAATGCTGGAAAGATCAAAGCCCATTTCATTGTAGAGCAACTCAAATTCTTGATTGAGTGTGGTATTGAACAGAGTCGGGTCATCTGTATTGATCGTAAACTGTACTTCCTCTGCGTACAGCGCAGGCAATGGATGGGCTTTGATATCAGCAAAAACTCCCAGGCAAATATTGCTCGTCGGACAAATTGACAGAGCAATTTCTTGTTCAGAAAGATGTTTTATCAAGGCAAGATCTTCATTCGCTCGAACTCCGTGTGCAATGCGATCTGCTCGTAATGAGTTTAGCGCGTCCCAAACGCTTTCCGGTCCAACTAATTCTCCTGCGTGCGGGGCGCATTTTAGCCCGGCTTTTCTTGCTCTGGCGAAAAATTCTGCGAACGTCTCTGCAGGATATCCGACCTCCTGCCCGGCCAGTCCAAGCGCAAGCACTCCCTCGTTTTGGCAATTAATTGCTAGCTCAGTTGTGTAGTCAGCATACGAGAGATCCCGATGGCGGCTGATATCGAAAATCCAGTTAATAAGCACGCCGAACTCGGCTTCTGCTCGAGCGCGCCCTTGCTTCAGCCCTTCCAGAAATACTTGCTCGGGGATACCTCTGGATTTGTGTGCACTCGGAGAAAAGCTTATTTCTGCATAGCGAACATTCTGGCTGGCAAGATCTTTTGCAAGAGCGACTGTAATCAACTCAAAGTCTTTGGCATCTATAACGCACTTGTAGATGTGAGTAAACATCTCAAGAAAATGATCAAAATCACGAAACTTAAACCATACATTCAGCTCGTCGATGGTCTCACCCGGCAGCTTTACGTTTTTGGCTTGTGCTAATTCGAGCAGGGCTGCTGCAGGAATTGCGCCCTCGAGGTGTAAATGAAGCTCGGCTTTAGGCAATGCTCTCAGGTAACTATGAACTGACATTTTGCTCCAATAATTGACTCTCGCAGCCTTCTTGTAGCTGTTATTCCCTGTAGCTGATGTGGAAAGTCCTATACTGATGGTAAAAATTCGATTAGTACACAAAGGGCTGATTCTGGTTGCCGTCCCGCTCATTTTTGGGATCGGCTTTATCTCCCTGCTTTTCTCCGGACTTCTTGAAACCAGTAAACTTCTCGACCGCGAATTTATATTGAAGGACGCGATCGTGAGTCACTTCAGCACTATTACTGCAGGTGCTTGTAGTGGCATTGCTAAGGCCATGTTCGGCGGAACAGGCGATCCGATCTGGAAAGAAGCTCAGATCTCGCAGCAGAAACGTGCTATCACTAGTGATAAACATCTGCGGAAGATTTTAAGAAAAGAGCCTTCGATATTCGTCCCTGATCTGACTGTAACCTTTAACTCGATGCTACATCACCTTGGAACAACAACTCCACTGTTGGCAAAGTTGCAGGGAATGAGTAAGGAGCAATCGAAGGCTTCCATTCAATCAATCGAGTCGCTGCGGCTGCTGCTTTACTCTGGCGTTACTGCTGGAACAATTCTTTCTTTGTTTCTTGCAATTTTCTTTTGCCTTAACATCACAAATCGACTTCTGATAATAGTTAATAATGCCTTGAGCCTTTGGCAGGGAAGACCTTTGAATCCGCCGTTCAAGGGTAGCGATGAAATTGCAGAGCTCGACCAGTTGCTTTATAAGTCAGCAACTGAAATTAGAGAACTTGAGCGCTTCAAAAAGGAAATGGTTGGTGTTGTTAGTCATGAACTGAAAAGTCCTCTGAGCTCAGTTGGTGGTTTTCTGTCTGCTTTCCATTCTGGGCTTTATGGCGAGTTGAATGCAAAAGCGCAGGATAAGGCTGATCGCACGTATAAAAGTGTTAAAAGACTAATGAGTCTGGTAGCTGAACTATTGTTTCTTGATCGCCTTGAATTGGAAATGAGTCCTGAACATATAAAAGTGGATGAGCTGATAAGTGCGTCCGTAGATACAGTTAAGGAGTTATCTGAAAAATCCGGCATTAAAATAGAAGTGTTCAGCGAGGGCGGCGATGTATATGCCGATCGTAATCGCCTTGTTCAAGTTATCGTAAACTTGCTCTCCAATGCGATGAAATTTTCTCCGCCTAACGGAACTGTCATTCTCGATGCGAAGACGGTTGATGGGTTTTTCCAATGTAGAGTAAGCGATCAAGGACGCGGTATTCCGGAATCGTTCCGAAATCAAATTTTTGAGCCATTCAAGCAAGTAGATGCATCAGACGCTACTAGCAAAAAAGGCACAGGTCTTGGCCTCACAATCTCGCGTTCAATTGTTGAACAACACGGCGGGCAAATTGGAGTAGACTCCGAAGAAGGAAAGGGCAGCAAGTTCTGGTTCAAGCTGCCCCAAAGCAAAGTAGAGCAAAGCAAAAATGTGCCCGCTTCGACTGAAAGTCTAGCTGCATTGAAGACTGTTCAAAAATCAGGGAGTCTTCAATCAGGTAAATTTCGTGTCTTGCATCAAGGTCTTGTAATTATTGCTTTGCCCCTGATATTCCAGCTTGGATTTGCATTGAGTTTCAATAGTATGCTCAACGGTCTTTGCCAGCAAACCGAAGAAGAAGAAAAATCAATGAAGGTGTTAACGGCATTGAACAATGCAACAGATTGCATTGCAGGCGCAACCGATACCGCTTGCGCTTATGCATATCTGGGATTGAAGCAGTACTCGAATTCCTGGCACGATGCTGCAGCGAGAACACGCGGGTATTTCGAGCAAGCAATGACGCTCACTTCATCCGGTAAGGATCAGGAAAAGGATCTGAAGCGCGCAATGCACTACCTGGACGAAATGACTAAAGTATATGAGAACGAAGAGAAGACGCACGAATGCAGGCAGCTGTTCGACAGGCTGTATTATCCTTATCGGAAGAACTTCTACAAAGCTTTCGGCGTTGATCCTAAGCCCAGGACTCCTGAGGACATCGCGGCTGATCAAGAACGGCTGGATCCCTATGAGCTGCGAGACAGCATGAGTGCTCTCTTCAAGGACTCGATACATAAAAACAATTTGCACATCTTGAAACTCAAAAATATTCTGGACAGAGCGATGGACAGAGAAAAAATGATCAGCGCGCGGGCCGCTATGCAGCGTTTGGAAATGATCGATAAGCTTAAGTTTGTTCTGATCTCTGCGATTGTAATTACCGTTGCCATCTCGACATTTATCGCTCTTTTCCTGATGCGCAGCATCAGTCGGCGGCTTCAACACATTATGCAAAATACGGAAAGGCTTGCTAGAAGGGAAGCTCTTGATGCTCCTCTGAATGGATATGATGAAATCGCGCTTTTAGATGCAGTTCTTTTTGAAACTGGAAACCGTCTCATGGAATTGGAGACATTCAAGCGCGAGCTGGTTTCAATTGTTAGCCGTGAACTGCGCACGCCTTTGCTTTCAATCTCATCTGCGCTTGAATTGTTTAGCACCGGAATGCTGGGCGAATTAACGGACAAGGGCAAAAACAGGTTAAAGCATGCTCAATTAGAAGCTGATAGATTGATTCGTCTGATCAATGATCTTCTCGACATTGAAAAGATGGATGCCGGCAAATTTGTACTTGATTTTTCTGAACATAGAGTTTCTGATTTACTCGAAACATCAGCTTCAGCGGCTGCGCAGCTTGCTGAGGCGAAGAGCATCAGTCTTGAGATTAGAAATCAGGACGCGGACCAGGTTATATTTGTGGATCGCGACCGGCTGTGCCAGGTTTTCATCAATCTCCTTTCCAATGCAATAAAATACTCTCCGGAAAATGGAAGCATAGTTATTACTGCGGAAAAGCCAGAGGACGGGCAAATCAAATTCTCCATCATCGATCAAGGAAGAGGCATTCCGGAAGAGCTGAGGCAAAGGATTTTTGACCGTTTTGTGCAAGTGGAAAAAGCTGATGCCACCGAGCGCGGTGGTACAGGGCTTGGTCTGGCGATCTGCAAAGCAATAGTCGATCAGCACGGTGGTGAGATAGGTGTTGATTCGCAAATGGGCGTGGGCAGCACCTTCTGGTTTCGAATTCCGATCAGGCCTCTTAATATAATTGCACGGGTAGAAGAGCCTAAATTGCTTACTACTGAGGTTTGACCCGTGCCTGATGGTATGGGCACCTTTTAGCCGCCACTCGAGCGCTATGCATAAAAACCGTGTTGCCTTTGAGTTCACAAAATATACACAGGTGCGACCGGACTTTGTCACTGAATTCTTTTACCATAAGCTGAGCATCCTTTTATCGTGGCTTGCTTGGTAGTGGAGATTCGTTCGTGTTTGATTGTGGTTTAGACAAATCGAAGGTTCCGACGGCAGGTGCGTCTGTCGTCGATCGTTTGATGCTTAGCCGCGCAAGCCGAAGTCAAAGAGGCCAAATCGAATTGTTTGCTGCAATTCTCGTAGTCGGAACTATCGGCGTTGCAGGCTATGCATTTTTGCTGGTAGACACAGGCTTATCGGCTTATTACAAGGAAAAGCTTCAATACGTCGCTCAACAAGGCGCTGCCTATGCTGCCAATTGCAAAGATAAAGACGTGAACTCGGCGACACAGAAAGTCGTTTCTGCAATGTGCGAGCAGATGAATTTGCAAGTGAGCGATTTGATTGTGGACGCATCTAGCGGCCAGCCTGCAAGCTGCAAAGTATCCGCGTCATTTCCGATCATTCAAGGCAGCGTTCTACCAGCAAGGATTAGCTTAAGTGATGTGGAGACTTCCTTAGGAAGCTCAGGTTCTGCATCAATCATTAAGCTCGCAATCGTCGGTAATGGCAACACATTCTACGATCCAGGCGGTTCCTTAGGTGGCTCAGTCTTGGGCAACGGCAATAAAGTTGTGGTCGGTCCTTCCACTCCGAACAACGGTTCGGGTAACGGTTCATCGCTGGGAACAGGTAATACCAATACCGGCAGCGGAAATGTAATCGGCAACGGTAATAACAATTCCGGTAGTGGAAATGTTGTTGGCAATGGCAATAGCAATTCGGGCAGCGGCAATATCGTCGGTAATGGCAATGACGGCTCCGGAACCGGTCCGGTTATTGGAAATGGTAACTCGAACAGTACAGATATGAGCGTCATTGGCAATGGTAATTCGGTGAAATAGTATGCGTAACCAGCATGGAAATATCAGCTCTTTTGGTGCCGAATTGGTGGCCGGCACATCCGCTGTCATTGCTTTCCTGTTCTTTCTCCTGGACTCTTCCATCTACGTTCTCTATCATGAAAAGCTTACCTTTGTCACACAGCAAACTGTCTTGTTCTCGGCTGCATATACTGGGCAAGATAATCAGACCGCAACCAGGCAATTCGCCGAACGAATGTGCGCCCAGATGGGCTTGCAAGTAAGCAATTTAAAAACGACAGTTAGCGATGTGTCGTTCAACGGTCAATCTGGCGTGAACTGCAGTATATCTGCTTCTCTACCGCTCCTGCTTGGAGTTCCTTTTTTGCCGGGATCCGTTTCTCTTTCTGACCAGGCATCTGCACTGCATGCTACTTCAGGAGCGTCCACGGTCTCCGTCTCCATTGTCGGTAATAACAATGTG
>JBIKOL010000224.1:0-10604 GCA_044358055.1 Obscuribacteraceae bacterium (SeqCode)
AAATAGGCTTACTTACTTACTTACTTACTTACTTCGTCTGACTATACCCGAGTTCTGCCGGTGTTTTTGTGCTGGCTCCGTAGGTCAAAATTTGTCCTTCGTGGAAAGGTTCTCTCAGTTCGAAATTCTCGAATGATGTTCCATTCGGAATGGCGACTGAAGAAGCCCAATAATTATGGCGAGCGTTAACGCGTACCTGGACATTCTTATCCGTGTCGGGCACTTTCCAATATTGAGTTATCGGACCAGCGGGCCAGTCCCATACTGTCGGCCAGGGAAGTGGATGAACAGACGCTGGATCTTTTTCATCCGTAGTCATTCCCACGCCTACTGTTGCATCAGACAATCTGGCCATTTTGTCCATTGGAAAAAACTTGTCCGGCGCAAAATCGCCACCGTCGTAATCTCTATATTCAGGAATGTCCTGAACGCTAACATCACCGTCTTTAAACCAGAGCTGTCGGCTACGAGTCAGGTTCCCCCAGGTGGCTGTCAAAACACAATTGTCTATGGGTTCGGAATCGGCGGCTTGATGAACTTTGTATTGAACTTCATCGGGACGATCGCTGCGTTCGCTGACTTCTAGCGTTACGTGAGCACCATTGTGAAATTTCTCTACGTCGAAAGTGACGTCTAATTCTTGCACTCCGGGAGCGATATCTTTAACTTTGATAGAGTCGGGATCGGCTGTAATTATTTTTCCACGTTGACCATCAGATCCATTCTCAAGCTCACTGAAACCCTTTTCCGGATTACCGACCACTGTTGGTTCAATCGCAATGTAGTTGGAAAGCAGATACTGATTATTCGGGGCAAACGGTGACCACATACGAATGAGACCACGAGGACCTCCATCGTTACCTAAACCTGCCGGAGATAATCCGAACTGCATTCCGCCCTTTAGACCAAAATGCGGCGGTTCACCGTGTGCGAGATCCGGTATGATCCATTTGTCGTTTGGATCTGCGCTATTTCTTTCCGAATTCTTTTTTGCTGCAAATTCTGGATACCTGGCCAATAAGTTTGGAGGCCAATTCGCTGTGCTGCCATTATTTGAGCCGCCGCCATCTGTGCCCTGCACATGAGCTTCTTGCTTGTTCTGCGGACAATTCATCAGCGCGCTTGCTTCTGATGAAAGTTTCGGACTGGCATCATCACACGAAGTGCCGGCACGAGAAATTGCGTCCCCGATCATCTCTATCTCTCCTTTTCAAACTCAAGAACAAGAACGACGTGCGATCAAACTCTAAGAGCTGAATCTACTGCCATCGTTCTTGTAGCGAGCTAATGCTTTTATTTCTGTAACTTTGTAATATTACTGCGAACGACGCTTTGAGTATTGTTGTTATAGAGATCCAGCGTCATGTCTGGATTGATGCGAAGCGTTTCGTCGCCCATACCGCCTGGTCCATGTTGATCCCATGGCGCGGATTGTGTTGCGATGAAGTTGGCATCCTTTATTATGTATTTGGCGTCAGCATCCGCTAAAACTCCAGGCAATTGACCATTCAGAATGTCCCCTTCGTTGCCTACTCGAAGAGCATTTCCGAGCCCTTCAGCTTTACCCAGCTGATAACTATTCAATATTTTTCCGAATGCTTGATCTTGTTGATCGGGCGGACGAACAAGGCTTCCTGTATCATTGTTGAAAATATCAACAGTCTGCAATTTATCGTTGGTGACAATTTGCATTACTCCGCGGTCATCCTTTCCGTGATATTCGTTGTCCCATGGAACATGCTGCGTTGCTAAATAATTCGCCTGGGCAATTCTCAATGCTGAATCAGGCTCACATAAAACCGCTGCGAGCCGCACTCTCACATCGTCCTCGTTGCCTACTCGCAGTGCGTTTCCTAAGCCCTGTGATGATTCTAAATCCGTTTCCCACATCTGCCTTCACCTCTCATTTCTGTGGAAGGCAATTGGAATCACCTTCACAACAACGTCTGCTTTTTTATCGACGATAGCTGTAGATGAGTGAACAAAAACGGAAAGCATTGTGACAGATGCGTGAATCTAACGCGGATAATACGAGTCTCAAGATTACAAGCTTTTCAAATATGCAATCAGGGCTTCGCGATCATCTTTGTTCAGCTCTGTTCCGAAGCCAGGTCCCTCGTGGCCGAGGTTTGAATTGCCCTTAAGGGTCGTATCGAAATTGCTTTTGCCTTTCTCTGTTTCAAAGCCTACTTTATCTGGATCAAATTCTCGACTTCCCACCATGAAATTAGAAGGTCGTTGCGAGGAGGGCTTAAACAAATCATCTAAAGTAGGAACGGAACCATTATGCAGATAAGGAGCAGTTGCCCACACACCCTGAAGCTGGGGTGCCTTGTATCCTTTTAATTCCTGCAGAGTCCGCTGCCTTTCTTCTCTATGATCCGTGTACGCCGGCACTTCCGATGGAGGAATCTTCTCGCGAGCAAATCCTTCTTTAATTACTGTTTTTACTGCGGGTCCGATCATTGCAGGCAATGGAACCTGATCTTTCCCGCCGAAATACGGCTTGAATGGACCTGGATTAGCGGTCCTCGTCGCAAAATCCGTAGCCATAGTCGGGTCCGTTTTTATAACGTCCAGAGGTACTAGCGTTGTTTTTATGAGTTCGCGTCCGTTTTTATTTGTGTATTTTCCTGCGTCGTGACAGCTTGCACAGTTTTCGCTGTCATAGACTTCCTTACCTCGTTTGACTTTATCAGGATCGAGTTCTCCAAATTCGGCCGGCCATTTTGGCGGCTGAAGTTCTTTCAAATACTCTTCTAGTGCATGTAAGTCTCTAATCTGGGCAGAGCTGTGACCGAAAGTTGAAGATCCTTCTTTGAGATCCAGTTCGCCGAACACGCCAAGGACTTCTCCAGTGTTACGCGATAGAGGTTCTACTGCAGAACCGTTCCATTGCACCCAGTCCATATTTGGAGTTTGCCACAATGGTGGATAGCTTACAGGTGCGTCGGCCTTGCGATAGTTCTCGGGATGATCGAGCGCAGTTCCAACAATTTCATTGACCAGAATATTGAATGCATCGAGTCGCCCAAATCCGTATGGAGTTGCGTTGTCAGCGCGATCCACCCAGCCGCTCAAGGCCTGGGAATATTTTTCTACAGCCTTGTGTAATTCAGCAACTTGTTCATTGTTTGGTTGATCGAGGACTTTGTTGGCAAAGCGATTGAATTTTTGCTCGTCGTTGAGAGTGTCTTTGAACGCATCGCGCAGCCCTCGTGCGAATCCGATAAAGTCAGCCATCGCTGGACCACCATCAATGCGCTTGCTTTGTCCTTTGTACTGGAGTTCTCCAGTGTGGCAGCTTGCGCAGGTTAGGCCCAGCCATTCGCCAGTTGGGTAAGTTTTACTTACATCAGTCAGACGTGCGACTCTTGTGTTGTCCAGGTTTTTCTGTTGCTCCGGTGGAAGTGGAGCAGGATTATCCTTCGCTTTGACGAAGCCAATCGGAAGCTCATTTTTGTCATACAGACTGCCGAACTTGTCACCCAGGTAGTCCTTCGAATTGAATGGCTTGTCAGAGCCGGACTGCTCCAGGTTCACGAACCACTGGTACGGTACTAGCTTGGAACCTTGCGAAGTATTGTAGTAATCCTCTCGAACTTTATCTGTCCATCCCTGGTCTAAGTACTGCGGTTTTTGAGCTGAATCGTTTAGTTCGGGAGTATTGGTGCGATCCATGCTTCTGCCCCTCTGCGCTACGCTGAGGACGACTATACGATCGGGTGCGGCGGATTGGAGCTGTTTTTGATCGGATTATAAATGCAGACTTTTCTGCGGGGATTAACAGATCAGTGCTGATCGATTCTGTAAATCAATACCAACAGACGGTTTGTTTCGTCCACTTTGATTTTGGATAGTTCTTATGCAAAATGTCATATGCCTTGTGCGAATAGCTTGAGCCTACTGGAGTAACGCCTGTCCATTTCGGAAGGCGGACGATCTTGTAGAGCAGCTCCGGCACATCAGGATCTGATGGATGTGATTTGCTCCATTCAATTACAGGATCACCGAGAAACTTAGATGGGTGATTCTTGAATATCGCTTGCCGTTCATTTTTTGCTTGTTTTAACTGATCGCTGCTTAGCAGCTTGTTCAAGTGCGTTTCCCTGGCTGGCTTAACAACTGCTTCTCTCATCATCGGTGCAACCCTAAAAGTGGCCATAATATCCGGCCAGGTGTATTCGCCATCCACTTTATCTACATGCAATTTCCATTCAATGCTCTCGTCGTATGGCAGCCAGAAGTTTGCATTGTAATAATCAAAAACATCGATTGCTTGATGGTGTCGTTCGATTGCGCCGCCTAGATATGGCGTCATGCCAACGTTATGCAATATGAGCTTGGATAATTTGAATCGTTTCTCGTCTCCCGATGCAGCCTTGTAAGCGGGCATGTACCTGGCGATATTCGGGTAGGATGCAGCAAGCTCGTCCTCCAGACCGCTGTCTTGTCCCAGCAGCAAAGAGCGCATCCAGGTGGTTTGAACGAGGCGCTTGTGCAGCGGTGAAGGCACTGATTTGTCCTTCGCCCATTTGATCCACTCTGCGTAGGGAAGATCCGCATCAATTTGCTTCGCTTGAAGATCCGTAACTGTGCATTCCTCTGCATTGTATCTGTTGCCCGCCTCCAGGCTGGCCCATTTAGGTGAAAGATCGGCCATGTCAGTGTCGATGGTTACTACGGCCGGCGTCTGCATTACGCTTTTGAGGTATCCAGCAAGTGACTCGCTTGCAGCGATTCGTTGGCTAAGGAAAATATTGCGAGCCGAAGGAGGGAGGTCTTTGATGCTCAGGCATTCCATGATTCTCTGGTGCGCAGCCTTTTTATTACCTTCTGCAAGCAAAGCTCCTATCAAGTAAGCGCTGGCGGTCAAATACGCAGGCGAATCTGTCCCAATTTTTTCGGTCGCGCTAAACAACTCTGGCGTGTTTGTTCTCGACAGTTTATTTGTGGATAAGGCTGCGACGAGCCATTGTAAATTATGCGTTTGTTTCCACTTTTCCATTGAATGAGCTGCAGCAAGGACTCTTTCGTTTTCTATCTTCTTTTTGTCTGCACCCATGCTGTAGTCGTAATAGTAGTCTTGAATTTGGATTGTATTCACCCAATCTGTAATATCCGAAGATGGATCAATTTTGGCGTTAGCTCGATTTGCCTTGTCAATTTTTTTACTTGTGTCACTAGCGTCTGTTTTGAGCCTGGATTCGTCGGGTTCTGAGGTGTCTTTTCCCTCGTCAATCAGGAATGTGAAGTCGCCTACGTTATTTCCAAATCGTTGCGAGTGCGGTTTGCAAATCTCTTTGGCGAGGTATTGGATGGAGCGAGTTTCTGGTTGAACTTGATACATAAGTCTTTGATAGAGCGACTCCCAGTCGCTTTTAAATCTGCCGGCTGGGAATTTAGCAGCAAAATTATTGATTAGGGTGAATGTTGATTTCTGAAACTCTGGAGTATTACTACCTGCAGAACCGGCGAGATCAACTGAACACCTTGCTGCCATGTATGCAGCAAGTTCGCTGAATAATGCAATTCCTTTGCTTGATAAATGGTCAAAGGCAGCTTTTGCCTGCTTCAAGTCTCCACTATAAAAAAGACTCGCGGCAACTTGATATTCATTGCACGCTTTCGTAAATGGATCTTTAAGACTCTGATTGAGACTTACTGAGCGTTGTTCTTTTTTTGTATTGTTTCCAAAAAGATCGTCTTGCGCTTTTAGCCATGTTTTGACTTCTGAACTGCCCTGTCCATATTTTTTTATCAACGCTTTGAGAATTACAGTCGCGTTGGCGAAGGCTGCATCGCTTATCGATTCCGAAAAATCATAATCATATTTGCTCGGCCACTCAGGCTGGATCTTCAGCTTTAACACTCTTGCTCTTAAAAGTAAATACTGCGAAGCAGGATCAATGCCCTCATGTTCTGTTGAGTACATCAGTGGTCCATGACTCAGCCTTTCTCTCCAGAGATTTACAATGCTTTCTTGTTCATTCTTATCCAGCGGATTTCCTGTCAAATACCGGTAACTAACAAGCAGATAAGATTTAGCCCAACTGTTTTGAATAACACCCAGCTTTCCGGCGGCGAATTTTGATAGAGGCAAATCAGGATGCGTACCTGATACCATGATGGCAGAATCGAAATCTGGTCCACATGCTAGTGCTGGATGCAAGCCAGCTAAAATGCAAGTACCAGCTAAAAGCAATGAAAGAATTCGAGTCTGCGATGTTTTCATCATTCGTATGCAACCTCTTTGAGCGTGTATTCGTATCGCTGCTTGGTCCATCCTAGAGAACTAAACGCATAAATTTGTTTGGCAGATTTCAATGATGCCGATTTCAGCAGCGCAGCATTAGTTCTGGTTTCGCTTACTGAAAATCCAAGACTCTGATCGTATATTCCACCAGTGTTTGGAAATTCTTTGGATAGCAGCTTTAGTGTCTCTTCTTTCCCTTTCCCAAGGCTGAAAAACATAGCAACTGCTTCATCTACAGGTGCCTTAGCTAGCCACCTGTCACCCTGACACCATGAGGCTAGCGCTGTGATTGAAATAGATTTTTTATCCCCGAATTCTTTTCGGAGTGCTTGCAGAAAATTTAAATAAGCTGGTCTGTCCAGGAATGAAGCATCAAAGTCGATCTGAAGCTTATCACAGGGATGAGTCTTGCAATATTCGGAGATTAACCTTAAAGCTACTTTGAAGGCGTTCTGAGTGGCGCCTTCAGTTGGATGTGCGTTCTCAATGCGAAAAACGGGGAAATGATGACATGATTTTGGAATGACTAGCTTGTTTTTTCTTCTGCAAAGCGTTGCCGTTTCAGATCCTAGAACAATCGTGCCGGCATAAAAGGCAATCGCTGTAGTGTTCGAATCAATGAAACTGAAATCGTCATCGTGTGTCCAGGCCCAGAGAACAATTCTCGGCTGAGAGATTGTTTTGCATTGGACTGAACGCTCATACAGCCTTTGTTTTACAAAAGCGCCGCTCACCGCCAGACCGCAGCATTGAAGAAACACTAACACGGCGGCAAATATCAAAGATGAAACTATTGAATTGCTTCTCACGGATTATGATAAAAGAAGTGTTTTAAGATAGTATAACTTGAATGATCATATCTAAGCTTTGCTTTTTTGCTTGTTTTTGTAAGCGTTCATTCAAGCTTGTGTTAAATCCCTGATCGGTTTAAAGCTAGGCAATTCAAGCTATCTTGAGCCCAACACTTTTGAGGAATTGAATGATAGTTGATTTGCTCGCGTTAAACATCGCTCTCGTGCCGGAGCGCCTTTTGTAGTAATTCATGAGATTCTTTTGCCTGCGGAAAATCATTTCCGTGGTGATATTCACGCTGCGTTTTGATATATCTCTCCAGGTTGGAACTAGCACTCTCGAAATCGCCAGAGCGCATCTTCACCCGCTGGGCATCAAGTAGAAGTTTGATCCGCTCAAGGTTATCTCTTGCATTGTCAAACTTGAACCATTCTCTCTCTACTCGCGCAAATGCTTGCCTCGCTTTCTCTGGCTGCTTGCTCTGTTCATAATTCTCTCCCTGGAGGACAAGTATGTACCTCACCATCATAAATTTTGGTTCTCCGTCAGGAATTTGGTCGGCTGTAGTCATTGCCTTATTCAAAGTTAGTAGTGCTTCTTGAGGATGATTTCTTAAAGTAAGGATCTGAGCCTCTGTAAACAGAGCTTTCATGTAGGCTTCATCAATAAGGCTTTTGTCCTTGACACGCTGCTTAAGCTGTGAATTATCCAAAATGGCGATTTCCTCTTGCACGGCAGCAGCTGCGATTGTTGAAGACAAATCGCACAAGAAGCTACGAGCCTGCACATGGTAGAACTTCGATGCAAGAAAACTTTTTGGAGCCCTGGAGTTTACAAAATCAATTTGATCTTGCAACAGTTTCTTAGCTTCATCTTTCTTGTGGCGAGCAATGAGAGCGTCAGCATATTGCTGAAGTGCTGCTTCAAATGTATTGCAATATTTGCTATATGGTAGATTTAAATTCTCTTCTAAAGCTGGTTTTAAGCAATCAACTGCCTGCTTTGAGTAATCAAAACCCTGGCTGTCTCTGCCGGCATCAAACGAATTAACTGCCAATAGTTTGAAAACAGAAACTCGGGGTATTGCGGGCAGGCCGGAACCCAGCTCGAATTCTAGAACTTTTCTGGTTTGGCTATACATTCTCGCGTCGCGGTAAATCGACGCGATATCTTCAAAAACTGCTATAGATGCGAGACTTTGTTTATCTGGAAATCGTTTGGCTAGAGAAAATGCTTCTTGTAAGTACTGCTCGACTTCTTTTGCTCGTCCTGTTCTAAGAACAACTTTGGCCGTCGCAGTTAATACTCTTGCGCGTGCCCCTGGCTGAATGCATACGGGCGTGAGCAAGTCCAAAAACTGCTGGTATTCAGAGTTGTTCACCCCGCTCTGGTCAAACTTTTCGAGCAGGTATGCAACTGGCCAAAATGTTGAGTCCCATTCGTCAATAACCTTAAAACCGATAAGCGCTTTGCTCATGTAATAAACACAGTCTTTGCTTGACTTGGGTCCCAGCGAGGCAAAAATGTATGAAATTTCCTTGTAGTTTTCTGCAATTGCCTTTGTCTGCTTTGTGCTTAATCCGCTGTAATCCGAATGTGTTCGCAGAGCCTGAAGGGAGAGCTCCAGGTTTTGTTTTCTGTCCTCTTCCTTGGCTATTGTGTCAAATTGCAGGCTCCGATTTGATGAGACCACGCTTTCGTGAGATGACTCGTAAAGCGAGCATTCTTCAGTATCACGTATTACTTGCTCAGCCTCTCTAAGTCGGCCTGCTTTAGCTAGTAAACCAATCAGCTCATAGCGAATGTCATTGGAACCTTTAATGCCTCGAATATTTCTTTGAATTGCCAGAGATTCGTTCAAAATGGGAATCGCTTCGCTATTTCTCTCTACAGCGATGAGGCTCTGTGCTTCCACGTCCAAAAGATCTGCGTAGTCCGATGAGTTGTGATCAACGTCGTGCTTTAGTTTGTTTATAAAAGCAAGCGAATTGCCTGGTTGTCTCAGGTCCCGGTAGATGGAGGCGACTAATTTCGTAGCCGTTAGTCTGTGCTTTAGAAATCTCTCCTGCTTAGGAATCTTATCTGCGTATTGCTCAGCTAGCTTCGCGTTTTTGCATTTCATATAGCAACGTACTAAAAGTAGATCGTAAGTAGCTTCGTCTTTAGCAGAAAGTATCTGTTTCTTTTCTCTCCAGGCTTTGAGAGCCTCAATCAGTCGGGGCGCTCCATACTCTTGCTCGAATTTGCTTATTAATTCTTCGTCGTATTCACCATTACTTTTGAGCATTCGTTCTATTGGAGCAGCGTGGGCGCTCTTAGTGGATGGTGCATCTCTTTGTGGCATTTTACTGATTCTGTTTAGTTGAACGGCAGCAATTCCGCCCAGCAGAAGAATTAGCAAACCGATCATAATTGTTGCGCTTTTCTTTTTTGATTGGCTTGTGTTACTAACTGAAAGTTTTGATTTCGCATATGTCAAATCAAGCTGAGATTCCAGTTTGCTCAGATCATCCAATAACTCTGCCATTGATTGGTAACGTGCCGCAGGTTCCTTTGCCATACCTTTCGCGAAGAATTCATTGAGTTGTTTGTTGAACGTGCGTGATTGATTGGTGGAAATTTTTGGCACTGGTTCGTGCATGTGTTTGTAAATTATTCCGACGGCTGAATCTGCATCAAACGGGCGCTCACCAGCAAGCATTTCGTAAAAGCATACTGCGAGCGAATAGATGTCTGAACGTCGATCAACCGGCTTTCCCATGCACTGTTCGGGGCTCATGTAATTAGGAGAACCAATCAGGACTCCAGTAGTGGTGGATCTTTGTTCGTTGAGCAGGCGCGCCAATCCAAAATCGACAACTTTTACCTGCTCAGTGTTTTTTATCATCACCAGATTCTCTGGCTTGAGGTCTCGGTGAACGATATTTTTGGAGTGAACATAATCCAGGGCTTCGGCGGCTTGTTTGCAAATTGAAACCGCCTGCAACACCGGCAGGGGGCTGCTCTGGTTCATCAGCTGGCGCAGATTGTCGCCTTCGATAAACTCCATTACCAGGTAGGGTAGATTTGCCTCGGAGAGACCCACGTGATATATGGAGACGATGCCCTCATGCTCCAGCTCATTCAATGCTTTGGCTTCACGAAGGAAGCGCTCGCAATTCTCTTCGTTTGTAGAAATTTCTGCGTGGAGTATCTTTAAGGCGACTACTCGATCGCAATCAATTTGTATTGCCTTATAGACCGTGCCAAGCCCTCCAGCCCCCAAGGCTTGTATTATCTTGAATCGCGTTTCGAAGATTTGCCCTGGCTCAAGATTCAAAGGTGAGCTCTCCAATGTGTTTGGCTTGCTTTAATGATATACCTTGCTTACGGTCAGAATGTCACGTTCTTTTTCTGAAATCCTTAGAAATCAACAGCGGCAAGGGGTGCTCGCGTTTGCTAATATGCCACGATATGCGCCATGTTTGAGGTTCTATCTTGAGACTTACGCGATTCATTTTGCTGCTTTTTTGCGTTTCTTCCACTCTTGCTGTTTACGGATTTGGGCAGCAGCCAT
>JBIKOL010000194.1:0-15263 GCA_044358055.1 Obscuribacteraceae bacterium (SeqCode)
CCGCTCTGAATCTGTGCGGTTTCATGATGGCAGTCTTGAGGTAGAAGGACCACTGACAGAAACTGATTGGAAGGAGATCAATAAGAGATCTGTGAGCTCTGTTCACGTGCTCGGCAGCTCCGACGTTTCGTTGTTTGAGAACCCGAATTCATTAAAGGGGTTGAGGGAAGTTATTCTCATGCCTTCATGTGACAGCGCTAAATCATTGAGAGATCTTGCAAACAACTTTCCAAATATTGAGGAGCTTGCTGTTAATCAGCTGGGTCCACTAAGCGAGGCTGATCTGCAAGCCATCCATCGACTCGGGCATCTGTTTTTCCTTGAGCTCTGTAATGACATGCCGAGCTGTGCGAGTTTCGCGGCTGCTGTTCCTCCCACTCTAAAGAGGCTGCTTCTGGAGGACACATCCATTACTTCCGCGCCATCTTGTCGGATCAATTTGCCAGCGTTGACGTATTTCAGTTTGCGACGCAGCAAGCTCAGCAAAGGGTTTCTTTCTGGGCTCGATGCACCTGAGCTTGAAGAGGTCTCCCTGTCGCGTGTATGGGCAGAGCCTGATGCGATCAAGTTATTTAATCGGTTTCCTAAATTGAAGCGTATCTTCGCTTACAACATGCCTCAGTCGTCACAGCTTGATCTCGCACAACTGCAGACCCTCAATCCGAAAATAAAGGTTGTCGTTGCAACGACAGGCGATTAGGAACAATCGCAAAAGAGGAAGAGGTCCGTGAATTGATTTTCACGGACCTCTTCTCCATACTACAAATTAAGCGGCGGATTAATAGCGATAATGATCCGCTTTGTACGGTCCTTCTACCGGCACGCCGATGTATTTGGCTTGCTCAGGCGTAAGCTCGGTGAGCTTCGCGTCGAGCTTTGTAAGTTGCAGACGCGCAACTTTTTCATCGAGATGCTTCGGAAGCACGTAGACGCCTGGTGCATATTCGCCCTGCTTTGTGAACAGTTCTATCTGCGCCAGAACCTGATTTGCAAAACTGCTTGCCATTACAAATGAAGGATGGCCTGTTCCGCAACCAAGATTCACCAGTCTGCCTTTAGCAAGCAAGATGATGCGACGCCCGTCTGGGAAAATGATATGGTCGACTTGCGGTTTGATTTCTTCCCATTTGTACTTGGACAACGACGCGACGTTTATTTCGCTATCGAAGTGACCGATATTGCACACAATTGCATTGTTCTTCATTTTGATCAAATGATCGTGGTCAATGACGTTGAAATTGCCGGTGCAGGTAACAAAGATATCAGCCTTGTCCGCAGCGTATTCCATTGTGACAACGCGATATCCTTCCATCGCCGCCTGCAGTGCGCAGATTGGATCAACTTCAGTTACCCAAACATTGGCGCTGAGTGCACGTAAAGCTTGAGCGCTTCCTTTGCCGACGTCGCCATATCCGCAAACCACAGCGATCTTTCCAGCGACCATTACGTCTGTCGCACGCTTGATCGCGTCGACCAAACTTTCGCGGCAGCCATAAAGGTTATCGAATTTGGATTTAGTCACAGAGTCATTGACATTGAACGCTGGGAACGGTAAATCGCCTTTCTTCTGCAATTCGTACAGGCGGTGTACACCTGTAGTTGTTTCTTCGCTAACACCTTTGATATTTGCTTTAATACGACTGTAGAAAGTCGGATCTTTTGCGAGCTTGTTCTTGATAGAAGCGAACAAAATAGTTTCTTCTTCACTGCCAGGATTGGAAAGAACAGATTGATCCTTTTCAGCGCGGGCGCCAAGCAGAACCAATAATGTTGCATCGCCACCATCATCCAGAATCATATTTGGAGTGCCACCATCGTGCCATTCCATAATCTTGTGAGTGTAATCCCAATACTCTTCGAGAGTTTCACCCTTCTTTGCGAAGACCGGTGTTCCACTGGCTGCAATTGCTGCAGCGGCATGGTCTTGTGTCGAGAAAATATTGCAGCTGGCCCATCTAACGTCGGCTCCAAGATCTTTCAGTGTTTCGATGAGCACGGCGGTTTGAATCGTCATGTGAAGTGAGCCCGCAATTTTAGCCCCCTTAAGAGGACGGCTATTTGCATACTCTTTACGAATAGCCATCAATGCCGGCATTTCGGTTTCGGCGATAGCGATTTCGCGGCGCCCAAAGTCAGCCTGCTTGATGTCGGCCACAATGGATTCTGGCCCGTTCATTACCGTTGTCATGCATTCCTCCTCAGCCTCTGACGCAAAAATGCGCCCGCAAGCTAATACTCACGAGCGCTGTTAATTACGGTTTACCCGTGCATCGAGCCTGGTCAGACGATTGCAGCGCTCCTCGATGCGATCCCTATTTTCCCACGTTGGGCTGGCAAGCGGTCAAGAGCTTGGCAAATGTTAATAATTCGCTGAATGCCGGAGTGATGGCTTGAATGCTGGAAATAACTGTCATTCAATGAGGAGCGCCTGTCGGCGAGAGGTTGATAAGAGGAACTGGTGAAACAGCGGAAGCCCCGGGATCGCGGGCGTCCCGCCCGCTTCTAGATCGGGGATAGATCGAATATAACGAATCATCAACACGCCAACGGTTCACAATTTAGGAAAAAAGCGAGCGCTGCAGATCAGCAAAAGCGTGCGTTCAGAAATCAAGTTCTTATCTTCTTTAAACGAGGAAACTCAACTTCTTCATGGCAGAGAATTCTTGTGAGATCTTCGGCTATCCCAAAAGAGGAAAAGACATCAGTGGCGAGGTTGCTGAGCACGACCACGCAAGCATCAATTTCAGGGAAGCGCAGTATAGCTGTTTGGAATCCATCGATTCCACCTGCATGTTGTATTCTCTTCAAACCAAATTGCTCGTCAATCATCCATCCACATGCGAAAATTTCTCGCTGTGGCTTAAACATAAACTCGCTAAGTTTCTTTGGTATCAGCTTGTGATTTTTCAAAGCACGATCCCACAGATACATGTCTTCAACTGTTGAGCAAAGAGCGCCTGCTGCGTGTGGGTTGCTCATGTCTTGATAAGGCGCATTCAATACAGTGTTTCTGTCAGTCCTGACGTATCCGCGTGCGCGATTTGGAATGATCATCTCTGTAATATCATAGCCTGTTCGATGCATCTCAAGCGGCTCGAAGATATTCTCAGTTAGCAAATCGCCATACAGTTGATCAGTTATCTTTTCAAGAATAAATCCAAGCATAGTGAACCCTGAATCGTTGTATTCAGCAGCTGTTCCTGGTGTGTACTTGAGCGGAAACTTCTTGAGTCGATCAATAATTTCTCCAGGTGTTACGGGGTCACGCTGTGTTGCGATGAACTCCGGAATCTCGGTGTAATTAGGCAGCCCGGCCGTGTGCGTGAGCAAATTCAAAATTGTAATCCCCTTCCATTTGTCGGGGAGCTTAGTTATATATTTGCTGATCTTGTCGTTGAGCTTTATCATCCCTGCATCCACCATCATCATCGTCATCATGGATGTGAACTGCTTGGACAAAGAAGCAAGACGAAAAACGGTGTCGGACTTGTTTTTAGCGTTGTTTTCGCGATCGGCTTTGCCAAAACCATCGCAGAGATATATCTTTTCTTTTCGTTGAACCAAAACCGAGCCAGAAAAGTCAAGCACATCGACACAGGCTTCCATGTAGTCGGCCAGTGCTTTTTTTGTACTTGTTTTGCGGTTGGACTTCTTCATTTGCCTGGCAGAGATTTTATCACGTTGCTTGATCACTTGTTTCCGAAATGAGGAAAGTGAAAATCATGATCGCTGTGATGCCGCTTCCAGCGCAGAAGAGCCTTCTTCATTTCTCGAGGTATTCGAACTTCTTTTATCTCGATTGCATTGATTCGAACGCCCCATTCGCGTGTTTGCTTTTCCAGTTTGCTTTTCAGTAGGCTATTCATTCTTCCACGATCTGAAAGGAGATGGCGAAGATCATGCTGATTTACCACAATACGCAAGGTAGTCTGCACGAGTTCGGAAATGGCCTTGTTTGGATCTTCAATTTTGCTTACTGCCTTTTTTGCGTCGCTGATCTGGAAGAGGCAGACAGCCGAAACTTTTATTGATATGTGGTCTAGTGTTATTTCTTCCAAAACAGGTGTGCTGATGGTTACGATGCGGGTATCAACCGTTTCGGACTGATCAATGATTGGCAATATAAGATGAACGCCAGCGCCCTTGCAATGAGATAGTTTCCCGAAGCGAAACACGACCAGCTGGCTGTGGTCTTTAACGACCTTGATGCCGGAAAGCCCTATCATTATTATTAAAACGAGAATTCCGCCCAGAATTTCCACGGTTTGGTTTCCTTTCCAGCAGCCACATGATATTAACCCCGAACGGGTAAATAATAATCCTACCGACGGGACGCAAGAACAGGGTAATACCTGTCGTTATTTCAAAGCCAGCGCTTAGAATATATCTTAGACCGGGTCAAGCAAGGTTTTCGAGATTGTATCAGGGTGCAAACGGTTAAGAATCGTCAGTCAAAGCGCAAGCCTGCTGCTACGCCTCATCCTGCACTTGCAAAAAGCCGCTTCTTTCTTTTCTTTGGCATTCTGCTGCCCCTTGCCGCCGCCATTTTTGAATCTTGCACTCATTTTTGCGCAAAACACTTCTTTGACCCTTTTCCTTCAGGCAATCATGTTCTGCTGTTCTTGCTCATACCCTTCTGCAACTTCCTCTCTTGGCTCTCAGCCAGACGAAACCTTTCATCTCATTATGGTTTTATGTCACTTGCCAGCGGGATGGCTATGGGCATCTGCGTTATGTACACTCTTATGTTTTTACCGATTGCCGCCAGGTCAATAATGTTTATCGGCGCTTTCGGGTTTGGCTTACTTGGTCTGGCGCCGGCGCTCTCATTGCCCTGTATCTGGGCATCTGGAAAATCGGTCTGTCATTTGTCGGATCAAAAGAAAACTTATTTCAACGCACATCAAGTCGAGCATATAGGACATTTGATTGTGCTTGTAATGGTTGTTGCGGTGGAGTTGCCTTCTACCCTGACACGAATCAACCTTGAACAAGCCTGCAAGCCTGTTACGCAGATGCAAGCCATCAAATGGCTTCGCAAATACGGGAGTCAGGAAGTGCTTCTTCGAGCTTGTTATGAGCGCTCTGGGAGGGCAACAGATATCGTCGGCAGTTTGTACGAGGCGGCTCACCCGATTTCGATGTCCGAAGCGCGTTCTGTCTTTTACAAAGTCACAGGCAAAACATTCAATTCCGTTCCTATACCTGAATCTGCTCGTGCCACTATTAAAAATTCTGAGACCATGAAGGATCCCTCAGGGTTAAACGCTGGCGTCGAGGACGAGTTTGATCTTGATACAGACATTGCAGGTGATTCAGTAAGTGGTTTTGCGAGAGGGTTGTCGATTGCATCATCCAGCATTAATGGACGGTACGATGCTAACGCGGCCGTTGCTACACTTAATTGGTCGTTTTCCTTTGCTAACTCATCTCAGTATGATAGGGAAGCAAGAGCAGCAATTCTTCTTCCTCCGGGGTCCGTCGTAACACGCGCAATTTTGAAGCTGAACAAGATAGACCATGATGCCACCATTCAAGTAAGAGAAGAAGCTCGTGCTCGTTATGTAGAGGCTGTGATGCAGCATAAGGATGATCCGTTGCTTGTAAGCACTTGCGGACCCGATCAAATTCTTGTGCAGTGCTATCCTGTTCATCCGAATTGTGATATGCAAGTAACGCTTAGCATTGTTTCTCCATTGCCACTGGATAAATCTGGCGACGCAAACTTAATGTTGCCGGGCTTCATTGAAAAGAACTTTAAATGTGATGCCAGGGTTGCGGTAAAAATCGACCCAGCGGTTTCGAATGAGAATTCTTCGATTAGCCTAGCAGCGAAAGAAGAAGAGCTGACACAATCAAGCTTTCACATCAAAAGAAAGCACGATTGCACTTCTGTTTGCGCTTTAGATAAGTTTGCCGCAGCTTCCGATACGTTCGTCGAAGAAAATATTCGCAAGCAAGAATATAAATCGCCTGAGCGACTGATTATTCTCATTGACGGCTCAGCCGATCTTGCAGGAAAGACATCAGCGCTGGCTGATTCGCTGAAGACTCTCCAGGGCAAAATTCCGCTGGATTTAGTACTGATGACAGATGAGCAAACTTCATTGTTTGCATTTCCGGATAAGAGCAAAGAACACTTTGAGCAGGCTATCGAGAAAATCAGAAAGTATCAACCAGTAGGGGGGCAAGACAATTCCAAAGCTCTTTTTGAATACTTGCATGTTCTGAGTGCAAGTGAATCAGGGGCGGTGCTGTGGATTCACGGGAGTCAGCCGATTGCAGGCGCCGACGCTTCTCAGATAGCTGCGCTACTTAAGCAAGAGCGATCAGCTCCACTCCTTTACGACTATCAAATTGCACCTGGTCCTGTCGAAATACTAAAAGATATTCGGGCTAATTCTTCAGTCTGTCATCCTGCAAGAAGGGGATCCATTCAGAGCGATTTGTCCGAGCTTTTCAGTTCATGGGCAGATGAACCTGACAAAACTCCGCAGTTCAATATAACGGACGCGGCTTCTGAAAATATCGACAAAGAATCAAGCGAAGCTCTCCTAAAGCTTGCAGCATACAATCGCTTGCTCGAGCAACTGCGTGCTTCGAAAACGGACAATTCAGGCGAGGCCTGCAAAATTGCTCGCGATTATCATCTAGTTAGTCCTGTTTCAAGCGCTGTAGTGGCTGACGATGGGCAGTCGTTTACAGCAGCCACTCCTGTCAAACAAAAGCGCTTTTCACTTGAAAGCAGCTTTGTTGATTTCTCAGAAGGCATGAATTATGGTTTCGATCAATGTATTAGTGTTCTGAAATACTTGAATCCTTTGGGCTGGCTTGCTGGATGCGGTTCGCTTAGCGAGCACGATTCCCAGTCTTTTTCCACTACAGTTAATCAATTGAATCGATTGAACTCCGTTACTAATGCACAAAATAGTTCGAAGCAATCAAGCGAGACGCGGTCCGTATCACGGATCGAATATCAGAGCGCGCGTGATGGTTCTGGGGCGCCTCCCCCTTCTCCCGCTGTTTCTTTGACGGCTGCCAAAGACGATTCTGCTAAGGTTGTAGCAACTGGCGGCTCCCACTTAAAGAAAGCAGCTCCGCCCTCGAGCGTGCCAACTGCTTCATCAAGTCCCCAGGTTGCCGCTGAGTGTGTCAGATCTAATTTGTTGGCCTATGACGAGGGTCAAGCTACGGCACAATATTCTGCTCCCGACAAGATCTCCCTTCCCGTGATTATGAGCAACGCGCAAAAAGGGCAAAAGAGAAGAGACGTAGATGAGCTTTCAGTAAACTCACCAAGCAGACAGGTCGCAGAGGCTGCCAAACCATCCGAGGAAGCGGCGGTTGGGGTTGTAGAGGGCGCAGTAAATGGATCCATTGGACCGCAAAATACTGATGCAGCTTTGATACAAGGAGCCAATACTTCTGGCATTGTCAGACTTGATAAGGGGGAGAATTTGGATTCTCAATGCGAATCCGATGAGCTGTGCTCTACCGATCAAGTTCCCGAAAAGAAGAAATCGATGCATGCCGAGGCCAGCATGCCCAGCGCTAAAGACAGATGGGTGTATTACATGGATTTTTGTATCGTGGCTGCATTTGCCTGGTTCCTTTTTCCGAAACTGCGAATGAGAGCTGCCTCCAAATTCCAAAAAGTTCTACAGAAATGAATGATCATCAAAGCGTTGAAAAAGACGCATCTCGATGGGATGCACTTGGGCAGTGGGAAGACGCTATTCGTATCGAACCATTAACTGGCGGCATCGCAAACGATGTCTGGAGCGTTCGCATCCGCGGCCAGCTCGCGGTTGCTCGTCTCGGTTCAAGGAGTGAAGCCGATCTTGCGTGGGAGATGGGGCTCCTTCAATTTCTCGACCGCAATGGTTTGACCGTACCGGTTCCAATTCCAACAAAGGATGGAAGTTTGTTTTCTGGCGGCATGGTGGTGATGACTTATGTGGAAGGCGGTCCGCCCGAAACAAAGGACGACTGGCGTCGCGTTGCCGATACTCTCGTCCGGATACATCGCTTGACGCAGGGATGGCCGCAGCGCCCGGGGTGGCGATCCTCGACGGATCTCTTGAAGGCCGATTCCGGAACAAAAGTCGATCTCAACGCAATGCCAGCTGAAGCAGTGCTTCGATGTCGAGCTGCGTGGGCGCGCCTCAGAGGAATTGAGACTTGCGTGGTGCACGGAGACCCCAACACGCGAAACATCCGCATAACGCGAGACCGGGTTGCACTGATCGACTGGGACGAAGCCCACGTCGATGCGCCTGTTCTTGATCTGGCTTTGCCTCAAAACGCCGCCGGACTAGACAGCGAAACGTACGACATCGCAGCGCAAGCGTTCGCCGCATGGGAAGCCGCTGTTTGTTGGGACGACGAGCACGCAAAAAAACGCCTTGCCCAGGTGCGCGCTCTCTAAAACTAGCGACGGTGGTCGATGACGCGTTTTAGTTTGCCGGTGCGGGCGTTAATTTCTACGTCGGATGGATCGATCCATTCGATTGATAAGGGGTGGATTTTATTGTCGGCGACGGCTTCGGCAAACATTTTGCGTGCGACTCCGAATTTTTCTGCGATGGTGGATGAGAGAAATTGGTTGATTGCGCTTCTTCCGGAAGTTGCGATTCGTACAGTGAGGCAATCCTTGAGGTCGAAATGTTTGATGACCAGCTGGAAGCTTGCGATTGGAATTCCGATGTCGAGCTTTGCCAGGAATTCGCGCATGTCGTCGTAGTAAACGGATACGGGTCCTACTCGCGCGGCTTCTTCAGAGCGTCCGAGAATGGCGTATTTGCGATCCGGATTCTTCGGATCAGCGGCTTCGCACCACATGGCGCGATCGCCTACAGGATATCTGATAATCGGCATGAGCGATCTGATGCGATTTGTGAGTAGAACTTTTCCAGGGCGACCAACTTCTTCAATTGGTTCAAGCGTGTCTTCGTCAACTATTTCAAGTGTGGTAGCTGTTCCAAATACGCGATGTTCATCGATGCCGCAGCTTGCGTCTGCGTAGCCGATCAATCCTCCATCGACGCTTGCATAGCCTATTGAGAATATTTGGATTCCGGGAAATAGTTCCTCAAGTCTGCTTCGTTGGTCGGGATACATCGATTCGCCGCCGAAGAGGATTTTATTGATGTTTAGTTTTCCGTACTTTTCTCGATTGCTTGCGTAAAGTTCTGCCACATTCATGATAGTTGTTGGCAGACCAGCGATTATATTTATGTTGAACTCATGCACTGTTTTTAGAATCAATGCTGGATCTGTCGCGCCACTTATGGGGAATTGAAGTGCGGGCGTTGGAGCTAACTCCGTGCATTTCATGATGAAAATGAACGAGGCGTACAGCTCGCCGACGTAGAACAAATTTGCCAGACGATCGCCTTGCCGCAAACCGACTTTTGACATTCCTTCTCCGAATGCCTGGCAAAAATCATGCCATTCTTCGCGCGTGTAGACTGAAAACTTTGGATTGCCGGTGGTGCCGCCGCTTTTGAACACAATGCCGTTTTCCATCGCGCCAGTTAGCACACGGTTGTCTTGCATGTTGTTCGACTCCCAGAATTCGTCCTGATTAACAGGAGGGAGATCGGAAAGCTTGTCCAGTTTGCTTACGTCGCGGTAGAGGTTCTTATAGTATGGTGATTTTTCTCGGGCGAGCAGAGCGAGCTCTTTCCAGTCATATGTTTTCATGGCTTAGTTGAGATTGTCCTCTCGTCGATTATTCGTTTAAGTTTGCCGCTGCCGGGTGTGCGTTGAAATTCATCGGTGCTGATTAAACGGACCTTTATGTCTAACAGGCGTTCGTCAACAACGATTTCTTTCAGGTCGTTGTAGTTATCGAGGATGAGGGATCTTAAATAGTCTGGATCCAGATTGCGGGCGACGCATGGCGTCGCCCCTACAATTTTATTGATTGCCGATCCATCGGATGTCGATTTGTCTGATGCCGACTTGTCCGATGTTAATTTGTTGAATGTCGATTGGTCGGATGGCGATTTGTCTGATGCCGATTTGTCTGATGCCGATTTGTCTGATGTCGAATTGTCGGATGCCGGTTGATCGGACGTCGATTTAGCTGGTGGTGAAATCAAAACGGAGATCTCTTCTTGTTTATTGCCATTTGCTGGGTGTAGCACTATTTGTAATTCCCCTGCGTAATTGAAATGGTCGATAAATATTTGCGCAAACTTTCCGTAGTTGAAGAACGCAGAACCGATACGGAACACATCTCCGTGTCTGCCGAGGAGTTCGAATCGTGGGCTCTTTCGCCCGCATGGACAGGGACCCTCGATGAAGCGCGCCATGTCTCCGATGTCATAGCGCTGAATTTTTTGTCCCGCTCTTGCTAATGAAGTGAGCACCACTCTTCCAGGTTCTCCTGCCGGAACTGACTTATCGTTTTCCATTTCAAGCAGTTCCATCACATGCAGTCTGCTGTGAAGGTGATGAATTGAACCTGTGCAGTGCATACACTGATAGCCGATTGGTCCTGCATCGACGCTGCCATATGCGCCGGAGCGGATCAGCTTTACGCCAAATTCTTCCTGGAAGTAACGCTTTTGACTTTCGTTGAAGTGTTCGCCACCGTAAAAGATTTTTTCTATAACTTTGTGCTTGCGCAGAAGTTCGGCGTTCTCGGTGAACAATTGGATAATGTAGGAAGGCATTCCCAGTAGAACGTTGCATTTCTGGGAGACAATAATGTCTGCCACCATCTTGGTATCAACGTTGGCGGCCATGGGAAACTGTACTGCCTTTAAAGTCTCAAGCACAGTGAAGAAGCTGATAAAGCCGCCGTAGAGACCACCAGCAAAAAACAGGTTCATACATCTGTCTTTCTTAGGATCCAATCCGGCAGCAAACAATCCATTTGCTGCGGCGGTCATTTGTGCGTGGTAGTCATCGTAGGTAAAAATTGATAGTTTGGGCTCGCCTGAGCTGCCACCACTCTTAAAGAACAATTCTGAGTATGCCGGATCCACTGCAGCGGATTGGAACTCTGCCTTGCTCATGATTGATGATTGTGGTGGCTGGAACGGAGCAGGCTTCAGCTCAGCGAAACTAGCAATACCCTGCATATCTTCGGCGCGCTGTATGCTTATTTTTCGCGAATACCTCTGCAAGGCAAAAACACCATCGTGAGGTTCGCCGCTGTAACTGTCCAGCATTTTCCCGACCCGAGTAATGCGCAGGACGCCTGCTTGATCGAAGGCATCGCACAACTCGCTAATTTCGGACACCTTGCATGCAAGACCTACTGTTTGCAGGAAGGAACGCAACGGGCTCATTGTTTTGCCGATGTCCCCACGCAATAGCGGCTTGATCCATATTGTTCTGTATAAAGGTGAGGCTTTCATTACGCTGGAGTATTCGATAAGAACGCGCCAGCTTCCGTCCTCCGCTTCGATCAAGTCGCTCAGTCCAAGGCAAGATTCCAACCTGCAGAGTTCAACTATATTGGTGATTTCTGCTTGCTCTAATGGTGCTGGTTGCTTGCAAGGAATTGTTTTGGAAACAAGCGCTAATTTATCTGCTACTCTCCTGGCAAAGTTCAAGAGCTCATCCTTGTTGGAAACTTCAGCGAAGGCAATTTGCGGGCTGGAACAAGCCTGCTGTTCCATTCGACAACATTCATTCGCTAGTCCTTCAAGCGCAAGATCATCCTCAAGGCTGTCCTTGGCAAAATAAGCAACTGATATCTTTGGACCCCAATCGATAAAACGAGCTGTTGAAGGCGCCAGTGCGCGAATGCCTGAAATGGCCCCTTCATCTCCCCAGACCACAACGCCGTCTGCATTTGCCAGAATATCGCCAAGCATCTTCTGATTTCTAGAAGAGATCTTGCAAGCAAAAATGCGTGATGCAAGCGTCCCAGATGAGTCTTGTTCAACAAGAAAACTCAAGAACTGCTGCGCGAATATTTCATCTGAGCCGCCGGTTTTCAAAAAATTGACGTTGCCGCTGAGTAATCCTTCAAGCACGCTCCAGGCTCCGGCGGCATAAGCATTTGTCGGTGCGATGTGTACTAAAAATCCAAGCGGGGACCAACGTTCGAAGTTATCCTGTCGGTAATCAGGTCTCGCGAAGTTAAATGGATCCCCTGCGCCAAGTTCTGCCGTGAGCTTTTCTTCCAGATCCTTTTTCAATAGGAATTTTGCCAGTTCAGAAAGTTCTTTTGCTCGTTCTTCCGCTTCCATCTGGAAGCCGTCTTTGAGCATTTGATCGAGCTTCTGATAAACCGGACTTCTCTTATCGTTCAACAAGAAACTGAGTTTCTCGCAGGCATCGAGCAGATAGCGAGTCTCGTAAGTCTGCTGCAAAGCAAAACGGATGTCTTCAGCAAGGTGTGGAACTCTTTCGCCAAGCTCTGCATCGCTCAGCCATTTTCCTTGCCAGAGATGTACTTTTTCGCCGCTCATGCTCTGCGTCTCTCTTTGTTCATCAACTCTGCTGCGGCGACTGCGCAACTCTTATTGCGCGAAAGACCTGCACGCCCGTGAATCACAAAATACGGAGTCTCCAACTCACACGGGCAGGAACTACCTTCGTTAAGCGAGGCCATGTCGCCCATCATAACGCTGGACGCTGGAACCGATGTGATATACGGCGAGACGAAATGCAGAAAGCCCTTCTCACCAAACGGAAGCGGCTGCAGTGTTTTGAAATCACGAATAAATACTCGAGACCAGACTGGCACGTGGAATTGATGATTGCGGCACTCTATATAAGGAATGCAATGCTCGACGGATCCATAGCCATCGCGGATGCGTTCATCGGGAATTCCGAGCTGTACGTTGACTTCGCGATAGAGGTCGAGCTTCGCAATTTCCTTGTCTGCATGTCCCTTCCATCCGCCACCAAGAAATACGAGCGAATCAGGATGCAGCTTCAAGGGAGGCATTTTAAGAGCTTTCATGCGTTCGATCGTAAAATGCAAGAATGAAGGGAAGCCAAAAATGCGAACCGGCTTTCCTTCTTGTTCAAATGCTCGCAGTCTATCGATACATCCGAATACATCAAATTCGTGTGCACCTTCGCCTGTAAGTCGGAGTGCGGAGAACACGCTGTTTACTGGTGCATATTTGCAGAGAAAGTTATCCGTATATGCGGTACCTAGCTTTGAACTTGCTTCAGTTTCGTACGAGTAAAGCAAGTAGTTAACAGGCTTATCTGGTGTAATCCAGCCGTAGAAATCGAAGATGTAATCGATCATTCTCTGTGCAACAGGTAAGGTCCAGTCGTCAAAAAAGATTTGTGACTTCTGTCCTGTTGTGCCGGACGAAGTTAACTGCAAAGTCACGCGATCGCGCGGAATGGAAAGTTGCTCATGTAATTTGAAGAAATTAGCCAGAACAAAAGGAATGTTCGCACAGTCTGCAACCGATTTTAATTGTGAGCTGTCGAACTTACGCAGCTCAACAAGTTTTCTGTAAAAGTCATTGTGCGTGCAATGCCATTTAGTAATCTCCTGCATTGCTGCGACATAAAGCTTGTCGGCGCGCTCCGAGACTTCGTATGGGCTTGTTATATCACATAGCTCCTGCACATTTGGAAGCACTCTCGCATCAGGAACTGCAATCTTACTTGTAGTCATTGAACACCTCCAGCGCGTCGAGGTGCATCTTCTTCCATAAAGCCACGTACTGATCCACGTATGGCTTAAACGCAAGTTCAATAGCCATGCCGCGAAAATCCAGCGGCTCCATCGTGCGTGTCATCACGACATAGTCATACATGAGACCATCCACTTCGCGCATTGCAAGATAGAGCGCCGACGGCAAAAACTGCGCGCGCAATAGAACTTCCAGCGACTCGAATCTATCGGCGCCTATCAATACCTCTACATACGAAATTCCCAGCGATCGCAAAGTCTCAAGCAACGCTGGGAATGTTTCATGCAATGCATACATTGGCTGATTACAGGAAATCAAAGTGCAATACCCGTCCTGTTGATTGTAATAAGCAAACAGTTCGACTCTTCCGGATGTTTCTGCAAGCAATAGATTCGGTTTGTGGAACGGATAAAATTGTGCCGAGGGATCTCGCACCTGTTCCTGAAAGCGACGCATGACGTAGTTGGGCGCAAGAATGGCTTCAAAATGAGTATCCCAGGGAGAGCCCTTCTTGATCGAACGTTCTGGCAAAGTCGCCCCAGGTGGAATTTTTAATTCAGGGTATTTTTTTTGGACCACTTCGTAGAGTGGTACCATCGCTGTTGGAATCTTTTCGGTTTTGGCTCTGCGTTCAAGAACTCCTTCGCGGAATTTAGCAAACAATGTTGTTGTTTCAAACCGTTTGATTTTGTGCGCATTTGGAAAAATACCAAGAGGCAAATAATTCTCACGCAAGAAGATTACCTGTGGTCCAATACTCTGCGTGCGCGTGGTAGTGTAGAGCGAATTTAGTGGACCTTTCTCTCCGATAAGTTTATCGCCCCATGAAGCCAGGCGGGATGCAATGCCTACTTTGCGATAATCGGGGTGAACAACAAGAGCCAGTGCTTTGCCAACTTTGTGCATGCGGTCGATTTCAAAAACCATTGAGCCAACTATCAGCCCGCGAGACTTGTCTCTTGCTACAAGCCACTGGCAATCATCGGAGCAAATCGCGTTTGCCGCTGCGTCTGGATCATTTCCGTATGCAATCGGATAATTGCGACCATAGACCATATAATAGAGCTTCTGCAGCTCTTCAATGTCTTCCAGTTTTGCGTTGGTAATTGAGATACGCATTATGGAATCCTTTGAATGCCGGGGATAAAACGAATCAGCATGGCGATGCCCACCACTACCGCTGCACAGATTGCAGCAAATTGTGGCACGTTCACGTGTTCAATGAAGGCACCTATAACACCCATGGAAATTGGCAGGGAGGCAACGCTGATCAAGTTCACCATGCCCATCACAACGGGCACATCATCAGCCTGCGGTGCACTCTGAAAGAATGTGAGCAACACCACGTTTGCTAATGCAAGGAAGAACCCCAATGAGAAGACGGAGATACATCCATGCCAAATATTTTGTGAAAAAGTGAATGAAAGATATGATATCGCCATTAAAACCAAAAACGCACATACACGTTTCCATGTTGCCCCTGGTATCTTAACCACCGAAAGAAGTAGTCCGCCTATCACAGTGCCGACGCCCATGAAAGCCTCCATGCGCGCCAGACCCATGATGTCCATATGATAGGTGTTTTTCACATACCAGGGCATGAACACCATCAGCGGTGCCAGGAAAAAATTCATC
>JBIKOL010000031.1:0-67030 GCA_044358055.1 Obscuribacteraceae bacterium (SeqCode)
TCAGCCTTTTGTGCTGGGCTAGTTCTGCTGATTATTTCTTTCATCTATTTATTCTTCAATTTATCTTCCTGTTGTTGACAAACAACAGGAAATCTCCCGGGGGCGCCCCTGCTGTGGGTTCCATGAAGCCGGGGAGCCGCCGGCGCTCCCGGGGCTGTCTCTTCTTATCTGGGGGGTTGGCCCCTGGGCGCCGGCGGGGAATAAAATTCCAGGGCGTGCAACTTTGCGGACTAGCACCTTGACATTGACGGTTATGAAAGCGAATATCTTGATATTGGGATGGTGGGGTTTTCCTGAAGCAGGGGAAACCTTATGAGTCCTATTGATAAAACGTTTGTCGAAGCTGAAGACGATTCCACAGAAGAAAGCGCGGCAAGTAAACTTAGCGGCGCTGCAGAAGACGCTGCTGTCGTGAATCGAAGCGACACTAATATAAGGAATGCCGGTGCAGGCATCTCCCCCAGCGAATCAAATCAGAGCAAGGACTCACATCCTTTACACAGCGCGGATTCTCCGCTGTCATTGCTGGAGCGCCTGTCCGAAGCAACTGGCGTGAAACCGCCGTCGCCTGAGGCGATTGCACAATCTAATGATTATGCCAAGAATCATAAAATGAGCGGAAAACTGGAGGATGGCTTCAGAAGCGCAGGGCAGTTCAGAGAGTTTGCTCCGGATGGAACTTTTGCCGCGACAGATCGTGCGGCTACAGTAGTTGATCGAAGCAGAGATCAGAAACTCAACCAAATAATTGAGGAAGCCAGAAAGCAATTCGGCGATTTGCCACCACGCGAACGAGCAAAAGCTCTCGCTGAATACGTCAATAAAGTTATGGGTCCGCAAGATGGCGATGAAAAGGCGCTTGATGCGCGTTATCGCCAGCTGATGAAGGATAACGCTGGAAAGGAGATGCTTCTTTCCGAATTTCTCGGATCTGGTGCTTGTACTCAACGTGCAATGTTGCTCAAAGTTCTTGCAGACGAACTGGGGCTTGATAGTTCGATTGTTCGGGGGAATGGCGGCTCACACGTTTGGAACACATTTAAATTCGAAGATGGGAAGGAAGAAATATTCGATACTCGCGCTCGACAGTACGGGCTTGAATCTTCACCCATGCATCGACCGAACTCAGCTGCTGCGGAGTCGATCAATGGGTATGACTATAGCTCCGGGCAGAAAGTAACTGTTGATGGAAAAGAGTGGACGGTCTCTGGAACTGATTCGAAAACCGGAAAAATTGGACTCTCACATGATGTGCAGAGAGCGGCAAATCAGGCTGATGTCGCGGCGCTCAATCCGGGAAAGGAACTGGTCGTAGGGCAGAAATACAAATTACCTGCAGAAGATATCTATGGTAGGGGCGCCTCACGGGCGCCCGGTTCGAACGCAGATTCGACAAACGAGCAGGCAGGACGTGCGCCTACCGATATCCTCGATTCAGGAAAAATCGGATCGAAAGAAGAATGGACTTTCGAAGGAAAAAATCCGGATGGAACTTTACGATTTAGCCGGCGTGAAGAAAAATCGCTTACTCGTAAGGAACTTTCTGATTCTGTTCTGGAAATGGCCGGACCCAGTGCGGACATGCAGTATCTAAAAGATAACTGGAAAAAACTAGTCGAAGACAATTCAAAACTTACTGACAAACAACGACAGGATTTGGCAGCAGCGCGAGATGCACTTGACGGTAATGCCAAACTAGGTGACTTTAGAAAGCTTCTTGATGAAATTGGCAAACAAGGCACTAGTAGTGGTGCCGATGCCTCGGCTAGAGTTAACGCGCTTACAAAGATCGCCAACACAATGGCTAACTACCCTGATGCGGTAAACCTACCGATAGAACGGGTTATTGGCGCGGGCAATGTAGAGGCGCTGACTCAAGTAGCTGAGTCCCTTGCTCAATCTGCTCCGCATGATAAACCGCCCCTTACTGTTGATGGTCAACCGGAAAAAACAGGGAACGGCTATGAGCATTATGCAGGCCTGGCATTGCAAGAAGCTTTAAAAGACAAAGCCGCAATGGAGAAGCTTGTCCGCGATGGAAAATTGCCTCCTGGTGATTGGGTCTTCGTTTCTGCATCTAAAGGTTCCGTTGCTGATCATTTGAAAATCGATGGCATGCTCGTCGATATGAAAACAGGGAAGGCTGTTTTTGTTGATTTCGCGATGCACGGCACAGGACGGACGCCTTACGGAAAACTGGTCGAGAAAATTTCGCCGAACGATCGTTTCAGAGACGGTACAGCCAGGCATCCATTCGCTCTTACTCTCGATCTCGATACTATAGCCTGGGATCCAAATACTGGAAAACCAAGCGGAGGAAAAATTGATTCCGCGAAAATTCTTGAACGCGTTGGACATTTTATGAACGGAACGCAAGCGGAGGCTGTTGGTATCACTTCGTTCAAGCAGGCTAAACCTCCTCAATTTGATATCGCGCGGCTGCGCGCTGATCTTGGTGTCTTCCCAAGCTTTGGTCCTGTGAATGGCAAATTGGAAGCAGATGTTCTTTCGCGTGAAAGTGGAAAGCCCGTAAAAACGACTCAGCAAGAACTTCTGGATATCGAATCAAAAGCTGGCAGGCGCACCGATTTAAGGTTCTTTGCCAATGCAGCAAATAATGGGTCTAATGCAGCAGAAGACGTTGCCAATGGCGCTAATTTCTTTGACAATGGCTTACGCGCGGCAGTAGAAGCCGAAAAATACGGAGCTCTCGACAAAGCTTATGGTGATGGCAAGAAAGTGCCCGAAGTTAAATTACGAGTGGGACAGGATTCACATGCCGACCTGCCCGATAAGTATCAAGGCAAGAAATACATCAGTGTCACCGGAGATGATACCGTCGGTTCCAATGGCGGGCGGCGCGAAGCTACCGAAGTTCGTATTTATGAAAACGGCGACATTGTTGTAAAACCAGGTGGCGGCAAATTCCATTGCATCGGCAATGTGAAAGATGTCGGCGAGCGACTGGCACGCGAATTGCAGCGAAATGGAGTCGACCCGCGTAACTTCAGTCAGCAAATTAAAGAACTTGGCAGGCTGAGCAAAAACTTCAATTCTATATCAGCTGATATCAAAGCAATCGAAGGCGGCACCATGACGCCTGAGGCGTTCTGGAATAAACATAAAGAACTGCGCATTCTTGCTGATGGGGTGCAGCATGGTGAAGCAAACCAGAGAGCAGCGCAAGAAGCCAGACCCGTTTATGAAGCAAGACAAGCGATCGACAGAAACCAGGCGCTGGCAAGTTTGCCCGCTGCACAAAAAGATGCTATCGCAGAGCGAATCGTTGCTTTGCAGAAAGCCGGAGAGAAAAAATTCAGCTTAGAAAATGTGCGCGACTTGATCCAGCTGGAAAAGGGCGGTATGAAAGCTGCTGAGGCGCTAGACGCTATAAGGCTTCAGCGCGCTCTCGGCAAGGAAGCCGAGTCGTGGTCTGTTGCGGACATAAAAGCGAAATATGAAAGCGCAAAAGCTGCACAAGTTAAAGATTTTGTTGGTGTAAAAGAACTTGCCGATGTATACCGTATGCAGAAGATGCAAACTGACATGAGTGTGGATGCGCCAACTGCTCGGGCTTTGTTTGGACTGAAGAAGCTTTTGCCGGAAGCCTCGAATGCAGATTTGCTTTCTGTGAAGCAACAGTATGATGCAATGCGCACCGCCGGCATGCGTTCGACAACTCTCGATTCTGCAGCTGCAGTATTCTCTAAATATGGAAAATTGACCGACGCCGAAATAAAGGAAATGGCGAAACTCGGCGGCGAATTCAAGAAAACTAGCCCAGAAGATCTCGCTGGTCTGGCAAGAAGAAATCTGCAAGTTGAAAGCCAATACAAAGTAGACCAAAGCAAAGCTGATGCTATTCGTGCTAAGGCCGGCGAGTTGTTGAAAGCGGGTATCGCGCCAGAATTTGTTCATGATGCCGCCGCACTCATGACTTTGAAAAATATGGATCAGGCAGCTGCAGTCGAACTGGCAAAGAAAGACCCCGGCATTGATAACACCCGCAAAGTTGAAATGTTTGGAGCAAAACCTGGTGCAGATCCTGTCGTTGATTCGCTTGCACTTGAGACAGAGTACAAACAGTTTCGCAAATGGTCCTCGCGAGGCCGTGCCGGACTTGATGCTTCCTCTGGTGGACTCTATCAGGCGCGCGTGAATCAATTGATCAATCGTGGTTTGCCTTCGGACACAAACGGAAAGACAGATGCTTTTGGGCGCTTCCTGACTGATTTCGCCAGGGGTGAGCCGAAGATGAAAGATGATCCGCTTTTATCGAAAGCCAAAATTGTTGCGGATCCCAGCCTGGAAAATGGTGGCAAAGTAGTCTTCAAATACAATGGTGTTGAAGTAACACCTGTTTGCCGTGATGCCACTCATGCATATCTCCGTTCTGCTAACGGAGAGACGACCAAAGTTCCTCTTGCAGAAATGGAAGTGGAAATGCGTGTATCTGCAAAAACACTTGCTGCAGCAGGCAACGGCACTGAAGCTGCGAAGAAGGCAGCCCGCGAAGTGTCGTCGACATTGTTTCATGAACTTGGTCAGCTAGAGCAGCTGTCATCAAGGCTTGAAAGAGGAAAAGCAGAGGGAGTAGATCTACTTTCTAAAACGACCAGCAACACGGCCGTAAGACAGTTTCTTGAGCGTGAAAAAATGGCTACTGATCTGTCCGCTAATTTTATGCAATACGAATTGAACGGACGACGTCTGGTTGATTCCCAGGCTGTGCCGCATGCTACTCCGGTGGCGGTTGATCTGCGCACGCCTCTTAGCGAAATCAAAGGACAGAAAGTTGTCACTGCGATGGAGCCTGACGGACGCCTGCGAATTTATGTAATCGACAGCAAGAGTACCGTAAAAGAAATTGAAGGCGATAAAGCAAGAGAGCTTGTTGAAAAAGCTTTTGACAAAATGCTCGCTTCACTTGATGAAAAAATCAAGAATGAAACGGATGAAGCCGTTAAGAAACGATTGATTGAAGAACGACAGAGGGTTCTGGAAGAGAAAGAACGATACGCAAAAGATACGGAGTACAGACGCTCGGTCAACCATGAGTTGGGCAAGCGGATGAACTCAATGCGTGATGGTGTGGGCAGAGTTACAGGACCGGCTGTTACGGTTCTGTTCCTGACGACAGTTGCACTGGAATTATTCCGCAGGGAGAATCATGGGTCTTCTGATTTTCTGGACATTACACCAACGGGTTCATGAGTTTTAGAAGCGGGCGGGATGCCCGCGCTCCCAGGGAGGCATTCGCAGAGGAGTTAGTTCAACAATTATGTGTAGGGGCGACGCCATGCGTCGCCCGCCTATACCAGCTAGCACGAAGGAAACATGATCGACAGGAATCGCAGGACCGAATTAAATGGGAGATTAAAATGCGAACCTTAATTCCAGCTTTACTCAGATCCGCATATATACGAATCATCTGGGAGGGTTCGGCCACACAATTTCGGAGGTCGAAATAGATGGCGCCCCAGGATAAAACCAAAACCCAGGAAACTCAAGAAGAAGATTTGACCCTGACGGGTGACCCATCTGAAAATTTGTCTGGCTCCGTTGACTGGGACAAAGATAAAGGACTTGGCGGTGCTAAGAAAGGATCCACTGATACGCTGCTTGCTATGGCAGATGGGGATGCTCCGCGCAGACCGTCGCCGTTTGGGCCTGCTGCTGGCAATAAACCGGCTGATGGTGGTGCCGCAGGTGGTGACAAGAAACCAGATGCGCCAAAGCCTGCTGATGCGCCAAAACCAGCAGATGCACCGAAACCTGCCGATGCGCCAAAACCGGCTGATGCGCCAAAACCAGCCGACACGCCGAGACCAGCAGATGCAGCGAAACCAACTGATGTGCTCAAAGCACCGGAACCTCCTTTTGCAAAAGAGCTTCCCGCCGGAGTTATAGATTCTACTCAAAGAGCCTTCCAGGCACTTGTCGGTGTTAAAGCAGGACAGCCTCTAACACCAGAACAGAGAAAAGCATTTGATGACGCAGTAAAGGATGCAAGCAAGCTGGATCCTAAATGGGTCGAGCAGCAAGAGAAAAAACTCGTCGAAGACTTGCAAACTAAAGAGCTTAAGCTTGCCAATGGAGCAACGCTTCCTCCATGGACAGAGCAGAAGGAAAAAGATTTTGCCGGTAAGATGAATGCTCACCAGAAAGCATTCATGGAAATGTCTGCTGATGCGCAAAAGAAAGTGCGAGAAATTGAAAGCTATATGGATCGCCTGCCGGCCAATGATACATTGCGGCGCAGAGTTTTTCAAAACCAGCTCAACGAAGAAGGCGCCAAAGATCCCAAAATCGCAAAATACATTGAACAAAAAACAGCGCTGGAGAATTTTACCAGGGAAAATGCAGGCGGCCTTGTTCGCCGCGCGATGCACCAGCAAGAGATGTCTATCTTGCATGCGCCTGCAATAACGAAGAGTTTATACGCGATAGCTCTAGATAAAAGCGGCCAACCCGCCGATCAAAAGCAACTCGAAACCATGTTGCGGGGCGCATTGAGCGACCGGTTCGCGCCTGCAAATCTTCCTGAATTGATTGGCTTGATGGAGAAGCATAAACTCGAAGAAAAAGACAATCAGGAACTCGACAAAAAGATTCCGGGGCGCGCTGATTTCCGCAAAGCGATGGAAATCATGCAGGACGATAAACAAGGAACAGCTGCTGAAAGACTCGAGAAAGCCAGACCGTTCTTTGAGCGAGCAATTGGCGCCTCAGATCAAATCGACATGAAGAAGACTGTCGAGGAAATCGAAAAGCTTAGCAAAGAACGAAACGAGCAAGGCGATAAGATCGATCAGAAAAAATTGGACGAGATGGAAGCTCGCGCAATCGAACTGGTTGAAACGGCCAAATTGCCTTACGATGTGCGCGTGAAATTTGCTCTTGCATTGAACAACGCTGCGGCTGAGAAAAAAGACGAAAAGATGAGCGATCAAGCTGTTGCAATGTTGCGTGCGGCAGAGAAGCTCGAACCTGCGGCTAAATTTGACCCTGTTGTTCAGGGCGCACTTGCACTTGCTCAAAAGAGACCAGCTGAAAAATTCGATGAAAAACAGGCTGAAGAGGCTGGCAAGCCAGAGGTAGAAAAGCGCAAAGAAGAAGCTCGGAAAGAAGGCAAAAATCCGGACGACAAACCCTGGTGGCTAAAGGCTCTCATTTCTGGCGGTGAAACGCTGCTTGCGATTGCCGCGTTCAATCTAATTGGTAAGTATGTTTTTGGCCCAATTGGTAGTGCCGGAAAATATGTGAGGAGATCCTGGGAACTTTCTTCTCGCTTGAAAAATGTTGAGCAAGAAAAAACGCCTTCGCTTAATCCTGGTGAAGAACCACGTCTTGTCTATCGCAACAAAGAAGGCAAAGAAATGCCTGTCGATGGTGTGCGCAAAGAGGACGGACGACTCCGCGTTTGGAACGGCGAAAAAACCGAAGTTGTTAAACTCGGAAAAGGCGATTCGCTTGTAGTGAAAGTTCCACCTGGTACCAATTTGACAGCAGAGCAAGTGAAGGAACTGGCTGCTAAGAAACTTACACCGAGCACAGATGAAAGTGTCATCAACGAAAATCGTGAGCATTACAAAGAAGAGCTGGACAAGCGCACACGCGAAATTGCGGAGCTGAAAAAAGCACAAGAAGAGTTGCGCGCTCAACTTGAAAAGAAAAACGATGGTGATAAGAAAAATGAGCCCGGTGATCCGGCCAAATATGCGGATCATGTAAAAGACGGATACATGTCCGAGGCTACGGCTAAGAAACTGGCGGAGCTGCCGCCGGAAACAAGAAAGCTTGCCGAAGACTTCCTGGAAAAACGAATCAAAACTGCCAAAGAGTCCGGACTCACTGGCGACAAATTGCAGAAAGAAATTGATTCAATTAAATCAGGTTCCAGACGTCTCGTTGATTCCTGCGCTGCTGAATTAGGACTTCTCAGTTCTCATCCTAACCTGTTCAATTCACTAGCTGACGGAGCGATGAGAGGTTATCTGCTTGACTCCACAAGACGCGCGCTGCCGCGACTCGATGCTGCAACTCTGAATTTATACGAGCAGCGCGTCGGTCAAGGCTATCTAAATGACGGACGTCTCCAGATGCTGATGGCACAAAATCCGGAGACACGTGCTGCTCTTGATGAATACATCAAGCGTGGTCCGGAGGCAATGAAGCCGGAAACTCTCGATTCGCTGCTTAACTTGCAAGACCGAATTGTAGATAGAATCAAAATTCAAGAGTTGGAAAAGAAAGCAGCCGGTGGTGATGCCGAGGCTGTGAAAGAACTTGCTGATGCCAGAAAACGACTGAGTAATCCTCTTGAAAAAATTCTCGGACTGAAAATTGGCGACGAGAAAGTAGATGATGCAGAGCTCGGAAAACGCAAACAGGCATTCGAACGCTATCTTGATCTTCTCAACAAAGGTGAGCTAGATGGCCGTGCGCTAAAACGTCTTGCGGATATTCCACAGGAAAGCAGGAATTTATACGAGAAGCAAATAGAAAGTGGCTTCCTCAAAGGTAGCGATCTTCAGCGTCTTGCAATGCTTGAACCGTCGCTCCGCGGTCTCATCGACAAGGGCTTAGCCGATGCTCAGCTCGGTGCGGACAAGAGCCCGCTGACGCGTGTTGCGCTGGACAGAATTCTTGATCTGGTACCGAAGGTCGAAAAGAATTCTGGCGAGAAAGAGCACGAATTCATAAAACGCCGGACTGCGGCAGAAAAAGCTGCCGGTGAAATTCAGGAAGGGCTTGCTCGTTCCAACAAAATTTTTGATGCTACTTTGAAAGCACTGAATGATGGCGTAATCAAAACAGAAGATCTCGGAAAACTCGCCAGGTATGCTCGAATTAGTTCGGAAGATCCTGCAAGACTTTCCAAGAATGTTCGCGAACAGCGCGAAATGAGATACGACGCCGAGCTAATGCTCAAAGTCTTAAAAAATGCGGATCGTGTTGATGCTGAAACGGCTGAGCTTTTAGGTCAACGAATTAAATCTGGCTACATGAATGGCGAAACGCTCTACAAGCTGGCTTCCCTCGATGCCACTACTGTAGCTAAATTGACGCCATACATTGAGGGGGCTCCTCCGAAGCTGAGCGCTCCTGCTCTTAAAGCATTGCTGGATATCCATCCTGAAGGTATGAAATCACTTCAGCCGGGATCCGAAAGATTCAACAAAATCGCCGAAGCTCTGACGAAAAGTGCGGTGGATCGTTTGTCACTCGAAATGATTTCGAAGATGCCGGAATCACAACGTAAAGTTGCTGATACGATAATCGCAGATGCGTTGGCTGGAAAATCACTGCCCAAGCCAATCAACGAAATGCTCTGGGATAAACTCACTCCAGATCTAAATGTCGATTCGCGTGTGGATTCAAACGGATGGAACAAACCAGCTGATCGCCCCGGTGCACAGAAAACAGTTGCCGATATGGTGCACGGCGATGCAGCACTTAAAGCAATGCTTGAGAAAACTCCTACCGGACGTGAACTCGTAAGACGCATGGGTAACGTGCTCATATCTGATGGACAAGCACTGAGCGCTGATGGCAAATTGCAGATCGCCTTGCCAAAAGAATTTGCCGCAGAGAAAGATCCTGTTGTGCGCGCGCATATGTTTGTGCAAGCGATGGCTCAAGCTGAAGCGGCGAATGCTAAACCCAACTATAGATACGGAACGCCGGAATGGCAGCGCTCATATGTGCCTAATCAGGTGGAACGCGATATCTTTGGTCTCATGCGCGAGCGTGCGTTTATTGACGAACTGAAGCTGGAGAAAAACGCAACCCAGGAAGCAATTGAGGCGAAATGGCATCGCAACTTCTACGAGGCTGAAGCGAAGCAGGTCGAAGGAGCGGAAGTATTCAAGGTTGAGTTCGACGCTAAATCAGCAGATCCAAAAGCGATGGCGGAATATCTGGCTCGCATGGACGGTAAAACACAGCGGAAATTTGCTGATCTTATCGACCATTTGAAAGGAAAACCAGGCATGCCGCTGGTAGTTGACTTTGGTGCCGGCAGTGGTGGCGTCAGCGCTGAACTTGCCAAAATGGGATTCCGAGTAGCTCCACTGGATTTCTCTCCAGAAATGGTAAAGGTGTTGAGAGAACGCCGAGCTGCAGAAGGGCTTAATCGAAATTTCTATGTCTTAAATAAAGATTCGGCTCGTTTCTTCATGGGCAGTAACGCTTTCGATGCTTTGTTTGGATCGAGCGAATTGCATGAAGTTGGATCTTACGGAAATGTTGGCAATGGAAGATATGATGCCAATGCAATTCGAGAAGCGATAAGCCAACGTACCAATGCCTTGAAGGAAGGCGGAGTCCTTGTAATACGCGACTTCGTTCGTCCTAATGACGGCAAACCCTTGATGATAGAACTTGATACCGCGCGTGGTCGCCATTTGTTCAAAGACTTTTATGAGCAATGGCAAGACAGCCGCAAAGACAATCCGAATAAAACCGATCTGAAACCGAAATTCTTGATAGATGGCAAAGAAGTCAGCTACACCGAATTCAGAGAAAAAACAGCGCCTGGCAAAGACCTTTCCAAAACGAAAGTATCTGTTGTGATGGATCCTGCCGCGGCAATGGAATTCATGATCTCGGTGAAACACCCGGGCAGCGATTCGCCAAACTACAAGAAACAAATGGAAGGCGTAATCGACGAACAGTTCTGCAATTTGACGAAAGAGCAATTCGAGAAAGCTGTTAAGGAAGGAGCGCCTCCAGGATATCGAATGGAGCTTGTTGAGTCGAAAACTTCCACTTCAAAAGAATATCAAGACTTCTGGAGTGAGCATTTCAAAGTCAAGAATGTCGATGGCACACCGCTGGAAGCTGGACAGATGCCGCAGGTGAAAATTTCGCTTGTCGCTGTCAAAGTTCCCGATGGTGGCTCTCTTGGTGATTACTTGCCCAAGGCGCCGCCATCTAACGAAAGACGCGTGGAATTGTTTGGACCCAAACCTGGAAGTGATCCGGTGGTTGATTCACTTGCGCTTGAAACGGAATACAAACAATTCCGCAAATGGTCAAGCCGAGGGCGCACTGGTCTTGATACCGCCGCTGATACCTACCAGGCGCGGGTTAAACAGCTTATCGATCGCGGATTGCCGGACAGACCGGAAGCTAAAATTGATGCATTGAATAAGATGATGACAGACTTCGCCAAAGGCGAACCGCGTTTGCGTACTGATCCGCTATTGCAGAAAGCCAAGATTGTTGCTGACCCGTCGCTGGATAGTGGTGGCAAGCTTGTGATGAAGCATAACGGTGTGGAAGTCAGCCCGATTGCGCGAGACGCCACTCATGCCTATTTGCGCAATGCCGATGGTGAAGTGAGCAAAATTCCGCTTGCCGAAATGGAAGTGGAAATGCGAGTTTCGGCTGCGACGCTTAACACCGCTGGTAGTGGCAGTGAAGCCGGCAAGAAAGCTATGCGAGAAGCTGCTTCATCGCTGTTCCATGAGATGAGCCAGATGCAACAGCTTGGAACACGCCTCGAGCGCGCGAAAGCTGAAGGCGTTGATCTTCTTGCTAAGGAAACTTTGTTGTCTCCTATTCGACAGTTCATGGAAGCTGAAATGCATGCCAACGATCTTTCCGCGAATCACATGCAATATGAGATGAACGGTAGAAGACTCGTTGACTCGCAAGCAGTGCCTCACGCAACACCTCAGGGTGTTGATCTGCGCACGCCGTTGAACGATATTAAAGGTCAGCGCGTCGTGACCGCGATGGAGCCGGATGGACGCTTACGCATTTATGTTGTGGACAGCAAGAGCAGCGTTCGCGAAATCGAAGGCGAGAAAGCGCGTGAACTCGTTGAAAAAGCGTTCGACAAAGTAATTGAATCACTCGACAAAAAGATTCAGGAAGAAAAAGACGAAGCAACGAAAAAGCGCCTCATCGAAGAACGCACTAAAGTGCTCGAAGAAAAGACAAGATACGCCAAGGACGCGGAGTTCCGCAAGTCAGTCAACCACGGCTTGGGTCAGCGCATGAATTCTTTGCGCGATGGTGCCGGCAAAGTAACTGGTCCTGCAGTCACTGTTCTTTTCCTCACCACCGTCGCTCTCGAGTTATTCCGCCGCGAAAACCACGGCTCCTCCGACTACCTCGACATCACCCCAACCGGATCTTAAATTAAAGAATGCCGGACGACAAAGATTGGCGATTAACTAACTAAATATCTCCAGGGTGTGACAGTCCGAAGAAAGCGTTTCATTAGATCGTTTCCTGAAGGGGATCACGAGCACTGTTCATTCTGTTGGGCTAAATTTATGGACGGACAAGATTCAAATACGACGCCAGATGCGTTGCATGAAGGTTATTCTACGGATGACGAACGTTGGATATGTGCAGTTTGCTTCGCTGATTTTAGGGAAATGTTTGAGTGGGTGCTCGTGGATTGACTAGTTGGACCTCGGCATCAATGCAGCCGAGTAGATGCAGTCATGATACCTGTGATCCGGGCCGAACTGATAATCGGATTACTGATGAATTCGCCTTTTCTTTTCAGCAAAAAAAATTCCTTATAGCGTGCACGCTATACTAAGCCCGGTCGTATAGCGCGCACGCTATAGAATTTTTCAATTCCTATAGCGTCGGCGCTATACGAGCGGCAGTAGTATAGCGTCGGCGCTATAAAACACTTGGATGGCAGTTTGTTTAGCAGCTTAGGAGCACCCCAGGCTGCTATTTTGCGTGCTCATAAGCCTCAAAAGGAAGTTAAAAATTACCCGCAAAAAGTGGTGGCATCGTTTGCCGCACCTTTGGGCTTCTTCTCCGGTTCTGTTTGACGAAGCCAATATGTGATGCAATTCCTATGCGCTCGATTTGTAGAATTTCACTTGAGTGTAAAATGGCGCGTTTTCTGATTGTCGGTTCTATTCCAGGCTGTTTAATGTTAGCTGCAATACCAATTTCATCTTGCGGGGTTGCGCAAATGTTTTGGGTGATTGAACATTGTGCAGGCGGAAAGTGAAGCGGAACCAAAGCATTGTCTGATGCGGATCTGCGCACATTTGTTCGCCCAATATTTCTAAAACCCTAGATAAAATGTATATTGTCAAGAAGCGGGATGGATATCTATATCAGAAGAAACCGGCCGGAAGGCGGGTATAACTCGAGATGGTGTGTGCTGGCACAAGTCACCGGTAGAGGCATGTTTGCATGCCTGGCACTAAGAGGAGTTTCTGATGAGCGCAAGTCGTGAGCAAAGCGTAGAAGATCCTGAGCTCGAACAGGATGAAGAGGAAAAGGCGAAAGCTGCAGGGACAGATGCTGCAGATAAACCTGCTACGCAGAAACCGCCGGCAAATGAAGATGCCGAAAGCAAATTGTACGGCGATGCCGACGACTCCTGGGGCGCGCTCAAGCATTTATTGAAAAAAGGTCAGACCGATGCTGCGATGCCGACTGATGCTCTTCTTGTCTCAGCCGACATGGGCGCGAAGGGACCTGTTGGGGATAAGGGTGCCAAAGGACCCGGCGGCGATCAACTCGCTGTTGGCGACAAAGCAGCCGGCGATCAGCCCGCAGCGCTGAGACCTGAAGCAGTTGCATTTTATGATTTCCTCGATAAGCGTATTGAGCAAGTAGATCGCTCTGCTGTGCGCGGCGTTTTATTGACCAACGCTAGCAACTTTCTCAAACAAGCTTACGATCAGTTGCCACCTGATCAAAAGAAAGAACTCGAATCGCTAATGAACGATCCGCAGAAATTGCGTTCAATGGCGGAATCTTATTTGACGCAAGAGCTCGGCAAGCTTCTTGAAGAGCAGATCAAAAATGGAAAAATCAAACCTGAAGACAAAGAGCGTTTGCTAACTTCATTGTCAAAAGGCGAACTTCCGCCGGAATTGTTGAAAGCCGTTCTTGAAAAAGAGAAAGAGAGTGGCAAGCCTGGTCCCGTAACCGAGGCAGTTTACTCGACAATGCTTAACTCAGCGCAGGAAGGTGCACAGCGCGCTATTCGCGAGAATGCCAGACAGGGACGTCCTGCACCTGCGGATTGCCCAGCCGAAGTGGTTCAAGGAAAAGTTGATCTAAAACTAGACCCGAAAAAGATTCCTTCAGAAGCAGATCTCGACAAATTGCAAAAGCTCGAGAAATGGAATGAAACAGCTCGTGGACCGGTTAATCCACAACTCGACAAACTGCAAGAAATGTTGATTGCACGTGCCGATAAGCTGGATGGCAGCAGAGTATTTTCCGAAGTGCAGCGTGCCGCCGCAGATGTTATCAAGGAACAATACAACGCCGGCAAGCTATCTCCTGCAGATAAAGAGCGTCTCGATAAAGCCAAAGAAGCAGGAAAACTCGACGAGGAAGTAAAAAAACTCGCCGGTGAAAAAGTCAAAGCTGCTTTATCTGCTCAGCTGGAAAAACAAGTAAGCAATAACGAAATTTCAAGAGCACAGGCCGACGCACGCAAGAAAGACCTCGACAAAGGAATTGCCGACCCATCTTGTATCGCGTCGTTGCTTAAACAGGAAAGAGAAACTCGCGACAATGGCACGTTTACTCGTGCTGCTCTCTCTGTTTTGCAAAAGTCCATGGAAAACAAAGTTGCGGAAACTTCCGCAGATTTTCAGCGAGACAAAAAGCAATTGCCCGCAGGCAAGCCCGTTGAATCTGGCAAAGATAAACCAGAGCTCGGCTTGACCCCAGGAAAAATTCCGACGGCAGAAGAACTGGCAAAGTTCAGCGAGAAACTCGAGAAAGTCGAGAAGTGGCTAGCTGAATGCGACAAAGTCAAAAATGTGCAAATCACGAAATTGCAGGAAAATCTCAATGGCTTGCTGCCGGCGATCGATCGTCCACAACTGAAAGCCAACCTTACTGCGGAGACGAAGGCAGACCTTGAAAAAAGATTCAACGCAGGTGAGCTGCCTCCTGATCAAAAACTGGCGCTTGATGAAGCATTCAGAAAAGGCAAGAAAGAATTCGACGAAAAACTGGAAGAACTTGCAGCCGCCAAAGTGAAGGAGTTGCTCAAAGCGGAAATTGATACTCAAATTCGCATTGGCACATTTAGCGAAGGCGATCGCAAGAAACTCGAAGAGCTCGTCGACAAAGATGCTCTGCCTGACGAACTGGTGCGCAGCATGCTGGCAAAAGAACTTCGCGCTAATACCTTCGGACCTGTCACACGTGCACTCTACAAATCCGCCGTTAGTTCGATGGAAGAGCAAGCCGTGAACAACTTCACTGCACTTTCGCGCTCCGGACTGCAAGTACCGCCGGATTGCCCGATACCAATGCGTCTGAACAAATTCGGAACGCCTGAGCCGGCTGATTCAATTATGGCTTCCATGATTGCCGGTACATACAAATATCCAAGTGGAATTCAAACTCGTGATATTCCAAGCGACGGCGATTTGCAGTCACTGGTGCGCCTTGCTCGATGGAATCAGGAATCGTCGAGATCCATTCTGAATTATGCAGAAGAGTTTCAGTACAAGAACCTGCAAGAAATGGTACTGAAAATGAATCGCCCGGAATGGATGCCGAAAGAAGGCGAGGACCGTCAACAGTGGATGATGCGAGTCGGACCAATGGTCGACACGACTATGCAGGTGAAAGCCGCTGCGCAAGCACTTGCGCTTGTAGAGAAAATGTCCGGCGGAAGCCGCGTCAATTTCGATCGCGAACAACTGCGCAGGGATTTTCCCGGCAAACTGGAATTCGATAAAGATGGGCGCATCACAAAAATGGAACTGGATCTTCCGAAAGATCTCAATCCATCTTTAGAGAATAGACAAAAGCTCGAACGCATCCAAGCCTGGCTGGAGAAAAATGAAGGACCAGCGAAGAAAGCGATGGAAGAGCTTGCCAAAGCGGCACAAGACAAAGGGCGTCTGCTGCTCTGGGCTGATCTTCCGCAGAAAGATGGCAAATTCCAGGGACAAGAATACAATCTCGAGCGTCATCGCTTCTCGATTGAAAATGTCAAAGTGGATGGCAAAGAAAAAATTCGCGTGCGTAATAACATCGATTACCATCAAAGCGAATGGTACAACTACCAGGATTTCGGTGCCAAAAAAGTTGGCAGCGAACAATGCAAAGATATTGATCCGCAGCTGAGAGAGCAAATAGAAAAAGACTACAAAGCCGGCAAACTTCCTCCAGAAAAAATGAAGGAGTTGCAGGACGCCGAAAAGGCTGGTCCGGAAAGATATAAAGAAGTGCTCGACAAAGCGGCGATGGTTAGCTTCCGCGATTACGACCCGACCGATATGGTCTGTGTAATCAAAGACGGCAAACTCCAGATGGTGATGGCAAAAGATCTGGAAACCTGGAGGGCTCAGCAAGAACTCAAGCAGAATTTTGAAAAAGGCGTGTCGATTGCCTTCGACGTAGGAATGACGATTTCCGCCGTCGTTGGAGTTGGTGTTGCGTTGAACGCTGCACGCGTTGCAGGCGCTGCTGCCAATGTTGCGATCAAACAAGCAGCCATGGCTGTATTCAAACAGGAATTGAAACATGGTTTGAAAAATCTAGTTCTCGGCGGTTCAGGATTTGTCCTCAACAACTCATGGGCGCAAACCAATGAGTACGGCAAGATGGCTAACATGGCTCGCCACGTCGCATTCGTTGTAGACGGCGCTGTCGGTTTAGCTGGAATGACTAAAGGCGGATTGCAATGGGCTGGTTTGATGAAACCGGCAGCATTGACTGCAGAAGCAAGAAACATCGAACGCGTGAGCAAAGTACTTCACAATTGGAACGCAGGTAAAGATGCCTCGCTGGCAATGAGAGGACTCTTTGGCACCATCAGAACTATAGACGCTGCGACCAAGTATACGATGCTTGCAGGCGAAGCCTACCTGGTTCTCTCCATGTCAGGTCAAGCATGGAAGCAAGGCTCCGACATGCTGAGCACGGAGAAAAACCCTGCTATTTCCCAGGCTGCTCGCATACTATATGGAATGCGCAGCAACGAAAGCGATGCTTCACGCTTCCTCAAGAATTCTGCTGCCACCATGGCTGGTAGCGATTCCGTCAAGGGGCAGCTGCTCACGGACATCAATAAGGAAATAAATGATGCAGCCAAGTTGGCGCCAGCTGAGAAGCAGGCGAAGGTAAACGATCTGATCAAGCGATATGATCAGGCGAAAACAAAAGAAGAACGTACTCTTCTTGCAGCAGGAATTCTTTCGCTTGTTGGAAAAGATGGACAGCTTCCGGAAAACATCGGCACACGCAAAGTCGCGACGCAAGTTTATCATCCGCCTGGAGATACTGGTCGCGATCGCGGAACTACAACGCGCGGACGTGGCTATTACACCACAGAGATGCGCGACAAACCGGTGACTTCTAAAGAGCTTCTTGATGAGCTTGGAAAGAATCTCAACACTGGCGACTCGGCTGTCAAACTTGTTGCCGCTCAAGCGTTGATTCTGAACGGCAAATTGCAAATGCCGGAATACGCCACCGCATGCCGTCAAATTCTTGCTGATGACAAAGCTCCTAAAGATGTAAAAATGCAGGCCGTCATGGGGCTTGGATACTGCATGGAAGCCGCGACGCAGCAAACGAACTCGCTGCAAACCGGACAAGATCGTGCTGCCGCTATCGCCGGCTCTTACGGATGCAGCCGCGAGCAGCTCGAAAAGACATTGCTGGATCTCGCATCGAAAGACAAAGATGCCGACGTTCGCGCAATGGCTGGCTCTATGCTGCAAGCGATGAATTCGGATAATGCTCAGGACAAGGCTAACCGTCTTGCTGAAATTCAAGCTACCTGGAAAGCAATTCAGTCGGATACTGATGTTAAACGACTCGAAAAGGATTTGCAGCGCACAGACCTCACGCCGGACAAACGGAAGGAGTTGGAAAAGGATTTAGAGCGCAGCAAACTGGAGCGTCAGGTTGCGCTGGAAAGTATGGCACTGATCCGCGATCCTAAGTTCGCGCAGGAGCGTATTATTGAGGCGCAGAAGCGTGAAGACGAGCGCAAGCAATTGGGCGTCAAAATACTCAGCACTTCTAACGATATCAAATCAATTGAAGAGCGCTTGAAGGATCAGCAACTCAAACCAGAAGACAAAGAAACTCTGGAAAAGCAACTTGCCGAGAAAAAAGCAGAGCTGGCAAAGTCTAACGATCGCCTCAAAGAAATCGACAGGCAAGCTCAAGCACCATTGCCTGCAGATAAGCTGCCGGCGGTCCCGGAGTCATTTGCAAAGGAAAACGACAAACGCTGGCTGCGTGATTTGAATGCGCCGGCCCCGTCGGATAACGAAGCTCGTCAGGAATGGGCTGCCAAGCGTCTTGAAGCAATCAAGATGCTGGAGATGACAGGCAGCACCGCTGGTGGTGAAGCTAGCAAGGAAAAACTGAACGCAGCGCTGGTTGATCTCGCAAATATGAACAATGGTCTTGCTGCAGTTGAAGCATTGCGGATGCTTGTTCCGTCGCGCGTGAATGATCTCAACGCTGAGCAAAAGCAATTGGTCGTTCAAGCAATGAAAGACATCATGACCAGGCAGCATAAACCGCCACAAGATGCTTCTGCTGAAGACCTTGCCAGGTACAGAGAAGCTGCGCTGGCAAAAACTGAATTGGTCAAGCTGCTTCCTCAAGCGTTGAAGAGCAACCTCTGCAGTGATGCCGACAAGAATGAATTGAAAAAGGAGACGGCTGATTTGCTCGATATGAGCAGAACCAACACAATGTCGTCAGCGATGTATCCTGATCTTCGCGCAGCTGCCATCAGGACCCTTGGTGAGATGGGGCCACTTAGCGATGCGACTATGAATCTGATTCGCGACCGCATGAAATTTGATCTGAGCGGTGAGAACGGCGAGCCGAATGCAAGTGTTCGTCTGGCTGCGTTCGAGACCTTGAAAAAACTGAACGATCCTCAATTGCTCAAGCTTGTTCAAGAGAATTTGACCAACGAGCGTGACCCTGCTCTGGCAAGAAAATTTGCCGACATGGAATTCGGTTCATTGCGTCCGGACAATCCAGAGAACACAAAACGCATTTATCAGCTTGAAGTGCAATATTGGTCTTCTGTGCTTGAGCGCGCCGAGAAACGCTATTCACCGAAACAAATCGATGACTTCTTCAAAGCGAATTATCCTCACGTTCATCCAGAACGGTTTTTGCAGATAAGAAATGATGCGGAAGCTAAGCTGAAATCAAAACTTGATGAAATCGATAACTCCTTCTACTGGTTCGGATATTTCCGCAGCGCCAGAAATGATGATCGTACTGCGGCAATCAATGAACTCCGTCACCCATATTTGAATGGACAGCGCGATGACTGGAATAAACTGGTTGCCGATGCTAAACAGCCCGGTGAAAGAGGAGACAAGGCAAGATCTTGCTTGATGTATCTGGCTGCTGTTGACACGACCAACCACGGCGGTCGGCAGATGGATGCGGCTAGAGAATTGCACAAGCTTATCAAAGAAGGCTGCCCAAACAGAGAGGCGTTATTTGGTCAGATGATCGAAGCCTGGCGCCAGCGCGATATTCCCCACGATGTGCGAAAAGAATTCCTCGATTGCATCGATGACATGACCAAAGACAAGACGCCGGACGGTAAGGACAAAGAGCCGATAATATCCAAGCAGTATGCCGGTCGTCTCTTGCATGAAGCCTTGCAGCTGGAAATTCAGCGGACCAACAACCAGACAGTCAACGACTGGCAGGCCGACCAGAGGTTCCAGGCCATACTCGGTTTGCTCAAGCGAGTTGATTATCCCTTGCACAAAGCACAGCTTGAAGCTCTGGCTGGAACTGATAATGAAGGTCAGAAACTAAAAATTCATGAGAACACTCGCAAACTTGCGCGTGAGCACCTCGCAGCGCTAAATGACACCGCACCTCGCAATCCAGGTGATCTTGTAGCGCAAGCAAAAATATTGCAAGACACCGTTGCAGATCGCGCAAAATTGCTTCGCGGAATGGAAGAAGAATATCGTAAAGCTCATCCGCCAGATGGCAAACCTGATTCTCGTTCTGATGATGAGCGTCTGGCTGATCAAGCCAAGATTAACGGAAAGGATGCGCAATCTACACGCAGAGCTATGATTCAGGCTTGCGCTGGCGATCCGATTCGCAAATTGGACGATCCGCGTATTGCGCATCTGCAGACGTTGATGAAAGATCCAGATAAAGGCGTCGCGATGACGGCTGCATGGTTCCTCGTCAATGCAGGTAATCCTGAAAATACAAACGACGCCGCATTGCTGGCCTCGTTGAAGTCGCAGCCCTGGTATAAGGAAGCGCTTGCTAAATTGCAGGAAATTGCGCGCACGAGTCCTAACGGTGCAAGTCAGAGCGATCAGTTGTGGATCAACGATGCTTCGCGCTACATGAACATGCTGAAAGCATGGGATGTCGCTGCGACTGCTCAGCCTCCTCAAGACAACAGCAAGTTGACGGGTGAGCAAAAGATTTTTGCTGATTCCAAAGCAATGCTTGATGGCAGCAAGCCGTCGGCAACCCTGGAAGAAAAGAAAAACGCAATCGACAACATCGTGCGAATTGGTGCGCTGGCTCAAGCCAAAGGCGATGTCGAAACGCAAAAGCGCGCCGAAGAAGTCTTGCGTCAGGTTGCCGCCTCGGGCGACCCCGCGCTTGCTCGCGCAGCTTATGATGCCTACCAGCAGGTAGTAGCAGATCACAAGCCGAGTTCGGATGAGGTAATGGGCAACGGTGACAGAGTGATCACCTGGGAGAATGGCAAAACAACGAAGGTAGAATCCGGTGCTGATTTCAGAAAGATCACTTACCCGGATGGAAAATGGATGCGCCTGAGCCTCGACGAAAACGGACAGGTGAAAGGTTATACTTCAAGTGAATTCACCGGCGAGAAAAAAGCCGGTCAAGATTTCCACGCTGGTTCCATCAATATGAATCCAGATGGAAGCGTCACTTTTGACGAAGCCAACGGAATGCGCCGCATTCGCAGAGCCTCTGGTGAATCGTGGACATTCATGAAAGGCGCGATGGATGCCAAGGCTGCTGGTGATGAACTCGCTGCTGTGTTGAAAGGTTCACAAGCAAGTGCTGATGATAAGATCGCTGCAATTGAAAAGAGTCTCTCGAACATCAGCTTTACCGGTGGTGGCATCAAAGCCGCTGATGATCCTCGACTCGCTTTGTTGAAAGAAGCACTCAATGATTCAGACTCTCGTGTTAAAGCCGCGGCTGCACGCGCACTCCTCGATCGCGGCAATACTGCACTTGATGCGCAGACGAGAAGAACTGCACGAGAAACATATCTGAGAGAAGCGTTCTCAAGCAATGGTTCTCCTTCAGATGCAATTGCGAGATTGAAAGAATCACTCGATTTACTTGGACCGATTTCCGATGCTAACGATCCACGTGTAGCCCGCGTAGCTGAGCTTCTCGCTAGCAGTGATAAAGATGCACGCGTTGAGGCTGCAGCAGCAATACTGCAAGGCAGTGCTGACAAATATTTGAACTCCGCTTTTAGCGCTGATCAAAGAAAGAAGGCCCTTGAAACGCTTGATACCGAATCTGGTACTTTGATTGAAAGAGGCATTGTCGGAAACAGCGCTGTTGCTGTCGAGCTGCTAAATCGCGTTCTCGCTAGTAAAGACAGCAACTTGACCCGTTCCGCTCTGGCGATGCATATCGCAGAAAAGGGCGCCGGTTGGGAGAAAGCCAGCCAATTGTTCAACAAGTATCTTGGCGATGAACCGTTTACAGAAACATTGCAAGATGGCACCAGGCGCGAAACGCGCAAATCTGGAACTGGTGTTGCGATTCTAGATTGGAAGAATGGCGAGCTGACAAAAGCCGTTGCTTCTGAGGGCGTGAAGCTTGCTGATCTTCTGGTCAAAGACCTTGCGAAAACAGGTCAGGCTGCGGAATCACGATTCGCGATTGCAAAGGCAATTCTTGATGGCAAAGCAGTAAGTGATGCAGGCAACGATCATAAACAAGCTGCATATAGAGAATTGAGCAAGCTCGTTTCAGAAGGTGCAAACTCATCTGATATTCGTCTCAATGCGGCTCTCAGACTCGCAGATAAAGATAGCAAAGATGTTCCAGCAACAGCTGCTGAATCCGCTCGTGTGTTCTTGCATGAATATCTCAGCAACGAGCTGACTCAACTGCGTCAGCGTGAAGCCGGTGACGCCGCAAACAAGCCTAAGGATGCAGATTGGGCACGTCTTGATTCAATCATGGAAAAACTGGGTCAGGGCAAGAATGAATACGGACGTCTTTATATTGAATCGAAGCGTCTGGAATTGAAGCAAGATCATAAATCTCTGGCTGATGTGTACCAACAGCTTGCAGCTTTGTCAAAAGCTCGTGGCTCCGAGTCTGGCGAGCGTCTCTTTGCAAGAAAAGCTGCTGACGCCAGAGAAACCCAACAATTCAAGATCAAAATCGTCAGTTCAACACAGCTATTGCCAACGCGATTGCCGCGAAAGCTCAAGGTGGAGCCGCTGCTCAACAAGCAGAAGCGAAGCTTGAAGAAGCTGTTGCAAATCTTGCTGCAAAAACAGGAAACGATAGCAGACTACTGGCAAACGCTTATCAGGAAATGGCTCGTTATTACGGCTCAAATAATAACTGGAATAAAGCAGACGATTATTCGAATAAAGCATCGGATATTCTTAATCGGCTAGCCAGTTCTTCCGTTGGACATCTGGCACCAGCGCAGCCTGCTGTTGTTGGCGCAGGCGTTCCCGGAATGGCAGGCGGAGCTCCTGGAGCTGCTGGTGCTGCCCCTGGACCTGCTGGCGGAGCCCCTGGTCTCGGTGGTGCCGGGAATCCTGCTGCGCCCGGACTTGGCACCAGAAGACTCGCCGGAACCCCAATCGAAGGCACGAGCGGTACCGTTCAACTCAAAGACAACAACATCTTGCAAGATTTGATTGACTATCAAGTGAGCATCGGTGCGGTCGGTGTTGATGCAACTAATCAAGCCCGACAACTCGCTCAGCAAAACGTCGCTGAGAAAGAAGCTGTTTATGGTACCAACTCACCGCAAGCCAATGCAGCTCGCGAAAATCTGGGTGACGTGATGGTCACATCCGGCAATAATGCAGAAGCTGAAAAAGCGTATAAGCAAGTCCTGGATGATCCCACAGTGATAGGAACTGAGAAAGGGCGCATTGCCGGTAAGCTGGCGCAGTCAACCATGTTCACTGGTCCGCAAGGCCAGGTACAGGCGATACGCGTGCTCGAAGACACGATCAGCAAAATGCAAATGCAAGGAGTTGATCGAGTTACGCTGGCAAACCAGATGCAGCAGTATGCCACCATGATGCAAAATCGCGACCCGTTGAAAGCGCAAGATTTACTCCAGCGCGCAAATCATCTGCGCCAAAATGGAGTACTACTGCCACCTCAAACCAACGGACACTACGGCAACATGTTCGGCCCCGGAGGTCCCGGCGGTCCCGGCGGCCCCGGCGGACCAGCTGGATTCAACGGTGCTTCGTAAAAAGCGGAAGCCCTGGTAGCGTCGCCAAGAGCTCTCAGTAGCGCAGCTTAGCCGTTCTCAGCAGAGTCCGGAATATCATCCAAAATGCTCGGTTTCGCGTTCGCATCATCAGCGCGCACCAGGCATAGCGTGACCGGGCAATTATCGACGAGATAGTGAACAATTGGGTCTCGCGCCATATAAAAGCGCGGTCGCGGGTGCAAGTTTGCGGTGCCTACAAATAAAATGTCAGCTGCCGCCTCAACTGCATACTTGGAAATTGACTGGGCAACCTCGCCCACTTGCAACTCGCCGCGTGCATTTACTCCCTTTTCTTTGAGCTTGTTGACTACGTAATCAATTTGTTTTTTTGCTGTTTCTTGAGGGCGATCTGTTGCAATTAATTGAGCAATTACGCCAACTTTCTCGGCGTCTGGAAGCACGCGCAAAATAATCAGCTCCGCATTATTTACCAGAGCTTGCTTCGCCGCCACCGTCAAAACTGGCGACGATCGTTTTGGACTGCTGAATGCCACAACATATTTCATCTGACTTACCTCAGCTAGGCGTGCCAGAACAATCTAAGCACAAAATAGGTGATTGCTGCAAATAGCGCTGCTACTGGCAGGGTAAGCACCCATGCCAGCACAATCAGTTTCATTGTTGTGGGATTGAGTTTTTCGGCACCGTAAACAGGAATTGTTCCACCAGCTACCGCTGAACTCAAGGTATGTGTAGTGCTGATAGGAGCACCGAATTTCGATGCGACAAGAATGATAATAGCCGTCGCCATAGAAGCACCGAATCCCTGAGAGTGGCTCAGTCTTTCTCTGCTGATTTTAGTGCCTACAGTTCTGATAACTTTCCAGCCACCAATCATGGTGCCAAGAGCAATTGCAGTTGCTGCGCTTACCATCACCCAGAGTGGAACATCGTGAGCTGTGAAGCCATATTTTGCAAAATGCGTAGCAAGTATCAGTGTAATGATACCCATCGTTTTTTGGCCATCGTTGCCTCCGTGGCTGAAACTGACAGACGCGCTGGAGAGAATATGCAACCAGCGCATTATTTTTCCACGCGGATCTGTAGTTTTCTCTTCTGAGGAAGTGCCTGGCTCACCAGACGAATGTTTTTCCTTTTCACCTGACAATTTGAGCGCAATCCATGTTAGACCTGCACCACTAATAAAACCCAAAATTGGAGAAATCAACAATCCTTTTCCGACATATTCCAACTCATGCCAGCTAACCCCGCGGAAGTCATTTGCTGCCACGCCAGCGCCTGTGAGCGCGCCGATCAAACAATGGGAAGAGCTAACAGGAAGACCTTTCCACCAGGTCAATAAATTCCAAAAAACGGATGCCAGCAAGACGCTCACGATAAGAGGCAAAGTTACTTTGTCCGCTGGAATGATTTTGGTTATGACCATGGCTACGGCTGTTCCAACCATCACACAGCCCACGAAATTGAGCATCCCCGCCATGGCGATAGCTACGCCGGGCTTCAATGCTTTCGTGTAGATGACCGTAGCTACCGCGTTTGCAGTATCATGGAATCCGTTCACGAAATCAAAGCCGAGGGCTAGAATGATTGCCAGGACGGCAATTACCGTATCAACGTTCATACCGGTGCTAAATCTGCAGGTGTCACCATATTGGTCGGACTATAACCCGCCCGTGGTTAAGAAAGTACTATGTAATAGACATCTTTGCGAAACTTGATGATCTGGCTCGATGGCTGGCCTATGACGACAAGCCTTAGAATGCTTTCGCGAATCCCAGAGCTTCGACTGCTTGCAATTGGTATTGCTCTGCATAAACCCAGAGATCTCCCTGGCGCCACGGCAATGGTTTTCTTAAAGTGTACTTATATACTAGAAGTTGCTGAATTATCCGCTGCGCGTTTGGGTTGCTCTCTCCGCGTTTGTCATTCGCCAGTCGGGTGCGCAGCTGTATCGCTTCCCGTTTGGTCCAGCAATATGCCGGACCAGGGTTATTGCCGCGCGAGCGACATAATATGGCTACTTTTCCCGAAGGTTGCGGGAGCCCCAGTACAAAAAATCCGTCGTCAGCCATATTCTTGGAATCTGTTCCTGTTTTGTCTAAACGAATTACTCGGCAATTATCAACACAAGTGCGAGCAGGTAAATTATCATATGATTGTGCTTGCTTGGCAAATGAACTAGCTATATGGCTTCGATATTAAGTAAATCCAAGTAAGTCCGCAGATACCACTAGTGGTGTATTTGCGCTTTTACTAGATCAGACAGCGAGAGAATATCCAACGCTAATTTATGAAACAAATTCTGGTATATCATGCAGCCGCGATTGGCGATTCAGTTCTGGCAACGCCTGTGAGCGTGAGCCTGAAGAAGGCTTATCCTGAGGCGAAAATAACATATGCAACGCATGAATCATTGATACCTCTTCTTCGCCTTTGCCCAGCAATTGACGACTATATGGCTATTGAGAAGGTCGGAACGGTTTTCGACATACGGAATGCAATTCAAAAATTGAAACCGGATTTGTTGGTCGATCTTTCAGGTTCGAGCAAAAGTTTTTTGCAAACTTCTATGCTTGCTAAGAAAACCTTGCATTATAAGAAGCAAGATAGTGCAATGCATGCAGTGCACAACTATCTGGACACCATTTCATCTCTTGCGCTGAAGCCGGCTGATGAAGAGATCTTTCCCACTCTATTTATTTCTGATGATGAAAAAGACAAGATTCGAAAAATTGTTGCCGCTAGAGAAAATCGGCGTTTGCTGGCGATTGTTCCAGGCGTGGGGCCTCATCGCCCGCATCGCGCCTGGCCGGAGGATAACTGGGTCGGACTTGGGAAGAATATACTCTGGGAGAAGGATCACGCCGTAATTATTTTAGGTGGACCAGATGATCGAACTCTCTGTTCGAGAATCGCTGAGAAAGTTGGAGACTATTGTTTTAACCTGGCGGGCAAACTTACCTTGCCGGAAACGGCGGCTGCACTGAGTTTGTGTGATGGTATCGTATCTGGTGATACTGGACCTGCCCATATCTCCGCTGCGGTAGGAACTCCGGTGGTCGGATTGTATGGACCAACTTATCTTGATAGAAGCGGACCATTCGGCTGGAAGAAACTCTCGCTTGCGGCAAGCAGCTGCAAGTGTCATAACCGCAAGAATTGCTCAATTACCGGAGACGCTTCGGGTAAATGTATGAAGGACATTCCAATGAAGCTTGTTTACGGGAATTTGAGTAGTCTCTTCCCCTGGAATAAGTTATAAGAAGCCGCCGGCTGTCTTGGTTGTGCATGTCGGACCGGAATACAAACCACGTCTGACAATTGTCTGCTTGGATAACTTTCCTTATTGAGAAAAGAGTGCCACCAGCCACGATGGCACTCTTTCTGTGGGGTTCAGCTAAAAATGATTCAAGCTATTTCGAGAGAAAAGCTTCTTTGAGCTGCTGTTTGAATTCATCGCATTTTTGCTTGCCTTCGATCTGGTGCGACCAGCGGCGATGGTTGGCTTCGCTTACTAACTTGGCGATATTGTTTAGTTTTTGTCCTGATGTTTTTTCAATTTCGGCTTTGATTTTTTCTTTCAGCAGTTCTTTCCAGGCTTCATCTGCAAGGCACAACAATTTTTCGGGCATATTGCAGCATTCGCTGTCCTTTTGTTCGGTGTTGCAAGATTGTTCGGTGCTGCTGCATGATTCTTTGTTGGAAGCATCGCATGTATTACTCATTGGTTTAAGCTCCTATTGCTCAAAATTTGTAGGTAGAACCGGTCTGTCCTAAATTGAAACATACCAGTCGGTCCTAATCAAGTAAGGAACGAAACGTTTAATGATCTACTTCTTGGAGACCGAAAATAACGCTAAAAGCGTGTCAGTACTGTCTTTTACAATTCGGGCATCCTTCTGTGCTTTGGCCAGAACGAAGGTGCCGTTGACCCCTGACAATATGCTCAGAGCCGCCATGTCAGGGCTGATATCTGCTCGAAATTCGCCTTTTTCGACTCCTTCCTTATATAGATCAGAAAGGGTACGCCGGTATCTCCTAAAGTACGCGTCGATTTTTTCTCTGAAGGCCGGAATGAAATCACTCGTTTCCGTTGCCAAATTGACGAAGGGGCATCCGCGTTCGCAGCATTCCGAATTGACCTTTTCGTGCATCATCCGGAAAAATTTCTCCAGACGTTTCTTTGGACTCGTTTTCTTGTCGTTCAGTATTGGTTCTAAAACCTGCTGGAAGAAATATTCAGCCATTGCGTCCAGCGCGGCCAGGCACAGCTCTTCCTTTGATTTGAAATGGTAATAGAAGTTGCTTTTGGTTACGTCAGCCGCTTCGAGAATGCTATTAATACCCATCGCCTCAAATCCGCGAGAGGACATGAGATTGATAGTTGCTTGAATCAGCTTTTCTCGGCTGCTTGCTGTGCTGTTGTCCGACAAATGTGGCACGGTACTTTTCGTCCTAGAACCATTCAGTCCTAATATTAGCGCAAACGGGTTTGTTGAGGCAATGGATTATGTAGGAAGAATTGCCCCGCTATGCCTGGACTAGGGACCAATTTTTATATCCGGTGCCGGCAACGTCCAATTTGTTTTCTCCGCCCACATTTCTGCTGCCTGCATAATCAAGTCACAGACTGGATCCTTTACATCGTAGTAAGCTTCAGCATCGTTGGCATGATATTTTGCCAGCTGTTCTTTTACTTGTGCATATGTCGCAGCTGCATGGGGATGTGCTCGGAGATAGTCTCGAAACAAAAGCGCATAACGCTGATTCGCTGCGCCAATTATTCTCACATGCAAATTTGTAGGGCGGTGACCCACAGGTGGTCGGAAGAGTCTTTTTTGCCATTGTTCTTTTTCAAATGGTCCGGATGGTGGAACGTGATCGTCCATAATATGTTCCGCTATCGTATAACCGATCGATTCGAGGCAGCTTCTAACTTTTTCAAAATCTGCGGCACTCTCGATGCTTAGCTGAATGTCAATTCGATCTTTTGCTGGCAATCCAACTACCGAAGTGGAACCGATATGGTCAACGCGTTTGGCAATAGACTCAGTGCTGGCTGCAATTCTTCTTGCTATGTTGAAAAATTCATTCGACCAGGTGGAATCATGTTCCACTATTTCGATAAGGTCGTTAGACATAAATCAAATCCTGTTTGTGCTTTCATTCAAACTAGAGCCTTGATAGTGCTATACCCGGGCTTTAGGAAGGAATGAATGTTCTAGGTACTGATGCGGAAGTTTTTCGCCAGAGGTATGCACGGCAAGAAATAATTTTTTGGCTTTGCCATTACGAGCCTGTCGACAGTAGAAGTCATATCTGATAGCATTCTTAGAGATTCAAAGCAAGAGTAGATACAAGTGACCGACAAAGTAGATTTAGATAGAGTCGAAGTCCTGTGCGTACTTAAAGATAATTATGGTGCTTTCGTTTATACGAACAAAAAAATGGGAGATCAGTTTTCCGCGCCTACTGGCGGATTCGAAGGAAAAACAGAATATCACTTGATGCAAGATGCCGATGCCGCAGCAATTCGTTCTAACGACAAATATGTTCTTGCTACCGGCAACGAATTGAAAACTATTGAATGGGTTCAAGCGGGAGATGCGAGGCAGGCTTATCTCGTCAGGAAATTTCGAATTGAAGTAGAAGGAAAGATGTATCTTGCAGTTTTAGGTCAATACCTAGGAGATGATGAAAAGCGGCTTGAGCCGCGGCAAGAACAAGCAGACGATTACATCAAACCGATTGAACATGAACTGCGCTTGATGCTTAAACAAATTGCCGTTGGTTTTTCCCGGCGTGCTTCAAAGATCGATTGAGTAAATCAAGTCTCGAGCTGCTCCTTCGGTGTCATTACCTGAGTAGATCCGCTCGCCGAAGCCTGATTGCTGACATTCCTACAATTTGCTTGCAAGAAAAACAGAAATCCGCGGTGCAAGGGCGAGTTCTTGAGCCAGCAGTTTCGGGTTCTGCAGCCACTCCCTGCGACGCGAATCGTCGCCGGTTGAGCCCCATTTCTGGCGCTCTTCCGCGGTCCACGAAGCCTCTGGTGTTAGATCGTCTTTTATAAGGAATCCACCTTTCCGCACAAGTTCTAGTGTTTCATCCACTGTCTTGTAGCCGCCACCGTCTGTGAATAACATGTCGAACGGGCCAAATTTAGAAATCTCGTGTGCGTCTCCGCATATAACGGTTACATCTTCCCGCTCTGCGAAAAGTCTGCTTGCAAGTGCTGCGCGCTCTGGTTTTAGTTCGACAGTGATGAGCCGGGTGCCTTTTTGCATTCCGCTTGCAATCCATGCCGCACCGACACCACAGGCGGTGCCAATTTCTCCAATCAGCCCGCGTTGATGTGATGCTATGATTTGCAAAAACTGCCCTACCTCGGGTAAGCACATTTGCTCGACGCCAAGTTCCTCACTCAGAGCAAGCGCTGCTCGGACAAGAGGTGGATTCTCTGAGAGTCTTGATTTGTAGGCTGCCAGTGCCGATAGTGTCATTTCCTAGCTCCATGCTTTACCGGACCATAATAAGCCCGTCATGCTGACTTAATCCGATATTTTTTGTGTACCTTTTGTGGCAGCGCAGACAGTAACAAAAGACTTTTCGAGTTAACCCAGTGTACCCCTGCTCAATTAATTGTTTGAAGAACACATTATTTAAACAATCGGGCTCATGCATTCTTGCGAAATGACTTTACTCATTAATTTTTAGGCAACGCCTAGATCCAGGGTTTTTCTCCTTAAAGGCGAATTGCTAAATTGGCAATATTAACCCAGAGATCTGGGATGGGGTTGTATATGAAAGCAAAAACAAAATCAATTGCTCTTTTTACTACGTTAGCATTCATCAGCGTGTCCGGAACAGCATTTGCGCAAACAGCTCAAACCAATACTCAACTTAAAACGGAACCGGTGAAGTCCAGTAATGAATTTAATAAGGAACTGGCGAAGCCTGGCAGCGAAACTAATAAAAAGACCTTGTTCATCAGTCCTGACTGCTCACCAAACAACACTTCTTCTAGCGCTCCGACCAGGAGTGGCGCCAGAGTAGGAGCGGCGGCGATGATTTTGGGTCCAGGAGTCACATTGGGTCCGGGGATGACGCACCGCTCAGCTAACGTTCAGATTATGCAAATGAGTCCAATACCAGGACAAGCTCCTTTGCCAGTCAGCCAGGGGGCCAACAAGGCTCCGAGTCCTAAAACGAGTGGAGCCGCCCCTCTGCCTAAAAAAGAAAATACTCTTAGCCAGCCGTCTGGGAGTCCTGCTTCAAATACGGAGCCAGAGCGATGGGGCTATCCCGGGGGGCATGGCTTCTATGAAGGCCCTCCACTCAAGGAAAAGGGACCATTCAAGATGCCTCCGATAGGTCAAGAAAAAAATAGCTTGCTACGTGGCTTCGACGACCGCGTTTTTTCCGGTCCCGACACTGACCCACCCAATTGATGCGTCCAATTGATGCGCCCAGTTGATGCGCCCAGTTGATGCGCCCAATAGTCGCGTCCACTCCCACCCACACAGTCAGGAAGTGCTCTATACCGCAGAAGGAAGGTCTGCGTTTGGATAAGACATTGGTTTTGGGCGAACTGGATCCTGGCGCTCAAAATTCTCGCCATAGCTTTTCCAGTTTTTGTTGAAGTCCTTAATCGCCATTTCTTTCACAATGTAAGGAGGCAGATTGAGGTAGAACGCGCGACGAGCACCGTTTGCTCTGTGCAGGTAACGGACGGATTTGCCTCCGCGAGATTCGTAGTAGGCAACGGTAGTCCAGATGCCATCTATTTCTCTTTCCAATTTTGCAGAGAAGAAATTCTCATCCTTGTTTTCGTTTTGAATAACGATTCTGTTGCTGAGGTCGAGCTGTCTGAATGTCTGTTGTGATGCGGTTCTGTTCAGGACCGCGGTTCCGGTTTGTTCATCTGGAATATGCTGCTTTCGCTGTGTGGCGGCAGCGGATTCGAGTTTCATTTTTGTAAGAAGCTCTTGAATTTCTGAATATGATGGGGTGTAAGTCAGTTTTGAAGAGTTGGCGCTCTTTTCTTGAACTGCGGAGGCTGTGGCTTTTTCGTTTGATTCATGTTTCGTCTTTTCACCTTGGGCGACGCATGGCGTCGCCCCTACACATATCCGATCCGCATAAGTCTCTTCCGCATAAGTCTCTTCGACTTGGGGCTCGGAGCTTGCTGATGCATTGGTATCAACGGCGGGATCTGTTGCGGTAATTTCAACCGTCGGCATGTCTACGTAGTTCTGTTCTGTTTGAGAGACTGGAACCGTGTCTCCGCTGTCATCATGAGCAGGCAGGGGGGCTGAATCATTTTGGCTAAGTTCGTTGTTGACTTTTTTGATCGAATTGCGGGTGAAGAAAATTGCTCTGTGTGCTTTTACTTCATTCGGTGTTGGGAGCCAGATTATCTGCCCTACACGAAGCAAAGGCTTTCTATTGCTGCCTTCCCATTTGTAGCGAATACCGCCGCGGTTGATCATTTCAAGCAATAGTGAAAAGCGACTGTCGCCGATTATTTTCTCGGCGATTGACTCCAGCGTATCTCCTTCACGAACAATATATTTGCGGCGTGTCTGTTGCTCTTCCTTTTTGTCCTTGGTCTCGCTGTCGTCCTTGCCGTCTTTTTCAGGTTTCTTGCCTTTTGTTTTATCGTTGGCCGCCAGCATGGAAATCAAATCTTTTCCATTGTCTTTATCTGACTCGCCTTCTTTCTTGTCTGCAATATCTTTTCGGTCCGTGCCTATTAATGTTTTGTCTGAGGGAATCTCGCCTATTTTTATGGACTTGGGATCAATCGCCTCCATACCTTTAATGCCAATCCATGTAGGATCCAATTTTCCATCGACTACTTTGATGCCTGTGATTGCTTCCTTGCCGTCAATCAATTTACCGGTCAGAGGGTCTATTTTTCCAAGCGGCCCCAATCCCGCCGGATCAAGCGGATTGCGCCCATTGAGTGGATCCCGAAGTGCACTTAGCGGAATCGGTTCACCTCTCAATCCACGCAAACCTGTAATATCTGAAGGGTCCAGTCCTCTGTTGTTCAGTGCAATTATGTCCTTGAGCGACAGCGAATCGGGCGCCGAACTGAGACGGAAGAGCGACACGGTTGTTGTTGTTGTTGGATCAAAACTTCTGTTTACCTGTTCCGGAATATTTCCCTTGCTTACAGCAACGTCGATTGCCCTCATAAAGTGTTGGAGCATTGGCAGCTCGGAACGTGACAATTCGTGGTTGAGCCCTGAAACAGGGCGTACACTCAAGTCGTTGTTGCTTTCAGTTTTCGCCGGTTTCAATTCGGCAATTAGAGATAGCAAGTTTTGAATTTTTGCCTCGACTTGTGTATCGCGTTTCTCTCTGGGAAGGTCGCCTGGATTATCCGATTTTTGCCGTGGGGTCTCTGTCTCGGTTTTGGGCGCAAGCGAGGGTAATACGACAGGTGTGCGTGATTCTGCCTCTGGTGCCACCGCTCGTGGTGCCGGGTTAATTGACGGTAGGGTCATCTCCGTTTGGACGGGAGTTACTGAAGGCAGGCGACCAGGCGCATCAATACTCACGACTGGCGGTAGACGTCCTGGTGTATCGAGATTTAAGACAGGGGCTGGTGCTGGAATCGTCGGTTGATCGGCAGCCGGCCTCGGCAAGATAATTTGTTGCGGCAATTCGGTTTTATTGTCCGCCATAATTCGCGGCAGCTCTCCTTGATGGCCATCGAGAAGATTCTGCAAAGTCGGTTGAATTCTCGGTGTTTCCTGAGGGAGCGGTGGTGCGAATTGATTGTTATTGCGCCAAAAATCGCTTGGGAGAGAAATAGGGTTTGAACTGCCTGATTCATTGCTCAGTATTTTCCCCGGTGGATGCACATCACCGGATTCCACCGGACGTTGCTCTCTGGGGAGGAAACCTTGTGGCAGACCACCAGTGGGAATGCCTAACCAATTAGTTGGAGAGGGAGGCGCTGAACTGCCGCCATTGTCGTGTGTTTGCCCCGGCGTTGGGTCGTGTGTTTGCCCAGGCGTTGGGTTGGCAATACTGGGTTCGGGCGCCCCTATTCTTGAAGGCCGCGTCGTTTCAGGAATCTGACCTGCAGCTGTTGTTATGGTTGTTCCCACACTATTGAGGAGACTTTGCATACCCGTATCCACTTTTATTGTGGGGTGCGAAGGATCGTGTGTTTCTCCTTGAGGAGCTTCACCAGGGCGAATACGAGCGGGCGGAAGCTGAGTGCCATTGCCCCCGCTACCCTCACCTGCGTCCTGAGCGACTGGATTATTATGAACTTGGCCGGGAATAGGGGCGGGCGCTGGAACAGAGGGAGAAACGTCCGATTGAGGTTTGCCACCGCCAGTAGTGCCGGGCGGATTTCCCCCCTCGGCTCTGCTACCAGTAAGAGGTACTAATCCGGCATCTGTTGGAAGCGGATGATTGCTGCCTGGCCTTGGACCAGGGTTATCCTGTCCATTTGGAGCGCCGCTCTGTCTGCCGCCATTTGGTCTGCTGCCGTTTCCATCCTGCTGCTGCGAGTTGCCTGGAGCTGGGCTAGAATCTTGCTTGTCTTTATCTTTATCCTGGTTCAAGATGCTCTGCAGGGTCGAATCCTGAGAATTGCTTTGTGCTCCGCTCTCCCCGCTGTTTGCAGATTCAGGTTTTTTTCCAGCTGGCTGGTTAGGGGTGATATTGCTGCCTGCGCCAACATCAGTAGGCACAGATGAATTCGCTGTAGTGGGCGTGCGATCTTTTGGCTCATTGTCTTCGCCTGAGCCATTTGGTCTGCTGCCCGGTTTGCTTGGTTTTGGCGTACCATCATCCGGCTCAGAACCATTACCGTGTTTACCAGATTCGCCAGGCTGAGGCAAAGGAGATTGATGTTCATTTCCTTTCTCCGGCGAGGCGCCATTATTACGCTTGTCCGATTCACTTGGCTCTGGCGAAGGAGAAGCATGTTCATTTCCTTTCTCCGGCGAGGCGCCATTATTACGCTTGTCCGATTCACTTGGCTCTGGCGAAGGAGCCGCATGCTCATTTCCTTTCGCCGGCGCAGAGCCATCAGTACTCTTGCCTGGCTCTCTGGCTTCGGGAAGAGGGGAACCAGGCTCATTTCCTTGTTCCGGCGCAGCACCGTTGCCACGCTTCCCGGATTCAGTCTGCTGTGGCTCCGGTGTGCCAGGATTATTTCTTGCTACCGGAGTACCTGTTTCATGTTCCTGCTGATTGCTATTGGCTTTGGGACCATTACTGGATGAATCATGATGAGGCTCTTGGGTGCCTCCTCTTTCAGATTCTTGATTTTGATTTTGATTTTGATTTTGCAGATGGCGAATAGATTCTGCAGCGCTACCCGAATGATTCTGGTTTTGTCCGTTTTCTGTACGCTCTGCACTACGAGGGGTGGTGCCACCCTCGGTGCCTTGAGTGGAACCGTTATCTATCTTAATCTGTGTTTGTGCTTGCCCCGCAATACCATTGCGTTCCCCGGTCGCATCTATGCGTGCGCTGGAATTATTAGCGCCTGCTTGAGTTAGGCTCTCGCCTGAACGTGCTCCCAGTCCTTCTGTGCTATGCGTGGCTGAAGGCAAAAGACCCGTATAAGCGTCTTCTCTCAGGCGCTGTTCTGCTTGAGCCTGAAATGCTTGCGAACCTGCTTCGCTATCGCCAGCCGGAGCTGATCTGTCTGGACCTTCACCCATGGGTTGCCACCAAATATACGCGGCATACAGGTTATTGCGAAGTCAGGCCACTGTTACCAAGCAAACAGCTCTAGCCGGACATAACCCGCGCCGAAATCCCTATCCCTATACCAGCTTTAATAACCCCAGGGCGTTCGTCCATCCCGTTTAATTTAGGATACGCCTTGCAGAGTAATATGCATCATTATTGGTAAAATTGCTATACGCAATTACGCAAATATTCTGCAATAACTTGCAATCGAGGTAAAACGCTTGAGAAAAATTTTGATTGCACTTGGGCTTGGCTCATTATTAATTTCGCAGCCAATCTGCATCGCTCGCTCAGATGGAAGTTTCCCCGGGAAGGGCAGCTACACTGCCTGGGTGAATGCAAACACTTTTCTCAAATACGGCAACGAAGCGGCGCAAAAAAACGATCTCGATCGCGCTCTCGATTGGTACAAAAAAGCAGTTCAGACTTATGAATTTGACAGCATTTATTATTTCAATCTGGGCAATGCTTTCTCAATGAAAGGTCAGTTCCACATCGCTGAAGAGGCTTATCGGAAGGCTATCGACCTTGAAGATGATTATTTTCAGGCATGGTTAAATCTCGGGCACGCAATTGCAAAGCAAGGACGAGCCCAAGAAGCTGCGAAAGCTCTGCGAAAAGCAGCGTCACTTTCTCAAAATCCGGTGGAAAAAGCGGAAATAGAAAAACAGGCGGCTCAACTTGATGCACTGCCGGGACTGCAGGCCCCGCCTGCCCCTCCGAAGGAAAAGAAAAAGAAGAAAGAGAAGAAAATTAAGGACAAAGAGGTGACAGTAAATTGATCTGCGAATCAATTTAATTGATCAACGATTCAATTTAATTGATCTGCGTTTCAAGTTATTTGATCATTTCACATTGTTGGCAGATCGAAGTGCTAACACTAGCGTTCGGAAATAATCACTTCGCCAAAGTACATCAATTTTGGATCAATCCCTGAACTGAAGTGGCTTGAATAAGAAACTTGCCGCGAGGCAATTGAACGCTCAAAAAAAACAGGGAGCCGAAGCTCCCTGTTTCGAATGACGTTTCGTCCGCCGAGTGAATTACTCGAGGATTGAAGCAACAACGCCTGCGCCGACGGTTCTGCCGCCTTCGCGGATTGCGAATCTCATTCCTTCTTCAACGGCAACTGGAGCGATGAGCTCGACTTCCATGCTGACGTTGTCGCCAGGCATAACCATTTCAACACCAGCCGGCAGAGTGATCGAACCGGTCACGTCTGTTGTGCGGATGTAGAACTGTGGTCTGTAACCGGGGAAGAATGGAGTGTGACGTCCGCCTTCTTCCTTGGAAAGAACGTAGACTTCGGACTTGAACTTGGTGTGGGGCTTGATGCTGCCCGGCTTCGCAAGAACTTGTCCACGCTCGATGTCTTTCTTTTCAATACCTCTGACGAGGATGCCGACGTTGTCGCCTGCCATACCTTCATCAAGGGTCTTTTGATACATTTCAACGCCGGTGACGACGGTTTTTCGAGTTTCGCCGAGACCGACGATTTCGACTTCTTCACCAACTTTGATCTTGCCGCGCTCAATTCTGCCGGTGGCGACGGTGCCGCGTCCGGTGATTGAGAACACGTCTTCAACAGCCAGCAAGAACGGTTTGTCGATTTCGCGAACTGGTGTCGGGATGTAGTTGTCTACATTCTTCATGAGTTCGAGAATTTGCTCTTTGGCTTTTGCATCGCCTTCCAATACTTTGACGGCTGAGCCGCGTACGAAAGGAATGTCGTCGCCAGGGAAGTTGTACTTGCTGAGAAGCTCGCGAACTTCCATTTCGACGAGATCGAGCAATTCAGCATCATCAACCATGTCGCACTTGTTCAGCCACACTGTGATGTAAGGAACGCCTACCTGACGAGCAAGCAGGATGTGTTCGCGGGTTTGGGGCATTGGACCGTCTGCTGCAGACACGACCAGGATTGCGCCGTCCATTTGAGCAGCACCGGTGATCATGTTTTTGATGTAGTCAGCGTGACCAGGGCAGTCAACGTGGCTATAGTGACGGTTTTCAGTTTCGTATTCAACGTGGGCGGTATTGATGGTGATACCACGGGCTTTTTCTTCCGGCGCAGCATCGATTTCATCATAAGCCTTGAACTTGGCTTTTCCCTGTTCGGCAAGAACCTTGGTGATCGCGGCGGTCAATGAGGTTTTGCCGTGGTCAACGTGACCGATGGTGCCGACGTTAACGTTTGGTTTGTTTCGCTCAAACTTTTGGCGGGCCATTTCTTCAACTCTCCTTCAGTGGATGTTTCCTCTTTTCCTTCCAATACAGAACACTTGCGTGTTCTCTCAGGTTGCGGTGCTTCTGCCGAACGTGGTCCAGGTTTTCATGACTTTGCGTTTCCGCTCGTCCCCTGAAAAATGGAGCCCATGACGAGGCTCGAACTCGTGACCTCCCCCTTACCAAGGGGGTGCACTACCACTGTGCTACATGGGCAACTGTTCAGCTGCTGCACCTTGACCATGAGCTATACAGGAGGAACATTGTAAGCTCCTTGATAGCCAACCTGCGTACATATTTAGTTTGTTTGCAGGTTTTAAAACAAATCTGCTCCCTTTTTTGGAAAGGGAACAGATTTTTGGGTGGAGCTGGGTTCGAACCAGCGTACGCTTACGCGAACGAGTTTACAGCCCGTCTCCTTTAACCACTCGGACATCCACCCTTAATTAGCTGGTGATGGGATTCGAACCCGCGACCGACGGTTTACAAAACCGTTGCTCTACCACTGAGCTACACCAGCAAGCGACACCCATCGATTTCGATGTGTGCGGATCAGTCATTTTATCACAAAGAGAAATTCGCGCTCTACTCAAATTTGCACTGTCTGACAACTTCGTAAAACATGATGCCTGCAGCGACTGAGGCATTCAATGACTCAGTTTTTCCCAGCATTGGAATTCGTAGCAAAAGATCGCAATGCTCCTTAACCAAACGGCTCACCCCGGATCCTTCGCTGCCAATGACAATGACAAGAGGGCGCACCAGGTTTGCTTCCGTATAAAGCTCTTGTCCATCGAGGTCAAGAGCTGCGACCCAGAATCCATACTTTTTAAGAGTCTCGAGACATTGCACTATATTGCCGACCCTAACTACCGGCAGGCTTGCTAGAGCGCCTGCGCTTGTTTTGGCAACCGTGCCAGTGAGGCCTGCCGCTCGTCTTTGCGGGAGAAAAAGAGCTTTGCACCCGGCGGCTTCGGCTACCCGAATAATGGCGCCAAGATTATGCGGATCCTCCACTCCATCGAGCATTGCAAGCATGTAACCGTCCATATTCTGTCCAGATAATTCGCGCGAAATGCGATCGAGCATAAGCTTTTGCAAGAACGTGTCCAGCTTCCACATTTCTGCGGGGCTGATCATGGCTACCACGCCCTGATGACGGCGCTGCGGTCCTGCTATCTGGTCGAGCTTTTTTCGATCGCAAGTATTGACCGGAATGTGCTGCTGGCGCGCCAGAGTTTTGATTTTCCTTACTCTGCCGTCGTGTTCCATACCGTCGGCAAGCAGTATCTTATTGACTTTGATGCCCTGGTGCGGCTCTAACGTGGGTCTGGGTGGTAACTGTAAACGCACATCCTGGCGGCATTTCAGGAAACGCACCGCCTCGCGAACCATGGTTTCCATCGCTTCAATATCTTCATCACCGGCTTCTTGAGCCGCTCGACGCGCTTGCTCCAGGGCTTCGACAATCAATGCGTTTTGCACAGTTTTGTGGTCACCCTGCTCCTCGCTCTCATTTTGTTCAAGAAACGCAAGCACGGCATTTTTGCCGAAGATGAGTTCCTCCTGGGAATTTGGCTGGGTTTCAGATTCATTCATGTATTGCTTCTTATCGAGCTTTGGGAGGTGGGCAAAGTCCCATGGACAGGCAGCCTTGCGGATGATTTAGTTATGAGGTGCCCTTGAGAGCCAAAAACTATGCTCTTTGATCTATTCTTCCTCGGATTTCCTCTTTTTGCGGCAGTGTGTCTGTCGATTGTTGCAGTTCGAGAGGCAAGTCCGAAATTCTGGCACTGTGCATTCTCCTTTCTGGCCTACTGCGCATTTTATCTTGCCGGCGGGCGAGAAGTCCTGCTTTACATTATTAGCGGCATGTGTATCGGCGGCGCCTGGTTAACGCTGGGGTTTTGAATCGTTTTTGTGAGTAGCAGGCTTCTATTTTTTAGAGTTATGCGCTCTGGATCTTAGTATGCGCAAAATATCTTGTCGCCGAGCTTGAAAGCAACGCCCAGCACACCGACTTTGTCTTGACGGAGTCGCTCAGTGATACTGCATATGGTGGCTTCCGCTTGAGCCCAAAACAAAAGCAGAAAAAATATTTATCAGCGACTCTTTTTTTTCGTCGCAGCTACCGTTGGGTTAGCACTCTCGTGTCTGTTTTTTTGTGCTTCCTCAAGTGTCCGCATTTTTATATCGTGCTTTTTGAGCCAGCGGGAAATAGTGTTGGGATCACACCAGCGGTTTTCCTGTTCGCGATAAAGTCGTGCAATCTCTACCGTGCTCAGCTTTTCCTTGATGTACTTCTCGTAAAGCCAGTCCCTGTCCTGGTATAGTGTTTTGGTTCTCAGGGTTTTGCCCACGGTGAAATCTCCGAATAGATCTTCAAACCATCCAAATTTCATATGCCCATTTTGAAATGTTTTAGCGTGCTTGTGCCGTTTTTCCTAAAAAAATTACGGCAAGCCTTTCTCATCTGGGAATATCAGAACGAGGTGCTGATCCCAGGTGCTGAAGATGGTGCTCCCAGGTGGTGAAGATGTCTAAGAGTGGTGGAAAAGAAGAGCAAGCTAAATCGGGAAAGCATTCAACAGACGGCAAAAACGGGGGTTCAGCGAGCGCTTCGCCCCGTCTGCCTCAAGTAGATAAGTTGCTGCGTCATCCGGCTCTTGAAGCGAGTTTGGCTGAGTTCAAAAGAGACATTGTTTTGAGAGTTGTGCGTGACACGCTCGATCAACTGCGCGGCGCCAGTAAATCAGTTGAGATTGATGAGCTGGCGGCTATGGTAAACAGAAAGCTGCTGGAACTGAGTCGCCCGACACTGCGCAAGATTCTCAACGGCACTGGAGTTGTGCTGAATACGAATCTGGGGCGAGCTCCAATCGCATCTATATATATAGACGCCCTGAAGGACGTGGCCTCTGGTTATTGCAATCTTGAGATCAATCTTGCAACAGGCAAGAGAGGCAAACGCTCATCGCGCCTTGAATCATTGTTGAACGTGCTCACCGGAGCGGAGTCGGCTCTGGCTGTAAACAACAATGCAGCCGCTATTGTGCTTGCCGTCAATTGTTTCGCGCGAAATAAAGAAGTAATTGTCTCCCGGGGGGAACTGATCGAGATTGGAGGCAGTTTCAGATTGCCTGATGTAATCGAATCTGCAGGTGCCCGATTGCGGGAGGTCGGCACGACCAATAAGACGAGGCTCTCGGATTTCGAAAGAGCGATTGGACCTGATACGGGGCTGGTCATGCGTTGCCATCGATCAAATTTCGAGATCAAAGGTTTCACTGAAGAGACCGGTCTGGAAGATTTGGTTCGTCTCTGCAAAGAGAAACACGTGCCGCTGCTGGAGGATCTGGGCAGTGGCGTTTTGATGGATCTTTCCGAGTTAGGGATTGAAGGTGAACCTACTGTAGAAGAGATTATCTCCACCGACTGTGATCTTGTAACGTTTTCGGGCGATAAGTTGCTGGGTGGACCTCAGGCCGGACTCATTGCAGGCAAGAAAGGAGCAGTTGAAAAACTGGCGAAGCATCCTTTGTACAGAGCCTTGCGCCTCGACAAAGTCAGTATCTCTTTGCTCGAACAAACTCTATGCTCATATCTTTCCTCTCATTCACAGAAGAATTTGCCTGCTCTGCAGATGATTGCGTCAAATCTGGATGAACTGGAAAAACGTGTTGCTGTCTTTATTGAACGGGCTCAAAAGGTGCTTAAGAAAGTACAGGTACAGGCAAGTCGGACGAGTTCGACAATTGGCGGTGGTTCTTTACCTGGAAAAGAAAAAGCAAGTGCAGGAATTATTTTGCGTTCGAACTGGAAGGCTGCACAAATGGCTCAGGCACTTCGAGATGGCGAGCCGCCTGTAATAGTGATTACGAAAGACAATGAAAACATAATTGATTTCAGAACAATTTTTCCAGAGGAGGAAGAGCTTCTCTTAAATGCACTCGAGAAGCTTGATGGCAAGATATAGGTGGCATTTTCCAATTGCATCATTTACCTTCGGCAACGCATGCTTTAGTCATTACTAGCTCGTTTTGGTTCTCTGTCGGAAAGGTTGCTTGACGGCTTGGTTTACAATTGGCTCGTTTTAGTAAATAGCTACTTGTTTTGCATGAAGTATTCTTGCCAAAGAGTTCGGTGTTGGAGAGTTCGCGAATCGATCCGATTCTCAATCCCGCGCGCAGCGGTGGCCCTACTGGTTCGTAAGTGGCTAAGCGTCCGATAACTGTCCCTCTCTATAAAGCCGGGGCAAAACTATTCAGGACGGGTATAATTCGGGCGGCGAGAGATATTACTTATTCACGTGAGGAAGGTTTATGGCAGAAGAGACTACTACCAGTTCTATGGATGCAAAGCTAGAGCAATTGCGCCAGAAAATTGAGCGCGAATCACGATTTACACGGAGTCTTGTGGTTATTTGCACTGCTGCCATTCTTGGAGTCAGCCTGGTGCCCGTGAAAATTCTTGTGGCAGATCTCCCAATTCTATTGTGGAACGAGTTTGATGGAAAACTTGATGTGACACACAATCACTGGCGCATTCTTGAGCGCGCCAGCAATGCTCAACCAGGTGCTGCCGCAACTGGTGCTGCCACCGGTGGCGGTGCAGCAGAGGGTAAGTGATTATCCAGAGACGCCTTGTGTGCACTCGCTAAAATCGCGTATTTAAAGGGCGCCCGTGAGGCGCCCCTGCGCTTTCATTGTTTAACCGCTAATGCAGGATCCCGGTCCGAACTTTCAGAAATCAACGACAAAAGGCCTGAGTGTCCGCTTGTAGCATTATTGCACTCAATGCTAAGCAGCATCGCCTCTATTTTTGATTAAGCATCGCCTGTCTGCGTTTGACTTCAGATTCCACTTCATCTGGGCTGATGTTGTTTACCTGCATTGGTCCTGCGCAAATTTCCCGCCAGGGTGCTCCTGCCAGCGCCTGTCTGACGATGACTTCGAACACCTGCTGCCGTACTCCCATGCCATAGCTTCCCGACTGCCCGCCGAATGGTGTCGTCGGTGGTGTCGGCCCCGGGGCTGTTCTTTGTGGTGCTGGTCCTGGTTGAGGGGGTGCCGGAACTTGCGCGGGCTGCGGAGGCGTAAACGTTGGCTGAGGAACAGGCGGCTGCGCCTGGAATGTTGGTTGCGGTGGAGTAAAGGGAGTTTGCTGAGTCACCACATTTGATGGCTGCGGACTTGCTGCACCAAACCCCCCGCTCTCAGAACCGGAGCCGACGTAACCTTCTCTACCGGCAAAATCAGACTGTGCGCCGAATTGCCCGCTGTCGGACTGGAAGCCTGGTTTCGGTGCCGGATCGCCAAAGAAACCGCCGCCCTGCGCTGGTCCAGGAACTGGTGCTGCTCCTTGACCGGGCTTTCCGAAGAATCCTTGATCTGAAGGAGTTATTGCTGGTGCCGCCTGTGGTGGCGCATTGTTTGCAGTATTTGCGGTGACAGCGTTGTTTGTTGCACTGTGCTTAAGTTCGATCATTTCGCGTTGCAGTTCTTTCACCATTTGCTCAGTTTCTGAACGCAGCTCTTCCATTTGAGCACGCAGCATATTCAGTTCTGCGTCTTTCTCAATGAGATCCATGTCTTTGCTTTCGATTGCTGCGCGAAATTCTTCTTCACGCGATGAAATCATGTCGGCCGCATCTGCGTAGCGATTATTCAATTCTTCGAGCTTTTCGTTGAGCTGCGCTTGCGCACTGTTCAACTCTGCTTCTTTTTGTGCAAGCATGCGAGAAAGTTCTTGCTCGCGTTCTTCCATGCGTGCATGCATTTCACGATTTGAGCGATCTAGAGCTTCGAGTTGGCTGCGCAGATTTTCGTCTGTTACACCGCTATAGTTGCCGGAAGGAGCTGAGGAGATCAGCGAGCTTCGCGGTGGTTCGGCAGCCTGAACGGCTTCGTATGCAGCGCGGAACAGATCGCCGGAGAGGCGCTGGCTGCCCAGCAGTTCAACCAGTCTGTGCAATAAATCTGCCGGATTGTCCGATGGATAAACTGCCATGTATGCGCATTTGAAAGTCCAGGGATCGATCAAGCCAGCGGACAATTGATCTGCCAGGCTGGTGACCAGTTGCTCCGGAGACATTTTCTCGTTTTGATCGTGTTCGCGACCTTCAAGAGCTGTAACCAGCGAATCGAGAGCAGGCACCAGCTCGCCGATGGCTTTCATGGGTTCGAGTGCTGCAGTTAATGACTCGGTTAGGCTGTTCAGATTTAGTCCAATTTCCAGCAATGTCTGGTTTTGAAGTGTCTGAGTCAGTCCTTTTAGAACATCGGTTTGCTCGCCGGCAAGATTTTGCAAAGCTGCAAGGTTTGTCGCGCAAACATTTAATGACTGGTCAATGCTGTTAACCAGTTCGATTGTTTTATCTGCCACTACGGGCATTGCTTCCGAGGCGCTCGATTTTGCCGGCGGCGGGGAAACATTTGGCGCTGCCTCAAAGGTGTTGGCATTAAATGTAGAGCTGGTGACCACGGGAACAGCACCAGTATTGCCGCTACGCCGGCTTTTCTTTGTTGGAGCAGGCTCCTGCCGAACGGGCTCTTCGCTTACAGGAACACCATAGACATTTACGGGTGTTTCGGCTGGAACATAGTCGACCTGGCCGCTCGTCTCGGCTTGTGCTGCTATTTCTTGACTTAAATAATCAGGCTGTTCGTAGGCTGACGGAGTCGTTGCATAATTGGTTTGTCCGTAGGGATCTGTCTGTTGCCCATATGGGTCTTGTTGCCCGGATTGGGCTTGCTGTCCATAAGGATCTTGCTGGGCGTATTGATCTTGCTGATTGTACTGATCTTCCTGGGTGTACTGATCTGGCTGCGTGCCGTAAGGATCTTGTTGTCCGTAAGGATCGGGCTGCCCGTATGGATCACTTTGTCCAAAAGGGTCAATTGCAGGAGCCGGCGGGATCGGGTCGCTGCCGAAGCTGGCCGGCGTTGTGCGCGCCGCGCCGAGGGCATTTCTGAGTTTCGCTCTCCTTGCCTGGAGAGACGCCGCTGTATCATTGTTTCCAGAACCGTTGTCCACAGACCCTGTTGATTCCTTTTCATCCCGCTGTGCGCGGTTTTTCTTTTCTGTTGTTCCCACTCGCCTACCTCAAGAGGTCTGCAAATACCTGCCCAGTAAATCTGTTCCACATTAATGCGGAAATCTCACATTCCTGGTCCCTTGCGGGATGTCCGATATTGCCAGGCTTAAGCCCTATCTTCACCTCTGATCGCTCAGCACCCGCCTATTGGTGCTCGCATTAAGCGCTTTTGTTCACTTTTATAGTGAACTTGCTTGCCGAATAGCTCCCCCAAAATCAGCTATAACCTCCTCTCTTTAGTATAGCCGACAAAAGCCGCTCCGGGTTGCGAACCCGGACCTTGACAAGCTCTTATCGCAAATGTACCATAGCGCTTGTCTGAAATACAACTTAAATTCAGATATTTACCAAATCCGCGGAATTTTCAAGTACGCAAAAACGAGTAATCAACTGCCAGATTTTGGTATTTCCATAAATTGTCGAATCGAGTTATCATCAAAGCAGGGACTTCTCTGCACCTCCCACCAGGACCACTCAGTTGGAAATTCTAATTTGTCAATCCTGCGGACAAATAATTCGCAGCCGAAGCAAAACATGCAACGGTTGCGGAACGTTGATGTCTAAGCATTCTCCAACTTTAGTCTCAAGTTCGGTCGGCGGAGCCACCGCTCTAGCAGTTCCAGTGCAGAACGACCCGCTGATATTGGAACGCACCGTCAACCATATCATCTACAACCGCAACGGCAACGGTAATGGAAACGGAAATGGCAACGGCAATGGGCATGATGACGGAGCATTCCTATATAGCGATTCAGATTTGAACAAAATTGTTTTCCCGAATGCAGAGGTCGAGTCAGGCACGACGCCTGAGGCTGAAACTGAAGCACATTCCGTACATACTCCGGCTCCCGAGCCTATGGATGCCCCGCCGCCTGTGGAAGCAGGGCCGCCGCCGGAGGATACAAGGCAAGGTTCAAGCGACAGATGGGAACCCCCTTCACCGAAGTTTGCCAGTGTTCTGGCTGCAGGCGCCATGGCAACACCGATGGCTGCTGGTGCGGCTCATGCCCTTGCCAGTCTTTCTCAAGGACAGGCTGCTTCACAAGCGGATTCCGGGGGAGCTCCTCCTGGCAATTCAGCCGCATATGCTGATCCGCAAGCTGCATCGCAGGACTCTCAATTAACGGCAAGTGGTACTTCGCATCCGGGATATGTGCCACCAGGTGCGGTGCAAGCAAATAAAGATGATTTCTTTTCCGGTGCTCCACAGAATGTCAGCCCGCCAGGTGCTGGAGCCGCGCCGCCTACCGACATATTTGGCGCTTCCGGACCACAAGAAAGCAGTGGCGCATTTTCTCAGCAAGGTGGAGCCTTCGGCTCGCCTGAAACAACGCCTTCTGATGTAACAGCTGCGCAGAGCAACAGCGGTGTGCATCAGTTCGCTCCTCAGGGACAAGCGAGCACTGGCGTGAATCAATTGGGGCCACCGCCCGGACAGACTGACTCTGCTGTTAACCAGTTTGCTTCTTCCCAGACGAACAGTGCTCTGCAACAGTTCGGACCACCGCCAGATCCGCAAATCAGCACTGCCGTTGAGCAATTTCCGGCCGGGCAAGCTCAAGCAAACTATTCTGGTCCGATTTCTCAGCCGGCATCCTCATCTGCGCATGCATCGAAGCGACAGGGCATGATGGATTTCTTTTCTGCCACCATGTCCGAACCAGCTCAGGCCGCACCGGCTGAGACAAGAAACATTGATTCGACGCCTGCTGCCGCGGACAACAACGTAACTGCATTTTTGTCGGGTTCACCAAGCATAATTCAAAACGCCATTCAGGCTGCTGCCGGACTTAATGCAAGCTCTGGCGGAGTTGCCACTGCCACCGAGGCTGGTGGCGATGATCGGCAGACGTCAACGTCTGTTGATTTGCAAAGCCCGAAGAAGAAAAAGAGCTCTTCGTCTGGTTCAGGTTCGAAGAAATCTAGCATGCGCCCGAGCCCTGATGATGACGGGAAGAAGAGCGGAAGCAAAACTCTGGCGAAATCCGGCAGTAAGAGCGGAAGCAGCAAAATCAAAATGAATACGGATTATGAGGATGATGAAAAACCGAGAAAGAAATCATCATCCGGAAAATCATCGTCATCATTGAAAAAAGATGTAATCGAGTTGGGTGGTTTCAGCATTCCGACGAAGTTCCTGAAGATAGGCGGGGTGCTGCTTGTTTTCACTTTCCCCCTGATGGTAATAGTAACAAATGTATTTAGCATAATTACTCCGTTTCTGAGTGGGGGTGGCGGCGGATCCGGCACGACCATGGCCGGTTCAAGTTCATCATCTGGCTTGAATGGACAGTGGGAATTGGGCTACACCAATCCGAACGGCAGCGCTGCAACGGGCATTATCGTACTTCAACAAAATGGAAATACGCTTCAAGGTTATGGTGTCGACAAAGCACAATTCCAGGTTGGTGGAACCATAGACGGTAATACTGTCAAGATCAACAAGCAATACACACAAAACGGACAAGCCATCGGAAAGCCGATTTTGTATGCCGGCAAAATTGATTTCGTGTCTCCTAAGCCTCAACAACATCCGAGCGGTGCATTTCTTTATTACGCGCATATGTCTGGTGTGTGGCAGCTGACCAAAGCCGAAGGTATGAGCTGGCGCAGACAGATAATCACCATGACTGGCAAATGGGAAGCTTATCTCAGTAAGCCTGCCAATGGTCAAGTATTAGCCTCAGGAGGCAACAATGTACAGGCGCCGACTGGCAATGTTCCGGCTGGCGGTGGAAATATGCAGTCAGTTGATACTAAAGATCCGAAAAAGGCCCACGAATTTTTCCTGAAGATAGCGATGGGTATTATTGGCCTGGGTATTGCACTGGCAATGGCTTCACTGCGCTTCTTTGGCCCCAGCGGATTGTTGAACATCTGGGCGAAGAAAGAATATATTCCGTCTCAGTTCCGAACGCAGCATTTTAAGATGGTGGCAGAAATGGGCAAACCACTTCGGCCAGGCAGTGTGCCGCTTGGCAGCAGGGCTGACTGGGGGCTTCATCAGTTCTGGCGCCCGCGTCGCCTTTGCATGCCGCCGGACTTGCGTGAGCAAAATCCACATACTCTCATACTCGGAGCAGGCGCCAAAGGCAAGAGCCGCCTGATGGCGAGTATGATTTCTCATGATATAGAAGCTGGTGAAAGATCTGTTGTTGTTGTTGATTCAGACGGTGCGCTCATTGATTTGATGATGGACTGGATTTCAGCGCATCCTAAAGGAAAGCAAATTGCCAAACGTGTAGTCGTAATCGACCCGACGCATGATGGTGAGGCGATTTGTTATAACCCGCTTGAATATCCCGATGATGGTGATTTGCAAAACGCTGCTTCATCAATAGTTTTTGGTTTTAAAGCTATTTACACTGAGCCACCAGGTTCGCAAAGTCAGTGGAACCAGCAAACCGCTAACATTCTGCGCAACTCTGCCATTCTTCTCATGGCGAACGGCAAGACGCTCACAGACCTGCCAGTTCTGCTTTCCGACAACGATTTCCGTGACGTCTTGCTTGAAAAAGTTGAGCGTATGAAGCATGAGAAAAGTGAATACACAACCCTAATAGATGCATGGAGCAACTATAAAAGACTGGCAAGAACAGACCAGTGGATCAACTGGATTGAACCTATTCTCAACCGGGTTCAGCCAATGCTTGGTGACCCGCGCATTCGCCCGATTTTGACAAAAGCGAAGAGCGATTTGAACCTGCAAAAAATCATCAAAGACAAGATGATTCTCTTCGTCAAGATTCCACAGGGACAGTTAGACCAGAATGGCAACTTGCTCGGAAGCTTGATGGTAACTGGAATTAAACAAGCCGCGCTTTCTCTTTCTGTAAATGGAAAAGAGAAGAGACGTCCTTGTGCTTTATATCTCGATGAGTTTGACAGCTTTATTGAGAAGGAAACATTTGATGCCATCACATCAGAGACCAGGAAATTCCAGCTTGGATTTTGTGGTGCTTCCAAAACATTGCAAACGCTTCCTGAAGACTATCGCAACCAGCTTGTAATCAACGTCGGCATGATGGCGATTTTCGCTCTAGCCAAAAAAGATGGCGATATGCTTGGACCCCAGATGTTCCGTGTGGACGGTAGAAAAGTCAAACACCAGACGATTCAAAACGTGTTCAACAAAGTCAATTCATCCTTCCAATTTGAGCTCATTTCAGACGAAGAAAAACTGAACATCGACCGCGTTGTTGGACAAGAAGAGCGCACATATTTCTGTTATCGTGTTGGTACCGTAGCTGGTGTCTTCAATATGCATGCTCCTGAGTTTAAGGACGTACCAGAGAAGGACGTGAATCCGGATATTCTCGATCAGATGTTCACAAACCGCATGGGCTCTGACGATGATGACGATGAAGAAGAGGACGACGAAGAAGAATAAGCGGCTCGGCAGCTTTGATCTTCATGCCAGGCGGTAGTTTGATGTTACATGATCGGGTGTTTGATGTCACATGGTAGGGGCGCCTCACGGGCGCCCTTTTGCAGGCGTCAAAAAAAGGTCAATAGATTGATCTGAAAGGCAGCTGAAGCCCGGTTGCTTAGGCTTTTGCGTGTTTTCGATTTCGCTTGACAATACCATTCTTCAGGCTTAGTATATGGGCAAATTAGTACGCCTCCATGCAGACTCAGCAAGCGACCAAAAGCAGTATTCGTCTGTATCGGTGTAGAGAAAGACAATAAAGTTTTCTCTTCTGAAATTCCGGAGATAGTGTTCCGGAGAGGCGAAGATTTTCACCGGGTCTTTTCCACCAGTCATATACTAATGTGAGGTGCGTGAATTCATGCAGCGCTCTATTGTGATTTGCCAAAATTGTGGTTCTGCATTGCGAGATGCAAATTCCAGATGTTCGGGTTGCGGATCTATTGTTACTGAGCATTCTGCAACGCCCGCCGTGCAGATTCAGGCGGCCGAAACTGGATCGATTTCACGTCCGAATGATCCTGCAGTCGCTCTGGAAAATATGTTTTCCCATTTTAAGCAGGAGCGAAGAACGCATGAGCGGCATGCGGAACAGCGTGATCATCAAGAATGCGGGCAGGATGCCCGCGATCCCGGGGCTTCGCTTTCTCAAGAGAAAGCTGATCGCGTTGAGCCTCCAAATCTGAATGCGGATCGCGTTGAGTGGCTGCAATTAATAGAACCAATTTTGAACAGAGTGCAGCCGCTTCTGTCTGATGCGCGCGCCGCGCGCATGCTCAATTCCCGCGACTGTTCAATAGACTTCGAGGAGATAATCGCAGAAAAGAAAATATTACTTGTCACTGTTCCAGAAGGTCAGCTCGAGAAAGCGGGCAACTTGCTGGGAAGCCTGATTATTGGCGGTGTGCGCCAGGCGAGTTTGAATCAGTACGAACGAACTCGCGAAGCCGCCAGACCCTGTTCACTATATATGGATAGGCTCAACAATTTCATGGGCGCCGACGCTTTCGAGTCGATTTGCACTGACTTTCGAAAGATTAGCATTTCAATTCACGCCACATTGAAGTCCTTGCAAGACATTTCTGAGGATTACAGGAACAGGGTTCTGGTTAACTTTGGTGCTATGGCTATGTTCTCGCTTTCCAAGAAAGACGCCGATTTGCTGGGACCCGGCATGTTTAAGGTAGATGGGCGAAAAGTTCGGAAATGGAACATACGGGATATGTTCGGCATAGTAAACTCTTCTCCGACAATGGACCTGGCGTCTGACGAGGAAAAGATCAACGTCAATAGATTAGTGGGCTTGCCTGAACGCTGCTACTTTTTGCACCTTGTTGGTGAAGTGGTGGAGTGTTCAATCTTCGAGCTCCGGAATTCAAGGATATTGCAAGAGGTGATGTTAACTGGGACTTGATGGAGTCCCTCATGGAGTCCGTAAGAGAAGAGGATGAAGACATATAGTTGCCAATCTCGAATCTGAGATAGCCTGCTCAAAAGCAAGCAGTCTTGTCCCATAGAGCCGTGTCCGGCGCCTGTTCTCGAATCAAGAGCTAGCAAAGCGGCTGGTCTGATGTCTTTGCGGCGCACACACAATTATCCCTTTACATCATTGCGGGGGGCAGGTTTGCCATGCTTCAATCGAATTTGCGAACTGGAAGTTTTTCAGTAAAAACGGGTATTATCTTAGACATGGGGCGCGGATGCGCGTCGATACAGGGGTGTCATATAAAATGGTTCAAGCTCCAATGAGTCGGAACATCTGGGAAGAGCGTATTGCTGATCTCCGGCGATATGATCTCGACGTGCACGATGAAAGTCCCATAAGTCCCGACGAAATTCAGAGTTGGCCAATCCCCGGGCTCACATTCGTGCGGGTAGATGGCATTTTGCGCTCCTGGGATCTGGAGCAGGAAAAGCAGCAGCGTAACCAACAGCCGCAACAACAGAATGATCCCAATGCACTTCCAAAACGCATGTACTTGATGGAAGATGCTTTGACGGGCTTGAATAGCCAGAAAGCCAATGTCGCCTATCTAGTCTTGGGCAGCAAAATTGGTGTCAACTACTACATGGGAATTTCGCTGCAGCAGGCTCCGGATGGGTTAGAAGATACAGACCTGGCTGCGGTTTGTTATGAGATTCAGCGTTCAATTTTGCACAGCGTTTATAACGGTGTGGACATCAACAAGAACATTTATTCCGGTGATGACTTAAAAAAATTGGTGGCACCTCTTGCCGGCAACGTGGGGATTGTTACAGGTGTTGCTTCATTGAAGAGCACTGGCGGTGACACTCTGGAATCAGAACAGATTGAGCGTATTGCCAGCGGTTTGCAAGGACTGGATTTTGGCATGCTCATTCTTGCGGCACCTGTTCCCAACCGAATGGTTTCAGACGAAGAGTTCATTATTCTCAACGAGTTGCAAAAGGCGCAAGAGAATGAAGACGCTGAGAAAAAACGCAGAATCAAATACTATCTTGAACTGGAAGATTCTTATCTCAAGCATGTTCAGCTAGGTCAGGCCATCGGACACTGGCAGGTCGGCGTTTATTTCTTCGCTCCCAAGCCTGATGTGTTTGTGAGGTTGCGCTCTCTTATCAAAGCCACGTATACGGATGAAGGCTCTCGTCCAACTCCTCTGCGCACGCACGTTTTCCCCGGCTTGAAAAAACACCTGCTTGAATTTGGTTTGCTGCGCAATCAGCGAACAGATACTAATGGGCACAAGTTGTTTGGTTATCAGTTCTTGAGTCCGCTGAACTCAAGGATGGTTTCTGCCTACATTCACCTGCCCAAGCGAGAAATGGCGGGGTTCAAAGTCAGGCGATCTGCTGAGTTCAGCCTTGCGTCTCCTGATGTGAAAAATCCAAATCGAACTATTGCTGTGGGCAATATTCTTGATCGAGGTGTTGATACCGGGAACTTATATCACGTGGACGTTGATGCGCTGCAAAAACACACGATTATATGCGGTGTTACTGGCGGTGGCAAAACGAATACATCATTCTATTTGTTGAACCAGCTATGGCGCTACAAGATACCATTCATGGTTATCGAGCCTGCGAAATCTGAATACCGATATATGCTTTTGACTTCCGAGAATTTCAAGGGAGTCGGACAGGCATTCTCTCTGGGCGACGAAACGGTGTCGCCGTTCAGGTTGAACCCATTTGAAATCATGAAAGGCGTAAAAGTGCAGACGCACCTTGACGCTCTTAAATCAGTGTTTAATGCCAGTTTCGAAATGTATTCGCCAATGCCTCAGGTGCTTGAAAAAGCACTCAACATGATTTACGGCGTTCGCGGCTGGGACCTTGTGCAAAACAAGAATCGGCGCTTGCCGCCTGGTGTGAACGTAGGCGACCCTGATTGTCCGACAGAGATTTATCCGACGATGAAGGACCTTTTCGAAATCATCGACCCGGTAGTTGAAGGGTTCGGATATTCAGAAAGAATCGGACCTGACGTACAGGCTGCATTGAAAGCACGTATCGGCTCGCTGCTCATCGGCGGTAAAGGACAAATGCTTAACACGCGGCGTTCTATCCCTCCGGAAATTTTGTTTGAGCGCCCGACCGTCGTCGAGTTGAAGATGGTTTCGGAAGACTCAGAAAAATCGTTCTTGATGGGTATGTTGCTCGTCTTCCTTTATGAATATCGTGAAGCCAGGGGACCACACGATAATCTTCAACACATCATGCTTGTAGAAGAGGCGCACCGTCTGCTGAAAAACGTGCCGACAGGGCAGAGTTCAGAAAGCGCCAACCCCGCAGGAAAAGCGGTTGAATTCTTTACGAACATGCTTGCAGAAATTCGTTCTTACGGACAGGGATTCATCATCGCAGACCAGATTCCAAATAAGCTCGCGCCAGAAGCGCTGAAAAACACGAACTTGAAAATCATGCACCGTATCGTGGCAGTTGATGACCGTGACTCCATGGGTGGTGCCATGAACCTGGATGATGTGCAGAAACGGCACGTGACAGCGCTAGGACAGGGGCGTGCAATTGTCTACGCGGAGAAAATGGAAACTCCGTTCCATCTTGCGATTATCTTCGATAAAACTGCATCTATTCCACCCCCTGATACGCCTGAAGAAGGCGACCAGATCGTGCGTGAAGCGATGAAAGATCTTAACATCGTGCAGACGTTTGACCGGCACCTCGGCTGTAAGTTCTGTTTGCATAGATGCGATTCGGCGATTCTCGACACTGCAATTATGGTGGCGGATGATACCTTGTTCCGTCAGGTGTACAATCGATATCTGCTGTCTACCTTGAAGGATCTCACGCAGTTGGTGCACTTCCGGGCGCAAATCATTCACGAAATTCAGCGTGTTATCGGTGGTCGTGCTAGATCCGGCAATTTGACCGGCATCACATGGTGCGCTTTGACACAGGCTACCGAACGTTATTTTGAACGTAAGGGTGAAGAAAACTACTGGTTTTACGATCAAGTGCGCGAACAGCATTTGCGCTGGTTGAACTTGTTGCGTCCCGCATTCCAACCAAGTGAAGTTAATCGGCGTTTGGATATCAGCGTATTGCGCGAATGGCGTGATGACTTTGTTGAATTGCACAAGCGCGATCAAGGTCCACACCCCACATGCGGGCCGTGTACTGCAAAATGTTTGTATAGATTTGAAGTATCGGAAATCGTGCGCGACCCAAAAATCAAATTCGACTTTAACTCTTCAATCAATCGTAAGGATACCTCGGCTTCCGACTCCGCAGCCTGGTTCTGCCGCTTGCTGACAGAGCGTATGATTGGGCAGCCGGACATCGATCTTTCTTACTGTCTTGCCGTGCACCTGATTAAAGACCAGCAACTTTCTACAGACGCGCAGCTCGTTCTCTTGCACAAAGTTCGCACCGCGCTGGAAAACTTCCAGAACGAAGCTGAAGGTGGAGAAGGCGGCGGTGGTGGTGGTGGCGGCGGCTAGCCGGTCTAAAAGCCGTCAGAGGGCTTGCTGGCTGGATCGCTATTTGCAGGCACGACAGTTCCTGTGATTTTTTTCTGTGGAGTTGGCACCGCTGGTAGTGCTTTGTCATCGAATACTGCCGGAATATGATCTTGCGCTTGCGCGGGCGGGCGTGCTGCCGGTGGATCTTTTGGCACGATGTACTGGGATTGATACTGCTCTTGAGTTAAAACTCCTCGCGGTGGCGCTTTCCAGCGAGCTTGCGCAGGGTCGCCGGTTGGCGTGAAAGCAGAGTTCGATTTATAGCCCGCGCCCTCATTGCTGAAAGCCGAATCTTGTGCAAATGGAGTCATCGGCACCGCTGGCCTGTTTCCTGACTTACCTAGTGCTTCAAGCTGCATTTCTTCCTGCGTGGGTGCCTTATAGTCGCCAGTGTCGCCTGTGTTTTTTGCATCTTCGATAATGCCGTTCTTGATGAGCTCCTCCACGGTCATCTTGCTCTGTTTCATCAGCTTTTCTGCTTCTTTCTTGCGCGCTTCCTCCGGATTGTCGCCCGGGTATTGTTGCAGTTCTTGCGCGAAAGAATGCAAAGGTGCACATAGTGCAAGTGAGCAGAAGATGAAAATTGAAACTGAGCACTTCTTATTGAAACGGGGCATAATTTTTTTCACTTCACTCCTTTATTAGAAGCGGGCGGGACGCCCGCGCTCCCAGGGGTTTAGAAGCGGGCAGGATTGCCCGGCCTCCCAGGGCTTAGAAGCGGGCATGATTGCCCGCGCCCCGGCTTATTAGCTTACGGTGATGTTATAAGCTTCAGTGTAGCGCTTCCAGTTTCTTGTGATGTCGTTCTCCGCCATCTGTTTGGCCAGACGCACCGGCAGATTTACTTGCTTGCCTTTGCGCGAGCCGCCCGGGGTCGTTTCATAACGCCAGTTGCGATCGCCGTCAATTTCGTAACTCAAGATTGTTACCCAGGTATTCTTTTGCTTGATTTCAAGGCTGATCACATAAGGAATGCTATTTCCGCGTGCTTCGCCTCGGCGAGTCACCCGCACCCCATCGGCAAGCATTGTGCTCTGAGCTTCATTCATCTTGCTCGATACGTTGTTGTTCACCATGACGTTGCGCAAGAGGCTGTCGAGTTCTGGAATTGATTCCGGCTCTGTTGACGCTATTTCTTTTTCTTGCATTTCTTGTTCGTCATCAGTGACTATTTGTACTTCATCATCATCAGATTGCGATTGCACCGGCAATATTCTCTTGCGGTTCTTGAACTCTTGCACTTCTTGCGGCGTCGGCAGCTTGATCTTGGTGTTGCGCGCCAGGATGGCAATCGGTTGGCCTTTATCGTCAAGATCCGTGGACAGATTGTTCAGATCTGCTATTAGCTTCCAGAGTGTCACATCTTTCAGTGCCGGGTGGCGAAGTGCAATCGAGCGCAACGTATCACCGAGGCGGCAGCTGTAGATAATTCGTCCTTCGCTGTTCTCATCTTCGATGGCGCCGGCTTCTTGCAGTTTGCCGAGCACTTTCATGATGTTTGCTTTACGGCGTGCTGCGAGATCAACAACGTTGTTGTCGTTGTTTCTCATTCCGGTGTTTCTTGCTCCCATATTCAAGAGCGAGAGGAAGCCGGAATTTGGTCCTTCGGTGACGACACCGGAATCGTTGGCGTTGCGTGTATTTCCGTTTCCGTTTCCATTTCCATTGCCGTTATCATTGCTGGAACTGTCGTATTCGAATGTTTGCTTCTTGCCAAACAAGCGATTGTTGAAGCGTTTGATTTCGCTTTGAGTCGGCAGGTATATAACCGTGCGCGGCTTCAGTTGGACCAGGCGCTTGCCGTTCTTCACTACAACCGGAATTGCTGCTCTGTTGATCTCGAAAATGAGCACAGAGAGGCTGCGGTTGTAGAACATTTTTTGCGCAATAGATTCTAGCGTGTCGCCCGGAAGCACCACATATTTCTTGCGCATTTCGCGTTGGAATTGCAGTTCCTGTTGCAATTGCTTTTCAGCATGCTGGCGTTTGGCGGCTTCCTTGATCGCAGCCATCATTGCCGCCGCGTATTCTTTGGCTTCGCGCTCAGCTTTTTGGCGAGCCTCACGCTCTTCTTGCTCTCTGCGAGTATGCTCGTCTTTCTCTTTCTCTTTCTGCTCATGCAACCAATCATGATGCTTATGCTCTGCTGCGTCATCTTGTGCGATGAAACCGTCGTGAATGAGCGGATCCATCCAGGTGTTGTGGATTGTGTGCAGCTCGCTGAGCGAATCTGATTCGGTTCCCGGCTCGCCGTTATGTCCATGTATGCTGCTGTTAAAGATATCTTCGAACGGACTTCCAAAATCGGGTCCATTGGCCAGCAGGTTATCGAGGAAATTGATCGGATCATTGTTATTTTGCGGATCAGCATTGGCAATCTGATTTGGATCTTGCGAGAACGGATCGAAGTTGATCGAACCGCCATCCGCTTGCAGGATTGCGTCCATGATATCGAAGCGGCCATCGAAGCTCATGCCGTTGATGTCGATAAGGCTGCCGTCACCACCCAGAGCGGTGAGCATGGTTCCATCCCAGGCTTCATTGCTTTGCAGGTTGCCGAAGAAGTTGACGATCTCATCAACATATTGTTGGCTGACAATTTCGCCATTAACATTAATGTATTGCTGGCTTATTACATTACCCATATCATCACGGGTGGTGGTCAGCTCGAATACATCGCCGTTCGGTGCGGTGAACCAGGCATCGATTTGATTCCAGACCTGACCCATCACGTCCTCTTCGGACAATGGATTCATGAACTTGTCGCCCTCGAGTTGTACGCCAAACTGCTCGGCGAAAGGAGAGAACATTGCTTCGAGTTTTTCGGCTTTGAGGTTCTCGAGCATTTCCATTGCTGAACTGAGCATCTCGGAAGCTTCCAGCTTCTCTGCTTTTTCTTTCTTCTCGATTTGCTCGATTACTTCAACACGGTCTTCAGCATTATGCTTCTTGCTTGCTTTCTCGGAATCGCTTTCCATCATTTCGTCGGCCATGGCAAGAACTGCCATGTCGATTGCGAGTTGATCTTCAGCAGAGATTGGCGTGCTGCTTCTATCAATTGGGCTTGTCGTCGATGCCGAATCGTTATTCACGCTTGTCGGACTGTCTATATTTCCATTGCCAGAGTTGGAATAAGCGCTGTCGTATCCAGGTACATTCTGGCTGCTATCGATTGGCGAGCTTGTGCTCGAATCGTGGCTGGAGTCGTGGCTTGTATCAGTGCCTGTACCACCGACCGTTCCAGGGAGGCCGCTTGTGTTGTCTGAAGGCACCGTTGCGATTGGTCCTTGAGGCGTCTCAGTTCCCGTATCTGATGCGCCGCTGCCGCCGCCGATTGGTCCTGATGGGCTGGAGGGATCGACAGTCCCCGATCCAGTCGGACCCCCAGCGTCGCCTCCTGGGAGGTTGCCTGGATTATTCAAAGGACCTGGGCTGGGCATGAGTATCCCCTGTCCTTCCGGCGGAGGAGGCTCAGATGTGACGATTGAATTGCTCATGGGGGATGGTGCACTCGGATTGTTGACCACAGTTCCATCCGGCATTGTGGTCGGAACGCCCATCGCGACATCGTGTGCCAGCGCGTTATCTGCTGCTTGCTGTGCAGATAGCGCATCGGGACCCTGGTTTAGTGTCGCCTTACCGGTCGGTAGATCGCCACCCCCTTGCGGCATCAATGCATTGTATGCATCCTGTGCGCCGGCAACTGCAGCTCCGACAGTTGCTCCCATAACGGTTCCAACTGGTCCGAGCACTGAGCCGATTTCAGCTCCCTTCACGGCCCCCGCGCCAATGTCTGACCATACGGAGCTCGAGGAAGAACTTCCCTCGCTCTGGCTCTGGTTCTGCTGTGCTGCGGTTTGCTCTGCCTGCAATTGGTTCATTTCACTGCTGCGGAGATTATCATTTTGCTGTGATACGTAGTTAGCAGCATCAGCAGCGCTCATTCGATTGCTCATGTCGTGCAGCGAGCTTTCATTCGAGTTGAGTGTCTGTGCCTGAGATCGCTGATAGCTATTGTAATCAACCGGAGCACTACCTGTTTCTGCTTGACGCAGAGCCTGATTCTGTTGCGTAACGTAATCAGCTGCAGCAGCGCCTCTGGAATTGGCTGCTGTGTTGTAGTCAATCGCGCCGGAACTGTGGCTGGAGCTGCTGCTGCTGGAACTGCTGCTTGCATCAGATCCATAACTGGAGCTGTAGTTCGATGAGTTTGTGCTCGGATTATATCCGGCATTGTTATTCATCGACGTTGTACTTTCAGTTCCAGCATAATTGTAGCTAGTGATCTCTGGAGTGTTTCCGCTCGTCAAACCATATTGCTGTGTATTTGCACCGTATGCGGAGCCGTAGCTCTGATTGAGATCGGATCCGTAAGCATTACTGTAATTTTGATTCAGACCATTGCTTCCAGTTTGCGTACTGTCTATCTGGTTGTAATCCGAAGGCAGCAGGCTGTTCGTATTAGTGTTGCTTGGATTGTTCTCAACGTAATTTGCTGTGAGCTGGAACGGACCGCTCTGGCTCTGTGTTGCACTGTCATAGACCGACGTGCCCGAATCAACGCTGGAGCCACTATTATTGATTGTGGTTCCGGAACTCGTGCTGCCCATGCTGATGTTGTCGTAGCTGGGGCTTGGGTTGTAATTGTAATTGCTGCTGCCAGACAGAGTGTCACTGCCTGAACTGCCCGTTACAACATTCGAGCCAGAGCCAGTGGATATGGTGTCGCTCGCACTGCCCGTGCTGCCAGCACCGGCCGCGGAGTCGGAACCACCCCCGCTGCTGCCGCCACCAAATTGGATGTTGAAGCCTCCGACTGATATCGATGCGCCGTTTTCGCCAACACTGAATCCAATTCCGCCAAGGTTGACTGAAATGCCACCGCTTCCAATGCTGATGCTATCGCCGCTCTTGCTGATTGATGTCGTGCCGCTGCTTCCGCTGTCGCTTGCCTTGCCGCTGCTTCCGCTGTCGCTTGCTGTGCCGGATTTCGTTGTAGAATCGGTGCCGGATTTACTGCCAGCACCTCCTGATTTAGTCGGTTCCAGATAATTGGTTTGTGCGCTCACTGCACCGCTGGCGGTGAACTTGGTCATGTTTATGATTTGAGTACCGTCGCTGCTCAAGTTCATCTTGCTCGAGCTGCCGTCACTATTGTAGGCAGTCGTGCTGCTTGCAATGCCGTTTGCACCGTAAGTGGTGGATTCATGCAATTTGCCGTTTTGATCGTAAATAGCCTGGCGTGCAATCGTGCTGCCATCCGCCGCGAAGTTTGTCAGCGAGGCAATGGAGCCATTCTGATTAAAGGTCGCCACCACCTCCGGCGTCTTGCCGTCACTTGCGTAACTTGTCAGCGATGACATCGTTCCATCAGGCTTGTAGCTAATTGTGTTTTTCGCAGTTTGTCCGTCTGCGTTGAAATTAGTTACGTTAATGTTTCCATTTGGCTGGAATACGGACGTGCTCAAGGCTTTGCCATTTTCGCCGAATGAAGAACTCGAAGCCATTGTTCCATCAGGATTTATTTTAGACAGAGAAGTCGTTCCGTCGAAATTGACGCGGGTTACAGATTCCAGATGGCCGTTTGGATAGTAGGTGCTTCCGGAACTTATTACTTCTGGACGTGCTGGAGCCGGCGCTGGGCTCTCAGGTTTAACGTGCAGACGCTCTATTGGCGGAGCTGCAGGCAGTTTCGCTGCTGCCGTGTGCGTGTCCGAACTGCTTGCGGTGCTGCTTCTGGCAAGCGTCGAGCTGTCAGAGCTGCTTGCCGTGCTGCTGGATGTGCTTGTACTGTCTGTGGTTTTTGCACTGCCGGATACTGTTGCACTGTCTGCAGCTTTCGTACTGCTGCCGGACAATGTTGCACTGTCTGTGGTGCTTACTGAGTTGCTGGCTGCGAGGTTGCTCTCACTGCTGCTACTGCTGCTGCTGCTGCTGCTGCTGGGCGCGACCGCGCTATCCGAGCTGCGGGCGTTTCCGGATGCGCTGTTGTCTGATCCACTTGCTGCGTTGGACTTGCTTGCCGACGACTGCACCGTCTGCTGCGGCGCTGTAGTCTTGGCGTCTGCCGCATCGTGGAGGTTGATACTCGTACTGGCTGTCTTGCTTTCGGCGGCTTCGATTTCTTCGGCGCTGAGAGGCTTGACCTTGAGTACTCCTTCAGGAATGTTCGTTGCCTTGCCGTCTTCACCGATTGCTTGATTGAACTTGCCGCTGAATGATGGCTCGCCAATTCGCAGATTAGTTGCATCACTTATATTGACGTACTGATCGTTACCGCCCACCTGACGTATCACGCAAGTAGTTGAATCGGTCAGTGCTTGTGCAGCCGTGTTGCTGGCGGCAGATTGAGATCCGAGCAGGTTTGGATTTGTGGATGATCTGGCCAGACCTTGAGAGTCACCACCAGTAGCGCTGGAGTCAAGTCCCTTGCTTGAACGAGACGAAGCACCGATAAGCGACATCGCCTGTTGTTGTGTGATGGTGCTTGTCTGCCCATCGGCGATCAAAGCAGAAGGATCGACTACTTGCTCGAAAGTTTCGTGAGACGTCGCTGGTTTGCTGAGCGCCTGGTTAGCCAGGTTCTTGTCCGCTGTGTGTTGAGCTGATGAAGTGCTTGTTTCACTGGAACTGCTGGACGAGCTGCTGGTACTGTTGGCGTTGGTGGCGGCAGCAGCTGCCGCTGCTGCCGCTCCAGCGACTGTATAGTCCTCAATGTTGCTCTTGCGAGTTTCAGTAAGTTTTGCTTCTGCACTATTAGTAGAAGAACTGGTGCTTGTCTCTTTGTTTGCAAGCGAACTGCCGGAACTAGAGCTCGTGGTCGATGAATCCAGATTGTGTGTTGCTGGCACCGCAGCATTGAAAGTCTCTGCATTTCCGCTGCCTTTTGATGAGCTCACAGCAGATTCAGCATTTGCAGTTGCGGAATTTGCCGAAGCTGTGCTCGGCTCATTCGATTGTGCAGCGCGTGATTGAACGGAACTGCTTGCATTCGAATTCGACAATTCGGATTGTACTGGTGCTGCTTCCGATTTAGCTTCCGATTTAGCTTGTTGAGCAGACGCATTATTACTTGTTACGTTCTCGTTAGTGCTGTTGTGTGCAGCAGCAGCGTTTTGAGAGTCCGTCTTAGAAGATGATGAAGAGATGGCGGATTCTACATTGCCTGAATGAGGCTGGGCGGAAGCAGAACTCTCGGCACTCAGTGCCGATTGGTTCGACGTACTGACCGTGCTGGACGAATCCGAATGCTGCAGGTTGCTGCCGATCTCGCGTGTCCCTGAGTTCGCGCTTGATTCTATAGAAGAGTGCGAATTGCTCGCAGCGGCAGAAGCCGAGATTTCCGACGTCGAGCTGCTGTTGCCGTGTGGCAATCCACTTGAGTCGCTGCTCAAGCTAGATCTGCTTCCTGTTTCACTAATACTGAAGCCACTACTGTTAGCCGCTCCAGTATGAGCAGCGACATCGGATGACAGGTGCAGACCTTCGGAACTTGTTGCAGAATGCGTAATGGGATGAGAACCCATGCCCGATTCAAAGCCCGAGCCAGAGGCGCTTGATGAGCTCGAAATTCCTGCGCCAGTGATATGGGAGCCGCCGGCTAATGACATGGAGCCAACAGATTCTGCACCACTTGTGCTGCCATGCGAACTCGAACGTTCGCCGGAGAACACGCTGGTGATTCCCTCAGATATGGACCTGGCACCACTTTCGATCGCTCCCCACACACCAGAAGCGATGCTCTTAGCGCCTTCCCATGCAGAGTTCACGAAGCCGCCGACGCTAGAGCTGCCGGTTGCATTCGCCGCCCCGGAACCCAATCCGATGGCGCTGGCCACATAACCTGCACCGCTTTCAACAGCCCCGAGTGCACTGTTGGCGGCTCCCTTTGCTGCATCCCATGCATGAGACATAAATCCGCTGATGCTCCAGCTGTTTGAGCTGTTGGATCCGCTCGAGTCAGCCGCTATTCCCTGGTTTGCTCCGCCCAAGCCGATAGCACTGGCTACGCCGCCCAGGTACTGGTAGGCTGATGCAGCCGCGCCCGAGACGGTATCGGCCACTCCCCCAGCCAAGCTGCTGATGCCATGATAGGCAGACTCGGCACCTGTTTCGACGGCGCCTGCAACTCCACTTGCGAAGTTTGTCAGGCCGGTCCAACCTGCAGACACAAAATTGCTCAGACTGGTGGCACCTTCTTCTGCCCCCTGAGCAATATTATGCCAGCCAGAGGCAACGTAGTTGCTAATGCTCGTGGTTGCGTCGCTCACTGTTCCGGCTAAACTGCTGATTCCCGCTTCTGCAGATTGCACCAGACTGCTGTGTTCTACGGAATCTAGCGCGCTTTTGAATTCTTTTCCAACGAAGTTGGTTGCGCTGCTGATTCCTGCTTCTGCAGATTGCACCAGGCTGCTGTGTTCTATGGAATCCAGAGCGCTATTGAATTCTTTTCCAAAGAAGCTGGCTGCGCTGCTGATCCCGGACTCAACCTTATCGACAGCTTTACCGACACCGGTCTCAACGGCATCTATAGCCTTACCGGCACCTGACTCGACTGCATCGACAGCCTTGCCGAAACCAGACTCGACTGCATCGACAGCCTTGCCGAAACCAGACTCGACTGCATCGACAGCCTTGCCGAAGCCAGACTCGACTGTATCGACAGCCTTGCCGAAGCCAGACTCGACTGTATCGACAGCCTTGCCGAAACCAGACTCGACTGCATCTACTGCTTTGCCAAAACCAGACTCAACCGCATCTACTGCTTTACCGGCACCAGACTCAACTGCATCTACAGCTTTGCCGAAACCAGACTCAACCGCATCTACTGCTTTGCCGACTCCAGATTCAACGGCACCTACAGCTTTGCCTACTCCGGATTCGACTGAATCGACGGCACCGCTAATTCCAGACTTAGCTGAATCCCAGAGATGTCCGATGCCAGTTCCGAGAGAGCTCAAGCCACTTTCGGCGGATTTTACCAGGCTGCTGTTCTCAACTGTATTAATAGTATTACTTATTCCAGTTTCAACATTGTTCACTGCGTTGCTGACACCGGATTCAATAGATTTCACGACGCTGCTGTTTTCAGCGGCATTGATGGTATTGCTGACACCAGTTTCTACACTGCTGACAGCATTGCTGACACCAGATTCAATAGATTTCACGACGCTGCTGTTTTCAACGGCATTGATGGTATTGCTGACACCAGTTTCTACACCGCTGACAGCATTGCTGACACCAGATTCAATAGATTTCACGACGCTGCTGTTTTCAACGGCATTGATGGTATTGCTGACACCAGTTTCTACACCGCTGACAGCATTGCTGACGCCAGATTCAATTGATTTCACGACGCTGCTGTTCTCAACGGCATTGATGGTATTGCTGACACCAGTTTCTACGCTGCTTATAGCATCGCTGACACCAGATTCAACTGATTTCACCACGCTGCTATTCTCAACAGACTGGATGGTATCGCTGATACCAGTTTCAACCGATTGCACAAGCTTGTTGTTTTCTACGGCTTGCACTGTATTGCTGATTCCATTCTCAATTTTGTTTACAGTGTTGCTAACGCCAGTTTCCACGGATTGAGCAGCATTTACTGCGACATTTTCCGCCGAGTTGAGAGCGTTGCTAAACGTTGACTTAAGTGAATTCCACCAGCTAACTGGTGTACTCTCTGCAGCTTGCTTGGCCTCTTTTTTCTCTGCCGCGTTTTGAGCCGGTCCGCTTGATGCTTGTTGAGCGGTGGTGCTCACCGCCGGGGCGTTGTTTGAAGCTGCTGAACTCGACGCAGCATTTTGCTGAGCTTGCTGAGTTTGTTGATTCTGTTGAGTTTGTTGATTTTGCTGTGGGTCCTGATTGCTCAGATTTGGCTGCTGTGTCGGATCGCCCCCGAGTAGCGTTGCTGGTCCATTCGGATCATTGAGCCCAAGCTGATTTTGTCCAGGGTCGTTATCCTGCTTCTTCCCTCCGCCGCCACCGCCGCCGCCGCCAGACATGGCTGTGGATGGAGACGATTTTGAGCTGGTCTTGTCGTCTAGATCGTCAACTTGTTTTTCACCTTTCAAGTCAAACTTAGATTTGTTATCCAATGGTTTGGCCAGCGCACTCGAGGAAGTGCCAAAGTCCTTGCTTGTCGGATGGCTGCTTCTCTCGTTTTCTGTTACTTTTGCAAATGATGGCGGATAGGCAATTTGATTGCCGCGAGCTGCTGCTGATGCTTGTGCATTCCGATTTGCCGCATCTGCTGCACCTTGATCCTGGTGTATGCGCGCGGCGCTTTTTTCGTTGCTACCCGTAGCTGAACCATCATTGGCTCGATTGTTATAGGCTAGTTGTTGATTTACCGTCTGTTGATGGATATCCTGCCAGAATTGTCGACGATCATCTTTTGAGGGTGCCAGTTGATCTTTTGTCCCCTGGTCTCTGGCAGATTGATCTCGCGGACCTTGTGAATTTGTTGATTGCGAATCCACTCTGCTGCTGCTTTGTTGGGCGTTTCCGCTTTGTTCTCTCGGAATGGACTGTGTTGGCAAATCTTTGGAGCCTGAGGAAGCAGCCGGTCCCGTACCTTGATCGTTCTGTCTATATGTAGAGTTATTTTCCGTAGCGGATTTGCGCTGCTCATCTGGTGTGCGTTGGACATTGTCAAATCGGGCGGGCTGCTGAGTGTCAGTGCCTGCAGATTTTTGGACGGACGGATCGATTGTGCTCTGGCGAGCTTGATTATTGCTTTCAGCGAATGCTTTGCTTGTGCTTTCCCCCTTCTCGGCACCCAAGCCATGCAGCGAGGCACCGTGCGTGGTGCCCGTGCTCAGGAAGCCCGGCTCATTTCCGGAGCCGCGGAACTGTCCATGGCCGGAACCGAACAGGTCGCTGTTGAAGCCCTTGCTGTTAATCCCTTCGCGGGATTCTGCGCCACGCTGCCCGGCAGCGAACTCGTGTCCATGTTCCTGTCTACCTATCTGACCGAGTCCCAATCCGTCTTGTCTGCCACCGAGACCGTGTTGACCATCCTGTCTACCGAGAGGCTCCGCTGTGCCGGCAGCCCCGTGTTGACCATCCTGTCTGCCGAGACCTTCCGCTCTGCCGGCAGGCCCGTGTTGGCCTTCCTGCTTGCCTGCTCCGTCTGGTCTGCCTCCAGCTCCTTCCGGTCGTCCCCCGTGCGGTGCGTCCTGATGGCTACTGGGGCTGTCGTGCCAACCGCGTTCTTCTTGTCTGCTTTGCGGGTGCTGCCCGTTGTTTCCATTATTATTACTGTTGTAATTGCTGTTGTAATTCTTGTCTGCAGCACTTTGCACCGAAGCTCTCTTTTCGGCGGCGCTTTCTGCTGCTTTTGTCGCAGCTTGATAGTTATTAGAGGATGCGGATCTCATCTGCTCGCCATATGATTTAGCTTCGGCTCTCTCGCTCGCCGCATTGTTCTGATTGTTGTTAGCGTTATAGTAGTTATTGCTGTATTTGCTTTGATTCGATTCTGCGCCCTTCTTTTCTTCCTCGATTTTTCCTTTTGTTTCGGCTGCTTTTGTTGAAGGTGCAGAACTTGTTGAGGATGTTGAGCCCAGCTCGCTTGTTTTCTTGTCGACCTGAGTTTTAACCTCTGTCTTATTCTGAGCCGCAGTAGTTGAAGTGTCGGTGTTCTGTATTTTTCCTTGAGCCTGGTGATTAGCGTTGCTGCTGGCATCTGCTGTGTTGTGACTAAGCTCGGTCTTTTTGCCTTTGGCCTCTGCATCCAGACCAGGCTTCGCTCTGCTTGCATCTGCCGCTGCATGCGCGGCTTGCGCTCCGCCCCCATGCGCATTGCCTGCATCAGCCGTGGACAGTTTGTTCTTCGTATCGTCGATGCTCTTATTGGCCGCCTGGTCCTGAGTCTGGGCGCTTGCCTTTTCCGAGCTTGATTTCGTTGCATCAGCATTCTGCGCGTTAACGTCGCTCTTGCGCTGAGTTGTGTTTTTGTCGTTTGTTTGTTGAGTTTGCTGAGCGTTCTGCTGTTGGTTGTGCAGATCTTTGGCAGTCTGATCTACCTTTGCGCCCGTCTGAGCATGGTCGTTTTGTGCTGACTTGGCATCATTGTTGGTGCTTTGAGCGTTCTGTCTGTCTTGACCGGCCTTCGCTTTCTGTTGCTCAGTGTCGTTCTTGCGTTGCGCTGCTGCGTCTTGCCCGGACTGGCGTTCCTGTTGTTGCGCAGCCGCGTCTTGCTGTGATTTACGCTGATCGGCCGTGCGGCGCGTGTCGTTGGCGCTGTCGGCTTTACTTTGAGTCGCCAGGTCATTAGTTCTATTTTGCGAAGTGCTGGATGCATGCTTGCTGCTGTCTGAAGCAATCGTTTTCGCTTGATTGGCATTCGACTGTGCTTGCGAATTGCTCAGCGATGACGGCGGTGTTTGTGCGGCTACAGAACCGTCTGCTTTGTACGATGTCGTATTTGATTCCTTGCCGGCGGAATCATAATTGGTTACTTTAGATACATTGCCGTTAGAGAACTCGGCTTTGCTGGTGGTATTTCCATTGTTGGGATCGAACTGGCTGACAGTGGAGACGCTGCCATCCTTATTAAAGGTGCTTGTATTAGCTGCTTTGCCGTTGCTATCGTATTTGGTAGAGCTGGTGATTGAACCGTCTTTATCGAACTCGCTTGTATTTGTCTTCGTCTTACCGTCTGAAGCGTACTCGTTTTCGGTTGAGCTTCCATCTTTATGAAGTGTTGTGTCACGAGTGGCAGTCTTGCCGTCGGCACCATAGCTGGTGGTGCTTATCGAGCCATCGGAATTCCAGTTTGTCGTATCAGCAGGAACACCATTCTTGTAGTTCGTTTCCGAGCTGACATTTCCGCTCTTGTCAAACTGCTGAGAGCGAGTGGGTGTCGTGCCATCAGGGGCGTAATCTGTAGAGTGTGATTTATTTCCGTTATTGTCGTAAGTCGTTTTAGTTGTTGTCGTCGTACCGTCAGCATTGTAATGATAGTCGGTATCAGTGCCGGATTTGCCATCCGCGCTGAATTCGCTGGTTTTGCTTATCTTGCCAGTGCTTGGGTCGTAATAGGTGTCCGTGCCAGAAACACCGTCTGCATTGTATTGACTTGATTTTGTTTTATGACCGTTGGCGTCATAATAAGTATCAGTGCCTGATTTTCCGTCCGC
>JBIKOL010000009.1:0-96188 GCA_044358055.1 Obscuribacteraceae bacterium (SeqCode)
TTGCCATTTGCATCGTAGTACGTGTCGGTGCCTGCAAGATTACCCGGGTTGCGGGTGCTCTCCTTTCTTGAACCATCAGCATTGTATGTTGTATCTGTGCTTGTACCATCCTTATGGGTAGTACTGCTGAAGGTTTCTTTACCGTCCTTGTTGTAGTTTGTTGAAGTTGTTGTACCGTCGCTGTTGTATTTAGTCTCTTTAGTGCTTCCGTCTGTATTGTATTTGACCGTTGAGGCAACCGAGCCATCGGCGTTGAATGTTCCGCCGTCCGTCTTGTTTCCGTTCGCGTCGTAATTTGTGATTGCTTTGACGCTGCCATCCGGATTGAACGTAGCATCCATCTTGTCTGTGACTTTGCCATCTTTGTCGAAGTGCGTGCTTGTCATCGAACCATCTGCATGGAACACAGAATCGGTGGTTTTGACACCGTCCTTGTAGTTCTGCATGTTTACGACTTTGCCGTCTTTGTCGTATCCAAAGCTTTCTGTAGGCTTGCCGTCTGCACCGTATTTGGTGGAGCTACCGGTGCCGTCTGTGTTGTAGACATGAGTTTCTGCCGGTGTCTTGCCATCGGCCGCATAATCTGTTCTTGTCTTCACACCATCTTTGCCGATGGTGGTACTGCTTGTCGCTGTCTTGCCGTCACTAGCATAATCGGTATGCACCTGCGAGCCATCCGACTTGAATTCTGAACTTGACTTAGGCGTCTTGCCATCGCTCGCGTAATCGGTGACTGTGCCGGTGCCATCCTTGTTGAAATCACCTTTAGAAACGGGCGTCTTGCCATCGGCACCGTAGGTGGTGGTACTGAATGAGCCATCAGGTTTCGTGTCAGTTGTAGCTTGCGGCGTCTTGCCGTCAGACTGATAATCGGTGCGTGTAGAAGTTCCATCAGAATTGAACTTCGTTTCGTTGCTTACCGTTTTGCCATCAGCACCGTAATTTGTGGTAGTTCCACTGCCGTCTTTGTTGTAAGTGCTGCTGCTTGTAGGTGTCTTACCGTCCGGACCGTAAGTGGTAGAGCTGCCAGTTCCGTCCTGATTGTGGGTTTTTGTGCCGGTTGGAGTTTGACCATCTGGTCCATAGCTGGTCGTGGTGGCAGAACCATCCTTTACATTATAGTCAGTCTTATCTGTAAGCTTGCCATCCTTGTAATTTTCGAAGGAAGTAACCTGGCCGTTCTTGTCCATTGTTGAGCCGGCGGTGATATTGCCGTTGGCGTCGTAATTCTTCATGTCCAGGGAGCCGTCTGGATGCTGGGTGGCTTCCGACTTGGGTGTCTTGCCATCAGCAGCGTAACTTACTTGAGTGGACGAGCCGTCCTTGTTGAATGTAGTGGTATCAGTTGCGACACCATCTTTGTACTTGGTTGAAGAAGTCGGATGTCCGTCTTTGTCGTAGCTGCTAGTCTCTACAGGCGACTTGCCATCTGGCCCGTAGCTTGTGGTGGACATGCTGCCGTCAGCACCCATGTGCGCCGAGCCCGTGGCGGTAGTGCCATCAGCACCATATTTGGTTGTGTCAATCGAACCGTCTTTATTGAATACGGAATGATCTGTTGCAACTCCATCTTTGTTGTAATTTGTGAGCTCGGTGACATTGTTGTCTTTGTCGAACTTGCTGGAATTGGTTAGTTTGCCATTCTCGTAATTCTTGAGTGTGCCGGTTCCATCAGCATTGAAATCGGCGGTGCTCTTCGGCGTCTTGCCATCTGCTTCGAAATCAGTAAGAGTTTTGGTGCCGTCCTTATTGAAGGTTGTAGTGTCGGTTGCTGTGCCGTTCTTGTAATTGGTGATTGATGTTGGATTATTCTTCTGATCAAATGTTGATGACTGGCTGACTTTTCCATCGTCGCCATATTTCTCTTGTTTGCCGCTTCCGTCGGCGTTGAATTCCATGGTTTCCTTCGGCGTCTTACCGTCTGCACCGTAGGTTGTGTTCGAGCCTGAGCCATCTTTGTTTGTGTGCATCTGGCTTGCTGGCGTCTTGCCGTCGGCACCGTATTTGGTGGTGGTTGTAGAGCCGTCCTGACCGTAAGTGATCGAGTCTGTCTGAACGCCGTCTTTGTAGTGATCGATCGAGGTGACGTTCTTGTTTTTATCGAAATTGCTTGTTTCGCTTACCTTGCCGTTTGCATCCAGCTTGTTTGTTGTACCGGAACCATCGGCATTGATGTTAGTGGTGCCGACAACCGATTTGCCATCCGGACCGTAATCACTGATGCTGCTCGAACCATCTTTGCTATAGCTGATTTTGTCTGACGCAACCCCATCGACGTAATTTGTCTGAGACGTCATCTTGTTGTCTTTGTCATATTCAGTTGTGTTGGTGAGCTTGCCACCTTTGTCATAGCTACTCATCGAGAGGGAGCCATCTGCATTCTGAGTTGCGCTGCTCTTCGGTGTCTTGCCGTCTGCTGCAAAATCAGTCAAGGTCGTTGAACCATCTTTATTGAAGGTCGCCGTATCAGTAGGTACGCCATCCTTGTTGTAATGGGTCAAAGAAGTTATATGCTTGTCTTTGTCGAATGTGCTGGTGTCGCTTAGTTTGCCATCTTTATCGTAATTGGTCAGAGTACCGGTGCCATCAGCCTTAAAGTTAGTCGTATCTTTAGGTGTCTTGCCATCCGGTCCAAACTCGGTGAGCGTCTTGGAACCATCTTTGTTGAATGTTGTTGTGTCTGCTGCTACACCGTCTTTATAGTTGGTGTAGGAACTCGGGTTGCCGTCTTTGTCGAGCGTCACGCTGTCTTTTGCTTTGCCGTTTGCGTCGTAATGAGTCGTGGAAATGGAACCATCTTTGTTGACAGTTCCTGATTTCTCCGGCTTGCCGTCGGCACTGTATGTGGTATTGCTGATTGAACCATCACTGTTTGTTGTGCTTGAGTCTTTTGGCGTTTTGCCATCAGCCTGGTAGTGCGTTACTGTGTTAGAGCCGTCCTTGTTGAATGTTGTGGTGTCGCTTGCGGTACCATCCTTATAATTCGTCAGCGAAGCGACAGAACCATCCGGATTGAAGGTGCTGGAACTCGTTGCTGTCTTTCCGTCGGCACCGTAATTGGTGATTGAAGAAACCTTGCCGTTTTCGAATTTAGTCGAATCTTTCGGAAGGCCGTTCGGCCCATACTCTGTCAACGCTTTGACTGAGCCATCTTTGTTGAACGTAGTCGTATCGCTTGGTGTTTTGCCGTCAGCAGCGTAATTAGTCAAGGTATCGACCGAACCATCTTTGTTGAAATTGGTCGTGCTTGCCGGCGTTTGTCCATCGGCAGCGAATTTTGTCAAGCTTGTCGGCTCGACGCCATCAGCGTCGAATTTAGTTTCGGACCTTGGTTTTCCGTTGTCAGCATAGGAGGTCAGCGATGATACTGTTCCGTCTGGACGGAAGTTTGTTACCGTATCGGGCGTCTTGCCGTCTGGACGGAAATCTGTTTCTGTCTGCGCATTGCCGTTTTTATCGTAGCTCGTTTGAGCCACCGGTGTCTTGCCGTCTGAGGCGAAATGGACTTCAGATGTTGGAGTCTTGCCGTCGGCGGCGTATTGTGTCTCGGAAACTGGAGTCTTGCCATCAGCACCATATCTGGTTTCGGAAACTGGAGTTTTGCCATCGGCACCGTACTTAGTTTCTACTCTGCCTGTGTCAGCCGCTTTGTTGGTGCTGGACGCAGTACTGTCTGCCGGCTTCGCAGTGCTGTCTGCCGGTTTCGCAGTGCTGTCTGTCGGTTTCGCAGTAGCCGCTGTGCTGCTTGCATCCGTACTGCTTCTTGCCACTGTGTCCGCTGTTGACTTGCCTGCAGGAAGAGCTGTCGCATCATTCGTCTGTGTAGAAGTGCGTGCGACCGTCTCCGGGCTCGTCGTCACCGGCGGAGTGAAGTCGGATTGCTGTGCTGCGGCGATGCTCGCGTCTGTACTGGTACTGCTTGCACTCGGATCACCCTGCGGTGAAGCCGCCACTGTTGCGCTGCTATCATTTGGTGGCAGTTTAGAGATTCTGTCCGCCTGGGTTGTCGGTGCGCTGTCTGCCGCAGCGCTCTTGCCGACCGTCGGTGAAGCGTCTTGTGGAGGAGCTGGCATGTCTGTGCCTGTCTTAACCGAGGACGCTTGAGTGATATCGCTGTTAGTGCGCGTGCTTGCCGCAGCAAACATGCCTGCGTCAAGCGAAGCGTCGGTTCCGCTGCCGCCACTCTTCCCTTGAACGGCTTTCAGATCTTCCTCTGAAAGAGGCTTCACTTTCAGCATACCTTGCGGAGTGACAGACGCTTTTCCGGTGGCATCAAATGCGGTGACAAATTGACCCGTGAATGTCGTTTCACCAAGCGTAAGATTGCTCGCCTCAGTAATTGGGACGAATTGATTCTCGCCATTCACATTACGAATAACGCATGTATCAGAATCCTTATCTTCGCTGGTTGATTGGCTTGTGGTACGAGCCAGATTGGCTGCATTAGGATTCTTTTGTTTCGTGACGTCTGCGTTCTTCACTGCATCAAGTGAGAGAGCTGCAGATTGTTTTGGATACTGAGTGTTGGGATCCGTCAACATTTGTTTGGCTGCAGCCGCAGTCATTGTTGTTTCGTTAACAGCATCTCGCCCATCAGTCAGTGGTTGATGTAATTCTTCACCGGTGCTGGCGCGTTTCTGCTCCTGCTGTTTGTCTTGCTGTTGAAGAACGGTATTTGCTGCTGTTGTTGCTGATGAACTTGTCGGATCAATGCTGGGTGTAGCAGTCGATGCCGCTGCGGCTGCTTTATTTCGTTCGATGTTTTCTTCTGAAACGTGGTTCTTATCTTTTGCACTGCCTTTATGACTGTCATCGCCACCATGGCTGGTGTCCTTTACCAGGTCTGTTGTTGACGCTCTGTGTAGAGTATTCTCAGGCGTTGCGACGTCATTCCCATTGACTGCAGATACTGGTCTGGCTTCGGTGCTTGCGGGGTCGGGCATATGCGGAAATGCAGAGCTAGCTTTCTCGGTAGTCGGTGCTTCGCTATGAACATCTCTAGTGTGCTCTTCTGCTTTTCCAATTTCATGAGCTTCAGAGCTTTTGACCGGTTCGTTTTTGTTTAGCTCTGCAAGTTCGACCGGGCGTGCTGCTTCATTGCTGCTACGTTCTACGTTCTCGCCGCTTGTTACGCGCGGAGTTGTGTCGGTCTTCTCTGTATTTGTTTTGCTGTTGTTCTCAGTGGCGACTTCAGCACTTGCTCTGACAACATTCTCATTGTTAGTTGTTGTCTCATTGTTTGTGCTACGTTTGTTCTCCCCGCTTTCTGCAACTGAACGTACTTCGTTGCTGGTGCTAGCAGTGCTTTCTACTGGAGACCGTTGGCTGGTGGTGCTGCTATTCTCTACTGAGGACCTCTCGTTAGCTTGTTTACTTGTTGATTCTGTTGTTGACCTGCTGGTGCTAGTGTTAATTGTTTCGACCGAGCTATTGTGGACAGTCGCACTCGTGTCTGCACTGCTTGTGTGTGATTCGGCTGCCGACGCGACATTGAGATGTCCGCCATCAGCCGTGGAGATGCTCTGTGCAGTGTCATGTCCATTGTAGTGGACGGAATCGCCATTGCTAGAAAGGGACACACTTTGTGCGCTGTCGTGGCCGTTGTAATTAACTGTGTCATGGTTAGCCAGAGAAACATTGTCAACTTTACCATGCTCGTTGTAATTGACCGTGTCCTTGCCATCAGCATGGTTGACTTCTACACTTTGTGCGCTGTCGTGGCCGTTGTAATTAACTGTGTCATGGTTAGCCAGAGAAACATTGTCAACCTTGCCTTGCTCGTTATAATTGACAGTGTCCTTGCCGTCAGCATGGTTGACGTCTACACTTTGCGCGCTATCTCTGCCGTTGTAATTTACAGTGTCCCTATTAGCAAGATCAACCTCACCAACTTTACCCTGCTCGTTGTAATTGACGGTGTCCTTGCCGTCAGCATGGTTGACGTCTACACTTTGTGGGTTGTCGTGACCGTTGTAGTTGACTGAATCCCTATTGGCCAGATCTACATTGTTTACTTTGCCCTGCTCGTTGTAATTGACGGTGTCCTTGCCGTCAGCATGGTTGACGTCTACACTTTGTGGGTTGTCGTGACCGTTGTAGTTGACTGAATCCTTATTGGCCAGATCGACATTGTCTACTTTGCCCTGCTCGTTGTAATTGACGGTGTCCTTACCGTCCACATGATTAACGTCTACACTCTGCGGGGTATCCTTGCCGTTGTAATTTACAGAATCCTTGTTGGCCAGATCGACGTTGTTTACTTTGCCCTGCTCGTTGTAATTGACGGTGTCCTTACCGTCCTCATGATGAACATCTACACTCTGCGGTGTATCCTTCCCGTTGTAATTTACAGAATCCTTATTGGCTAGATCGACATTCTTTACTTTGCCCTGCTCGTTGTAATTGACGGTGTCCTTACCGTCCTCATGATTAACATCTACGCTTTGCGGCTTATCTTTCCCGTTGTAATTTACTGAATCCTTATTGGCCAGATCGACATTGTTTACTTTGCCCTGCTCATTGTAATTGACGGTGTCCTTACCGTCCTCATGACTAACATCTACGCTTTGCGGCTTATCTTTTCCGTTGTAATTTACTGAATCCTTATTGGCCAGATCAACATTATTTACTTTGCCCTGCTCATTGTAATTGACAGTGTCTTTGCCATCTTCATGTTTTACGTCGACACTTTGTGGGGTGTCTTTGCCGTTGTAATTGACTGAGTCCTTGTTGGCCAGATCGACATTGTTTACTTTACCCTGCTCGTTGTAATTTACAGAGTCCTTTCCATCAGCATGGCTGATGTCGACGCTTTGAGCTTTGTCTTTGCCGTTGTAATTGACTGTGTCATTGTTGGCTGCAAGTGTGACACTTTGGGCGTTTTCCTGACCCTTGTAAGTAACCGTGTCACCTGCTTGTGTTTTGACGTTATCTACGGCCCCGTTTTCGCCGTAGTTTACGGTGCCACCACCTGCGATTTGTGTTTGCTTGACCTGTCCATTGTCAGCGTAATTAACTGTGTCTCCGTTGCCGGTCTTTGCTTGAATCGCGTGCGGCTCGGTGCCTGGCTGTGAATCAGTACCGTCTCCAAACGTTACTGAGCTTGTTTTGCCACCTTGTGTACGCTCAACGACTGTATGGCCTCCCACATCCGTGACCTTAAAGCCGGCGTGCTCAGAAGACTTGACTTTTCCACTAAAGGCATTTTCGTCGGCTGTCGCGCCTTGCTTTTTGTGCTCTTTTACATGTGCAGTAATTGGCGAGGAATCATCCTTTAGATTTACGCTGACCTTTCCATCGCTTCCTTTGTGAACAGAAGTTCCATCGGTATTGTAAGCGGTTCTTCCGGTTCCATCGTGCACAATCGCTGAACCATCTCTGTTGAAGACGGCTGTTCCATCGTCGTTAGTGATGACACCCGATTGCATTCCCTTAGCGTCCGGCGCGTTAAACACCATGGTCGTGTCAGCAGATTTTGTGACAGAGGAACCATCTTCATTTACTGTGTTAATTGGCTTGCCGTCTTTGTCATAGGTTGTTGAAGACTTTCCATCTGGGTGTGTAACGGTTGTCTCACCGCTCTTTTTATCGAGCTTAACTGTTGATCCGTCACCGTTTTTTGTAGTCGTTGTTTTATCATTATCAACAACAGAAATTGGATTGCCTTCAGCATCTTTTGAACTTGTGGTTGTTTCTTTGCCGTCAGGTCCATCCTTTTCGGTTTTGCTTGCGTTGGGGTCATTGGCAAGTTGATCTTTTGTTGCCTTGCCTGTTTCTAATATCTGATCGGATTTAGCATTTGTGTCGTCTGCCTTAGCGCTTGTTTGATCCGCTTCTGCTCTTGTCTCACGTGATTCCATGGCAGTCTGACGCGCCTGCATGAATGCACTTTTGACTTCCTGGTGTTTTTGAAAATCGCCTTTTGCGTTCGCGATTAATGACTGGGTCTGCTGCTCAATGCCTTTTGCCTGAGTTTTAGTCTGGTCGCCTTCTTTTTTGCTTTGATCTGCAGCCGGCTGATCTGCGGCCGCTCGTGTGGTGTCAGCAGCAGCACGTGGCTGATCATCTGCAGCCCTTGTGGTGTCGGCAGCAGCACGTGGCTGATCATCGGCGGCCCGCGTGGTGTCAGCAGCCGCTCGTGGTTGATCATCTGCAGCCCGTGTGGTGTCAGCAGCCGCTCGTGGTTGGTCTTCTTTAGCGCGTGTGACGTCCTCGGCAGCGCGCGGTTTGTCATCTGCAGCCCGTGTGACGTCCTCGGCAGCGCGTGGTTGGTCTTCTTTAGCGCGTTTGATGTCCTCGGCAGCGCGTGGTCTGTCGTCTGCAGCCCGGGTGACGTCCTCGGCAGCGCGTTGCTTATCGGCGCCTGCCTGTTGTGTGTCTGCAGCTGCTCGTGTTTTGTCAGTTTCGGCTTGTTGCGTGTCACCAGCAGCGCGTTGCTTGTCGGCGCCTGCCTGTTGTGTGTCAGCAGCAGCGCGATCTGCTCCTACTCTGTCTTTATTTTCGAGGTTATCTTTGTTTGTGGGATCTGCTTTGTCCTTGTTTTGAGGATCTGCTTTGTCCTTGTTTTGAGGATCTGCTTTGTCCTTGTTTTGAGGATCTGCTTTGTCCTTGTTTTGAGGATCTACATTGTCCTTGTTTTGAGGATCTGCTTTGTCCTTGTTTTGAGGATCTACATTGTCCTTCTTTGCGGGATCCGCTTTGTCCTTTGCTGACTTCTTATCACCATTAGCCGCTAGATTGTTTTCATCATTCTCAGCGTTATCTTTTTGCTCATTCCTCTTTCCAGGCTTTCCGTCTTTTGGATCGCCTTCCTTGCCATCGCCTTTGGCTTCATCGCCTTGTCTGCCATATTTTGCAGAACCACCTTCGATTGTGGAGTCGTTAGCCCCTTTAATTTGCCCGCCGTTTTTTTGAGCATCTCCTTTCGGATCGCTCGCATTAGTTTTTCCGTCGCCCGCGTTCTTCTTTTCACCTGTACTGGTGATGTCGTTCCCTTTGTCGTCATGGATGGTGGCGTCGTTACCGTCTTTTCCTTTCAGGACGCCACTTTGATTAAGCTTGTCAGCTTTATCTTTTTGCTGGTCTTGAAAGGTTTTGTTATCAGTGGCGGTTATGCCGGCATTTTCTGCAGTAATGCCGCCCTTTTCCGCACCCCCATCCTTAGGGACATCCTGTTTTTCTACAGGAGGTGGATCTTTATCGTTCTCAGCACCAGACATGATTCACGAGCCTCAAAGAAATCGACTTAGCTTTTTGGAAGGCGCTCGCTATCTTTCAACAATTACAGTGCCAGAATCAGACTTTAAAATGCCTGAACGAACCGAGTTGCGAGACCTTTCCAGTTTGTATGCGGACTAGTAAATAGCTTGGTGAAAGTTGCTTGCAGTTCCAAATACTACATTTTTTCTTTCACGAGCCTTTCATAAACCGCGCGCAGTGCGGTTTTTTCTTACAGTCCAATAGGTATTATTCCCGTATTCCTTATATACCTATTGGACGCTGACATAAATTCCGATGGTCAGCCATTGTCAATCGTATGGTAAACGGAATTTAATGTCAACGAAAATAGCGTCCAATAGGCGCTTTCGAACCTTAGAAGATCGGGTAATTTTCGTGAAATTGCTGCTCGCGATCCGCCGCGAAGATTAGCGATTGCGTATACGCGTTTTCGCGTATTTCTTGGAAGAGGCATGGCAAGCCGGCTCTCTATTGTTGCTTCAAAAAGCCGTCCACGTACTGCCGCCAATTTTTGTTCAAATCATTGTTTGCCATCTGCTTCGCTTGCTTCGGCGGCAAGGCGATTTTTCTGGTTTTTCGTGAACCATCGAGATGAAATTGATGTCTGGCTGAAGAATCGTCATTAATTTCATAAAGAATCACCGGCAGCCAGAACGCATTCTGGCGATATTCCAGTCGAGCTCGATAGCCAGTTCCGTCTTCCAGCATGTTGCCAAAGCTGACTATGCGGCAATCGTCCGAAATGTTTTGGATATGGTTGCGAGGCTCCTCGCCTCTGGCTTTTGTTTCGGCAATAACTGTATCCACTGGCCCGGTTTCCGGCAAGCTTCCCTCAATCTCGAACTTGCTTTCCTCTGGCTTGGATGCGTCTGCAATTTCCTCTGCTTTTGAGAGCGCAGGAGCTTGCGTACTTGCGCGTTCCAGCGGAATTTCGTTAACCGGTCCTGAGACCAGAGGAGCTGGAGAGCTGCTTGCCTCTTGCGGTTTCAGTATCTGAGTCCCCTCAGAGGCGCTTGCCTGCTCGATCGCTTCCTCAGCAGTCTGGATTAACGAACCGAGCTGCGTCGAGATTGGCTGTTGCGCCTTCCAGGTTCGCTGCAAAAGGAAATCTCGTGCGCCGAGCATAATACGCGAGTGTGTTATTAGCTGATAGTCTTCGGTTGTGTCAACAGCAGGCAATTCAAGATCGTCTACTATCTTTCTCAAGCCCGGAATAGTTCTGACTGGCGCAAATGGATGCGTGCAATTGGCACACATGATTGAGCTGAGTGCTGCAATTCTGCCGCATTCGGGACAAGGCTTACCACTTACTCGCGGTTCTTCAATATCTGCTACTTTGTTTTCGGCAGGCTTGTTTTCTAAAGGCCTGGTTTCAGTAGGCACGCTTTGTTCGGGTTTGTTTTGCTCTCTGGTTGCGCGCTTTTCTTTTCTGCGGAACTCGGAGATTTCTCTTGCTAAAGGCAGAACAATTGTCTGTCCTCTCTTCAGCTCTGCCGTTGGGTTTCCGCTTTCGTCAGTGTCAATGCTCAAATTATTCAATCTGGCAAGAAGTTTCCACAAACTCACATCGTTTAGTGCCGGGTGGCGCATCGCTATGGAGCGCAGGCTGTCGCCAAGCCGGCACATGTATTTAATGCGACCAGCTTCATCATCCTCGTTAAACTTACCGAGAAGAGCTTGTACATTCAATCGGCGCTCAGTAGGAATTGTCGGGCTCTTGGCTGAACCTGTCGGTGCTGGTGTCACATTTGCTACTGTTTCCGTCGGTGACGAGTCTCCTTGCAAGTTTTGTGTTGATTTCTTAAACTGCATGGACGTTGATTTCGAGTTGTGCTCCTCATAACTGTGGTCATACTCGAATTTCTCTGTGTTCTTGCCAAAAAGACGGGTTTGGAAGCGCCTTATTTCAATCTGCGTTGGCAGCAAAATAACCAGTTTCGGCTTAAGCTGCAAGAGGCGTTTTCCTTCTCTGACTTTGATTGGAATGCGTGATTTGTTTATCTCATAAATGAGCGGTGCGAGGCGCTTGTTCAAGAGCCGTTTTTGCGCAATCAACTCGAGCGTGTCGCCTTGCATAACAATGTATTTTTGGCGAGCCTCGACATTGAGCAAGTCCTTCTGTGCGCGTACCCGATTAGCCTCTTCTTGAGCCTGTCTGGCTTTCAGTGCTGCAAGCATTGCTGCGGCGTAACGTCGGGCTTCCTCTTCACGCAAATGCTCTTCGTAGTCGCGGCGCTCTTTTTCACTCAGTTCCTTGCTTCTATTGTCTAGATCTTCTTTCTTCGAATCAGGAATTATGGCGCTGAGGATGTCTGCCTCAATTTGAGCAATTGGGTCTGGCTCTGAAATTCCTAGCGCTTGCGAGATCACGTCAGATGGAGTGATACTATCTACGGTGCTAAGACCGAGATCGGCGGCAAGTTTTGCTCCAAGATGAGTGAATTCCGCTGCTGCATTCATTTCATCACCAGGACCAGCGACTAGCTCGGTGATAATCTTAATGGCATCCATCTGGGCTTGCGGCATTGCGGAATCTGGATCTCCCGCGTGCATAACAGTGTTGATGGCATTGTCGACAAGATGTTCTATTCTGTCTTGTATTCGATCTTCGCTGAGAATTGCAGGAATTTGATCTGCTGCTTGAACGATGAATTGACTTGCTGCTTCTTGAGTTGACGCCACCACATCCGGTGTCATCTTTGTTGTAGGCGCAGTCGCGATTTGCTCTGCGATATCCACGCGCTCCTCGAGCTTATGTACTACGTTGTCTGAGGGTGGTGTAAAGTCTGATTGTAAGAGTTTCGCATCTTCAGCTAACTGCTCTTGCAAATTCGGAACATGTTTTACTGACTCAGGAGTTGCGTACACCACTTGCTGCGGCTCTGGATGATGAACAGCTACTTGGGGTTCGATGTAAGCCTGTGTGAATATGTTGAGTGGAGAGATTTTCTCTTCATGCGGCTCTGGTTTGAACTCCGGACTTGTTTTTTGCTCTGGTTCATAGGCCGGCGTGTGTGTTGGCGGCTCAAGCGAAACGTGTCCGCTGGGTGTTGTTTCACTGCCTGTGCTATGCACAGGGACCGGCGGAACTTGCTGTGGGTCAAGCCCCGTGCTTGCGCCAGGAGGGAGTCCGCTGCCCGGTATCCTGCTGCTCGGTTCGCTCGGGATGTGCGGGTCGCCTGTGGGGTTTTGTGGTACAGGAACAGGATTGTTTGGAGGCTCCGTGCTGTGAGTGCTTCCAGAACCTTGATGTTCAGGTACAGGTCCTTGAGTGGTTCCAGGAATATGCGGATCCGGTATTTGAATCGTTCCAGGATCGTGTTGGTTTGGCCCTTGCGTGGGTCCGGGACCGTGAACCGGACCTTGCGCTACTCCGCCTCCCGGATTTGGAACGTGAACTGGTCCTTGTGATTCAGCAGTTCCCGAACTTGGACCAGGAACGTGAATCGGTCCTTGTGATTCAGCAGTTCCCGAACTTGGACCAGGAACGTGAATCGGTCCTTGCGTTTCGCCAGTTCCCGAACTCGGACCAGGAACGTGAATCGGTCCTTGCGATTCTCCGGTTCCGTGTGTTGGTCCAGGAACGTGAATCGGTCCTTGCGATTCTCCGGTTCCGTGTGTTGGTCCAGGAACGTGAATCGGTCCTTGCGATTCTCCGGTTCCGTGCGTTGGTCCAGGGACTTGAATCGGTCCTTGCACCGGTCCGTCGGGACCGTGTGGGTTCGGAGCTGTTGTCGTGTCTGGAACTCTATGTTCTGGAGCCGGAGTCGAGGGGAGCTGACCCGTCGGCACTTTGTGATCCTCAGGCGGAGCTTGTGGAACGGGTCGTTCCACAGGTGTAGAAGGAACATTATCCGGATGTCTGTCGGAAGGAACGTGCCCTGGAGTATGATCGCTACCCTTCTGATCTGGCGAGTGTCCGTGTGCAGGTGACTGTGGGCTTTGATGACCACCGTGTGAGCCGTGACCGCTTTCGTGTCCCTGGTTTTGCGGCACCTCATCAATAACTCGGGGAACAAATCCAGGGTGCGAGTGTACGGATTTCTCTTCATCCGCTCTTGCCTTAGCTGGCCCTTGTTCCTTCGATTCGGATTTAGGCTCTGACTGTTTAGGATCCGATTTGCTTGGTTCGCTTGTTTTTGGATCATGCGCAGATCCTTTATGATCAGGTTTAGCACCGGGAGCTTTTGGATCCGCGTTGCTTCCTGCTGTTTTCGGATCTGCGTTTGCTCCTGCAGCTTTCGGATCTGCGTTTGCTCCTGCAGCTTTCGGATCCGCATTTGCACCTGCAGTTTTCGGATCTGCATTTGCACCTGCAGCTTTCGGATCTGCGTTTGCTCCTGCAGCTTTCGGATCTGCGTTTGCTCCTGCAGCCTTCGGATCTGCATTTGCACCTGCAGCTTTCGGATCTGCATTTGCACCTGCAGCTTTCGGATCCGCATTTGCACCTGCAGCTTTCGGATCCGCATTTGCGCCTGCAGCCTTCGGATCTGCATTTGCACCTGCAGCTTTCGGATCCGCATTTGCGCCTGCAGCCTTCGGATCTGCATTTGCACCTGCAGCTTTCGGATCCGCATTTGCACCTGCAGCCTTCGGATCTGCATTTGCACCTGCAGCTTTCGGATCCGCATTTGCACCTGCAGCCTTCGGATCTGCGTTTGCACCTGCAGCCTTCGGATCAGCGCTTGCTCCGCCTTTAGGATCCTGACCAGTAATTTGCACGGTCGGTAGGTTTATTGGCTGAAGCTGAGTTCCGCTTGTGCCGCCTGCTGCACTTGCTCCTTGCGGATCTTGTGCTGGCTTTTGCCCCGGTGTGCCGCTTGTCCCCTGGCCCATTTGACTTAAGCCAATTCCTGGATCCTTTGCTGTGGGCTTGCCACCAGCAATGTCTCCAGCGTCCGCACCTTTTTCTGGTTTTCCGCTCTCAGCTTTCCCTGGTGCAAAAACGATACCGCCTGTGATACCGCCAGTGGCCCCGGGCTGCGCTTTGCCGGCAGCTGCTTCACCAGCGGAAATGGGCATGCCTTTCTCTGGAATCCCCAGCTTTCCGTCTCTGCCGGCACCTGTATCTTTCGCTCCCGGGTCACCGGTTCCTTTCAATGCTCCTGGAATGTCTATTGGGCGTCCCACATTTTGATCTGCTCCTGGAACCACAGGTTTTCCGTCCATTCGACCGGCTTCTGCTTGCTGGCGGCCTTCTACCGATTTGCCTGCTGCTGCAATATCGGGGAGGCGCGAAGGATTAAAATCAACTGGTCGAACATTACCGGCACCATCTGTGCTGACCTGTCTGCCTGCATCTGGATTGACTTTGGCTGCATCAACTGGAATCACTCGACCGGCAGCATCGACTACAACTGCACGTCCAGCTGCATCAGTAAGCGGCTTTCCTGCAGCATCGAGAACTCTGCCCGCATCGACAACTCTTCCGGCGTCTACTACTCTACCCTGAGCATCGACGACTCTGCCTTGTGCATCGACCGCTCTACCTTGTGCATCGACTACTCTGCCTTGTGCATCGACTACTCTGCCTTGTGCATCGACTACTCTGCCTTGTGCATCGATTACTCTGCCTGCAGCATCAACTGCTCTGCCCTGAGCATCAATCACTCTGCCTTGTGCATCAGTAAGCGGTTTTCCTTCGAGAACTTTCCCCGGCAGTCCCGTCGCGTCGCCGGCGACGCTTCCTCTTTCTCTCTGAGCGCCAGCTTGCGCTGCATCTATGCTTACCGGTTTAGCTGCCGGTCCAGCTTGTGATGCATCAACCTGCCGAGGATCCACAGATCCTGTTTGTCCTGCTTTACCATCTGTTTGCTGTTGTGGAACATTTCCCTGACGTGCATCCGGTCCGGACGGTGGAACTGCTTTTCCATCCAACGGAACAGCTTTGTCACCTGGTGCCGGAGCCTGCCTGTTGAGGTCCGGGGTCTGTGTGGGAGATGGGAGCGTTTTATCTGGGTTTGTTGGCTTGTCTCCAGAGGCAATGACTGGCGGTAAATTGCTGCCTTTTCCAGTCGGATCGCCCTGTGTTGGCTGCTGCTGTTGCTGCTGGGGTGTAGGTTGTTGTTGTTGCTGCTGTCGATCGTTGCCGCTACCGCCACTGCCGCTTCCCGGCGGTGTGTATTCCGAGGGATTCCGACGAATTTGTTCTTTATATAGGTCTTCTGATTGGGTGCGGCCCAGTTTGATGGGCGGATCGCCCGAAGGAACGGTTGTCCCTGAGCCTGAACCCGAGGGTTGAGTAGGATTCGTTATGATTGGAGGCAGCGGCCCAGTATTTTGACCTTGACCCTGAGTGCCGCTTGGTGTGGTAGGTTGATCGGAGCCCGGTCTGGGCACCACTGGTGAAGGCAGCGGCGAGGGCTGCGATGGATTTGGGTTTAGTCCACCGGTCGGATTGCCGGTCGGCGTGCCGGTCGGATTTGCAGGGTTGCCTGAATTGCCAGTCGGTGTTATTGGAGGAACCAGAACTGGCGGAAGGGGATCTTCTGTTCGAAGCAATTTATCCTTCAGCTCAATGGAGGTGCTAGGTTTCTTCGGGTCTAATGGAGCAGGCGTTGGGTTCCCTGTACCGCCCTGACCACCCTGACCCGGCAGTGGTACTGGCACCGGCACTGGTACCACTGGTGGCAATTGCGTACCTGGCTGTTCTCCGTGATCGTGTACGATGTTTCCTTGTTGACCTTGTCCACTTGTTCCCTGTCCATAGCTACCGGAACCGGCTGGTGGTTTGGGGTCTGCTGGTGCTGGATCTTGCTTCGGATCGCCAGGTTTTACTACAGGATCCGCAGGCTTCGTCGGCACCGGTGATGGTGGCGGTGGATCTTGCCGCGGAGGAGCTTCTTTTTCCCTCAGTGCTTGTTCTTGAATTTCTCTAATCGCCGGATTCTGTTGAGACAGAGCTTTCACGAATGTAGTGGTGGCAAGATCTCTGTGATTCTCCGATTGGCGAGTAACATCCTTGAACAGCTCCTGGCTGGATGGATGAGCAGCAATGTAATCTGCAATTGCCTTCATCTGTGAGTTGTCTTTTGAAACTGTGTTAAACAATTCGCTTCGTTGTTTATCATCTTTCACAGCTTGAAGTCGTTTTACGAAATCATCGTAGACCTGCTTGTTCTTATCAGTGTTGTCTACTGCTGGGTTCGGTGCGTTTCCGGCCTTGTTTGCATCGGAACTTTGGTTCGCACCACTGCTGTTGTTTTCACCAGCACGTGGAACTGTAGAGCCACCCTGATTTCCAGAAACAATGTCTCCGCTCTTCGGTCCAGACCCATCGCCCTTCGGTGCAGTTCCGTCGCCCTTCGGTGCAGTTCCGTCGCCCTTCGGTGCAGTTCCGTCTCCCTTCGGTGCAGTTCCGTCGCCCTTCGGTGCAGTTCCATCTCCCTTCGGTAAAGTTCCATCGCCCTTCGGTAGAGTACCGTCGCCCTTCGGTGCAGTTCCATCGCCCTTCGGTAAAGTTCCGTCGCCCTTCGGTGCAGTTCCATCGCCCTTCGGTAGAGTTCCGTCGCCCTTCGGTGCAGTTCCATCGCCCTTCGGTGCAGTTCCATCGCCCTTCGGTGCAGTTCCATCGCCCTTCGGTAAAGTTCCGTCGCCCTTCGGTGCGGTTCCATCGCCCTTCGGCAAAGTTCCGTCGCCCTTCGGTGCTGCCGGATCCTTCACTACATTGCCGGCCGTCCCAGAATTTTGCGGCAGTCCTGTTCCATCGCCCAAATTTCCGGCACCGGGCTTGGTGGCAGTGCCGTTCGAGCCGGCAGGTGCTGCAGGCTTAGCAAGCTTACAAATAAGATCGTTTAACTTATCATCGGTCGTTGCCTTGTCCGCTGGACTTACGCCGGCCTGCTTGTTGTAATATTCAAGATAAGCTCTCTTATCCGCAGCAGAAGCTGTTGAAAGCCAGGCGTTCAAGGGAGATTCAGTTGCGCCTGGAACGTTTTGCTCTCTGAGTCTATCGACAAAACTATAATCGCCTTTTGAAATCGCATCTTTGTATTGGGTATACGCTTTCCACTGTTCTTGCGTAGAGTTAATGGCAAAATCATTCCAGTTTGCATCATTTTTCAGACTGTCGATCATGCTCCAGTCGCCCGCCGCGATACGCTTCTGGTAGACCTTGTAACCATCGTCCAGATCTTTGCGCCAGAGGTTCGAACTTGTCCTGAAATCTTCCAGACCGTCTTTCTCACCTTTGTGCAGATCTGGATTCAGCTTATCTAGTCTATTCTGCCAATCTTTCTTTGTCGCGTCAGAATAACGATCGACATAGCTGAAGTCTCCGGCAGTCATTCTGTCAACATAAGCTTGATAATCAGCCAGTTGTTGTGGGCTGGCGTTGTCTTTCCATTTGTGATAATAGTTTTTGTCGAGCATGTAGATGTGGCTGTAATCGCCTGCATCAATTCGCTCGAGATACGCTCTGTAAGCGGCACCTTCTTCTTTCAGATCGCCGGTTTTTTCGTCATATCTCTTGAGCAGATCTTCGCGATCTTTAGCGGGCAATCTGTCTACCCAGCTGTAATCACCAACTGCAGTTTTCACTTGCCAGTCATGATAAGTATCTTTCTCATTGCCATGGGTTTCGAGCCACTTTGTCCGCTCGTCCGGGGTCATCTTATTGAGCTTGCGGAAATCTTCTCCTTGCGTGCGATAAGTCGTGAGATCTTTGACGTATGCATCGTATTTTGCATTGACGTCAAAGGCTTTGCCGTCAATTAGCAGACCGGCATTTTCCTTTTTCCAATCTTCTCTTGCCTGTTCGATGGTCGCTGGTGGCTTTACTTTTGCAGCAAGATAATTTTCGACAAAGTCGAAATTACCTTCTTGAAGGTCTTGTTTGTAATCATTGAAAGCATCTCTGTCAGCTTTGCTGGCATGATCGTACCAGTTCTTTTGTGCTTCGGCGCTTTGTTTACCGATGAAGCTGTAGTCACCGGCCGCTTGCTTTAATCTGAAGTCTTGATACTTCTGATAGTCTGCATCAGAGTATCGCGCATAACTGTATATATTGTTTATATTTCTGCCGTGCAAATTTTCCAGATAAGTGAAATCGCCTGCCTCAACGCGATCGCGGAATTGTTTATAGTTCAGCCATTCAGGAGTGCCATAGGCGTTCTTTCTAAAGGTATCGAAGTTATCGCCATTGACAAAGCTGTAATCGCCTGCTGCTTTTGCATCGATATAATCTGTATAATTGAGGCGCTGTGCCGGACTTGCTTCCTGCAGCCATTGCTTCAATTGTTCGCCGTTCATTTTGTCTACATAACTTGGGTAGCCAGATTTTTCATTGACTAGGTACATCTTGTAATTATCTAGGCGCTCTTTTGCATCTTTGCCTGGTGCATCGATGGTGCTTAGATATGCAGATAGTTCCTGATCCGTTTTGGATAATTTATTGAACGCTTCCTTATCTTCCTTACTAAGGTTCGGATTATCCTTATATTGTTGTGCCAGCTGTTCTCTTTGTTCTTTGTTGAGCTTGCTGTAATCGCTGTCGGACTTGCTGTAATCACCGAGCTGCAATCTGTCTTGATTGCTCAGTCTCTCTGCGGGAGGAATCTTGCTAAGCTTGCCTGCATCTTTGTCCAGCGGACCATCTTTTGCACCATTATCGCGAGAGACTTTATCATCGAGATAATTCTTTTGTGCTACAGACCAAGGATTATCTTTAGTTGCCTTGGGATTAGAAACTTTATCCCACCATGCATCTTTTTCTGAATCGCTGCGTTTTTGCAGTGCATCGAACACTGCTTTCTTTTGCTCGGCGCTTGCATTGTCGTACCAGACTCTTGTTTCTTCAGCTTTGCTTGAAGAGCTAAGTTGTTTGTCCAGAACAGTCTTTGCGAATGCCTGCCTTTCTTCTGTGCTTGCGGTTTTTAGCCAGAGATCAAGTGACTTGTTTGGCGGGGTTGTTCCGGCAAGATCTGCCAGCGCTTTATAGTCACCATTTTGAGCCGAGTTCATCGCATTGCGAACGTCGTTGTATTGATCGAGTCCTCGCTTCATTTCGGGACTCAAATTGTCATAGGCGGCTTTGTAATCATTCTGGATTTCAGCACGCTTCTTCGGATCTGTCACATCGGCCGGGACTTTTCCGATATTATCGAAAGAGCTGTAATCGCCGGATTTGATCTGCTGTTGGTATTTGTCGTACGCTTCTTTCTGTTTGTCGCTTGCTCTGTCCAACCAGACTTGTTTGAGATCGGGCGACAATTGATCGACTTCGCCATAATAGCCGGCTTTGACCATGCGCTCGTAGCGATTGTAGTCGTCTTGTTTGCCTTGATGAGCTTTGAACCAGGCATCGCGAGCGGTGCTGTCCATACGGTCGACGAAAGCATAGTCATGTGCGTCGGCCATTTTGTTTTGCAGAGTCTCGTTAATATCTTCGTGCAATGTACGTGCTGCAGGCGCAAGCATCATTGCTCCCATCTTTGTTTCTGGACTCTTGCTGTCCGATGGTGCGCTGCTTCCTGGTACCGAGTCTGTCGCTGAGTTCGAGCCGCCGGAAACCGTGGCTTCGGCCTGCTCTCGGGGGGACTTGGGTGTCGCGTCGGGCTTTGGCGCTGCTTCCGGCTTCGCTGCTGCTTCTTGATCGCCTAATCCAACTAAGTTTTTGGCGCCGTTCCAAACTGAACCAACTGCGGAGCTAATCTTGTTGGAATAGTAATTTAACTGGTTCCATCCGCGAGCCTCATACTCTGAGTAAGTACGACTTGGTTTGTAATGGCTTGCCCCTCCGCCTCCTGCAGGTGCTGCCGAAGAGTCGTCTGCACTTGCTTGCATCGACATGGCTTTCATTTGTACAGCTGGTTTGCCGCTTGAATCTCCTGGTGCAGCAAATTGCGCGCTTGCAAATTCGAATGGACGAACTGGCGTCGTTCCGTCCTGATTTACTCTGGCATTTTTCGGGCGCCATTGCTGTCCATCAGGACGAAAACCCATTTTGCCCAGATGGAAGAACGGGCAGATCGGGTCATGATCCCAGCCGCCTTTGAAATCGTCATCGTCGCCGCCGCCAGATCCATTCTTGTCATTTTCGCCGGTTTTAGCCAGGTCCTTTTTAGGATCTTCGGCTGGCTTCGTGATGGACACATCACCGAGAATTGCTGCTTCTTCTTTTTTGCCGCTGGTATCAGCGGCAGCTGAACTTGATTGCGCGTTTTCTTTTTCTTTTGCCTGTTTGAAAGTCTTGTTCGCGTCAGGATCATCCATGCGAACGATTTCGGCAGGCTTTTTCGCCGTTTCCTGGCCTTGATCTTTGACCGGTTCTAGATTCTTTTGTTCAGGCTTGCCATCGGCCATTATTGGGTCCCCGGGGAGCAACTTGCTAGAACGCAATTGCGGACGAAACGCAGACACACGATTAGCAACCGGCTTGCAATTCCTTTCACGAGAATTTCATGTAAGGAGGCTGTCCGGTCGCAGTCATACTGCTATCAACGATATTTTTCCCGTTGTACCTGACGCACAAACATCTTTCAGGTTAATTGTGATGTCAAGCGCCAAGCGGGTTTCGAGGATTTTCGGGCAGCGCAGTTCAGTCGAAGAATCGCCCGGGGTGTTAGCGAATAATCGACTTTACTAATGCAAGCATACTGTTTTCAGCCGTCCCTGCTGGCTTCAACCGTTGCTGTTGTTGTCCCGCCAAATTACTTACAGAAGAAACTTTCTGGAACCCTTCTCCTGATAAGTCAAAAAATGATAATTCACTAATAGCCGCTTGTCAACATAAATTAACCATTGCAGATAGTCTACATCTTGACTACCTCTCTTCCTCTAAACACTTAGCTCAAGCGTTATTCTTCCTTTTGATATTGCCACTACTTACGGTGGCAAAGTTATCTGGGTCGGAATCTTTTGGAATTAATCGCTCTACGGCGCGCTAGTTCTGTTGTAAACTGACCTTATGCCAATACAAAAAGTTCTACTGGTTGATGACGATCCGCGCATCAGAAAAATCGCGCAGATTAGTCTTGAGGGAGTCGGGGGATGGACAGTCTCTCTCGTTGCATCCGGCTTTGAAGCCATAGAAGTGGCAAAGAAAGAGCATCCTGATGTCATTTTGCTTGATGTCATGATGCCGGAAATGGATGGACCTACCACTCTGGCAAAGATTCGCGAAAATACAGAAATTGCGTCAATTCCTGTCATCTTTTTTACCGCAAAAGTACAGAAGCAAGAGCTCGATTCGTATCTGGCCCTTGGTGCAGCTGGCATCATAAGCAAACCGTTCGATCCGATGAAGTTGCCCAACGAAATCAAAGAAATCGTAGAAGCGCAATTACGAAACTGAGTTTGAACAGATTTGATGCTGCAGCGAAAATATTCGCTTTCAAGCGAAATTCTTCTTCCGTTTGCAATCAGGAGCGCGCAAGATGCCCGCGCTCCCAGTGACTTCCGTAATTAGATATTGGGCTTCTCTGTTAATTACTCTTGAAATGCTCTACGCCAATTCTTTCTTTCGCGAAAATAGTGCACAAAGAAAACACCCCGGAAGAAACTTCCGGGGCGTTTTCGGGCTGGCTATCAGGGTTCGGTGTCGGCTTATCGCTGACAAGGATAAGAATACAATTTCACTGCGAAGCTTCATATGGAGAATGATGTAATAATGACTGTGCAATTGTGCAGTCACTCGAAAATGGCTTGGAAAGCCAGTCGCCACGGTCGCAACTTGCGATATTTTGTCTTTCTGCAAAATACTAAACATATGTTTTGGGACTTTTTGCAGAAAGAGATTGAAACTTGACTGCGTAAATCCGTTCTTGAATTCTGTGTATTTGCACCACGAGCCCATGCGGGTTTTACACAGTCAATCGCTCAAAATAATATCGGGTCGTTTGCTTTCTTGAACTGCTTTTGCCATGCGCTTAACGCCTTCTTGAATCGTCTCGTCGGGATGCCCAGCATAGTTCAACAAAAACTCGTGTGCAGGCGCATCAGCAAGATACAACCTGTCTGTTCTGATCAAACCGACACCAGCTTCGCGTGCTTTCTTTACGAAGAGTTGATCATCAATGCGCTCGTGAATGCGAATCAGAATATTGATGCCTGCGTTCTCGCCTCTTATTTCGAGATTATCACCGAAATGTTCACGCAAAGCCGAAATAACAACTTTGCGCCGATGTTCGTAAACTGTGCGCATTTTGCGAATATGTCTTTCGAAGTGTCCACCACTGATGAATTCCGCCAAAATCTGCTGTTGAAGAAGCGGTGAATGCCTATCTGCAAGAAATTTAGCGCGGGTAAAAACTTCCACAAGTCCGGGAGGCACAACCATATATCCGAGCCTTAGTGCAGGAAACATGATTTTTGAAAACGTACCTATGTAGATGACGCTTTCTGAATGATCGAGTCCGGCAACGCTTGGGAAAGGTCTGCCTGAGTAGCGATATTCGCTGTCGTAATCATCTTCTATAAGGTAGGTGCCGGTGCGTTGTGCCCAGTTCAATAATTCAAGCCGCCTCGGTAGAGAAAGAACCGCTCCTGTTGGTGATTGGTGCGAGGGAGTTATGTAGAGCAACTTCATCGACGCCAGGGCGGGATCTTTCAATTTTTCGAGAGTCATTCCGGACTCATCTACCGGCAAGCCTAGAAGCGTGGCTCCAGCAGTTTCGAATGCTTTTTTTGCGCCGATATATGCGGGATCTTCAATTCCAACAAGATCGCCCCTATCTATAAGGATGCGTGTGACGAGATCGATTCCCTGTTGTGATCCGTTGACAACAATGATCTGTTCCGGTTTGCAATTGACCGCTCTTGATTTCGCCAGGTGTGATGCAATAGCTTCCCTTAAAGGCAAATAACCAGCGGCCTTGCTCGGGCAGTCCAGCAAGGAGAGCTCTTGCTTCTTGGTAACCTGGCTGGCAATTTGAATCCAGGTTTTCCAGGGAAACATCTCCATGTCCGGGCGTCCGAAGGAAAACTCAATTTCCGGCTCGTTGATGTCTCCATAGTAGAACCAGGGGCGTTCCTTTAAATAGCTTCCGTATTTGGACAGTTTCCGGTATGACCGTTTGGGCAGTCCAGTTTCAAGAGTGGCTCTCTTTTTCCCATCCTTTATATCTGTGCGCATCAATGCTTCTGGCAACTGGCGACAGACATAGGTGCCGGAACCTGTACTGGACTGGAGATATCCCTCAGACAAGAGGAATTCATAAGCCAATGTTACAGTGGCTCTTGAAATCCCGAGCGAGTCGGAGAGTGCACGGGTGGATGGTACCCTTTGCCCCCTGGCTAGACGCCCGGAAAGTATGGCCCGTCTTATCTCTTCGTAGAGTTGCTTGTGAAGCGGAATATTAGATTGGCTATCCAGGACTACTAAAAATTCCAATTTTCAATCTCCAAAGTGGACTGGTATTAAAACAGAAAAGTGGCTCTTTTGTATTACCAATTTAATTGATATCGTTATTGTTGTCTGGAGGACGAGTTATGAATTCGCAAAACCAAATCAAAAAAATCTGTGTGGCGATCGCATCAAGCCTGGTCTTGGTGGTTCTGGCAGCACCGAATGCGAATGCCGTAGTGTTAGACTCCAACATTTATGCACAGTATCAATCAGCAAGAACCCGTTTGCTGGTTAAAGAAACGGATCTTCTTAAAGATTTTGATTCCCTGCAAAAGCAAATCGACCTGCTGAAAAAGCAAAACGATGACCGCAGTCTGACACCAACAATTGATGGTCTGTGCCGTGCACAAGACCAGACATTCGCAGATCTTCAAAAGGTGCGTCAAGACATCAAGTCTCTTGATCTTAAGATGCTCTAAAACCCTAATATCGCCAACGAAACGAGGCTCTGAGAAAAACCAGAGCCTCGTTTTTCTTTTTGTTCTGCAGCTGTCCCGGAGCGCCGGCTGCTAGCCGGCTTCTACTCCGGCTAAATCGATCCTATCCATTCTTATTCTTTCGGTACCGTTAACTCATCCTTCTTATTAGCACTCCAGAGTTGAATACTGTGCCGCGGATCTTGCACCGCCGCGGATGAATCCGGTGGCGGAGGTGGTGGCAGCTTCGTTTCCTGCAAGCTTGTCGTGGGCAATACGGACAACTCTGAAGGCGTACTTTGACTTGCTTTCTTATTTAGGCTGCCGGAAATATCGCGCACCGTAATCGGTGCATGGTCCGACTGATTGCGCATCAAACAATAAAGCTTTCCGGCAGCCATTGCATTGATCAATTTCCCTCCATCAGCGGGTTGCACTTCAACTGTCACAGAACTGGTCGGCTGGGCTTCTGTTTGCCCAGCTGTCTTCTTGTATGTTTGTCCGACAGCTACAACATGAACATCGGAAAGAATCGGCATTGTTTTGGATTCCGCTCCGCTCCCCATCTGAGCTAATATGTCGACACGGCAGTCCGGCGTCAAAAACCCTGCGACACCAGAAGCGGTATCAACAGGAAAGGTGATTGCTCTATATCCTGGCTTAATTTTCGCTTCAAATCCTTGAGCTTTTTCCGGATAGCGCAAGAATTGAGAGAGTATGCTATCACCAGCATGAATACTGGTTCTTGTCTGCAATCCTACGGCCTCGCTTGTCGTCGTAAGTGAGCCCGCAGGAATTTTGTTGGCATCGATGGTTTTCACCTCAAGCGCATCTGCCGAAACAGTCTCACCTTCGGCAATATCTCGTGTTGCTACAAGCATTGGTGCTTCGACCTTTTTATTCATGCTTTCTTTTATTCGAGCCACATCTTCTGCGCTCTTGTTCATTGTCGCTTGCATTGCCATTGCTGCGCCAATAGCTAGAAGAGTAACCACTGCAAGCATGAGCTTGGGCGGAATTCTAGCAATCATCAATAGTAAATTGGTTCCACGCATGTACTGCCCTCATAGGGGTAAGGGGACATATCCATTAATACAAGAATTGCTGAATTTTTGCAGCATTAAAGCGCCTGTAGTTTTTCCAGTATTAACCCTATACCCGAGACTGCTGCACCCGTACATTGCCTGAGAATTTCATGTTATGTATGTCCGCCAAATGTACGATTTTTCATCTGCTTTTCCCCACAAAAAAGCCGAAAATCAAGATGGGACCAATGCTTTCGGATTAGATTAAATCCATGCTTTCACTCGTACTTACCGCTTAAGATCTCGATCAACTTTTCCCCCACTCAGCTAAAAGGGTAATAGAATACCAGTTTGCAATGAATTTCGAGGAAATATGGCAGGGCGAGCCAGACAAACGAATAATTCAACAACGTTGATATCTCTGGACTATCTGTTGAAGTCCTCTGAAGACCAGTACCACAATTCCTTGCAAGAATTGTCTGATTCCGTGCCGACTTTGCTTGTCTTTTTGAGAAGCTTCGGCTGCTGTTTCTGCAGGGAAGCACTTTCGGACATTCATTTTGGCTTGCATGCAATTGAAGCTGCCGGCGCCAGGACTGTGCTTGTGCACATGAGCTCCGAGGAAGAAGCAAGCCAGATTCTGGCTAGCTACGGTCTGGCTGATGTGTCACGAATCAGCAATCCCGATCAATCTTTGTACAAATCATTCGGTGTCGGGCGAGGAAGTTTTGATCAATTCTTCGCGCCAAGAGTGCTGGGAAGAGCCCTTGAGGCACTGGTTAATGGCAATCCAATCGGCAAAGCCGCTGGCGACGGATTACAATTGCCTGGCGTGTTCTTGATCCATCGTAGTCGTGTATTAAAAGCATTTTTGCCGCAAACCCTGGACAGCCGCCCGGATTACGTCAAAATCGCTTCAACGAATGCGCTAGCTGTTAAATAAGCCAATTGAGGGAGCAAAAGCGCCGGGAGCGAAGCCCGGGAGCGCCGGCAGCCTGCCGGCTTCTGCTAAGCCATGCAAGGCGTTTGTGTACAGTTGCTCAGCGAACCTTTGCGCTGCAAATACTCGAGCACCATGCTCATGAAATACTGATGCACACGCACATCTTCAGTAATTTCCGGGTGGAACGCCGTCGCAAGGAAATTGTCCTGCCTGCACATAACTATGCCTTCCTCAACCCGCGCAAATACCTTCACCTGGCTGCCGGCTGAAAGAATGATTGGACCTCTGATGAAGACCAGCGGCAAAGGCTCATCGCCTAGCTCAGGTATAATGGCCCACTCTTCGCGGCTGTATTTTTGGGGACCAAAGGCATTGCGTCGAACTTTTATGTCCATTAATGCAAGCCGCCCTTGCTCAGAGCCTTCGATGTTTCTTGCCAGAAAAATCAAGCCCATGCAGGTGCCATAAACAGGCATGCCTTCATGAGCTCGTTTGATAATGGTATCGAATATGGGGTCGCTGGTGTTTCCTGTGAGCTTGGCAATCGTTGTCGATTCGCCGCCGGGAATCACCAGCCCTTCCACGTTCTTAAGGTCTTCGGCTTTCTTGACGAATACTACTTCAGCGCCGCAGCGCTTCAATAATTCGCCATGCTCTGCAAAGTCACCTTGCAATGCTAGAACGCCGACCTTAGTCATGATTACCAACCTCTTTTGGCCAGAGTTTCCGTTTCTGCCAGGCTGGCTACAGTGCGTCCGACCATGGGCTCGCCCAGATTGCGGCTTACTTCAGCAAGAACGCTTGGATCGTTATAGAAAGTTGTCGCCTTAACGATAGCTTCAGCGCGCTTTTGCGGATTTCCTGATTTAAAAATACCAGAGCCGACGAAAACGCCGTCTACGCCCAGTTGCATCATGAGTGCTGCATCAGCCGGGGTGGCGATGCCGCCGGCCGCGAAATTTACAACCGGCAATTTACCTGTTTCTGCGACATTCAAAACCAGTTCGAATGGCGCGCCGATTGATTTTGCGTAAGTCATGAGCTCTTCGCGCGGCATTACTGTCAGCTTGCGAATTTCGCCCAGGATGGCACGCGCATGGCGAACAGCTTCGACAACATCGCCTGTTCCTGCTTCACCCTTTGTCCGCATCATGGCTGCACCTTCGCCGATTCTGCGGAGAGCTTCGCCGAGATTGCGTGAGCCGCAAACAAACGGGATTTTGAACTTGCTTTTATCGATGTGAAACTCTTCATCTGCAGGAGTCAGAACTTCACTTTCGTCAATACAGTCGACACCGAGAGACTCAAGAATTTGAGCTTCGACGAAATGACCGATGCGAACTTTTGCCATTACTGGAATGCTAACCGCTTCCTTGATTTTAATGATGAGCTCGGGGTCGCTCATGCGGGCAACTCCGCCCTGCGCTCTGATGTCAGCCGGAACGCGCTCAAGAGCCATAACAGCTACTGCACCGGCTGCTTCTGCGACTTTTGCCTGCTCAGCAGTGACGACATCCATGATTACGCCACTCTTCAGCATCTGCGGAAGTGCCTTCTTTACCAGCATTGTGCCCGTTTTTGGACCTGCTTGCTTGCTTTCCTTCGTTTCAGTAACCATATCATCACCCGCTGTTTAACTGGATTTCATTGAAATAGATGTTCTTTGCAAATGAAGAACACTGTTTAGTTTATATCCTATAGCCAGTATTTCAGCTGATTGTCATGTATTTATTCATATCTCTTTGATAAGTATTTGCTCGTTTTTCTTTTAGGCGGGAATGATGAAAGGCTTTGCTAACCGCGCCAGCGGGCCGCTCGGCGGTAAGCACCATTGTCACATAATCCCTGTATTCCTAGTATGTCCCCAGCTGAGAGGGTTCGCAGTAAGGCGAGCAGCGCCTTTGAGCCTTCTTAGATACCCGCTCGTTTTTTGGAGCAGCAACGGTGGCAGATACAGACGATAGAAAATTTGTTGATCGCACTTACAAACAGACCGATCCCAGTTGGGACAATGCTTTTGGCAGCCCGGATGGTCGCCCGGCTCATCTCCTGCGGCAAGACGCCCTTTCTGAGCTGGATAAGCCTCAGTCTTCTGCTTACTGGGCAATGAAGCAGAATTTCAAGGAAATTGACCTGGATGGGGATGGATTCTTGAATCCCGATGAGATTGCCTATGCCGCAAAGAAAGATCCTGATCTTGCTGCACTCGATAAAGACCCGCAATCTCAGTGGACTATCAAGCGAATGGTTAATGATGGCAGAAACGATTCGCGAGGTATTTCAATTCGCGACGTGGATGCTTATGGAGCATTTGATGTGGCAAGAAATCATGCCAAAAATGATCCTGGAGAGCTTAAACTCGCCGCTGAATTCCTGGACCGTTATTTCGACCGCATAAGCCGCGCAAAGGACGGTTTCATCTCGAAAGATGACCTTGGCCAGTTAATTACAGATCCAAGCCTCAAGTTTCATTTCCGCCAGAAATTCTTGCTTGTCGAACGTCATTTCGATGCCATTTCCGAACTGCACCGCGACACAGTCTTGCGATCAAAAGAGCACTCTGGATTGTCTCAGCAAGACCTAAAAACCTTGATTGCCTACGACGGCAAAATCCCCCGAAGGTAATTTCTAATTCTGCAGCAAAGCCAGACCTTTAGAGCGAGACAACTTAGAGCTAGACAACTTAGATCTAAACAAGCTAGACCGGAGAAAGCGGAAGCCCCGGGAGAGCGCCGGCAGCCTGCCGGCTTTTATTCCGGCAAGGTCGATCCTAGCCTCAGAAGCCGGCAAGCTGCCGGCGCTCCCGGGTTTCGCTGCATGCAATTCAGTTGAAGGTCTGGACCGCTAACGAATAGCTTGTTGTCAGCGCAGCAACGGCCTTTCGTATTTCCGATAAACTGCTAAATAATGGCTGAGCCGCCTGCAAAGCGGGTTTTGGCTGCGTCTCATAACTTGCAAATCTTGCTTGTCCGATAAGAAGGCTAATTCTCGGCAATTCTCTCCACGCAAGTGTTTTGGACTGGTCATCTTTTGGTGACTTGATCGACTTGTTGCTGATAAAAGCGCTTCCTTTGCCCAATTATTGCCTGAGTTGATAATTCAGCAACTAATGATGGCATAAGGATTATGGGGGTGAAATATCTGTGGAGCCAACGGATCCAACTAATTTTCTAGCGATAGATCCAGATTCGGAAGAAGTTTCGAGAATGCTGGAGTCTCTTGCTGCCGCTTCTGCGGAGTTGGAATATCTAGTACAAAGACTTGATGACCAGTTGAACCGTCTGGGTGGGAGACTGCGAAAGACCCTGCTTAATGAAATTCGTATTTCAAGACAGCGAGTCGACTCTTTCCTCAGTGCATATCTGTCTACGGCAAGCCGCGATAAAGAAGAGCTTATTACCCAGCTTGTTCAGTTCCGGCAAGCTGAGATTCGCTCAATTATGGAGGCTGGTAAGACGAGTCGCCAGCAAGTTCGCGACCATTCCGAGAGAATGTTCAGAGACTACTCGAGCAAAATTAGAACTGAACTTGATGCGTTGCGTTCTACTCTTGCTTCGGCAAATCTTGAAGCGGACGTTCGCAACGATCAAAATCGCGTGCAAAATCTTTCCAAAGAATGCGGCGATCGTATCAACGAACTTTTAAATTCATTTACAAGAAGATTGCCCGACCTTGCCAGAGAAAAACTCGGCATCATCGATGTTGATGTGGTGCAAGCGCAAGCAGTTGTTGAAGATGTGCTTGAAGAGCAGCTCAGCAGATTGAGAGACGAGCTCGATTTGATTTCCAATGCCTCAGTTGCGCAGTTGGAAAATTGCATGCAATCACAGCAGGTAAAATTTGCCGGCACCTTGAAATTGCTCGACCATATCGAGAAAAATTTGCCACAGCGTTTCTTCTTGCACTGGAAAGGCGAGGAAGTAAATTCCTATTTTGAAGAGGTGTTCACTTCCTTTGAGAATTCAATTACCTCTGCCGGCGACCTGCAATCTGGCTCTTTCCATGCTCGTTTGCGCAACGTCACCACACAGTCGAAAGCTGAAATCGTTAACAATACATTGAATTGCAGTGAGGAAATGAAGGCATTGCAGCAGGAATTTGTAGCATGGATGGCTGAGCAACAAAGAAACTGCTGGACACGCTGTGATTCGTTATTGCAAAAATTGGAACAGGCAATTGAATTGCAAGTGGAAGCGGACAGCGGCATTTCTGAGCGCGTGAAGGCCGCTTTGAAGAATGTTGCTCAGGAATTCCGTGGCAAAACTCTGCAAAAAGCAAGTCAGGTTGAACTTTATTTTGAACGAGCAGTAGACAACATGATAAAAAATGTTGAAAGCTCTGGTGAGGATGCCTGTGAAGCGCTTGAGCATCAATACTCACAGGCTCGTCGGGACTTCGGTCTACTTTATGAAGATCTCGAACGGCAACTGGCGGAACTGCAAAAGGAAACTATGAAAATCGAAAAAGCCGGACTCGGCGTTTCGAGAATCGTCGCGGCATACAGAAAAGCCAATATAAGCTTCCAGACGGAGATACCTGAATGAAAGACTCGACTCCCAGCTTGCAAGAGATTTACATTTCAGCGTGTCGCAATTTTGATGAGCTGACCAACCGACTATTGCAAGGTTTTTCCTCGGCTGTTGATTCTGCTTTGATGGGCTATTCTGAGCAGCAAGCTGAGGCCCTGCAGCGTAGCAGTGGAGCATCCGAATCGCAAGAAAGAGAAATCGCGGCCTGCTTGAAGGAGTCACTGGATGCGGTGACAAGTTCAGTCGGACAAACAATTACGGAGAACGATCAGTTCCTTACCCATATGGAGGAGGAACTCATGCTCAGCTGCAAGAGTTTGCAGCAAGAAATAAATGATCTCGCTGAATCGCTTTTGCGCTCACATAATATTTCGTCCAAAGTATTGCTGGCCAAGCTCAGTGGGCAGTGCGATAAGTCCGTCGATGGTGTTCAGCAAATTTCGAACCGCAGCAAACATACCCTGCGCGAGCAGTCGAACGGTGTTGGAACTCAGTTTGGTGAATCGCTTGTTGAAAAACAGGGACGACAATTTGCAGATTTGATGGCATTCGAAAATCAGGCAAGAAAAGAAATTCCGGATATGCTTGCTGCTGTTATCGCCAGAGGCCGCCTGCATGAACCCAAGCTGGCTATGTTAAACCGCCAGCAGAACGATCAGATTGATTCGCGAATAGAACTTCTAAAGCTGAAAATATCCGAAATATGCGATGGAGAGATTGGTCGTATCGTTGCTCTATCGGGCAGCACAGAGCAGAAACTGCGCAAGACTTATGAAGAGACTAAAGAAAAGCTGGTTCAAACCAACGAAATCGTCACCAAAGATGTTCTTTCAGAACTTGAAGAAGCCGGTACAAACAGCAGAGTGCAAGTGTCTGAATTGCTTTCGAATTTGCGCGCTGAGATGCTGGAGAGTTTGGATAAATCTGCAACCCAGCAACTAGATCGGCAATCTGGAGATCTCGAGAGAGCCAAGCAACTTGCTGAAGAATTGCAGAACTTGATCGAAGACCAGCGCTTGATTGCTGCACAAAAGTCAACCGTGGTTCAGCAAATCATCGAAGAGATGCGCGATGTCGAAACTAACTTTGAATCTAAACTTGGAAAAATGTCCAGCATTCAGCTGGATAGGCTGGCTCGCACGTGTGATGCCGCTATTACTGATATCACTGCTTCTAGAAAGAGCATAGGTGAAAAAATTACGAACCTGTCTAATACGTACATGACTCAAATACAGGAAGAGGAAGAACGCATCTTGAAAATTATCGAGAGGCGTTTGGAAAAGGCGCTTGGCTTCATAGACCAGGCTGTTGGCGACGAGGGCTGATAAAATGACTACTTCTTTCAGGGCCAAATTCCCTGCATCGGCAATTAAGAATATTAGATTTTTTGGACCAAATTCGGGGAATCCGCAAGAATGGTCTAGCAAGGAAGCGGCTGCGCTGAAATTGGGCGACATCGCCGTTTGTTTCAGCCCATTCAACACCGCAGATGGTGCCAATGCAGAGCTGGAGGTATCTGCGTTGATACTCGTTTTCAATGCAGATCAAAATGGTGCAATGGGCATACTCCTCACTGACGATTTTTATGTTCACGGAAGTGCTGAAGCAATATTGAGAGAGCGTGCCATTGCAGCTCAAACTCGTAATTCCAACTTTTCTTTCGTGACCGTTCCCTTTATTGGTACGGTTGGGGAAGACGCGCGGAAGTTTTTGACGAACATGCAGCGCTGGGGAAGCGGTACCCGTGCTAATCCGTTGCATGGATTGCCTGATCCTCTGGTTGCATTTTTTGCTTGTGTCGGCTCCCCGCTTCCACAATCACCTCCCATCGGCATCGATGCCATGGCTCAGGCTCTGATTCGCGGAACTGCAGTACCGCAAATTGCCGATCTGGGCACCAAATACAGTATCGTTATGAAGGCGGCGTCTCCAGCCATTTCATCGGTGACACTGATGGAGACCCCTGGGCAAAGCGCAGCGGCAAGCTCTCAAACTCCCGCAGGTATGCAAGCTCCAGTCAGCCCGCAAACTCCAGCTGCAGCTCAAACTCCAGCGACAGCTCAAAATTCGGCGACACCTCAAATAGGCAATACGCAGCCGCCTGCAAAGAAGCTTGACCCTGCTGCGACGCAGAGATCGCTTGAACCGATCTCACACCCGCTAAATGCTCAAGCGGACAGCGCGGCGACCGCTGCTACTCCGCCTTCTAAGCCGGGCACTGCCAGCCCTGCGACTCCTCCAGCGACACCAGCTGCTCAGAGTGCTCCGGCCAAACCCTCAGTTGAACCGCCGCTAGCTCCGGCGGCTGATGCCACTGGAAGCACAGGGAAGGCAGACAGCGGATTTCTTTCCATACGCAAACGCCTTGAGGCACGACTTGCCGGCCGCCTGCCATCCAAAACCGGTTCCGGTGGTCTGAGCAGCAGTGAGCCTTCAGCACCGCGAGCAGAGCCCGCCTCGCCAGCACTCAAGCTGGTTAGCAACATTCGCCAGCAGATGTCTATAGCCAGCGACAATCTCGAATATCGAGTCAGTACGCTGAAGTCCAAAATGCTTGATCGCCTGGTATCCTGCAAGCACAATCTTAGCGAAAAGGAACAGCTGAGCTTGCGAGCTCTGGAAGACCTGCGCAGCAAGATGCAGAATAAACTGGAGTACACTGCGGCAAGGGCAAAGGAAGATTTATCCAAAACTGCTTCTGAAGGAAGCGGCCAGGTAAAATTGTTTCAATCGAAGGCACCCGGTTTGCTTGCCGACATGCTTGCTGAGCAAGAGAAGCTGCTCAACGCCAGCACCGAAGATTCAAGACGCCGCGTTAATGAGGCTTTGTCCGGCACAAGAGATGAGCTGAACAAGACTGTCAGTCGTGCGCAACACACCTTGCGTGGTTTGATCACCACAACCGAAGTTAATCTCAACCAAATCGTCAATCTCTGCTCCGAAGGCATGGACGAGCGCATCGAAGGCTTCCGCACTCAGACTCAAATTCTTGCTGAAGGCATTGGGCTTTCAGTTGAGTCTCTCGGTGAGGCTGCCAAATTGCAGTCTCAACAATCTGAAGACGAAGTGATAAAACGGCTCGAAGGCTTATCTGAAGAATCGCTGAAATCATTGCGTGAGCAGTCCGTCAAAGCAGAAATGGAATGTTCAAAGCTTATAGATAAACTCTCTCGCGAGAAGCTTGTTCCCACATTGCAGGAAAAGCGACGTGTCGTTGTTGAACTGGCTGGATTCTTCCACGATGAATTCACAATTGCTATGCAGGATTTGCTCGAAAATCGTTTGACTGATTTTGAGCCAATTATTCGCATGTATTCTGATGCTAACCTGACGGCTCTTGCTGAATTCAAGTCACGCTGGGCTCAAAATCTGGAACAGCATCAAAGAGAACTCGATGAAATCGAAAAGAAATTGCGAGGCAAAATAGACGAATATCTTGCTGCTGCAAGACAGCACATTGAGAGCATGCAGGACATCACCAAGGTGACTGATTACGTTTTGACCAGTCCAGAGTTGATCAGAACCAGAGATGAAACATGCTTGAAGTTCGATATTCTTGCTCGGGAACACGTATCGAAAGCGTTCGCTCTGACTGGTGACAAAGTAAATGAACTCAAACAGGATTCGCTGGACGACCTCACCGAGTTGCGCCAGAAGCATGAAGTTCTGCTGAAAGATCGTGCCGAAGAAAGCCGTTCACGAATTCGTGGATCTATCAAATCTGCAATGCAGAAGATTCAAGAAGTGCAAAGCCGCTATATGGCCTGAGTCTCATAGCAAACAAAACGAGAAAACTATAACCCGATCTGATGCAAATAGGCCTCAGCTAAATGCGGCTCCTGTGCTAAACTCACGGGCATGGATAGTATCGAGAAATCCTGCTTCTGGCTGGCTAAGCGCCCCGCCGCTGAAGAGTTTTGCCTGCAAGGTGAAGCCGATGCGGATATTGCCATTGTCGGAGCGGGATTTACCGGCTTATGGACTGCGTATTTTCTCAAGCAGCTCGACGCGCGATTAGACATAGCAATTATCGAACAGGGTGTCACCGGATACGGTGGCAGCGGACGCAATGCTGGAATAGTTAGTGCTTGTATAGATCATTCACATGCACTTGCTATAAAACACTTTGGCAAAAAAGAAGCAGCTCGCCTCGCTGCACTCGGTAAAGCGAATTTGGCCGAACTGGCTGAATTTGCCGTCGATTGTGATTTCGAGCGAAGCGGACAGCTCTTAATCGCCTTGACGAAAGCACATCTGGAATATTGCAGGCACAATAATGACGTAGCAGAATATCTTGGAATTTCCGGATATCGGTTACTCAATAAGGACGAGATAAAAGCTGAACTGGATTCGCCCTTGTATCTGGGCGCTAGCTTCGTTCCGGAAGCGGGCATCTTGAATCCGATCAAGCTTGTATCAAAATTGAAAAGCGAATTACTGAAAAAAGGCGTTCGTTTTTATGAAAGAACCAAAGTTGTAGAGATCGGTGGGAACACTATTCACGCTGAGAAGGGGAGCCTTTCTGCCAGGCGAATAGTGCTGGCAACTGATTCATACACCCATCATTTGTTTCCTCATTTGCTCTGGTTATATATTCCGCTCTATGACTACATAATGGTTAGCGAACCACTCACAGAAGCGCAACATAAGGCAATTGGTTGGAGAAATCGCCAGGGGGTCGTCGATTGCCGCAGCTTCTTCAACTACTATCGCTTGACGGCTGACAATCGCATTCTCTGGGGCACAAGCGAGGCAAATTACTATTATCAAAATAGAGTTGATGAGTCTTGTGATCACTCAGAGCAGCACTATAAGCTCCTGCGCGAAAGCTTCGTTCGTCATTTCCCTCAGCTGAAGGATCTTCAATTTTCATATCAGTGGGGTGGCCCAATAGCCTCAACTACAAGATTGACACCATTCTTCGGAACGCTTGAAGGCGGGAAGGTGGTCTATGCATTGGGCTATACCGGGCATGGAATTGGCAGCACGAGAATCGCAGGGCGGGTTCTTGCTCACATGGCCATTTCTCGAGAAAGCGAATTACTGTCTCTTTCAATGGTGCAAAACAAACCCTTTCCTTACCCGCCCGAGCCGCTTCGCTACCTCTCAGTGAACGCAGTAACCCAATCTCTGCGGCAAGTTGACGAAGGCGAGAAACCGAGTTTCCTCTTGAAAGTTCTGGACGCCTTTGGCATCGGATTCTCAAGTTGAGCCCTAGCAGTTTATTGCTAGTCCCTACTGAAGTGCAGTGAATTGCTATAGTATTAGAGTAAGTACAAGCTTCTGATTCAGCTTGCCCAAGAAAGCGACTCGTATGCAAACATTAGCAGCTGGTTTTGTAATTGAGCAGAAATTCAAAATCCTTTCGCAACTGGGCATGGGTGGACTTGGTACTGTTTATAAAGCTGAACAGATCGACTTAAATCGTATCGTGGCTGTAAAGGTCCTGCACGATAATGTTATGGATGGCGAAGAGATGATGCTGCGCTTCGAGCGCGAAGCGAAGGTTCTGGCCAATCTAAAGCACAAAAATATAGTTGATGTCTTTGCTTTCGGTTCAATTGGTCCTCATATGCCCTTTATGGCAATGGAGTTCGTTAACGGAAAAAGCCTGGACCAATTGCTGAAATCGGAAAAGGAAGAATTTATTTGGCGCCGAGTTATTAGAATCGCTGTGCAGATTTGCGACGCACTGTCGTTTGCACATTCAAAAGGTGTTATTCATCGCGACATCAAGCCGCAAAATATCATGATTGAAACCGGTCCGGACGGAGACATAGTAAAAGTGTTGGACTTCGGCCTCTCACGCGTATTGAATGAAAAAGAATCGCTTCAGCACCTCACTACCACTGGTGCCTTAATTGGGAGCGTTAATTATATGAGCCCCGAACTTTGCCTTGGCAAAAAAGCCGATGAGCGCTCCGACATCTATGCACTTGGATGCACGCTCTACGAGTGCTTGAGCGGGAAGTCCGCTATCGATTCCGATAACCCAATTTCCATTATAAACAGGCAAATCAATGAGATGCCGAAATTGCTGCGCGACAGTGGATCATTGCGTGCAAAAAAAATTCCTATCGAACTCGACCTTATTATCTTCAAAGCTTTGCAGAAAGATCCAGAAGAGCGCTTCCAGAGCATGCAGGAGTTTTCGGCAGCGCTGAAGGCGGTTTTGGAGGGAAGAACTGAAGATTTAGATTTGAAGGCTCTAGAAAAGAAATCAGCTGCTAGTTCCAAAAACAAGATGCTCATCCCTCTGGTAATTGGATTTCTTCTCTTAAGTGGAATCATTGCCGCCGCTGTTGTGGGTTTAGTTCGCAAGGAAGCCATTTCCCAAGATCCGGCCCTATCCGTTAGAACAAAGTTACAGCTCAAGGCCGAATCCTATTTAAAGGAGGGCAAGAAACTGAAGCAGGAATCTCGTGATCGTGAAGCAGAAATTGATGCACGACGTGCCTTAATTACGATTGCAAAACCATTTCCAGATAATCTGAGATCCGCCCAATATGCAACGAAAGATCTTTCGATTTTAATGCAAGCGGCAGATATCGTTCGCCTGGTCAAGGGACCGCCGGGAGCCGTCGGTTCTTCAGCTTTCGACCAATTAAGAGACAACAATACGCATTTCCTCGAAAAGAGGCAGATGAATGAATATTACAAGGCAATCGCAATGTGCAAGCCTCTTTATCTTAATGCTCAGGATTCCTCAGGCAGCTTGTTTTCTGCATTGAAGGCTTGTCTGGCAGAAAAAAATGAACAGGCAATCAGGGATTTATTGAAACAGTATGAGTTTTGTGCCAGAGATGAAGATACTGGCGATGAAATGATGCGCAAATGCTATTTAGAAATTGGCAGAGTATATCTTGCCGCTGTGCAAAATGATCCGGCAGCTGTTAAAGCGCATCGCGAGAAATTTGCGAAACTCATTCTGGCTTTCAAGGATTCGCCCAAGAAAAGCGTAGATGGCTACGTAGAAATGGGACAGCTTGATCTTCATCTCAAAAACTATAAGGAGGCGGAAGACGAGCTTCTGCAGGCCTTTGCATTTTCCTCGAGCATGGAAGCTTCTTATAGAGGACAAACAAACCAGGTCGCCGTTGTGCTTGCAAGTTTGTACAAAGAACAAAATCAATACGACAAACTTGACGCACTTGAGAAAAAAACTAGAAAGGTCGAAGCGACTGCTGTTAAAGGCGCAGATATAATGAGAGCCGTTCTTGATCAAGAAAGCAAGCGTCTTAACCATTGATCGACTTTGAAAACCCATGCAGACTATAGCTGCCGGCTATGCGCGTTAAGCTAATTGAGCAAAATTGAGCTTGATCGTTTCGCTATAGCCACAAACAAGTTGACCCCCTCTTCAAGGCATTCTTCGTTGATTGTAAAAGTCGATGAATGTACATTGTCGTTGCCCAGCTTGTCCTTGCTTATGCCCAGACCAAAATAGGCGCATGGCACATGGCTGCTGTAATAAGCGAAGTCTTCCGAGAACATGCCTCGGTCTGCATCACTTATTTTGATGCCCTCCTTAGCAAGTACATCGCTTACTCTTTTGCAGAGCTCCGGATCGTTCACCGTTGGGGGAACTCCCGGGCTAAGTTCAATTTGCGATTGAACACCATAAGCACTGCAGAGCCCGTCTACAAGTTGCTTTATCAGTTCGTACAGACTTCTGCCCCGTGAGACTTTGTCGTTTATTCCATAGAATGCTCTGATCGTGCCGGCAAGAGTCACCGTATCTGGTGCGACATTATTTTGTTCACTGTTCCAATGTGTGTTGCTGATTGAGCAAACTGTCGGGTATTGAACTGGGTCTATACATCGTGAAGGCAGGCGTTCTAATTCCAGCGTTATAAGCGATGAGAGGCCGGCTAAGTCATCTCTATCGCTTGGCTGCGCTGCATGTCCACCTTTTCCTTTTAGTGTTATCTTCAAGGCATTGCTTCCAGCAAGTGCAGCGCCGGGATGCAGTGTGTGTTTGCCCGCCTCGACACCGGGTGCACAATGTTGCGCGAAAATGGCTTGTACCTCGAGTCTTTTTAGCACGCCGTCAGCGACGATGTCGTCTGCTCCACCAGGGCACTCCTCCGCAGGCTGAAACAAGAAAACAAATTTGCCACGCAGGGAGGCTTTTTCTTTCATCAAACGCTTCGCTGTTTCAAGAAGAATTGCTGTGTGTGCGTCGTGCCCGCAGTTGTGCATGACACCGTCTATAGTGCTACTAAAGCTTACGCCGCTTTTTTCCTGGCACTTTCGCGCGTCGAGCTCTGATCTAAAGCAAACGACAGGTCCTCTCTGTCCCGTGTCCATCAGCGCGATAACGGTTGTGGGCGCGGTGGAGACTGTCTGAAGATCTTTGTAGCCAAAGTCTCTCAATTTTTCGCGGATGAATTCAGCGGTTTTGGATTCTTCTTTGCCCAGCTCCGGATATTTGTGGAGCTGTTCGTAGTAGCTCTTGACGTTCTCGCTTTCCTGCTTTGTCGCTTCAGCAAAAGCGGTGGAGTTCCCCGCATTAAAATGAGGAGCAAGGCTCATCTGTGCCAAACCGCAAAGCACTAATCCGGAGAGCCAGGTTCGGAGCCTCGTTCTTGAAGCAAATTCGGTTGCCACGAGCGATTATTCCTTTCGCGGGCGAGTGATAAGCTCTGCAATTGTATCCGCAACAGGGTCCAAATCCATCGGCACGATTTCTTTTCCACGCAGCAATTCTTGCTGCAGCAGGTGAGCCATCATGGAACCACAAACTACTTGAGTTAATGCTTGTGTATTCTCAATTTGTAACTCGGGATGTTGTTCAAAATACTTTTGTGCAACAACAATTCCTTGAGAATAGACTGTTTTGAAGTAGAGATGAGCAAGCTCAGGAAAACGTTCTGATTCACCGATAACTGTTCTCAGAAGCGCAAGATATTCCTTGTTCTGCTTGCGCAACTTCACAAAATCACGCATCAAATAAACAAACTCGCGCGGTGACAATGTCGAAATTCGCTGTTCGAAATTTTCGCCAAGCTGGTTTACTGTGAGTTCTTCGATGATCGCTTTGAACAATTCGTTTTTGTCTGCGAAGTGACTGTAAATAGTCGCGCGGATAACGTGCGCTTCTTCTGCTACCTTTTGCAAAGTGGTTGCGGCATATCCATGTTCGAGGAATACTCTGATGGCTGCTTGAACAATTTGCTTGCGTTTGCTGCGCGGTGACTCGCCAGCCCCGCTGCTTTCTTTCTTTTGCCCTGTGGCCGATGTCACTTTTGGTCGTTCCCCTGCCCTCTGCGGGCTTTCATTATAGGCACAATTGTTTTGTAAAGTGTTCGCTGCTGCGTCTGAATATGCAGTCTGTCAGACCAATTCCCCTCATAAGATTTTATCCATACATACATGTTTGTATGGTACAGTGCTAACAGAATAAAACACGTCTTCCCGAAGTGTCAAGCATGACTCCCGAAAAACAAATGCAAGAAACAACGACAAAGCCCAATGATGCGGAATCCCTTGCTCCTGGAGCTGCCCCTGGCGCTGGAGCGGCCCCCGCGGCTCCCCGTCCCCACAGATCTCCCATCATTCCCATTCTATTTATATTGATTCTGGGCATAAGCATCGCCGGTTGGAATTATTTCTCGAACCGCTCCAAGTCTCCGGAAGGGATTCTTGAAGTAAGCGGTCGCATCGAAGGTTATGAAACAAACGTCGGCGCAAAAATTGGCGGACGAGTCGATCTTGTTACGCACCGCGAGGGTGAGATGGTCAAAGGCGGAGAATTGATTGCACAGATTAGCGATGATGATATTCAAGCTCAACTGCGCGGTGCTCTTGCTCGTATTGAAAGAGCTAAGGAAGGTGTTGAATCAGCGCGTGACAAATTGCAAGTCATTCAAAGCCAGATTGATGAAAGCGAATTGAAAGTAAAACAATCGCAAGAAGATAGTTTTGGCAGAATCAGGCAATGGGAAGCGACTGTTGCCATGAATGAATCAAAACTGAGCCAGTCCAAATCGGAGTTGTTGCAAGCTCAGGCGGAATTGAATCTGGCAAAAGTCCGCAAGGAACGCTATGACTTTCTGGTTGGACGCGAGGCCGTAACAAAAGACGAAGCAGATCAAATCTCGACGACGTTTGAAAACGACAAAGCAATCGTCTCGGCACGCGAGGCGAATATGAATGCTGCTGCTCGCGAACTCAAGTCGTCAATGGGCCAGCTGGCGCAAGCGCGCTCCAGCCGTTTGAGTCCGCACATAGAATCCGCGGCGAAGGTAGCTCTCCAAAAGCAACTCCTGCAAGCGCAACACGATCTGAAACAATCTGAGCATGACGTGACAAATGCTATTGCTGATCGGGATATGACGCAGGCTAATATCGCCTATCTGAAAATAAACAGTCCTATCAATGGCGTTGTGACTGCGCGAGCAGTGGAGCCAGGAGCAGTAGTGACACCAGGGCAAACCATTTTGTCGGTGATTGATCTCAACAACGTCTATTTGCGTGCTTATGTTCCTGAAGGAGAGATCGGCCGAATTCGTGTCGGGCAATCGGCAAAGGTATTTCTTGATGCAGATCCGAAGAAGCCATACGAGGGCAAGATCATTCAAATTGATCCACAAGGCTCATTCACACCAGAGAATATCTATTTCAAAAACGATCGAGTGAAGCAAGTTTTTGGCATCAAAATTGGCATCGAAAAACCCGGTGGCTTTGCCAAGCCAGGAATGCCGGCTGATGCCCAGATCAAGCTGGACTAATCCATGTTTTCCGTAGCAACAAGTGCAGTTGTAATTCCGCCGAATACGCCGGTCGTTTCGGTGTCTGGTTTGCGCAAGGATTACGGAAGCTTTCCGGCGTTGAAAGGAATTGACTTTGAGATCAAGTATGCAGAGATCTTCGGCTTGATCGGCCCTGATGGTGCGGGAAAGACAAGCACCTTTCACATACTTGGCGGCATCATGAATAAAACAGCCGGTGATGTCGTTGTCTTGAGTCAGGACCCACGGCAGGTTCGTCTGGAGATTGGGTACTTAACACAAACTTTCTCCTTGTACCAGGATTTAAGCATCAGTGAAAATATTGAATATGCCGCGCGGATCAGAGAGGTCCCCGAAGACAAATTCAGGGACAGACGCGAGCGTTATTTGCGAATTATGGGACTCGCTCAATTTAGAGATAGGCTTGCAGGCAATCTTTCTGGTGGCATGAAGCAAAAGCTCGCGCTTTGTTGTGCTCTGGTTGCGCGCCCAAAGTTGTTATTGTTGGATGAGCCGACAACAGGTGTGGATCCTGTTTCGCGTCGTGATTTCTGGGACGTGCTCGGTGCAGTAGCCAACGAAGGTGTGACCGTCGCTGTTGCTACACCTTATCTGGATGAAGCGGAACGTTGTAATCGAATTGCATTGATCCACAAAGGGCAAATTTTGCAGACGGGAACTCCTCAGGAATTGAAGGAACGTCTTGGGCTTAAGCGGCTGGAACTGCGCACCGAAGATATCGAAAAAACTTTTGATGAGCTTGAGCTGGCGCTTGGTTCTCATGAACTTGGAACTGCCATTTCGGATGTGCAGTTATTTGGTGATCGCATTGATGTAATGGTTAAGGATATTGCTGCGGGTCGGCAGGCTTTGACTGAGCGGCTTGGAGATGCAGAAGCCGGCGAGCCGCCGGCGCTCCCGGGGCTGTTGCAATCGAGCAAGGGAGCGTCGGCGGCGCTCCCGGGGAAGCTGGTAATGGAAATCACCGAAGAAGATCCCACGCTGGAAAATGTCTTCGTCTCTAATTTAAGCGCTCATGATTACACGCCCGATTTGCCATTCCCGTACGTGTCTAAACCCAGCCGGACTGGTGAGGCTATATCCGCCAGCAAGATATGCAAACGCTTCGGGCATTTTGATGCTGTAAAAAACGTGAGCTTAAGAATCGACTACGGCGAAATCTACGGATTACTCGGCGCTAATGGTGCTGGAAAGACAACAACAATCAAAATGCTGTGCGGCTTGCTAGATATCAGCAGCGGCGGGTTCTCACTGGCTGGCAGAAAAAAAGATCTGCGCAGCGTCGCCTTGCGAAAAGAAATCGGCTACATGAGCCAGAAATTTGTACTTTATGATGATCTCACCGTAATGGAAAACCTCAATTTCTACGCAGGTAGTTATGGACTCTCATCGCGCGAAAGAAAAGAAAGGATCGAATGGGCAATCAGTACCTTTGAGCTTCAAGGTAACGAAGGCACGATGGCGGCACAATTGCCTGGAGGATGGAAACAAAAACTATCTTTTGCCGCGTCCGTCATGCACCAGCCCTCAATTATCTTTCTTGACGAACCTACATCCGGTGTAGACCCTCTTGCACGAAGACAACTATGGCGTTATATTCGGCATTTTGCGCGTCATGGTGCCGCTATTCTAGTAACAACGCACTTTCTGGAAGAAGCCGAGCATTGCGGGCGACTTGGATTCATGGTTGATGGCGAGCTGGTCGCCGAAGGCAGCCCAAGCGAAATCAAAGCGGCGCAAGCTGGACTCATTATGGCTCTAAAAGTCAGCGAAACTCAGCGAGCTTACGCTGTTCTTCGTGAAGTCCTCGAGCCGTGGAAAGTCTCCATATTTGGTGCGAACATTCACGTCGTTATGGACGACGAAATTCAAGGAATGCTTGTTTGCGAGGAGGTCTTAAGCCGGAATGGAATTAAGTTATTCGCCTCAAGAAAACTTGGCTTTAGCCTCGAAGATTCGTTTATAAACATTGTACAAAGCACTAAGAGGAGGGCGTGATGAGAACGATTCGCCGTGCCCTTGCTCAAACAAGAAAAGAACTCTTCCAGTTCCGCAGAGATCCGTTGACTGTTATGCTTGCGTTCTTCCTGCCTTTTGTTGCTATGTTGATGTACGGTTTTGCCACAAGGCTTGAAGCAAAAGATATTCCTATAGCAATCGTCAACTATGATTCAGGCAAGTTTAGCCGTGACTATATCGACCTGATTCGGGCAAGCAAACAGTTTATTTCAATACCCTGGTCACAGAAGCATGTGATGGATCCTTTAGATCAATCAATTGCCAAGGCTACGGTAATCATTCCTCCTGAATTCTCGCGCAATTTGAAGGAAGGTAAACACGCTGATGTTCAGCTCTTGATTGATGCCACGGATGTAAACAACGCACGCGTAATTAAGAACGGTTTTTTCGCTTTAACTCAAGCCTACGAAGCTAAAGAAGGCTTGCCGCATGTGACACCTCAAGTGGTGCCTCACCTGCGGCTCTGGTTCAATCCAGGTCGAAAAGAGTCATTGCATATTGTGCCGGGAGCAATTGCTCTGGTGACGTGGATATTTCCTGCACTGCTTTCCGCGTTCGCAATGGTCCGTGAAAAAGAGCAGGGCACTATCCTTCAACTTTATGCATCCAGCATTACAGCCTTCGAGCTCATACTTGGTAAAGCAATAGCATACTTTTGTGTAGGCTTTGCCGAATCTGTTCTGGTTGTTATCGAGTCTATGACTGTTTTTGGAATTACTTTTGTCGGAAATCCTTTTGCGTTTTTATTTTGCACTGTTCTCTATGTGGCCAGCGGGGTGGTATTCGGGATTTGGGCCGGATCTCGCGCGACCAATCAAATGGCGGCAATGCAGATATGCGGTATGGCTGGATTTCTTGGCTCAATGCTTTTATCCGGATTTATTTATCCGATCAGGAATATTACCTATCCCGTTTCGCTTCTTTCTAATATCGTGGCTGCGCGTTATTACATGGAGGCGTCACGAGATGCATTCGTCCGCGGTGGATCGGTCTGGGCGCACTGGTATATCGCGCTTGCTCTTTTGCTCATCACTCTCTTCTTCTTGACCATGGGCGTTGCCGGCATGCGCAAGATGCAGCTTTCTAAGTGAGGTTCGATAATGATCGGAAGCGGATTCAGAGCATTATTGATGAAGGAGTTTCTGCAGCTGCTGCGGAATAAACAGCTTTTGGCGATTTTGGTGATTACACCGATTGTTCAGCTGCTTGCCTACGGACTGGCACTGAATCCTGAAGTTAAACATTTACGCTTAGGAGTTGTCGATTACTCTGCAACGCCAGCCTCGAGAGACCTCGTTGCTGCGTTTGTGACCAACGGCGTGTTCGATTTGCAACGCAGCGGAAAAAATGAAGAGCAACTAGGAATACTTGTGCGAGATGGACAGCTCGATGCTGGAATTGTGATTGGTCCTGAATTCGCGCGTGATCTGAAAGAAGGAAAGCGTGGCTCCATACAGGTTCTGCTTGATGCTGTAGATGCTAACACTTCAGGCATTGCGGCGTCTTATGTAATGCAGATTTTGTCTAACTTTCGCAGTGAACATGCAAGAACAGACATTGGCGTTGATTATGTAAAAACCGATGCCAATTTTATGTACAACCCCGGGCTTGTCGCGCCCTGGTTTTTCGTGCCAGGTGTGATAGGCATGGTTCTGAATATAGCCGGTATTTTAGTATCGTCCGCTACTTTGTTGCGTGAAAAAGAAACAGGAACGCTAGAGCAACTCCTCATGACGCCGGTTAGCTCGGCCGAAATTTTGATCGCAAAAATAATTCCCTTGCTTGCAGTTCTGCTCACGAATATAGCTGTCAGTGTGACTATTGGTATGAGCATTTTTGGTTTGCCGTTCAGAGGCAGTCCAGTTTCGTTGCTATGCATTTCTCTTTTGTACATTTTTGTTGTTATTTCGATAGGAATCACTCTTGCCACCATTTCGTCAAACCAGCGGCAAGCAATGCTGATTTCGTTCTTCATTACTATGCCTGTAATCCAATTATCTGGCGCGCTTGCGCCGCTGGAGAGCATGCCGGAGTTCTTTAGAAACCTTTCCATGCTTAACCCTCTCCGTTATTACATTGTCTGTGTAAAAGGAGTTCTGCTGAAAGGCGTGGGATTGGATGTCTTGTGGCCTCACGTTCTTGTTTTATTCTGTTTCGCTTTTGTGTTACTCACTTTGAGCGCCTCGCGCTTTAGAAAGCAGCTGGCGTAGGAGATTATCATGTTGCGTGCCGAATTTAAAAATGCAAAACAAGCATTCCCCGCGTCCAAGCCGGTGTGTTCTGCCGTATTGCTTGTCTGCATTTTGTCTTTCTCTCAGCCCCTGGTCTTAGCCGCTGCTTCACCTGGGAATACTACCGCTGCGCCTTCGGACGGAGCAGCCCTGGCTCAAGGCGCTCCTCATGCCGCTGCGGCACCTTTGCCGGCATCTGCGCCTGCCGCCGCTATCTCGTCGCCGCGCGCTCCATTGCCGCCGGGCAGTGCCCCTGTTGTTCCAGCTGCGGACCCCGTCAAAGCCGACACGATAGAAATTCAACCGCCGAGACTACAGGCTTTAATAACAATTACGAAATCTCTCGATCCCTACAAACTTGATGCAGCATCGACGCGCGTGATTTCTTTTCCAGATGTTCTGCGGATAGCGGTAACACAAAATCTCGATATTCGCATTCGCCAGGAAGACGTCAGCTCGAAAAAATGGGATTTGCTCTCGTCTTACGGCGCTTTTCTTCCAAATACTAATTTAGGATATCGCTACCAATTTATACATGGAAAAGTAAATATTCCATTTCTCACCGCTGGTGGTGGCGCTAACGGAGCCGCGAAAGTAAACACGCCGTTCATCATTACTAATGCGGGCTTCACCTATGACCCGTTTCAAGGCGGGAAGTCTATCTACACAACCTTGCAGAACCGAAATTATCTGCGTGCTTCTCGCTGGCAGCAAAGGGCAACGCTCAGCGATACCCTAATGGAATGTACTCGTCGCTATTTGAATTTGATTCTGGCGGAAGCATTGCTTGAAATTCGAATAAAAGCTGTTGAGACCTCTGAGGCACAGCTCAAGCTGAATAACGACTTGCTGCTGGGTGGAAAAGCAACGCGGCTTGACGTGCTGCAAGCAAGAACCCAGCTCTCTTCGGATCGACAGAATCTTATCGATCAACAAATAAACCGCCGTAATGCAGCTATTGAACTCTCCGATCTGCTCAATTTGGATCAGGGGATAGATTTGACTCCCAGCACTCGAATTGTGGAATTGCATCCGCTCATCTCGGAATACTCAACGCCGGCTGGTCTTCTCAAAGCCGCTGTGGAGAGCCGGCCAGAGTTAAAACAGCTGCGAGAGCTGTGGTTAGCGGCGCGAAAACAAACCGGTATTGACCGCGCGCGGCTTATGCCAACCATTCAAATGCTCGGAACAATTTATGGTTTGGGCGCGACTCTGTCGAACTCGTCGAAAACAGTAACTGAGTCATTAAATCCGGGTACATTGACTCCCACGACTCCGGGTACCCCAGGTGCCATTCCTTATCAACAAAGCATCTCGAGGCAAATTGCACCACTTTATACGATCGGCTATAACATCACCTGGAATTTCAACGGGATGGGTCTAACAGATTTCAGTAATATTCAGTCGGCGCTCGCGATATCTCGTGAGCGCATGCTTGAATTGAACAAGAGATTGAACTCAGTCACCAACGAAGTTCGTCAGTCCTATCTGAAGAGTTTAAGTGCTTACAGAAAATTAGACGAGACGATCGCAAAGGTCGAATCTTCATCCGAAGAATTGAGGTTAGCGCAAATGCGCTTTCAATATGGAGTCGGCAAGAATATCGACGTACTGAAAGCCCAAGCTGATTACACCTCTGCTTTAATAGAAAACGCTCAGGCTATGATTACCTACAATATTTCGCAGGCTCAACTACTTCATGACACTGGTATGATCAGTACCGATTATTTGCTGGCAAAGTCGCCATTAAAGTTGGAATAGAGCTATGAGTTCATTTATGCGAAGTGGCAAAATCCAAATAAGACTGCGATTTTACCGAGAGAACGCCGCTGAATGGATAAGCGAACATTAGCAGCAGCATCAAATTTAGTGACATGAGTGTAGCAACCAGCGCCGTCATAATCATCTGAAGCTTCAGGTTCTCAAGCCCGAAGAAATAGGTGAAGAAGATAGTGATAACTGCTCCGATTATGAGCGCAAACCATTCGATTCCTGGAATACTTCTCTCGGCCAGGCTGACCCTCTGTTGGCGAATTTGCCAGAACTGGCTTGACTCTTGCAAAATCTGCGGGTAAACAATTTTTTCTGCTTCCGTGGCAGGTTCAAACCCAATAAGGCTCTTCATCAAGTCCGTTGCTTTTGTATTTGCAATAGGGCAATATGTTCCCTCCGCCATCTTGCCAAATTCAGAGTCCGCAACTTGTGCTGCATACGAGCTGCACAAGTTTTTTACGGCCGTTCCTTTTGGTTCATGCAATCCATCGGCGAGAATGGCGATATTCGCAAGTGAGTATGTTTCTTGCTCTGTCACATCGCGTGCACGCTGATAGACTTGCATCGCGTCAACTACAATAAGTCCCAGCAATACAGCATAAATGGCTCCAACAACTCCCAGCATGTACCCGCCAACTTCATGCGCCGGCTTTAGCTTTTCGAAATGAACGAATTTCCGCGCCAGAAAAAGTCCGCAAACCGCCAGGAAAACGCTGCCGACAACAACAAAAGCGGCGCCCCAGTATGTGTTTAGTACCATGCGCTTCTCCTCACCAATTCGTCCTCGCGGCAATGCATAGCAAACTGAGTAGATATACTACTACTTTGCCGCGAGGAAGTAAGCGTACTTATTTGGAAGGAGTTTCTTTGTTAGAGGGCTCGCCTTCAGAATCAAGAAGTTGCTGCCGCAGATTCTCAATGCCCTGGTCGAACGCAGGCTTGTTCAAAGCAAGTCGCAAGCCACCATAAAAACGAAAATCAAACCCACTGAGCCCCGGTGCTTTATTTGAATGCCAGTTCCATACAGGTTCTGCTCGCAGAAAGGCTTGAAAAGCCGGGTATTTTCTCAGCACCGGCCGGCTAAGTTCGACATCGGAAATCATGCTGTAATTCCCTTGCCGCGGGATGGAGTGATTGAACGGACGGTGTCTGTAGTTAGTGACGAAAGTGTTGCTGACGGACAAATTCCAGCTATTGTGCTTGAAGAACCAACCTGCCGTATAAAAGGGATCAATTTCTCGATTTGGTGCAACGAAGTAATTTCCTCCGCGCAACTGCAAAAGTCCGCTAAGAAACAACACGTTGTTTGGTGTGGGTTGATGCGACAGAGTGACACCAGGCAAAAAGTCGAACTGATGCAGATGCGAGGTCTGCCAGAGTTCTCTTGCCTGGAAGTCGGATTGCAGCTGGGTTTTTCCAAATTGCTTAGTGTGCCGAAGTCCTATGGAAAGCGACTGAATGGTGGGAAAACCAATGTTGAAGTAATTTCTTGCAAACTGATCTTTGATTACAAAATAATTCGAGTAGAGAGAAATGTTCTTGAAGACGTTATAGCCAACGGTAACGTTAGGCAAAACACGAAACGCGTAATCACTTTTAGGATGCGAGTAAGTGAAAAGGACATTCGTATCAAGACGCTGCGATACTTCTGTAGTTGAGTTGAACCAAAGTCTTTCCGGTAGCTTTTGAAAAATACGAAATTTTTGTCCTGACCCAAACTGGCTTGGTTGAGAGTCTGTTGAGTAGGGGGTAATGTCTGTCGGAAGAAATTGAGGCGCTACGGCTCGAGGTGGCGGTGGCGATTGTGCAAGCTGCAATGAGGGGCTGGCGTTTACCGTGTTCACAGGGCTACTGGTTGACATCTGCGAATATGCAGGTGCCGCGCAAGTGCCAAAAAGGGAACATGCTGACAGAGTTCCAGCAAGAATGCTTGATATGAGTTTGCAATCCAGTGCGATTGTCATTTATTGCATAGTTCTCGAGCCGCAAAGACGAGATTTCTGGGGACTAGTAAGTATGTCTGTGTAAGACCTTGTCGAAGTAAGATTTAGCCTACATATTACTATAGTTGCCTAAGATGTCGACGAATTTATGACAGAAAATATCAAAAAGTCAGAAGCTTATGTCAAGAGATTCCTCGTTCCGCTGCCATGGAATATTTTCAGTGGGCCTGAGATGCAGCTGAGACATGTGATGTGTGAAAGTGTGTAAGCCGCAACATGTTCAAAACGGCGCAAGTTTCAAGAGAATTCTGCTAGTTATGATAATCAAAGCCGGTCATGTCACCAATTACGGTGGCATTCTTTAAAATGCTATGCATTGCCTTTTGATGTTCAGGCTCATCCGAGCGAAGCAACTTTCGAAGAGATGGCACGTTGTGGATGCAATCAGGTATGGAAAACTCGCAGGCAAATATTTTGGTGCCATTTTTCAATTGCTTAGCTTGAACATGTCGGAAACGAATTATATTGCCGGGATTAACTGCTGCAAAAGGAGCACTTGTGTTTTTTGTCATAAGCAACTCATAGCCTGGCAACATAGAAATATCCGATGCGCTGATCAAGACATGCACGCAGTCCCTTCCGGTATTGTCATGCAAATCGTAAATCGCTGACTCAGTCTCCGTTTCCATAACCCAAACATGTGCTCCTTTGGGAATATTCACAGTTGCCTGCTTAGTAATAAGTCGAATGTCAGATTTAGGCATGAACAGAACAAATCCTTTTTGCAGTTGCAGAACATTTCCCTTGCTCAAAGGCCCAAAAACTATTCCATCAGTTGCGAGCCTGTTGAGAGCATTCTGGTCAAAGGTATTCGACGTGAAGCTAGATTCAGCGATGCCGGTTTGCTTGAGTGCAGGACGAAGCTCTTGCCCGAACGCCACGGAGGATGAAGTTGAAAGCAAAAATGCAATTAAAAGTGCCTGCATTCCTGTGCGCATGATTTTCTTCATTTGATTCTAATCCCCTTCGGCTATGTTAGTGATTGAAACATCGGTCACGCCCAGTCGTGGTAACTGTGCAAGATCAGGCTGCCGCGCCGATTGGTAGCCTAGCTTGGCAGCGGCTGCTCTGTCTTGTTCTGCTAGAGCAATTTTTCCCAAAGCTTCGTATAGCGTTGCCCTGTTTACGTATGCGATTGCCAGATCAGGTTTTAGGATTATTGCTTTATTGTAGTCGTTTATAGCCTCTTGGTTTTGTCCCAAATAGGCTAGATTATTGGCGCGGTTGACGAAAGCATCCGAATCTTCCGGATGAACACTGATGACTTTTCCAAAATCTGCAATTGCCTTTTCGGGCTGTCCAAGATTCTCATAAATTAGGGCACGATTAAAATAGGCATCACTCAAATTCGGATCAAGTGACAGTGCTGTGCTGTAGTCATCGAGGGCTTGCTGACGTGCGCCCTTCCTTTCAAAAAGAAGTGCACGCCGGTGGTAGTTCATTGCTTTTGCATTCAGCGCAATAGCTTTTGTATAATCGGCGATTGCTTTATCATACTGAGCCAGTTCACTATAGCAATAAGCTCGCTTTTCTATAGCCAGGGGGACATTCGGTTTGAGCGCAAGTGCCTTGTTATAGCTTTGAATCGCCTTTTGGAAATTGCCCAAATTGGTCACTGCTATGCCTCGGAAGAAGTGTGCTCTGGCGTAGTCGGGATGTTGTTTCAGGGCTTTGTCGAACTCCATAAGCGCTGCCTTGAAATCTTTTTTGACCAGCAGTGCTTCTCCTTTTGTGCAGGGGTCTCTGCCGGTGGTCGAATCTGCAGACCTGGCCGGGGAGCTCATGGAGAACACTGCTATCAGAAATAAACTTGACACCACCTGTGGTTTTAAATCACGCATTTTTTTAATGAATCCTCTATTTATTGATATCGGTGCAAATTTGAAAATCATATTCGCTTGCCTAAAAAGGTTCTGTCCTTCCTTGAAGCATTCCTGCAGGATCAATTTTCAAGCCAACGGGCTGCATCTCCTAAGCTGGGGAACGGGGTGTCTATGCCGGGAGTACCCGTATCAGGCATAGCCGGTCGTGGAGGAAGAGCCACCATAGCCCCAGGCACGACCACCTGACCAGAAGGCTGCGTCGGAGCGCCAGCGATATCGCTTCCTCCTGCTGTCGTACTGTGGTCTGATGACGTTGCTTGTGCTGCGGTGCTGGACCCGGCCCCGCCACCGTTGCCAGTCCCAGTCCCGGCACCGTTGCCAGTCCCAGTCCCGGCACCGCTGCCGGCCAGTGCTGCGGCTGTACTTCCGGTTGCAGCTTGAGGAGTAAATTGGTTCCCACTCAGAGCGGACGCGAGACCGCGCAGTCCTAGTGATGACAATCCTGCGATGGGGACGCCGGAACTGCTGCCTGTCACGTTCAACCCCTGGAGTTGAGCTTGTCTGCCGACATCGCCCAGACTGACAGAGCTGCCGCCGCCGGCTGTAAGACCGAAACTTCCATCCACAGCTCCAGTGAGTACCTGTCCTCCTCCTGCTGCTCCTCCGTTAGTAGTGTCCACATTTGCTGCCCCTAATGTCACTGCGCCAAACTGAGCCGTCCTTCCGGTTGCTGTATCAGTGGATGTAAAAGTCAGTTTATCGTTTTGTCCAAAGTCTTCGCTTGCCACATCTTGCTTATTGCTTGCACCCGCTTTTTGTATTGCTGCTTGCTGGTCGCTCACGGCGTTACTATGTGCTGTGTTGAATTCGTTAGTGGCATCAGTTACGGCTTGGACTTTATCTGCAAGAGAAGGAAGGATGCTGCTCAATGCGGTAGTGAGATCAGGTCCAGCGTCAAGCTTCTTTGCCAGGACATTGATGGCATTGTCGTCAGGGGATTGTCCTGTGATGTTTTGAAGAATGGTCTTGCCTAATAAATAATTGCTGGATAGATTTCCCTTGTATCCTGCTTTTGTCGCCTTTGGTGAGCTGCTTATTTCTTTCACAACACTGTCAAGAGTGCTGCCGTTTTGAAGCTCCTTTTCGGCCTTTTTGAGCTCCTGTAAATCCGCAGCTCGACCAAATATGCTTTGATATACCGTGTTGATAAAGTTCTCCTGGAATTCAGGCATGGAGAGCATCATAATTGTAAAATCGCTCGAGCTCTGTTGAAACACTGGCGCTAATGTTGCATCATCTTTGAATATTACTCCTATCAAGGCTTTAGCCACATTTTGATATTGCTGTTTCACGGTCGTCGCCGTGCTTGAAGCAGAGTTTGTTGTTAGGTTCTGCAGAGCATTTTGATAATCGTTTATCGCTTTTTGAACTGCGGCTTTGTCTTGAACGTGATTGTCTGATGGCGCTTGTTTGCTTGTTGTGGAGTTTGTCCCGCTGACAGTAACACCAGATGCGTTAATCGTGAGAACACCTGAAGACGCACCATTAATACCAGCCGTGAGCGAACCCGAAGACCCAGAATTAATAGTGACACCACCAGATCCGTTCGTTGATAGAGATCCAGACAAGGTGGTATCGCCAAGGTATTGCTGGTTGCCCTGGGCTTGGATAGCACCAAGGGACCGCGGAACCACCGGAGGAGGTGGCGGAGGCGCAGGTGGAACTACCGGAGGAGGTGGCGGAGGCGCAGGTGGAACTACCGGAGGAGGTGGCGGAGGCGCAGGTGGAACTACCGGAGGAGGTGGAGGCGGTAGTACGGGATGAGGGGGAGGCGGAGGCGCAGGTGGAACTACCGGAGGAGGTGGAGGCGGCAGTACGGGATGAGGGGGAGGCGGAGGCCCCGGTACCACGGGGGGTGACACAGCCAACGTAGTGCTGCCTCCGTTGCTGCCATCCGAGTTAGATCCTGTTCCCGCGCCTGTGCCTGTGCCTGTGCTTTTGCTCGCAACCGTGTTAGAGACCGGCACCACCGGTGTGGCGTAAAATGCGGCGATTTCTTGTCCAAGATTTTGAGATAACGCGCTTACCTTTTGAATTATCTGATTTGCAGGCAAATTGGCTAAATTCGGCGCGTCCGTATATTTCGTAAGAATGCCGAGTATAGTTTTCACATTAGCGGATGTAAGGTTGGCGGAATTATTCAAAAGGCTCGTGAGCGTTGTTAAGAGACCGTTCAATGGCAAAGAGGTGGTCGCAGGATCGCTACAAGAGCCAGCTATAGTATCGAGCAAGCTGGATACGGTGGCTGCTGGGACAACCTTTTGTCCATTGGCATCAAAGGTAGCGATGTCACCTTTACCATCTACGGCGGCGATGTTACCGTTGCTTAACGACACGGTCGTCACACCGCTGGTGTCATTCTGATCAAACGCCATAAACCTCGAGACCTTGCCAGTCTTCGTATCATAGATTGCGACTTCGGGACCACCTCCAGGACCGGGGGATACGGCAAGCTGACCCTTGCCCAGCGGTGTGATATTCACGCCACCGGTGAATCTTGAGTCAAATGCCATAAACGACTGAACCAAATTGCCAGCGGAATCATAGATTTTCACTAAAGGACCACCGCCGGCACCCATGGAAGTGATGACTAATGGGGAATCGTCGGCGCCCCGCATGGCGACGGCGGAGACACCTCCTGTGAAATTTGGTCCGAATGGATAGCTAGCTGTACCATTCACTGTAACCTTGCCCGGCGTGCCTGCGAGTGAGCCGCTTACTACTGGCAGCGGAGCTAGCACTGACGTTGCTCCAGCAGTGCTAATAATTCCGGGGCTCGGGGGAGCAGTGGCTACAGTTGTAGAAGTAGTTGTGCCGGGCGAACCTTCGTCTGTGCCTGAAGGAATCAGCACGCTTTTTATCGTGTTGGTAGTCTGAGACGTTAAAGCAGTGTTGATCTGTAGAGTTTGGCTTAAGCCAGTCCCTGTAGTTCCAGTGAACGAAGTTAAACTAATCGGCGAAGCCGTCAAGATTGTGGGCGAAGGCGAAGTGGAACCGCTGATGTTTATGCCACCGCCGCCACCGCCGCCACCACCACCTCCTCCTCCGAAGGTTCCGGAACTGACAAGAAATGAATTTACCGTTCCATTTATAGTCACATTGTTAGTGGATACAGGAGTTCCTGCGGCAACAGCTCCTGCAGAACCTGCGCCTGAAACTGTGAATCCGCCACCGGTAGTTGTGATTGTTACAGTGCCATTAGGACCCATTGCGCTTATAGATTGTGTGCCAAATGCTGGAGGTGGGGGAGGTGGTCCAAAAGGTCCTGAACCAATCGTCGAACCTACAACTACACTAGAACCGCTTAGTTGAATCGCTCCTCCTTTGCCACTAGAGCCAAACCCCGCAGGAGTTCCACCCAGCCCAAATGTAAAACCAGGTAATGTGGGATTGCTCGAGCTTCCGCCGGATGCTGGTATTCCACCGCCCGCGCCGCCTATACCGCTGCCGGTGCCGCCGCTGCCTCCGTTACTGTCGCCACCAAACAGGGAGCCTCCTGAACCGCCGCCTCCGACGCCCGTCCCGCCGACTCCGGTACCACCTGTGAACGAGCCGGCACTACCGTTGCCACCGCCGCCGCCGCTACCACCAGGGAGAGGGAAAACGCCGGACTGCCCGCCGCCACCGCCTCCACTGCCCGCAAAACCACCGCCACCGCCGGCGCCACCAGGACCTAGAGGGCTGATGCCACCGCCACCGCCTCCGAAGTAACCGCTGCCGCCCGGTGCGCCAAGTCCAGCACCACCACCAGCCCCTCCGAAACTACCACCGCCGATGGCAGTGCCGTCACCACCATTCGCTGACAAAACTACTCCGCTGACATTGACCTTACCTGTCGCTGTCAGGCTAAGCTTGGAGCCTGCAGAGCCGCCGGTGCCTGCTAAGCCGGGTCCTCCTCCAGTTCCGCCTCCGCCACCACCTGAATTATCGATATCACCATTTATGGTGATGTTTGACGTTGATGACTGAACTGTGATTGCTGCGCCAGCGCCGCCCGCTCCGCCTTGCGCTACTCCGCCTGCGCCGCCTCCACCGCCACCGAACGCGAGGAGAGAACCAGTTTGAATTGCTCCACTTGAGCTAATGTTGATTAATCCGGCTGAACCACCAGCCGCGCCCGCAGCAAGCGAAGCCCCGCCTTTGCCACCAGTGCCCGAGGTGTTGACTTGTCCAATTGCCATAGTCGCTCCAGCTGTGAGCGTTGGAGATGCAAATCCACCGGTTGGTATGAAGGTATTTGCAGTAGTGCCATTTGCAGTAAATGTAGCCACTCCACCGCCGCTAACCTGCGGTTGTGATGAAAACGCCTGGAACGATCCACCCGGATTGCCTCCGCTGACGACCGAGCCTAGCTGAATTGCCTGAGATATTGGTCCACTATTAGCATTTCCTCCGCTTCCGCCGGCTATAACGAGGACATTACCGCCTACTCCAGCTGTGTTTGAAGAATCGACGCTGGTCGTGCCTGTTTGAAACCATACGTTTCCTGTTCCGGCATTTTTTGATACGGCAAGCAAACTTACATTGCCACCGCCCGTAGTGATAACAGTAGCGGCGCCGGAAAGAGTAAAGTCGATGTTGCCCCCAGTCACGGGATTCGCCAGGTCAGCAGTGGCAGTCAGTCCACCGGCACCATTTCCAGTACCAGTGGCTCCGTTGATATTTTTCGTAGTTGTAGGAATGGTGGTGGCAGCAGGTCCATTAATTGAGCCGCCGATGCTCGCAACTTTTGCTCCAGCGATGAGCGTAACATTATGTCCATTATCGACAATTGCTCCTGTGGCGTCTGACGTGATATTGCCCTGAGCAATAATGGCAAGATCTTCTGCAAAAGTATTAGAGCCGGAAATTGTAATATCTCCAGTGCTTACAAATGTCGGGTCACCAGTGATGGTGTTATTGCCTAATTTGAGGTTGGCAGTATCAGCGATCAAATGTTCAACGGCAGCGTAGCTGTTCAGATTGCCGCTTATTTGCCCGATAACTCCGTTGATTGCACCTGTGCCGGAATACAGATTTAAGTTGTTGGAAAGGAAATTACCGCCGTTCAAATTTATGTTTGCAGAACCTGAGTAAGCGGCATCGCGCACATTGATGGCTCCTTTAAGAGCCTGGAAGGTTCCAGCACTACCATTAATGTTAATGTCTATTGTGGGCTTGCTGGCGGAAATGTTGATGCTTCCATTTAATGCTGTCATGAGACCAGAATTGGTGATGACACCGCTGCCGGTGACAAGGTTTAGCGATTGCGCTGCCTGCATGACAGGCGTCGCGGCGCTGGTTCCAGCGGGCAAGGCGTTGATAATCGACCCGCCGGCATTGAGACTGAGCGAGCCTGAGCTGATAATGCTGCCAGAGTTGGAGATGTTATTGAAGGCATTCAGATTCAGGTTGAGCAGCGAATCAGTTCCCTTCAGTAAGGGCATCAACGACAGAGGTATTGCATCGGAAATCAACCCGTGCGGCTGCACGGTAATGTTACTTGCGCTTAGACCAATAGAGCTAAGTGAGTGATTGAAGGAGCTGAGATAAAGGCTGCCACCGACGCTCACGTTTCCAGCGAGGTTCAGCGTGCCTGAATTTGTGAGATCGATAACCGTCACTCCTTGCGGCACTATCAAACTGCTCACGTGCTGTCCGATTGGCTGATTTATTATTACGGTACCCGAGCTGGCAACGCCGTGACCATCTATTAGCAGCGATTGCGTTCCGCCATTAAGCACCTGATTTACCGCCAGAAACTCAGCTGCAGTGAGCTTGGTGCTGCCTGTCACTGTCATCGAATGCCCGCCAACGGTAATAGTGGCGGTCGAGTTGTGCAACAAAGAGGACGCTGTAAGATTTTGCGAGCTCGAACCTAAATCAATATTAATGGACTGCGACGATGCTCCTGCCGTGTTAGCCCAAATGTGCGTAGATGGCACCACAGTAGTGTTAGTTTGAGTGGAACTGGGTGGAGTTGTAGTTTGAGAGGCTAAATTATGGACTGCTGGAGTTGTTGCTGGAGGCACAGTTTGAGTTGTCGCCGGAAGCACAGAATGAGTAGTCGTTGGAAGTACAGTTTGAGTTATCGCTGGGGCCGTGTGTGAAGCTGAGGGTGTCGCCGGTAGCACAGTTTGAGTTGTCGCCGGTAGCACAATTTGAGTTGTCGCCGGAAGCACAGAATGAGTAGTCGTTGGAAGGACAGTTTGAGTTATCGCTGGGGCCGTGTGTGAAGCTGAGGGTGTCGCCGGAAGCACTGTAGTAGTGGGCGCTGGAAGCACAGAATGAGTTGTCGTTGGAAGGACAGTTTGAGTTATCGCCGGGGCAGTATGTGAAGCTGAGGGCGTCGCTGGAGGCATCGTCCAGAAATTGCTGTTATGAGCGGGCGGAGTCCAGCCAGTAGGTGACCGTAACACCTGGTGGCATGTGGGTAAGCCCCGTTTGCAATGAACTGTTTGCCGCCGGCACATTGGGTGGAGTCCAGTGATTGATAGCCGGTGGATGTCCCTGAACAGTGATCGTCGATGATGATGTGCTCACTGTCGCTGCAGCGTGAGAAGGCATGGGAACCCAGTGACTCGTGGCGGGAGCGACTGTGGTTGTCGAGCCGTGTAGTGGCGCCGGCGTAGAGCTGCTGTGGGGTTGGATAGTGCCGCCGGTTACTGTGTGAGACTGAACCGTGGCATTATGCGGTGAGATGGGCGCTGTTTGTGCCCCTGGCAATCCATTGGCGTAACAGGGGAAAAACAGCATCATCTGCATCCCTGCAAAAGTACTGCCGGCGACTAGCCTGCGGCAATTCATCAATTTCCTTTGTCTGCTCTTGCTCATTTTCACATCCCTGCTTAGGAGCCCCGGTTAATCTATTTGCCGCTGGCTATATTAGTTCGTATGTAACTTTTATACCTCGGTGGCTGAGAGCGTAACTTAAAATAGTCTCCGCTTATCGAAATATCTGACGCTAGCGCTAGCCTTAACCGATCAACGGTTATTCAACTCCCCAACGACTTCAAAGAATTTTTGATTTGCTAGCAAAGCACGGCGTTGATTATTTGAAAGGAAAATTGCTGGACACTGATGCTCTAATTAGAATGGGGGTGCCGCCGTTTCGGATTGAACTGATGACTTCAGCGGATGGTCTCAATTTCGATGAAGCGTTTGCCAACAGTATTCAAAGCACCATAGATGGTACTATTGTGCGAATAAACTCTCTGGATGATTTGAAAAAAAACAAACGCGGCACGGGAAGGTTAAAGGACCTTAGCGATTTGGAAAACCTGCCTTGAACCTAATTTGTTCTGTTCTCTGCATCCTTGTCTTTAGCAAGTTTTTCGAACATCTTTCGCACGGTAATCTGGTCGCCACCATCGGGGGTGCTCCAGAAATTCTTCACTTCGATGCCGCATTTTTTCCATTCGTCTGTCAGCAGATCTTGTCCATATGCAGCTATCACGCGGCCTCCCCATTCTCCTGGCATCTCCATATCACGCTGCAATCGTTGACATTGCTTTCGCGTCGCAAAAAGCTTTGCTTATGCAGTCCCCGACCTTTTTCAAGCGAGCTTCTTCCCAAGGTCTTGTGTGAAGACCTAAAGCACGCCGGGCTGCTCGCAACATCAGGGCGTAATCCAGCCATCGGATGTGATACACAAGTGCTCGTCTGCCTCTTGCTAGTTCAGAAGGCAGGTATCCATTTTCGTCAATGGAATTGATTGCATTTTTCCATACTTCGTCCTGAAAGCGATAACTTTCTTGGTTGTGCGAAATCAAGGTATATACTGCGGCAATATAGCCACTTTGCACGTAGATGTTGCCATAAGGATGGGGGTCCGAATTCGCTGCCAAATGCTTATGAATGCTCTCGATAAGTCCTTGCACCAGCCGATTCAACCAGGGAACTACGTGAGGTCCCAGCACCAATCCATGCGTTTTCAGCTTGAGCGCCAAGACTACCATAGTTCCAATCATCATTTTTCTATTGATTTCGCCATAGCGGCTGAAACTACCATCTGGGAGCTTGGCAGTGCGCAAGGCGTCTGCGCTCGCCCACTGCTCCAGTATTTCGTTTGCACGATCCGCGGACGGGTTCTTAAGCTTGCTCCAAGAAGGAGACCCGTCGACGGACTCTATGACAAACTCAGCAAAATCGTTCACTGGAGCGCGCTCTCTTTCATTCTTGCTTTCTGAGTTCTGATCGACAACAGAACCTCGATTGTCTGTGTAAAAATTAGTGCCCGAGACATTGATAAGCGGCGGGTACTCCAGCTGTTGCGCAGTAGCTGGCAAAAAGAGATGTGCCTCAAGAATTGCTGAGGTTAAGACCAGCAGCAGAGATTTATTGCAAATTGACGAACTCATGATCACTACTCACCCGAAAAATTCGGACTCACGAACAAATTCTACCATCTGACATATTCTCCTCGGTCAGGTGCTTGGAGCACCTGAGAGCATATGATGATACAAAAATAGTAGTCTCCCTAACGCGTAAAAATAATTGCTTGAAGCAATGCGAGCTCCCAAGGGCAAGTACGATTTGTCACAAGAGAAAAAACGGATTCTTCTAAGGACCTGAACAACAATGATATGATCAAATGCGCTTACTAGTCGCGTGCACCACTAATGTCAATGGAAATAAATCTTGAAAGCAACAAAGCCGTTCCACCTGAGGTGAGAGGATGGAATTGGGGAGCATTTTTACTTACATGGATCTGGGGAATCTGCAATGGCACCTTCCTTGCGCTCTTAAGCCTGATTCCGGGCGTGCATTTTATTATGATGTTTGTTCTTGGTGCCAAGGGAAACGAATGGGCCTGGAAAAACAAGCAATGGGATAGCGTAGAACAGTTTCATAAAGCACAACGACGCTGGGCAATTTGGGCTGTTTCTCTCTGGCTGATTGGTGCAAGTGCTGCAGTTTTGTTTACTGTAGGCATTCTAACAATGGGCGTTCAAATGGAAATGCCTGAGATCAAAAAGGTAATGAAAGACTTCGATCCCCACAGAAACTACACTAACTACGCACTTGAAGAAGCCTCACGCAATCCACGCCTCAATGAATACTTCGGTGAGAATTTGCATGTTGATGGAGCTGTTCAAGTCTCCGGAATCAAAAACGGTTATTCGGAAGTGCAAGTTCCAGTTAGAGGCGCTCGCAACTCCGGAAAGATTTATTTGCGTGTGCGCCATAATTTGCAAGCTACAGAAGAGCGCCTGAAGACCAAGTTGGAAAAGGCTGAAGTCGAGCTGCAAAATCTCGAACGAGTAAAGATAAATACCGAAGCAAGTGAAGAGCGCATTCGTTCCGCAGAGAAGAAAGTCGCATCGATAATTTGTGCAACACGAAAGCAAATTTTATTCAGCGGTCGAGAACCCAGTACAGCTGAAGAAGCCGTCGAATTCTTCCGCGCTGCGATGGATAAAGTTGAAGCTGACCCTCAGGTGAAAAGTGCGCTGGGCGATCATATTGCCACGTACATGAAGAAAGCCGATGTTGACCTGGAAGGGCCTATCGGCGTGGCCGATTACCATATCTTGATGAAAGGAAATGGCAAGGAAGGTCTTCTTGATCTGCGCGGCACACGCTCGATGGGGCGCTGGCAAATTGAAGGCGCGAGCTTAGATATGGAAGGAAGAACAATAAGTTTCCCTTACAAAGAAATTGAACCGGCCCGCTGAAACGTTAAAGTTGGGCTTTCCATGGGCTGGAGATTCACAGCAGATTCACCGCAGCTATCCCCGGGGCGCCATCCTGGCGGCTATTGAAGGAGCGGATCGATTTTCTTCGGAGTCGAAGCGGGCGGGACGCCCGCGATCCCGAGGCTTCCGCGATCCCGAGGCTTCCGCGATCCCGAGGCTTCCGCGATCCCGAGGCTTCCGCGATCCCGAGGCTTCCGCTGAGTGAAGCGAAAGGCTGGTGAAAAGAAAAGCGAATTGGGATTTATTTAGCAGCTACTGCAGTTTTTTTTTCGTCTTTGCGGATGAATGTTTTTCCGCCAAGATACGGAACAAGCACTTGCGGAATCTTCACAGATCCATCAGGCTGTTGGTAGTTCTCGATAATGGCAGCAAGCGTTCTGCCGATAGCAAGACCCGATCCATTCAAAGTATGCATGAATCTTGGCTTGCCACCATCGGCGGGGCGATAACGGAGGTTAGCGCGTCTTGCCTGGAAGTCTTTGAAGTTGCTGCAAGAACTTATCTCGCGATATTTGTTTTGCGCAGGGAACCAGACTTCGAGGTCATAACACTTGCTTGCTGAGAAGCCCATGTCACCAGCGCAAAGGAGCACACGACGATAAGGAAGTTCCAACGCCTCAAGAATTGCTTCAGCATCGGCAGTCATTTTCTCGTGCTCTTCAAATGATTTGTCCGGATGCGCAAATTTCACCAGCTCCACTTTATTGAACTGGTGCATGCGGATGTAACCGCGAGTATCCTTGCCCGCTGCACCTGCTTCGCGGCGGAAGTTTGGCGTATAGGCACAGTGATATATCGGCAGTTGATCTTCGTCGATCACTTCATCGCGGTACAAATTTGTCACAGGCACTTCGGCAGTTGGCACCAGATATAGTTCATCTTCGGCCACCATATAAAAGTCGCCTTCAAATTTCGGAAGTTGACCAGTGCCTTTCATGCAATCCCGATTCACCAGGATCGGCGGGAATACTTCGCTATAACCTTTCACGCCATGAAGATCAAGCATGAAATTCATCAACGCGCGTTCCATTTTCGCTCCCATGTCCATGAGAACAACGAAGCGTGACTCAGCCAGTTTTACTCCTCGTTTGAAATCTAGAATACCTAGCTCTTCGCCAATTTCGTAATGTTGTTTCGGGTTTTCGATGTTTGGAATTTCGCCCCATTTTTTCACTTCGACATTGCCGTTTTCATCCTCACCATCCGGTACGCTATCGTCCGGAACGTTGGGAATAGACAGCAATAGCTGGTCGCGCTTTTCTTCCGTTTCTTTCAAACGCGGTTCGATGTCCTGTATTTTTTTCTTGATCTCTTTTGTTTCTTCGCTGAGTTTCGCTTTTTCCTCAGCTGGAACTTTGCCAGTCTTGAACTGCTCAGAGATTTCGTTGGAACGACGTCTGAGATCTTCCCATTGACCCAGCAGCTCTCTGGATTCCTTATCTAAAACGAGAAGTTCCGAGATGCTTATGCCCTGATGGCGTCTGTCCAGAGCTTTCTGAACAAGCTCTGCATTGTCTCTGACAAATTTGATATCCAGCATCTTGACTTTCTCTCGCTTTGAACTTTGACAACTGTTTTGACGTTTACATAAACAGATGCCCCCCAAGGAGGTCCGCTTATGAACACGAAAAATCGATTATACCCCAGTCAGCTAGAATCACGCCAGAAAAGAGCCGCCAAAGCTAAGCAGATTGCAACAGATGGGGAAAACCTCGCGGCTAAATTTTTGCAGGAAAAATCCTTCGAAATTCTTGCTCGCAATTACAGAGCCAGAAGAACCGGCGAAATTGACATCATCGCGCTTGATGAAGAGGGGGTTCTTGTCTTTGTAGAAGTGAAAACGAGATCAATCGAAAAGCAGATTTACGGCATTCCTGAGCTTGGATTTGAGGCGGTCGGCTACATAAAACGGCGCAAGATTATTGCAGCTTCGCAGATATACATGCAAGAGTCATGCCAAGCCAGTTTCACGCGATGGAGATATGATGTGCTCGTTATTGAAATTCAAAACGCGCAGTCAAAGAAATGCAGTATTTCGCACGTGGAAAACGCCTTTCAGTAAGCGTTAAATTAAGAACATCAGTCAATAATCAAAAATGTGTAAATGGCAACCGTGACTATTCTGTGGCTAGCCATGCGGCTTTGCCTTTGTTCACAATGAGCAGATATTCAAGTTCCTCCTTCTCGTCTAACAGCCTGCACTGTGGCTTCATGCCAAAAGGTCTACGTAGTTCCCCCAGTGACTGTGTTTCCATATTTTGATAATTTGAAATGGATTACAGTCAAAGGTTCTGGCTGTTTGTTTGCAGAATTATCGGGGTCGCAACTATTCCGAGCATAGTGTGCGAAATTCTCAAGGAAAACCACCACAGTGTTTAGCAAATTCTTTCGGAATAAATCTGAAGAGGCGCTGAGAGCCGCCACCGCCACCCGCCAAAAGGGTGCTCAAGCGCCTGATTCATGCAAACGTGCCATCAATCTTTTTCCTGATCTTGATAACCGCGAACCTGACCTGAAAGATACATACAGGCTCAGGTTTCACCATTTGCTGGTCAGCCTCGAAGGCTCCGAGCGAACTGGCTGCTTGAAGATAAGCTCACATTCGTCTCGCTCACGTTCAGCAATTCTCTTGTATCGCGGTCGTGTTGTAGGTGCTGTTTACGGTTGTAAACGCATGCGCGGTCAATATTTGCATCAAGACGCTCACAAATGCGCCATGACCGATCTCGCAGCGCCTGGAAATATCCTCGATGCCTACGAGCTACCCGAAGATTTAGTTCTTGCTGCTGCATCTCTGTTTTACGGCGAGACTCTTGATACAAACACGGGATACAGTTCGGAAGCCACTTTTGACTATGCAGTGAATTCGCTGCTGCGTTCCGGATTGCCAGGAACTGTTGTGATTAATACCGCCAGCGAAGAAACTCTTTGCGTTGTATATGTTGCAAAAGGTCGCGTTATCGGATTTTACAGCGCAGCCGACGGATGGATTAAAGGCACGCCGGAATCTGCAAAACGTTTCTTGCGCAGCGCCAATTGCAAAGTTCATGCCTCAATTATGCCGAATGTAGAGCCGCATCATGTAGGCTTCAGCCTCACCGGGCTGGGCGATAAGCGCACATTCGACGCCTCGCCATTTCAGAGTTTTGGTCTAGCAACAGCCGCAAACCTGAGAACGCCAACACGAGAAGCCGTTGCGCAGGCAGTGCGAGAGCACCGCAGTACCGGTCAGCACCAGGTTGTTCGCCCGCAAACTTACGCAGGCGTTTAGAAATCGCATCTTAACAATTGTCGAATGACGAGCCATTGGGCGGATATAATTTCCCAATGACTAATTCACTGAATTCTATTATCTCTCCCAACACAGGTATTCGTCCTGCCTCATGCCTGGTCAATCAAGCCGGGCACCTCGTCGTTGGCGGCTGCGATGTGCTCGAGCTGGCGGCCGAGTTTGGAACGCCGCTTTGGATTATCGATGAACAAACAATTCGACAGAGCGTTGCCTCCTACAAAGAAGGACTGAAAGATTATCCCAACGCGCAAATTCTTTATGCCGGCAAGTCGTTCTTGTGTCTGGCGATGGTTCACCTTTTGAAAGAGATGGGGCTCGGTCTCGATGTTGTTTCTGAAGGAGAACTCTACACTGCCAGAGTGGCTGGGCTTCCCGCCGAGAGAATTTGTATGCACGGAAATAACAAGTCGCATGCAGAATTGAAAGCCGGTCTTGAATATGGTGACGTCACAGTTGTCGTGGATAATATGTCCGAGCTTCTCGCGCTTAATTCCATTGCAGAGTCGCTGGGTAAGAAAGCTCGCGTGCTACTGCGGGTGATACCAGGTGTGGAACCTGACACTCACAAGCACATCAAAACAGGCCAGCACGACAGTAAATTTGGAATACCACTTTCTGAAACTTTGCAGGTAGCAAAGCACGCGCTTGAAATGCCGGGCATCGATCTGAAAGGACTGCATGCGCACATAGGCAGCCAGGCTCTTGAGTTGCAGCCATATTTGGAAAATGCTGAAATATTTGCCGAGCTTGCGTTGAAACTGAAGAAAGAGCTGGGTTTTGAAATAAGCGTTCTGGACGTAGGCGGTGGTCTCGGCATCAAGTATTCTGAAAAAGATCAGCCAGTCAGCTCGTTTGAGTGGGCTCAGTCCATAAGCAAATGCGTCAAAGAAGTCTTTGAGATGCGCTCGCTGAGCCTGCCTCACTTATTGATAGAACCAGGACGCTCCCTTATCGGCACGGCAGGAGTCACTATTTATCGGGTTGGGCACTGCAAGCAGTTGCCGGGCGGCAAGCGTTTTGTTGCAGTTGATGGTGGTATGGCTGATAATCCCCGTCCCATAACCTACCAGGCTCCCTATACCGCTATTGTTGCAAATCGAGCAAACACCCACCCTGCTAGCGATCCCGTGACTATTGTCGGCAGGTATTGCGAGCAAGGCGATATAATTATTAATGAAGCCTACCTGCAAGCAGATGCAGGTGATTTGATAGCCATTTTCGGCACCGGTGCCTACAATTACAGCATGGCGTCAAATTACAACCGCAGCCCACGCCCCGCGTGTGTGCTTGTCGCCGATGGAGCCGCTGAAATCATCATCGAGCGAGAAAGCAATGACGATCTGCTGAGCAAGGATAGAGTACCCAAACGTCTCAAGAGGTAGCGAGCAATGGATGATATCTGGCATTCGCTGATAAACCAGCTTGCCAGCCATTATTCGCCGTGGACAATTGCACTTGTTACCGTTCAAGTCGTGATAATAGGCTACGCAATTGCCTGGACATGGCGGCGAATTCGCGCAACGCAAGCAGAGCGTCTCGTGAAGGGAATCATGTTGCTTGCTACATTCTGGATTGCCTGCCACTTGATGGGGCTGACAATCATCACCGCTATTTTGAAAGAAATATTCCCGATTTTGATGATTGGCGTGGTTGTTGTCTTCCAGCCTGAGCTGCGCCGGGGACTAGGTTATTTGGGCCGAACTCGATTTCGCGTCGATTTTGGACTTTCCGATACGAACGTCGAAAAAGCCCGGGATGTAATTGATCAAATCATCCAGGCCGTGCGTGAACTCTCGCGCAGCAAAACCGGAGCTTTGATCGTTGTTGAGCCGCCGGAAGGAGAGCGTGATTACATCAGCCCCGGTACTACCATCAATGCTGAAGTAAGTGCGCCCTTGCTCGTGAGTATTTTCAATCCGACATCGCCGCTGCACGATGGTGCTGTAGTTATTCGGCAGAACAAAATCATTGCGGCTGGCGTTATTTTGCCCATGACTGACAATACAAAAATCAGTCATGCGTATGGAACCAGGCATCGCGCGGCGCTGGGTTTGTCTGAGCGCTATGATGGATTGTGCATTGTTGCTTCGGAGGAAACTGGAGCTATCTCGGCTGCCAATCGGGGCATGCTGGTTCGCTACAACTCTGCTGACGATCTTGCCGATGCCTTGAACTACATGTACCACACCGAGAGCCCCAAGACAGAAACTCATACCCCGCTACAGGCGTTCCTGCAGCTGTTCTCCCGGGTTCGGCACAATCGCGGGGGCGGTGACACCGCTGGTGGTGACCATCCTCGCCGGCGTGCTACAGACTTTCCGCGTGATGAGAAACTCAATGAACAATCAGGAGAATCTAAGCCGACTACCGACCTGAGTCCAGAAGGACATGTCGAGACTGCTTGACGGGTGCCGACCGTGAAGCCTTTTAATTCACGTCGCATTCACGTCGGCTCCACGTCTATTGAAGTATTCTGTTGACAACGAAAGAAGAGGGGGCGCGGCGCGTTGATGTTTTGGGCTTCTAGCTTGGTTAAGTTACTCTTTCGCGCCGGTTCGGCGGGAATGCGTCGTGCCGCAACGCAGGTTCAACGCTTTAATATTTTGCCAGCTCAGCCTGTCTTCTTGCCTCGTGCCAGCAGTAATGCGCATAAATTGCTTATCTTCGTCTCTCTAGCTTGCTTTTCGGTCAGCCCTGCTTTTGCGACATTCGGACCAGTCACCCAATCGGCGACGGCAGGACCAGTCACCCAATCGGCGACGGCAGGACCAGTCACCCAATCAGCGACGGCAGGACCAATCACCAGATCAGAGACAGCTCCAGGCACCTCTGTGCCATCGTATTCATCGCAGGTTGAAACCGAACGATTGCGTCTTGAGCAGAACCTTCTGAGGGCAGCAGTTCGCTCCAACGTGATTGAAGCGGAGAGAGCCCTCGAGAGACAAAATTCCGCGAACCGACAGCCAGATTATCCAGGGTACTGGAGACCCAGCGAAACAGATCTCGCTGAGCGACGCTTTAGTGACAAAAACATGTACGATTCACGCCAAGTACCCGGCGGATATAGCAGCTCCAATTATGCAAACGGTTCTAATGGAAATGACGGGTCTAACTACAACGTTTCCCCGCCGTTTGCAGGGTGCGATATTATGCAGGGAAATCTGGACAGTATGTTCCGCTTAAGCAATAGCTCTGGCTCTAATAATGGTGCTGCAAACCAGTATGGAAATAATTCCTCCAATTGGTCTGCAGCTAATCCCAATACTAATGCAATGAGTCAGACTCCCTACCCAAATAATTCCGCTTCGAATAATTCCGCGCTTACAAATTCCGTTTTCAATGCTGGCAGCCCAACGCCTTCCTACACTAATCCATGGGCTTTGCCGGCAAACGCACCACCCAGCCCTCAAGGGAAATCATGGCGCAGTTATTACAGTCTTCCCGGCGGAGCAGCGCAAACCGTTTCCTATAATCAGAGCAGTGCTTTCAGTCAGAATATTGGTCAGAGTACTTATCCTAAGCCGATTTCCATCGATGCCTACATAGGAAAAATAGAAGAGCGTTTGCTGAGATTGCACGATATTGATAAACTGGGAAGTTTAGACATGGATTATTTCAGCGAGCAATTGATGGGAATTAAAAAGAATTTTGCAGCCATGCTCTCTGTCAGTGGTCACCTGTCTTCGCGTGAGCAATACCAGCTGATTGGACAGCTAAGTACCTTAGAAAAGGAGCTTTCTGCTCGAACCGCACTAGCAAGATAGCGAATGAGCAAATGATTTGTCGCTCGCTTCAAGTTCGATTGTGAGGAACTCGTGAGGAAGATTGTGCTTGCGTTTTGGGCGTTTTCAAGTATACTCTTCTGTAAGAGGACACGCCGATGAGAAAGCTGTTTATCGCCATCTCGCTTATATCGCTTTTATCCACGCTTGCTACTTTGTCATGCGAAGCACGTGGCGGAGGGCATGGCGGTGGGGTTCATATGGCAGCCGCACCAGTGTTTTATGCAAACGGTAGTGCCGCAAATCCTGTAAGAGGTCCGCAACCATCAGGTTCGAATGGCTATGCTTACAGACCGGTAGGTGCAGGTTATTGGGGAAGGCGTGGTGGCCGCGGATATGGCGGATACGGATACGGCTTCAACAACGCAGCCTACAATGATAGCGGTTATCATCCGACTTACAAACCTGTGGACAATAGCTTTGATGAATGGAATCGCGCTGAGATAAAGCATCTCGGTTCATTACCAACAAGCGCTTTTGTGAAAAATTACCAGTGGGGTTCCACTCCGCAAGCACCTTCACAAGTCGCTGCGAAAAACGGTCTGCCTACACACTAACTCATTTTCTCTGTCTTACAATATGAGCTGTCTGGTTGCTTGCTCAGGCGGATTGATGCGATCATATTTTTTGAGTACGCCGCGATTGAAATTTACTTGCTGGCTTGATAATGATGCCGAGCTTGCTATGCAAGTCTGGGGCAATCCAGAAGTGACTCGTTTGTTCACGAAAGAACCTTATACTCGTGATCAAGTTTTGGAGAGATTGCAGCGCGAATTGGCTTGTCAGAGAGAACGAGGGTTTCAGTACTGGCCAATTTTTACCGTGGACACTAATGAACTTGTTGGCTGTTGTGGTTTGCGCCCATACAGTGATGATCCAAATGTCGTAGAGTTCGGAGTTCATCTCTTGCCAAAGTTCTGGGGAAGCGGCCTCGCCGTTGAAGCTGGGAACGCTGTGATCAAATACGCTTTTGAAACATTGAACAAGCATTCCATATTCGCAGGACATCATCCGGAAAATAAAGCATCGAGATCAATGCTTATCAAATTAGGATTTCTCGGAATAAGCTCGCAACTATACGAACCTACTGGTCTTCTGAGCCCCTCTTATTTTATGTACAGGGATGAGATTCCCTGCAATACTCGTATGATCGGACAGGCAGATGCCAGAGCAGTTGCTCTTGTGCATTTTATTTCGATTCGAGAGACTTTTGGGCATTTGATTCCCGAGTATGCAAATCATCGCACACTCGATGAATTTGAAGATGCCTGGACTAAGAGAATCGCGCAGGCCTTGTGCACAACAAACTTACTTTTGCGAAGGGAGCAAATTGTAGGTTTTGTTTCTGCTGCAAGATCTGATGATGATGACGCAGAGGAATTTCATGGCGAGCTTGATCGAATTTATTTACATCCTTGCGTTCTTGGACGAAATCACGGCAGCAATTTATTGAACTGGTGTGAGGCTGAACTTAAGAGGCAGGGCTTCAGCGAAGCCCGGCTCTGGGTGTTCGAAATAAATGATCGTGCTAGAAGGTTTTATAGCAGACACGGATACATTTTCGATGGAAGAACTAAAGAAGCCCACAACGCAACCTTGTTGAGATATTCGAAGGCGCTTGTCTGAGGTCGGCTTAACTAATTACTCTCATGCATCCGAAAGATGTCTCTAATCTACTCGCTTGACTTCGCTAATTTAGCGGATCCTCACGTAAGCCCTTTTAGACCCATTTGCACAAGTAGACTTAACTTATGGGATGCGGTAAAAATATTTCCCGACAAAAGACGTGTGGATACGATTGATGAAAACAAGAACCGTGATAAACACTTTGATACTTATGCAATTACTTGCACTTTCGTGTGGTGTTGCTGCTACTTTCGCTACAGCTGAAGACAATGGCGAACAAGTAAAACTGAAAAGTGCGAAGTGGATGGAGATGAATAACACTGCCACCAATCTGATCAAGAAAGGAAACTTTGCCGAGGCTGAAAAAATCTACAAACAAATTCTTGCCGATCGTACCGAGCTCGGACTTGACCTCGCCAGCGAGCGCAGCACACTCGCTGACATTTACGAGAAAATGCATCGCAACGATGATGCTAAGGCGCAATGGGAAACCCTTCTTAAAGAACGTGAAAAACAAGCGGCAGGTGTGGATGACACTACTGTGGAGTCTATCCTGCATGACTATGCCGCCTTCCTGACGAGAATAGGTAAGAGCTCAGAAGCGAAACCGCTAAAAGCCCGCGCAAACAAAATTGATCTTGAATCGAGAAGCACTGCTTCGGACAAAAAGAAAGTTGCTGCCATAATGGCCGAGAAAAAATCTGTTGCAGAGAAAACTAGTGAATTGAAAAAACTTGGCGAATTATGGATGCAGAAGAGTGACGCCAACAAATCTCTTGTTTATTATGATAAAGCTATCGAGCTTGCACCAGGCGATTCAGCGATATGGACAGGACGCGGAGAGGCGCGCAACTTCTTGAATCAGGAGAAAGCTGCTTTTGCTGATTTTAGCAAAGCCATAAGTCTGGATAGCAAAAATGCAAAAGCATATTTTGACCGGGCCATGATTTATGAATCGCAAAAGAATTACGGCAAGGCTATTGCTGACTTTGGCAATGCGATCAAATACGATCCCTCGAATGACGATTATCTTGGTTCACGCGGTAAATTAATGGATAACATGGGCAAGCACAAAGAAGCGATTGCCGACTATACTGAAGTGATCAAAATGAAGCCGAAGCTCGTGTGGCCATACGTACAGCGTGCTGTTGCTTATGATGGTGCAAAAGATTACGAGAAGGCTATTGCCGATTACACTGCGCTGGTTGAACGGTATCCGGAAGATGCTGATTATTATGAATATCGCGGTAAGACTTATCTGAATTCGGGCGCATTCCAGAAAGCTGTGGATGATTATTCGAAAGTAGTTCAACTTTCGCCTAAGTATGCAGGCGGTTATCTTGGTAGATATCGTGCTTATGAAAAGCTTGATGGCAAGCTGTCTGCCAGAGCCAAGGCAGATCTTCAAACTGCCAAGAAATATGGATACACACCCTAAGTGGGATAAAGAAATAGTAGGGGCACGCCTTGCGTGCCCGTCAGGATTGGTCCGTTACGTGGGCATGCGAGGCATGCCCCTACCAGGCTCCGTCTATAAAGCGATTTAAAGTAGCTTCCAGAGTGCTGCGAGTTCAATTGAAAATAAAACCGCCAAAACCAGAATTCCCTTTAAATTGATAGCGCTTTCTTGTTTCTCATCCGGCTGCAGCCACCAGGAAAAAGTGCCCATCGCCCAGGGGATCGTGAAGTAGCTGGTGGCAGCAACGCTAATAACATTGGCAATAAGATTCGCAAGCGCTGCTGATGGCAATGGTGCCAGGAGTGGATTCAAATATTTGATTTCAAGCATGACGATAGGGAAGAGCCCGAGCACCACCAGCAGTGTTGACTTCCATACAGCAGGCGGCTTGCCTGTCTTTTGATCTGCCGGAAACCATCCCTGAAATGACATGGTCATTTTTCGGAAATCTGTGGATGCGACAATTTCATTTGCCTCATTCAGCAAATCTTGTCGTTCTTCCGAATGAAACCAATTCTCGAGGGTTTCCGGAGTATCGAAGCGCAACATTGTTGTCCATTGCTCTTGCGCAGCACTGCTAGGAGGCTGTACGTAGCTGCCTCTATAACCAGGGTAGCTAGCTTGCCGCACTTGCATTTTTCCTTCCCAAGCTCGATATTCGGCTTCCTTTCCTTTCTTTACACTTGTAATTATTGCTGTGGCAACGGAGCCTCTGGTTGCAGTCGATATTGATTCATCCACTGCTTGATCTGTTTTGGTATTAAGTGCGGCGGCCATTTCATCGAGCAACTTACGGCGTGCACCAGTGTTCCGGCAGCCATTTGCAAAATCAGCGTTGCGAAATCTCTGCAGGAGTTCCCAATCAGCTTGTTCCGGAGGGCAAGCTGGAATTATTTCTGCGCTGAGAAAGCCAGGGCTTTCCATGCCGAGATTCATGAGTTTTACAAGCCACGATGCCGTATCTACAACAGGAACATCGTGCAACTTAAATCTGGTGACCAGAGTTGTGCTAGCCGTAGCTTTTGTACTTGTCTGTTCAGACATTAGCATTACCTGTTTATTTCTGAAAGTGAATATGCGTCTTCAGAGCTTCAAGTTAGCGGTCGAAACCCCGCAAAGGCGCTGGATCTGCTGGCAGGTCATCGGCAGGTCTATATCGATCCAATCATTGCTGCCGAGCATCTCTTTTCTCGCCTCTTTGATTGCGTGAATCAAAGAGAAGTAGACTGTAGCACCCAACGAAAGCGAAGATTCGGTCAGCGCTTTCGAAGACTTCACTGCTTGCATTTCGGCAATGCGTTCTCTCGTGTTTCGCTCTTCATCTACTGGATGCAAACGAACGCGGAAGTCGATAGGAATCGTCTTGGTGCATGGTGGCTTGTAACTCCAGATGTTGTCTGTGACGAGCTTGCCTTCGTGATCATAGACCAGTTCTTCAGTGGTGGCGAATCCGACACCTTGAATGAACCCGCCTTCCAGCTGTCCGATGTCGATAGCTGGGTTGGGCGATTTGCAATTGTCGCCCAGGACGTCTGCACGAATGATTTTAAATTCGCCGCTAAGAAGATCGATTTCAACTTCAGTACACGCTACACCGGAAGCGAAATACAGGAATGGCTTACCTTGCGGATTCCTGTAGGTCGGCCCCTTGTAGTGCGGAGATTTATAAAGTTCCGCAACGCTGAGATTGATACGATTGAACCAGGCCTTGAACACAATCTCTTTCCAGCGCTCTGACCAGTTTGTACGCCAGTCATCGATGCGTGTATGCGGATTAAATTGTTCAATGTCACGGCAGAAATCTTCCAGGCGCTCTCTGAGCCTGCGGCAAGCTAGCTCAACGGCGCCCCCGTTTAGATCGTATCCCGTAGATGCTGCAGTGGCAGGGCAGTTAACGATCGAATCTGTGTTATTTCCTCCGATGCGAATTAACTCAAGGGGAATACCCAGAGTGTTGGCTGCCAGCTGGGCTATTTTTGTGTGGAGTCCCTGTCCCATTTCGACGCCACCATGATAAATAACTACAGAGCCATCAACCATGTTTACGTTCACCAGTGCACTGGCTGCGTTCAGCGAGCCGCGCGGCTCGGTAAATGCAATTCCGTGTTTATTTGGAACAAGTGAAATACCACGTTTAAGCCAGCGGTTTTTCTTGTTGAACTCTTCGACTTCTTTTTCTCTTCGAACAAATTCGCTCGATTCCTTCAATGCATCATACATTTCGCGAATAATCAAATACTCGAGTTCCTGGCCGAAATGCGTCGTATCGTAGTCGCCCGGTTTACCATCTCTGTACATGTTCTTTTCGCGAATTTCTTCCGGAAGAATTTTGCGTCCATGCTTTTTGCTCAACTCGAAAGCGACTCTTTCGATAACAGTTTCGATAAGCGTGAATACCTGTACGACACCAAATGTGCGGAAGGCCGTATTGCTTGGCTTATTCGTTCGGTACGCAGTTCCATTTGTCTGCATGTTTGGCACCATGTAACAGGCGTCGGAGGTTAGCAGCCCAAGGTCGAGAACTGCAAAGGTAGCGTCATATGTGTCACCCGCATCGGAGCGAATGTCCAGGCGCAAGCCTTCGATCTTTCCGTCGTCCGTATAAGCGACATGATAATCGGCTTCGTAAGGATGGCGTTTGCCAATCATCTGAGTATCTGTTGCTCTATCGTAAAGCAAGCGGATTGGCTTGTTGAGCTTGCGTGCTGCAACTGCGGCCTGCGCGGCAACAATGTTGGCTCTGTGTTGCTTCCCACCAAAACCGCCACCAATTTGTTCAATTAAGATTTGAATTTGATTGGAATTTACGTCTAATGCTCTAGCAACAGAAGCTTGCGTACCATTCGGATTTTGCGTTGAGGAGAATATGGTCATTTGATCGTAAGAGCCGGGTATTGCCAGCGCGCAATTCGTCTCCAGATAAAAGTGCGCCTGTGCCGGCGTTCTTATCGTGCCGTAAGCAAGCTCGGTGCCAGGCAGTTTCACGCCTTTGGGATCCTCGCACCAATCCATATTGCTGCCGATGCGGCTGATAGTAGGTACGCGCTGTTGAATATCCGCGTCCGGATCAGAAGATCTCAAAATCATCGGCATCGCGGTGTTTTTCTCGATTGCATCTTTTAGCGTAATTACTGCTGGAAGATCCTCATAGGCAATGCATTCTTTCTCTACAAATTCAGCAGCTGCTCTGGCCTGTGGAATAGAGTCAGCAAGGACCAGTGCAATTGGCGCAGCCACCGATGTTACGATTCCGTCGCTGAAAACAGGATCATCATCACCCAGACCGATCAGATTTTCACCAGGGACATCAGCCGCCGTAACGAGATCTTTAAACCCTGGAAATTGTTTCTTCAAAAGTTCGATCAGCTTATCTAGGCTGTCCACGTTCTTTGTAAATGAAAATCGAGCATGGGGGCGGGTGCTTTTGACCATCGCCGCGTGAAAGCCACCAAATGGCAAAGCGATGTCTTGCGTATAACGAATTTCACCAGAGGTTTGGACGAACGCTGCCCGTTTGATATAGGACTTAGTGAGCGGATAAAGCTCAGGGTATTCATCATATTCTTGCGTTGCTTTTGAAAGCGGACGAATGTCATGATTAGCCGCAGAAAGATTTCGTTCGTCAACTTTCTTGGGGTCGAGCTCTGCTGCAACATGCAAGAAAAAGCGGTAGAAGAAATTTTCAGCGAGTTGTTTTCTGTATTCAGTGGTGATTCCTTCCTCGTCCATTGGAATTATGCACTGATTTACTTCCTCGACGAGCACTTTCAGTGATTCGCTCAGAGTTTCCTGAGTCCATGCTTTTCCGATGAGAGCCTGTTCGGTTTGGCTGCAGCGATGAATCATCTGAGCCAGACCGCCGAATATAACCGTCATATCACCGGCTTGTACTTTGCCATCTTTTATGACGCAACGGAATCCTGCGTTGACAATTGGGTGAGCCATCTGTTTTCGGCGAGCAATTCGATAGGTTTGCACATACTCGTTTGCTCGTGTGTATGGAATTTGGAATGAAAGAATCACTGCGTCAGCAGGCAAGGATTCTGTCGGGGGCATATCAATGAGAAGGAATGTTTTGCTGGACCCTTCGTAAGTGGTGGAACCTATCGTAAGTTCAGTGCCGAGTGTGGCTAGCGCCGTGAACAAATCCGACGGGAAGGCTCCGCCTTTCATGCCATGATCGCGAGTAATGAAAATATTTCCGGCGACACTGCCTGCACTGCGCACTTGCAGGCCTGCTATGAAGAGCCCGTGATAGACGAGTGCCTCGAGTCCCTTAACCTGCTCTTTCGGGCGCTTCTTCGACACAGCTTTAGCGAACTCAAGCAATTCTTGTATGGTGGCCGAGGCACCAATTGTGAGCCCCTCATCGGTTTCCTTTAGCTCGCTCAGTTCTTTGATGCCTGCAATATCTATGTGATAGCGACCCTTTTCAGTCGAATAAATTCCCGAGGCTGTGTTGCCAAAGATGAGCTTGACGTTTTCTTTCCCTGCTTTCTCAGTGAGCAGTTTTTTCAGCCTGTAGAGCTCATCTATAGAGTTTGGCCTGAACCATTCGATTCCACGACCTTGAAAATATAATTGACGTGGAGGCAGGTTGTGCGCCGGCAATTGGTCGAGATTTATTTCTTTGAGTTTATCGTTGTGCTTTACATCAAAAGAAGGATCCACAAGGCAAGTCTGCTGCTTGCAATCACCCTTATAATCGCAGGCCAGGGTGCGCATGCCCTGTAATATCGGTCGGTAGCCGGTGCAACGGCAGAGGTTGCCACCGAAAATGTCTTCAATTTCTTGCTCAGTTGCATCGGGATGTTCTTGTAAATACGCATGTGCGTTCATCACAAAACCAGGCGTACAAAATCCACATTGTGATCCGTTATTGATCGCTAGGCAATATTGTGTTGGGTCCAACCCGTCGCGAACATTACCTATGCCTTCTGTTGTAGTCACCATCGTACCGTCGAGCGAGCAGATAGGGCGGAGGCAAGAATTGATCGGCCGATGGACAGCCTTGCCCGTTCGCGGATCTTTATGTGAGATCATTACCGTACATGCGCCGCAACCGCCTTGACCACAACCGACTTTTGTGCCAATAGATCCCCTGTCGTGCAAGAAATCGCTGAGTAGTACAGTAGGGTCAGCATTTGCTACTTCTATTTTTTCGCCGTTAAGCCAGAATATAAGCTGGTTCGAGTAAGACTCATCTAAGTGCACGGCATCGCTCAGCGATGTTAATGCTACGTTTTTCAAAGTAGTCAGCCCTTTTTTGCGTGTTGTAATCCCACGAGAACTTAATCAAAACTCTTGCCTGCTCAGGGAAATTTCGTGTTCGGAAACCACAAGCGCATTAGAGCTCAATTGCAAAGCAGATCAATGGATCTTCTCTGTAGCTGCTAATCATACGCTATGAGCAAGCAATCTGTGGGTTAAGCAGAGAAAAATACTCGTTCTCTGATATGCGCTTGACAGGCTGTTCCTCAAGTTAAATCGAGGCTTAATCGTTATCTATCTGCTGAAATCAGCAAATCGGAAATGTCTACATCGAAAAGATCTACCGTAGAACGAAGCAGGTAAAGCATGCGCAAGCGATGGTCTATCATTCCAATCCTTTCGTTCCACCAGTGGTGCGCGGGGCCATTTGCCGCCAGTTTTTCCGCCTCGCTCTTCTTGATGCCATCGCCGGAACTAAGCATTCTCTTTGATTTCCAGTAATTGACCAACTGGTCTCTTCGGGTTTCTGCCGTCCCAGGAACTTTCGTATTCAAGAACTTCCAGATCAATGGCGAGAATTGCAAATCCGCGGAAGTCTCCAGTCCGAGCATCTGGCTCAACATATTTGGAAAAGGTTTATTAGGCCTGTATCCGCCGCCGCCTTCTAAGAAAGCGGCACCAGTAAGACCGGCAACCAGCAGTCCTGAAACAAAGTTTCCTACATCTCCATAATACCTGTATCTCCTTTGACCTGAATGTGCCAGCGGGCCAGAATCTATTTCTCCTAAAATACCGATTTGGAAGAAGTCCACGTTGTTAGTAATTGCGACTGCACGATCGCGGCTTCTTACCATTCTGTCTCTGATTTCCACCTCTCTGACGACTGCCAGATCTAGCTTGTCCACCGTTACTCGCACATCCAGGATTGCTTCGAGAGCTTTCCTTGTAAGTCTCAATTCGTCGTTTAAAAATTCGCTATCGCCAGGTCCGGCGCTGACTCTGCCAACAAGTCGGGAATTGACACCGAGTAAATGAGCAGTTTGCATGTTCTTGCTTTCGTCAGAAGGCGCTGCATTTGTGGAGGAAGTGTTGGGTGAAAGCGGCTCGGCATCCGTTGCTTTAATCAGCTCGAAAAGATCCTGGTCGAAGAATTCAAGATTTGCTTTTAATGAAGAAAGCAATGCGACGCGATCCGTTAGTATTTTTATGCTGTCGTACTTAGAGCCAGGCATTGCCGCTAGCTTGATTCTGTTCCTTTCCTTGTTTGTACTCAGTCGGCTCACATGCTGCTTCTTCCACAATGACAAAAGAAATTCTTTTCGCGTTTCCCCCGTGTTTGATTCTGCTGAAGGTTGGTTGAGAAATGCCCTCATTAGTGGTGAAAAACTGTATTTGGAAAGATCAAGCTCCATAAACTCAGCCAGGGAATTAGGTTCTGGTGAAGGAACTCTGTGTCCACCGCGATCGAGATATATTCCCAGCCCCGAAAGGACATTACAAACGCCACTCGATATGACAAGTAACTGGTTGGCTGATTTCGCATGTTTTTTTAGAAATAGTAGTTTCGCGATTGCCACCATGGTGCCTGTCTGGATAAAGTTCACTTCAAAGTTTCTTTGCATGGCTTTTGCTCGTCTTGAAAGCAAATCGGCCAGCGCAATGTCGTAACTATAGTGAAGCTCTTGATCGATCTTGTCTGTGGCTATGCGAACGTCCATGGTGGCGTTCAATACGCGCTCTAATACTGCTGCATCAAGTTCTTGTTTCTTCTTGCTGCGGTCATGATGTTTATTTAGCTCTATAAGAGTGGCGACGGCTGATTCCAATTTCAGCAAGCGTGCAGCTTCTAACGCGTTTTCATTAATATTGACTCCGCTGAGGGTCTCGTTGCCGAATTCGGAATGCGGAGTTTTAACCAGATTGCTTAGAGCCATCAATTCGTGATCGAATGCTTGTACCTCGTTACGCAGCGACCATAAAAGCACAATGCGCTTGTTCAACATTCCGAGCGTGCCACGTTTATCATCATTGAGTGATGTGAGGCTGCTTTTGTCTGATGGATCAATGCCGTAGTTTCTCTTCCAAAACTCAAACATAGATTGTCTGCGCGTATTGCTGTCGCCGAATTCTGAGCTATCAAGAAACTTTGTAATTAAGGGCGGCAAATTTGTTGCGTCAACAACATCTCCATTCATACTGTTCCTGAGCAAGGACGGCGGAGGTTTTTTCTTGAAGCTAAAGTATTTTCCATACAGAATGGAAATGACAGGCAGTGTTATGCCCAGGCCCGCTTGCACTTCTCCTAGTATTGATGACTGAATGAATTGCTCGTTGATCCGGTTGTATGGAGCTACGCTGTATAGAACCGCCAGCTGAGAGAAGTTAAGAAGGTTAAGCGCGTCGAACACGCGGCTTTCCTTTTGGCCTTCTTTATACAGAACGTCGTAGGCGTAGGTTAGCTCGATATCGGTTTTGTTGCTTGATTGCCTGACTTGAACGAAGCCGAGCAAAATTTTTCGAATAATCAGCGATTTCAACGACAGTAATTCGTTTTCAAAATCTTCTCTTGCGTCTCCTTTTTGCAGGGACAGGTATCGTTCGACCTGAGACCTGATGCCGAGAATATCGGCTGCCTGCATGGCTTCAAAATTTGTGAATTCTCTTCGAGTCGGATTTGCAAGAAGGACAGGAGGTAGAGCTGTTGAAAAGCAAAATGCCAGTATAAATGCTCGGGAAAGTAGCCAAGGAAATTTTGAGTTACTAAATTTCACTGTGAGCTCTTGTCCTCTTGGAATTCCCAGTGCTAAAGTCCGGCACCTGCGAAATTATTGCATAAATACATTTGTCTAGTGCATTTTTGCACCGTATGGGCGCAGAGTCTGGCGAAGAATGCGTTTGGCCTTACGCAAGAATTGTCTGGTTTGACTATAGTTTGATTGCTTGCAGCAAAGCTCGGCACATTCAAGCAATATGAAAGCAACCCGCAGATCGTTATTGCCGAATGCTTCTTCTGCGGATTTCAGCGAGTGGAAATAATATTGTGCTGCCTGCTCGTAGTCTTGCTGATTCTCTGCCTCTCGGGCTACACCTGCAAGTATCTTCCAGAGCAAATCAGGCTCGACAATTTGATCTTCAGAGTTTGAAATGAATTCCATATGCAGCTAACTTTCATCCTCGATCTGGCGACTTTGAAATTCGCTGAAGGTTCCCGAAGCATGTCGAGCTTATTATGTATGAAGCTGAACAATATAATGCTGCCTCTAATAATTACTCTGGATTTCCACTCAAGCTCATGTGCAATGATCATAGAGTAATCGATCGAGGCGAGCAATAACAGAATCATAGTAGATCGGTTGAAAACTTTAATTCAGGGCTTTGCGCTCAACCCCCAGAGATAGCAAGTCGTCCTCCTTTGGAGGACGACTTGTTTTTGATCGGCTGAGCTTCAAATGCAATTTTTCAATTAGAATATCTTGATTTGCAGCAAGTGCCAGCGCTCTTTGTTTTCGATAACCATTGGTTGCTCGATAACTTGCTCACATGCTGGCGCCTGTTCGAGAAGAACTGGTTGCACCGGAGCTGGTTCTGGCGCCGGTGTTACAACTGGTCTGTCGATATAAACAGGCTTTTCGATCGTGTGTGTAACGGTTTCATAGACCGTCTTAGTTGTTGATGGAGCCAGGGATATTGTGCGATGATGCTTCGGACGTGCGCATTTATGCTGCGGTGCATAGCACTGCGGCAAACCATCGGCAAACGCTATTGTCGGTGTCAAGCTGGCTGCAATACTAATTACAAGCAAACACTTGCTTTTATCGATTTTCATTTTAGTTACCTCCCCAGAGGATGTGGGCGCTGTTGCGTCCGCTTCCCGTTTTGTCTCTACTAGTACAGTTTTCGGTTTAAAAGGTGATATCTGTCCGTATCGGTTACGATAACTGGTTGTGTAACCGTCCGGAACATTGTTGGCAATGAGCTGTTGTTAAGGCGCGATCTATCAAGGACGAGGGGGCTGTTCACCGTGTGATTGCAGCCAATCGTCGGGGCTGTCTCCAGATACATTGTAGGTGTCACCATGGTTTCCCAGCTGGTGTTGTACAGATATTCCGCATTTGCGGACTGTGAGAGTATTAACCCGAAGAATGCTGCTGCGATACCATACACGGTGGCTTTTGCAGTCAATATTCTCATGGCTTAAGCTCCTTTGTTTTGTGATATACGCATCTGCCAATCGGACGAGTTTGTTACTGCGGAGTTCCTGCATTTTTCTGCCAAGATAAGCCATCTGCCTCATCCGTAGTCAAAAGTAAAAGCGCAAACCATTCTGCTGCAAGCAAAATGGAAGATCAAGAATTTTGCTAATTCAAAAACTGCGTCAATAGATTGTCGATTAGTAGATCTTCAATCCGGCAAGTGTCGTATCACATTTGTGATCTATTGGGTGAACCAGGCTTTGCGGAGCCCCACTGTCTGCAAGTGCGGTGAGTTCTCGAGCAATTTCCAATGCGGCATTTGGATGTGAAAGTGACAATGCATTTTTTTGTAGTGTTTCAAATTTGTTTTTGTCTTGCAGCAAGATCTGGATTTTATAACGCAAGACAGGCAGATTGTTGCAGCGAAGTGCCACACCGTTCTCCAGCAGATAATCAGAATTGCGATCTTCCTGCCCGGGAATCGGGTTGATTATTACAAAAACCAGACCCTTCACCAGCGCTTCGGAAGTGGTGAGCCCTCCGGGTTTGCCGATCAGCATATCTGAGGCTGCCATAAACTCGTCGAAATCGTTTGTGTAGCCCATGATTTTTACTCGGTGCTCGCGCGCCGGTAAGCTCTCGACTACGTCTTCGACTGATTTCTTTAGTTCTTCGTTGGATCCGCAGGCTGCGATAAATTGCAAATTGGTATCAAGGTCCCAGAGTGTGGCAATAATGTTTTCTATCGAACCTAAGCCTGCCCCACCGGTCGAAATCAGAATAGTGGTTAAGTCCGGGTTCAGCCCATGCTTAAGGCGCATCTGCACTTTGTTTTTCTTCTGCGCAAAAACAGGGTCTACAGGTATTCCTGTAACACGTATACGTTCGGGAGAATAACCCAAGTGAATCAAATGTTCTTTCGTTTCATTGGCCGCGACAAAATACATTGAATAGTGATGGCAGAGCCACATTGGGTTTATTTCGTAATCGGTGATAACTACTGCATGCTGTGCAGTCAATTTCTTCTTGCAGAGCAACCACGAAGTCATATCTGCCGGAAGTGGGTGTGTACAGACGACAATATCAGGATTGTATCCGCTTACGTACTTCACAAGCTTCAAAGCATTCCAGCGCTCGAAAGCGTTGCCGTGTTCGTCTGTTGTCCAGACTCTATCGGTGTAATCGTAGATCCATCCTAAAAGCTCTGGAGCATTACGTGCCAGGTCAGAATAACCCTTCCTGATTATGTTTCTGAAAGCCGGATTCGCTAATTCCAGAGCGTCTTCATGCTGAATGCAATCATTTGAATCGAGACCCAGAAAAGCCTTCTCTAAAGCTTGTCCCGCCCTGATATGTCCTGTGCCGACAGATGCGGAAAGTATAAGTACCCTCTTCGAGCCTGCCACAATTACCTCCGGCTGCATGTCGATCTCCACGTCCGTCGGCGCTTGAGCCCCGGCGCTTTCTTGATCGCGCAGGACAGATTTTAGCAGGCTTATAAACGTCATTTCAAATACCGTACTGGTAAGCAGGACTTGGCAAGGTGCATCAACAGGCGTTACGCTTGCGCGCTTTAACTAAATTGGCCGCATTGTGCGCGGTAAAGAAATGCCAGTTGCTGCACCTTCCGGTTTGCCAGGTTATTCGGGCCAGGGGACCTGATGAACCTAGCGGTTGAAGCCATCGAATTCATTTAACTGCTCAGCTACAAATTCCCAGGCGTGAAACCGGGTTTCCTCGGCTTCTTTCATGTCACCAAGTTCGTCTTCATATCGTGCCAGCTGATACATTTTTTTCGCTGGTTCCATTTCATCACCGCGAAAAGTTTCTGCCCCTGACTCACGCTTGCGCTCAGGGGAAGGGCGGGATTCGTCCAGCGCTCTCCTGAGCGAGTTAACGACTTTCCTCATTCTTTCGGGACACTGACTGTGAATCCAGCTGCCCGAGAATTTCTTGTCGTGCACACTTAGTTCATTCTCAATTCTAGTGATCAGGTCCTGAAGGTAAACATTGTCCATATGCTTTCCTTCTTATGTATATTCAATCTGTTCTGGATGGACTATATAATTCGCGTCTTGTTCCCGCTTCAGTTGCTCATAGTTGGAATGCTTGCAGGGAACCGAAACCCATCTCTTCCGTCTTGCCTGCAAGGTCTCCCGAAATGTAATTACCGACAAAAAGTGGGGCATCGAATATGCTTCGACATTATACTTTGCTGTCTGCTGTTATGGCTCTGCAATTAGTTCTTATTAGCAGTCCGCGTATTCCCGCTCTTGCCGCTAATCTAGTTCAGCTGTGGCCTAATCCAGCAGAAGTGAACACGACTAAGTTGGCAGCCTCTACAATAGCGAAACTAAACTCATATGACCTTGTTCTCTTGTTGGACTCCTCAGGTTCGATGAATGATAAAGATTGTCCTGCGCAAGCAAACAATGAAAATTTTCGTTTGTCAAAAGAGCATAATTCAAATGATTGCCTGACTCGCTGGCAATGGTGTGCACAGGAGCTAAGTGACTTTGACAAGCAGGCAAAGGGAGTGCTTTCCGAACCCTTGCGTGTTGCCAGCTTTGCCAAAAAGACTCACGACTACAGCGGTCTTACTTTTTCCACGGTGAGCCAGGTATTCTATTTTACTTCGCCGAAAGGTAATACAGATACCACCGCTGCGATGAAAGCCGAGCTGGCGGATTACCTGGAGAAGAAGACGAAGGGCGAGCATCAAAAGCCACTGTTGCTGGCGGTGATCAGTGATTGCTGCCCTGACAACAAAATCTCCGTTAAGGAGACTTTGAAAAAGCTAAGTCAAACCACAAATCCAAAAGAAATTTGCGTTGTTTTCCTGCAAATTGGAAATGACAAGAACGGCAATCGTTTCCTTGAGCAACTTAATGAAGAGGTTAGTAAAGGAAGAATCAGAGCTGACCTGTTGCGGACGGTTTCGTTCTCGCAGATTCTTGAAGGTGGCGTAGCTAAAGCACTGATTGATGTTGCTCATTCGCAGGAAGAACTTGCCACATCAGATGCCCCTTAGTACGCCGGTATCGTATTTGGTGCAAAAGCTTTTAATTTAGAGGAGAAATTGAACTGGAGTCCGCATATTATGAAAAATGATGAAAGGTTACATGCGCTCACATCCATCCACGAGTTGTGCTCGAAAGGAAGGCAATTGAGAAAAGCCGGAGATGATGACCTGGCAAAAAGAGCGCTTCTTACAGCCCTTTCTATTTATCGCAAAGAGCCTGAGCTTGATGAGGTGAATCTGGCAATTATTTTGAATGAGCTGGGGAATGTTTGTTTTTGTCGCGAAGAATACGCTGAGGCTGAGATGCATTATCTGCAGGCGGCCAAAATACTTGAGCAAGTTTTTGACCCTGAGCACAGCAGCATCTCTATGGTGCTCGATCATCTTGCACGTCTCTATCTGGTGCAGGGAAATTTCCAGGCAGCCGAAGCCCCCTGCCGCCGTTCTCTCAAAATAAAGCAAAAGACACTGCTTCCTCAAGACAGTGACACTCTTGAAAGCATGAGAATGCTTTCGTTAATCGATATTGCCATCGGCAATTATGACGAGGGAGAAGACTTGTTGCAAAAGGCAATAGACATTCTTGAGCCCTCAACCATCGGTCCGTTTGAAGAATTCGTTCGATTACTTGCAAAATTGTATGAAGCGAAGGGAGACTCAGCAAAAGCCGAGCCCTTCTATAAGCGCGCGATTGACGTATTCATGAGCAGGAAAGGACAGCAGTCTGGTCTGGCTCAATGTGAGCTCGATTATGCGCATTTGTTGGAACAGCTTGGACGGCACCAGGAAGCAGAGCAAGCGCGCAGAGTTGCAAAAGTCGCTGAATTGAAACGCGAGAAGGCTGATGACTTGCCAGAATCGCCGTTCTATCAGCCCTTGAGTTACCCCGCCACAATTTTTCATTGATGCAGGGATTCTTATCAAATGAAAGGAGTTCAATTAATGGTCTACCAGAAAAGCAAGGAAATGAACTCAGGTGAGCATGAATATAAATGCTTGATGTGTGATACGCAATTTGTTCACTTCAATTCGGGACCGGTGCAGTGTCCCAAATGTGGGTCTAAGGACGCGCGCACGGTTGTTCCATCGCGCGAACTTGAAGACGATGAGGATGCATTCCGCCCCGACTGATCCTGCTTTGATCAGTCAATTGAGTTTATTTGTACCGGATTTGTCATCGAGGGTTCAACTAACCGGCTGGCCGCTTTCATTGTGAAAGCAAGCATGGTCAAAACCGCGATTAAAAGCAGAATAATCCAGCGCCAATCATGAATTGGCATATGCGTTTGCTTGTGGTGATATGTTGAGTGATTCATGGATTGTTCCTTTTCGTAGCACAAGCTTAGCTGTCGCTTTGATAATGACAGCTTGTGCCATCTGTGGCTTCACCCATTCGAATTATCTTGAATGACCTAACGAGGTAATTCTTAGCTCCAGGGACTCTTTCGCCTGCTGGGCGGGTCTACGATATCCAGACGCGGCAAGTCCGACGGCATTTGTTGGACCGGCGGTCTATCTATATGCGGGCGCTCCGGATACTGTACTCTCGGGCTGTTGTCGATTGGTCTGGCACAAGTATCAACAACCTTGCGGCTGGAAGTATCAATAAGATCCACACTGATGGAGCCTATGTCTTGAACTCCGGCCATGCTATCGTCAATTTTTATGCGGTAAGGCGATTTAGCATCCGCCAATTTCTTGTTTACCGCGTCCTGAAGTTGCCGTGTTTGAGACTGAGCATGGGCATTTGCCGCTTCGTTTGCCAGACCGCCTTTATCCTGAATTTTTCCATCGCTTACCATTGAGACAATATTGTCGACAAGCTTTGCGTCGGGATAAGCCTTGTTGAAAACTCGCTCGATCAAGGGCGAATTCCCGTCAGCCATCTGCCCACGTCTATCGCCAATATCCCCAACATGAGTAGTAGGCGGTTTCACGTCATCATACTCGTTCGGCATCTAATGTTCCTCAACTGGTACTCAGTCCAGCCCCTACCCCCCCGGAACAACTGAGTCTATACAATCACAGTCAGTTTTTGACAATTCCGGCGCTAAGCTCCGGGCTTTGCCCCCAAATTATAGGTATTTCTAGTATCGGAACTCATGTTTTCCGTACTGTCGGGATCAGGCAAGATTGTTTATGCTGGAAGAGTAGATTGCGGATGAATGTTCTCGGTGCTGAGTTTAGGCGAAGCCGGGAGGCGGCCGCTTGGGAAGGGATTTTGCTAAATGAGAGAATCGTACGCAAACGAATGGAAGCTCTGCGTTGACCGTATTGTCGATTCCAGTTTGAAAAAGAATTTTGAGCGCGCGGCAGAAGCCATGCGTAGTTTACTTGATGCGCTTAACGAAGCGGTGCTAATTGAGCAGATGCCGGAAGGACTGGAAGATGCGTTCTCAAGACTAATAGACTTTTTCTACCTCGAGAAAAACTATATAGAGGCAGAACATTTGTGCAAGTCCTTGTTGTTTGCACAAGAGAAACTACTCAGAAAGGGTGATTTCCGAATTGAACTGAGCCGTTCTCGCTTGCTTACCATTAAAGAAGCGCAGGTTTATAAATTGGACGAGACGCCAGATTCGATTGTGTCCAAGTTAGATGCACTGGGCAAAATGAATTTCATTCGACAGAGTTTGTCTGCACGACATTAAACTTCTAGGGCTTCCATCAGCTTGTTTACGTCTTCCGCGCTGAAGTAATGCACGGATGCGCGAATGCAATCCGGATTTGGAATCGTGCGCAGAATTATTTTCTTCTCTTCCAGATCCTTGACGATTTGTGCGTGCCGGGCTCCTTCCATCGTGAAGGAAACCAGGCTGGAACCGCCCTGCTCGTCGAGCAGCCTGACTCCTGCTTTCCCTTTTAGAGCCTTGCGCAACACTTCGGCGTTCTTTAAGATAGTTTCGTGTCTTTCCTTTGCGTCGCCGAACTGCCGGTGCACTTTAATTGCTTCTTGCAGTCCGGACATCAGAGGAAACGGTGCCGTGGCTACCTCGAAGCGCGCCGCGCCAGGAAGCCAGCCGTCTGGATTTCCGTTGGTATCAAATACGACACTACGCCAGCCTGCAAATGTGGGCTCTATACTATCTATTGCGTCGGGCGCGACATACAAGCCGCCAATTCCTTCTGGGCCACAGAACCATTTGTGTCCTGTAAAAGCGTAATAATCGGCTCCAGCTGCGGCAAGATTCAGCGGCAATACGCCGACACTTTGTGCACCATCTGCAAGCACTCGCACATTCTTTGCTTTGCAGAGTTCAACAATTTTTTCTAGAGGTAGAACGATACCAGAATTCCACAATATATGGCTCAGCATAAACATGCGCGGATTTGCGCGTGCAAGGGCTTCCTCAATGGAGTTCAAGATTTGTTCATCAGACTGCAGACCCTGTATTTTGCAAATTTCCAGTTTGATCTTTTTTCTTTTGCTCAACTGTTTTGCGGCAGCCATCACGCCGTTGTGTTCGCAATCAGTAGTCAGAAGAACATCGCCTTCCTGCCAGTCAAAACCCCAAAGTGCAATGTTGCACCCTTCAGTGGCATTGGCTGTTAATGCATAGAACTTTGGCTCCCCGCCAAGTTCTGCTGCCAGTGCCTCACGCGTTTTATTCACTTGTTCTACAATCCACCCGAACATTTTTGCACTGAGAGGACCATGTTCCTGGACAAAATCGTAGGCAGCAAAAATCGCTTTCTTTGTCTCGTTGGCCAGCGTTCCTTGTGCGCCAAAGTTCAAATAATTCTTGTTTTGCAGGGCAGAGTATTTCTCTCGCTCTTGCGACAATGCCAATTGATTGGTCCTCATACTAGAAACTCCGGCTTGGGGATAAGGGATACCCATTGGCCATGCGTCGCCTGTGATCAAGAATTATTGACAGAAAGAGCTTCCTGGATTTCGGCAATAACCTTCAACGCCGCTTCTTTCGGATCCTTAGCTTTAGTAATCGGACGTCCAACTACCAAATAATCCGACCCATTTTTGATTGCCTGCCCCGGTGTCGTAAATCTGCTTTGATCTCCAGGATCTGACCACAGAGGACGAACTCCTGGTGTGACAATTACCATTTCCTTGCCGACTGCCTGGCGCAATGCCACAACTTCTTCCGGCGACGCCACGAGTCCAGTGATTCCGTTGTCCTTGCATTGCTTGGCCAGTCGCAGAACATGCTCTTCGACGCCGCCTCCAACGTTCAATTCATTGGCTAGCATTGATGCGCTGATGCTGGTGAGCACCGTAACCGCCAGCACCACAGGTGGTTTTACTCCCATAGAGGCTGCCTTTGAATTTACGGCATCCGATGCTGCCTTGAGCATTGCAGTTCCGCCGCTTGCATGTATGGTAAACATCTGCACCCCATGGGCCGTTGCTTCTTCGCATGCTTTGGCGACTGTATTCGGTATGTCCAGAAACTTGCAGTCCAGGAAAATTCTGGCGTTTGCGCTCTGAAACAAAGTTAATATTTCGGGTCCGTAACGTGTGAACAATTGCAGGCCAATTTTGAACACTCCAACATGCTCATGAAGCTCGTCAAGATAATGACGAGCTTCATCAATACTGGATGTATCTACCGCCAGAATCAGGCGGTCGCGAGCCTGTATGCTAGTCGGGGCTGCCTGCAAATCTGCCCTGCCCTGTTATTTGGACTGTCCGGCGGTTTCGGCCTTCTTGTAGCGCTTCACGAAGCGATCTACGCGTCCTTCCGTGTCAATAATCTTTTGTTGACCGGTGTAATAGGGGTGGCAGGCGCTGCAAATTTCAACCCTGATTTGGTTTTTGGTTGATCCGAGTTCAACCTTGTTGCCGCAAACGCATACTGCGGTAACTTCACTGTACTTCGGATGAATTCCTTCCTTCATCTCAGACCTTCAATTACGGCAAGGTTTCCCTTGCTCAAGCGATGTATACACAAACTGACGCCATCAGGCGCGAATTGCAATTCTAGCAGATGCCATTTTATTTGTTAATGGGCTGCTTTACTTCCAGACCCTCTCCCTGTGTAACTGTTAACCTGCGTCCCTCCACGTTCAGGAAAACCGGGCGACCGTCGGCGGCTGCGGCTACGGTCCGGGAAAGCTGCTGCAGCCTCGTTTCCATGGACTCGGCCGCGCCGCTTATGGCGAAACGGCGTGAAAGGTTCAACTCAAATCCGCCGTCCTTTTCGTTAAGACCCAGCAATATTGTCCCTCTAGGAATTTCGCTCGCCAGGCCGGTGCCGGCTTCCTGATTGCTGGGTCCTTCCAGAAGAGCCTGCACTGCGGCCTCAAGCTTATTTCTGCCACTGATGGGTCTGTTGACAGCGACGAGTTTGATGCCACCTTGAGCAGCGCGAACAAACCAGACAGTCGATTTGGACTTAGGCGCCCGTGGCTGTTCAAGATTATCCACAAGCAAACCGCAAGTGCAGGAGTTCAGAATCGCGCTACTACATATAAGGAATAGTAATCTTGCCAGAGGATTCCTTCTCATCGTGCAAACTGCTTTCTAGTCAGATCTATTTATTGCTTAGCTTTGGTGGAGTCTGAACCGGCTGCACCGTAGCTGGTACCAACAATAGATTACCTGCAAATTGCACTTTTTGCTCATCTAATTTTAGTTGTGTTAGTCGAAAAGCGTGCGTTTTGCGATCGAAGCGCGCGAAATCGAGCAATGGGTTCAAGAGCTCCTGGCTGAATTTCGAGAATTCTTCCGGATTGTTGATGTCGTCGCTTGCGACGGTGGTGTCTTTTAACATGATGAAGCGTTGCTGCTCGAGTAGAGGATGTGCGCTTATTTTCAAAGAGACCCCCGTATCTTTCGGCGCACCAGCTGTGACCAGCCAGGTATTTATTTTGACTTGGCCGTTCTCTATTTTTACTTTTGGTTCGATTACTTGCAGATGCTGATCTCCGAGTCCGGGCAACTGCAGCCTTAAGAAGTTAAGCTGCGAGGAAACATCCGGACTTTGCAATGCTCGAGTAACATCTTGCTCGTTAACTTCTCCGCTGACTGCCACCATAACCGGTGCACCAACGCCGGCGCGGCCTTTCTTTGATTTGAATGCTCGCACTTGCAGTGGAGTTGTTGTTTGAATTTTGAGATCAGCTAACGGCACTTTATTAAAGGAGCAGTTTTTGAGATCGGCAGAAATGGATTTGAACTTGCCTGCAAGGCAGTCAGTTAAGCTGTAGGCTTTAACTCGAACTTTGGGATGTCCACCTAGAGTGCATTTTGCGGCAACGGTGGCGCTTAGCCCAATTCCTTCCTGGGCCAACCATGTCATGCCTGTGTATTTTTGAATAGCGCGGCTTGTTTTTCCGGCGATATGAAATGGTGGCGGAACTTCCTTTGTTTTGGACGACGTACTGGTTTCAGTCTTTGTCTGTCCCGATCCGGATGCTGCGGATTTTTCGGTATCAGCTGCCAGCGCAATTGATGGGGATGCTGAGGATTTTTCAGTATCTGCAGCCAGCGCAATCGATCCTGATACGGAAAGGAATAGGAAAGTGGAGACAGAAGCGATGTTAGTCGCCCTGTAAAGAAAGCGCCCTGACCGTTTTACGGGGTTCGGATTCATTGTCTCCGCTTCGAAGAACATTCATTGCCGCCTTGAGGAAACATTATAGGCAATCAACACCATAGGCAATCAACACCATAGGCAATCAACACCTGACAGGTTGACAAGGATAGCAGATGCTTTCGGACACAAAAAGGTTTCACAGTTAAGAAGAATTGGCGGAGACTGTCCGGAGGCTTTTGTCGCGTTTTTTTTGCTTGCTGTCGTGTGTTTCGCTTGCAAAGTAATAACAAATACGGATGAAAAAGCCGGATTCGACCATTTCCCATAATAGATTCGATTCGCAATCACAGCTGTTCGGATTCAAAAACGTTATGAGATTCAGGTTTTTGCGAGATATGATACGGTATCTATTATTACTTGATTTCCTTCTGGAGCTTAGTGAAAAACACGCGGGATGCCAGTTCTACCTACCGCTCATAAAATCGCCGCTTAATTGACCTCTCTCTGGTGAATGGGCGAAGGGGCTTCTTGAAATAATGCGCCGCCAACAAACCCCATCGAAGCCACGTTTTGTGGGATTCTGATCTATGGGCGTGGCGGAGTTGTTGTAGGAGCTGCGGAAGCTTACGGCGCTTGTGCTTCGCAGCTTGTGTTTTTGGGATCCGCAACTTACTGTGTAGGATTGCGCATTTTTTCGTTGAGCGCTTCTTTCAGCAATTCGTTTTGCTTCAGCAAGGCTTTCAAGTGTTCATTGGCAATCGCAAGCTCAGCTTGCAGTTCGGCAACAGTTTGTTCGTAAGTAACTCCGGTGACGGGGTCGCGTCCGGGCATCTTCGGCAAAAGGACGTAGCCAAGTTGCACGGCTTTGAGAGCCGCTGCGGTACGGGTAGGTACTTTCAACTTTGCAAGAATACATTCGATATGTTTTTCGACAGTTCTTAGCTTCATATCGAGTTCTTCAGCAATTTCTTTATTGCGCAAGTCGAGACGTATGAGAACCTCTATTTCACGATCGGTCAGATTGGTGTTGGGCATGGCGTTGGCAGGAGTCTGCTTAACCAGCTGCGTAATCTTGGGGTCGCAGTAAGGTAAACCGCGAGTAACCTGATCGATCGCATCAAACAAAGTGCGTGGTCCAGAGCTCTTCAGGCAGAAGCCACGTACTCCGGCGCGTATCAATTGATTGTGGTATTTAGTTGCGTGATATGAATCGGTAAGAATGAGCATGTTGGTCTGCGGCATTTCTTGCGACACGCGCCGCCCGACTTCGACTCCGTTCAATATATCCAGATCTACATCAAGTATTACGAACTGTGGATTGAGCCGCTTAATTATTTCGAATGCGGCCATGCCGTCCGAGGCTTCACCGATTATCTCAAGGACTTCCGAAACGACTCTTTTAAGTCCAAAACGAATCAGCTCGTGACGCTCACAGACAACTGTCTTGGGACGGAAACTTGAATGCCGAGGGGGTTGCGAGGAATCCAACTAATACTCCAGTATTTGCAAATGCAGATCGAAAAGATGTCCAATGGGAGATGTTTTATTGAGTGATGTCAATCAGACAAAACTTCTCTAAACACGGTTATTTTATCAACTCTCAAGGTCACTGAAACGTCTGCCGAAAATATCTTCTGCAGCTAAGTTACGCAATTCGGCACGATCCGTCAAGTAGCCGGCCACTAAGCGGGCGCGGGAATCCTGGATGTCATATGATGCTGATAAAGCATTTTGAGGTCTGTCACAATCAGCCTGCAGCTTAGCTTTAGGGATTCAAAGAAGTTGCCTCCGGGGGCTTTAGCCGCTAACATTGATGGGTAATTACTACGACCGGCACCATCACTTTTCATTTCTGAATACTAATATCAGTTGAATGTGGCGGATCAAGGGCTTACGCTAATCACTTACAGTGCGGCTCTAGAGAAGAGGGCAAGAATGAAATCAGTTCTACGGAAAAAGGCGCTCACAGTGAGCAACCTTTTGTTAGCGGCATCCATGGCTGGTTCCCAGATGGCGGCGTTAGCTCAAGGTACCACTGGCATCACCACGCCTACCGTGACTACTCCGAACGTGAGCACAGCTCCAGCCACGACAATTCTACCTACGGATACACTGCCACTGCCGGCGGTGCAAAACCGTATGTCTTTTGCCGAAAATCTGCAGTTGCGAATTCTGCAAAAGTTGCCATCACGCTTCTATTTCAACAGCACCGTTGAAACATCGTTCCGTGATGAAACCAACCCGTTCCAGTTTCCAAAGAAAGAATCATTGATGAGACAGTTGCCACCACCACAAGTGTGGCGTACATTGTCGATCATTCAGCAGGCTCAGCTTTACAACATTATCGGTCTTGTTGCAAGAAACGACGCGGTTTACCGTGTGCTTCCCAACGTCACCGGCGGTTGGACGCTGACTCCGCATACAAGACTGTACTGCAACTACTTTATGATCCGTGACGCTCTGATGCACGAAATGCGTTTGAACACGGTCATCCACTCCATTGGTATGGGTATTCAGCAAGATATTCCGGTCACAGCAAAGGGTAACCTGCAAGCTGAATTCCAGTGGCGCGAACTCTACCAGTTGCACCAGCAATCGGTATTCGATTTTCTCCCCGGTTTGACATTCTCATATGTATTAACACCGCGGACAGTATTCTTCGCCAACGCCTTGTTGCAGATGCGTGGTAAGGCATTTTTCCAGGCCCCGACCAAAGAAATCGATCCATTCTTTACCTGGGGTGCTCTTTATCAGAAAAACGGCTGGACCTTCTCCGCATCAACAACCCTGGTGCAAAACTTCCGCAACCCGTTCCACGGCAATGCCACCATTCCAGTTAACAACTACTCTTTCATTTCGGACTATGAAATCTCTAGACGCGTAATGAGACAGTTGCCCGGCTTGCAAGCATTCGTGCGCGCAGAACCAATCTGGAACTTCCATGGCAAGGATAAACCTGGTCTGTCCGGTATGGACTTCCGTATTTTCTTCGGTCTGCGTATGGCGCTGGCTAAGCCGGCTCTTACCTCTGCTCTCGAGCAGTTGCGCCAGCAGCTGGAAGAGCAGGAAAATGAGCCAGGTCCGACCGGTCCGCCGAAAGAGCAAAAGCCGTCTGCATTCAATCAACCAATTCAGCCTCACGAAATAATCGCTTCCAGCCCACAGCCATTGCACGGCTATCTGGACGAGGCCACTGGTCTTGAAGTGCAGAAAGAAGTTCAACCTGTTTCCAGCAAGGAAGTCGACAGGACTCTCAGCAGCGCGGTTCCTTCGAACTTTATTGCTGAAAAGCCCCAGGCTCTGATGCTTTCTAGCTCCAGCAACAAGGATGCGCAGTTGCAAGCTAATTCCGCTGACGTAGAGCCTACAAACCTGGGACTGCCGCCAGATCAATCATCTTCGGCAGTTCCTGTAAGCCTGCATCAATAAAAGGTCAAAAAATAAAGCTATTAGCGTTTAAAGCCCTGCAATTATGCAGGGCTTTGCGTTTTAGCGATTGCTAATTAATGCAGAATGTTTTCAATAGCTCACATCGCTTTTTCCTAGAATGCAGATATATAGGTTAGCTTGTGTGGTGGAAATTTGAAAAAGAACTTGAACTTGATTGCGATCGCTGCGTTTCTGGCTATGAGCAGTCAATCGAAAGCCTTAAGTGCTGAAGAGGGTGGAGTCACGCTGATCCACATTGAACATATCATTAACCGCGTGCAGCTCCCTACAAGTCGGTATCTGCAAATGCATAGCAGACCTGTGACTACTCAAGAGCGCTCAGCTCATTTGAATAAAAAAGAAGAATTGCAGCGGAATGAATCGAACGGAGCCTTGTCTGGTGAGTCAAGGGCAGAAGCTCATTCTTCTATCCCTGGAGTTTCGAGAGCTGATGCGGAAGAACACTATGTAATAACTTCCGCAGAAAAGGATACTGCCGAAAAGTCCGATGACCATGTGATTAACAAAAGGGAAATTGAGCATAGCGTAGAGCCTGGTGAACGGCGAGATGAGCCGCAGGCTCGTCAGTCCCTGAAATACTATGTTGGTATTCGTCATGAAAAGCGAAATGAGACGCAGCCCGCAACGAACAATCTTCTCCAGGGTAATGCTGGGGTTGATGATGGAACTAGCGTCAGTTTGGGCAAGAATCCTGATATTAGCGAGCTGAAACAATCCAGCAGCGTTAAAACCCTAAACCTGAAGCACGGGGATGCCTTTGTCGCGCACAATCAGTCTGTTCAGATAAATACAGAACGTGGACAAATCAATATTGCACCACACGCAGCGGTCTACGTGGTCGCTGAAGGGAATTCCGTTGCTGTGTACAACATTGCAGATAGCAATTCCAAGGACGTGTCTATAACCAGTTCCGGTAAAAAGCAAATAGCTGTGCGGGCTGGTGAACAAGTTGTACTTTCTGATAAGGAAAACAAGGAATTTGAAAAGGCCAATCCCTTGCCCGAGATTGAAGCTAAAAGAAGCAGAGAGCTGGGAGAAGATCTCCAGAACCGAATTTTCAATGCTGAATTCTCGCCGATCGCCGCTCTTGACCACGCTCAGGGGTTCCAAAAACTCGTGAATTCAACAAATAAGGAGGACAAAAAGCTTGCGGACTACATTCTCAAAACCGCTGCCGTGGTCTTGAACTTGCGCGCTAACTCAAACTAGCTCTCAATTTTTAGGAGTTTTTTTTAGCTGTGTTGGCATCTTATGGAATAAAATTCAGATATGGACGGGGGGCTGAACGCTTGAATAAGAAATTAATTGCTAGTGCAGTCCTAATGGCGATAAGCGGTCAGATGCAGGCTTTTGCCGCTGGTCCGGTCATAACCGGTAGCAATACCAGAAAAACGGATACGCGAATTGATACTCGCGAAAAGTCGAAAAGCACAGTCACAAGCTCAACACATCATGTCCGAACTCACTCAGAAGCGAAGCAGCATCGTTCGGCGCATTCGAAAAACAGGTTAGATCACACCATCAATAAGACAATGATGATCATGCGTTCGCCCGTTACTTCGGTGAATGTGAGCCGCATGCCAAAGATAGATACTGGCTCTAAGTCTTCTTCGGACAAGCAGCATTTTGTAATTACAGCAGGCCACGACGACAAAGATGGCGAATCGTCTGACAAGGAGAAAGCACCAGGCGGACAGACGGTTGCTTCTAGAAGCGGCGAATTAGGATCTCGCGCGGACGACAAATCGGGATCTCGCGCAGACGATAAATCAGGTTCTCGGGACAATGGGAAAATCGCCCAGGGCGAGAAGTCGAGTCGGGAGGATCGCAAGACCGAGCGTCAAAACAAACGTGACGAACGACGAGCCGAGCGGGGGGCGCGCCGTGCCGAGAGACGTGGAAGCTTCTTTTCCCATTTTCATCACAGCAAGAAAAATGACGTTGCTGACAGTGGCAACAGCGGCGGACCTGGCTCCGGCAATCAGGGCATTGGTGACGGTTCCAACGTAAGTATGAACAACGCACCGACAATCAATGAATTGAACAACAATCCGTCGATCAAAACTATTACGCTGAAACAGGGTGATGCATTTGTTGCGCACAACAAGACGGTTCACATCAATACGTCGCGCGGTCAGATCCGCATAGCTCCTCATTCTGCGGTTTACGTGGTTGCCGAAGGGAAGTCGGTTGCTGTTTATAACATTGCTGATAAAAAGACCAGTGACGTTTTGCTTATCACCTCCGGAAAAAAGGCTCTGCCAGTGAAAGCCGGTGAGCAGGTTGTTCTTGCAGATAAAGAGAACAAGGAATTCGAGAAGGCGAACCCTGTTCCAGAAATTCACGCACAGAGGACTAAGGAATTAGGCGAAGACATGGAAAATCGCATCTTCAATGCTGAGTTTTCTCCGCTTGCAGCGCTTGATCATGCCGCTGGATTCCACGATCTGGTCAATTCTAAAAACAAAGAAGACCGCAAACTCGCCGATCAAATTTTGAAAATGGCCGCAATCGTTTTAAGCCTGCGCGCATCAGATCAATAAGCTATAGAAGCCCCGGGAGATTCCCTGATATTTGTCAAGCCAGATCGAAGTATTTGGGATCTTTAGGGAATTGGCTCACACGAGCTAGTTCGCCCAATGCTTGAGCTGCAGCCGCTTTCAAGGGTGAAGCTGCAAAAGAGTTTAAGAAAAGCACCCAATCTATCCGGCGTAGCCGGGATCGTAGTACTGTTGTTTTCGAAGTAATGCACTTGCTAGCACCAGAAGCTTGCGCATTACAGCACAAATGATCACTTTGGATGGCTTCTTCCGAGCACGGAG
>JBIKOL010000249.1:0-7681 GCA_044358055.1 Obscuribacteraceae bacterium (SeqCode)
TAGAACTTTGCCTTCGCTGCTGTTTTCTTCCAACTTGTCGAAAAAAACAATGGTGACGTTCATGTTTTTGGAAAGAGCGCGAATAGCCACACCGAATGTAGCAGTTGTTTTGCCACAGCCGGTCCCAAGATATAAGCGGATACGCTCTTGTTCTCCCTGTGCAGACATTATTCACTCCGGAAACTTATTTCGAATAATTATATGGCCTTGTCATTTCAATGCCCCGTCCCTTAACAAAGCAAAAGAGTTTGCGTTCTAAGAGGCTCCGCTAAGCGGTACCGGCTGCCCTTCTTTGTCCACAGCAACAAAAGTAAGCTCCGCTTCGGTTACCTTGATTTCCTTGCCATCTCGGTAGACTTCGACATCAACTGAAACCGTCACTGAGGTATTTCCGATTTTGCTGGTTGATGTATAGAAACTGACGACCTCACCAACCAGCACCGGCTGTTTGAAAATCACTTCTTTCATAGCCACAGTGACGATGCGTTGCTTAGTATGCTTCTTCGCTTGAACAGCACCAGCCAGGTCGATATGGCTGAGAATTATGCCACCAAATATCGTGCCATTGGCATTGGTGTCCTTTGGCAATAGAACTATTCTGATCGCTGGATCACGCAATTGCTCGTCGCTCACTTTTTAAAATCCTGCACAGGAACATGGCAGATCCTAGCCATAAGCGTCAGTCCAATCACTTGTATACCGTGAAGAGGAACAATAATTTACTTGTTGAGAACCAGCATATCCACTTGATATCAAAACAAAAAACTTATTAGGTACACAGAGTAGTAACTCAGACGAATATTTGTTTGCGTTCAGCCAGGCTTACGCTATAATCCTCGTGGTTTCTAGTGCTTACTAAGGTTGATTGTGTTGCTTTTCCAGTCTGATAATAAGAGACCGATCATCTATTGCGCTTCATCGCTGGCTTTGCTGTCCGCGCTGATCGCCGCTCCAGCTTTTTGCCAGGAACAAATAGCACAAGTAATACCATCGGCGCCACCAGCTACTGGAATATATGCAAACAGTGGTGGCGTTCTCGGGCAGGCAATCGATCAGGCTTCTTCTGCAGCGGAAGACAGCAAAACTGACTCGCCCTCGGCAAACAATCTTTCTCGCATTGATTTTAACTCTCAGCCGGATGATGATTCGAAAAAAATTGCACAGGCTGCTAGTGCGCGCAATGATAATGAAAACAATATTGATCTTGCGCCGGTAAAATTACCCGAACGGACAAGCGCCGTATTTCAGAGCAATCAATTTCAGACTGGTCTCCTGTACAAACTGCCTGCGCGCATGTTCTTCCAGTCCTCGACGGAAAACAGCCTGCGACTAGAAACCAATGTGTTTCAAACACTTCATCACAATCGTGCAGACATGATTTATCGTGTTCTGCCAAACGTAACTGCTGGTTACGCACTTACAAAAACAACAAGAATCGCAGCGAACTATTTCTTCTTGCGCGATCAATACACCAGAGACAACCATACCCTCAGCCGAAACATTCACTCAATAGGGTTGCAGTTGAATCAGGATATTCCAATTAACGAACGTACCAGCCTTACCGTCGGTTTCATGGGCAGACAGTTGCTGCTCAGCCGAGGGCAGCCTCTGTTCGATCTATTGCCCTCAGTTCAGCTCACTCGTCGCGTTGGATCCAATGCACTTCTTTATGGTGGCGTTCTGGGGCAGATTCGCTTCCGCAACACTCTGGGAAAATTTCAGGAAGGAGATCCCTTCTACACATTGGGTGCAATGTATAGAAAGCCACGATGGCAGTTCCTCTGGGATAACACTCTGGTCACGAGCTACGGCAATCGTCGCTTGCGCTTTGGTCCGAACAATGGACAGATGATCATGACCATGGAAGCTGATTACAAAGTTCATCCTCGCTGGCCGCTCGTGGCATTTATAAGAACGCAGCCGATCTTCAATATCGGCGCTAACCAGGCGACGGGTTTTGCCGGATTCAACTTCCGCGTTTTCGGAGGGCTGCGTATCGACATGTATAAGGCGCCAATCTTCCCTGTTAATTTAAATCGTAAGTAGAAGAATTTCACAGCGATTGCAGTCCTTTTTAAAAGCAAACGCATGCGGCTATCCCTGGGAGCGCCACCATCCTGGCGGCTTCTAAAGGATCGGATCGATCCTATGGGAGTAGAAGCGGGCGGGACGCCCGCGATCCCGGGGCTCCGCGCTCCCAGGACCCCGCGCATACAGGGGGCACATTTAAATGCTGCAATTTAGCCGCAAGCTCCCATCAGCTGAAAGGCTCCCCAGTAACGTGGATTCGCGCGGATTCCATCTTTTGGTCCATCGTTTCCTTCCAGCAATTTGATTGTGTCCAGCTGTGCCTGTCTCAAAGATTTTGACTTGCCGACGTGCGCTAAATAAGACTTGTAGAAGCTCTTCATTTGGAACTCGGTGACAATATCGTCTACGTTCCACTGGCTCACAAGTACCGACGGAGTGCCTGCAATAATGAAAGCACGCGAAAGACCTATGATACCGTCGCCGGTGATTTTGCCTCGGCCAGTTTGGCAGGCTGAGAGAACAACAAGCTTAGCTTTCAATTCCTTCATTGCCAGTATATCTTTGACGGTAAGCAGACCGTCATCGTTAGAGGTAGGTGCAAGGATCAAAGACGACTGCATAGGATGCTCTTCATCGACAAGTCCATGTGTAGCCAGGTGAACCTCACCGAACTGAGGTGCCAGTTCTTCAAATGTTCTCTTGTTTGCATCCTGACCTATTTTTACAACGCTGTTTTGCTCTCCAAACAAACCAGCGATGTTCTTAACCTCCTTTTCGGAATAGGGCAATGTACCCAAGAATGCGATTGCTTTAGTTATGGGGTTGCCAAAAGCAAGCAAACGGTCTGTCTGATTAGAGGCTGTTTGCTCAAGTTTTTGGGTCGCTCGCATAACACCAATGGCCGGACTGTAGGCAATCGTGTGTTTCTCGACAAAAAATTTGCCGTCCTGCGAAAGCAGCGCTGCAAAAGGCACCATGAAGAGAGGACCATGCGGAACTATTGTCACGATAGCCTGTTCATCTTTAGGTAAGGATGATTCCACCGGCTTGATCAAAAAGTCGTTCAGCTCTCGCAGCAAATCTTGCCTGCGCCTGGCCAGCAACGCAACCTCTTCCTGGTTTTTTGGCTGGTGCGTAATGGCCTCATAAGCAAGAGACACCTTTTCCGTTACCTGCTGTCTGCTTAGCGGAATTGGAGGAAGCATGTGAATATTGCTGTCAGGATCAATAACCCAGACAACAATTTTGTCAGGCAGCATGTAGTATTCGAGCACCGTAGATTTGCTGTTTTGCACAAGAGCTTTGATTTCTGGAATGTTCGGGGCAGCGGCATTAGTCGGCGAAACCGCGCTTGAAGCATAGATTTGACTTGCCCTGGGGATGACGCTCACTCCGCGCGTTCCTGCTTCAGGCTTAGCCGACGCCAGAAGCGAAGTCGACGCAGGTTGGGCCTGACTTGAAAGTGGAACGTCAAAAGTTTCTACCTTGCGCCCGGCGTGCCTGCTGCTCAGCATGTCCAGAAATGCTCTGGCCCTTCCCTTTTCTGCAGTTGCAAGCGCGTTATAGGGCTGATTTGTGCGCACATAAACATCAACAAGTTCCAGAAAGCAATCATTGCGCAAATCAAGATTGAATGTTTTGAATGAGTCTCTGGTCAAATGCCCACGCTCTTTCTCCACAAGTTCCACAGCCTGACTCAAATGCTCAATGGCTCTCTCATTCAAACCAAGTTTCTTGTTGCACTTTCCAATCCCAAGATGTGAATCCCAGAGCGCTTCTATCTGTCCAGATTGTTCAGCCATGCTCAGGGCTTTTTCATAATAACCCAGCGCTTGCTGCGGGCGATCGGAGGCAAGATAGGCTAGCCCCAGTCCTCTTAAGACCATTCCTTCTGAGACACGATCGCTGCTACCCTTAAGCTGGCCGAGTGCGCGCTCGTAATCCGCAACAGCGTCTGCATATTTACCTTGAGTGAGAAGATATTGACCATGGTTATAGTCCAGAATTGCAAGATGGCGCTTGTCCTGATCGCCAGTGAACAGGGCTCTGGCAGCAGAGCTATATTTCTCGAAGGCCGCCTGGTTTTCGTTGTCGAGAGCAAGCACCGATAAGGAGACCAGAGAGAGCCCTCGGTCCTGGTCGTCGTTAATATCTTCGTACAGTTTGAGTGCTTCGTTATAATAAGTCTCAGAGGATTCCACCTGTCCGAGAGTTTTATAGCAACGGCCGATTGCAACAAGGAAATTAGCTTTGTGCCTGGCGTCCAGCCCTCCTTGCTTAATCAGCTTTTCCGCATCGAGCAAACGATAAAGTCCTGCTTCCGGATAGCCGGACAGTAAATAGTCGTAGCCCATTTGCAGGAGAGAGGAAAGTTCCTCAGCTCGATTCTTCAAGCTGACTGACATATCGTGAGCTTGCTGGTGATACTTTTGAGCCGTTTCAAAATTTCCCAGATCTGCCTCTGCACAGCCAAGACCGTTTAGTAGATCTATCTTCATGGCTCCATCAGGTTCATCCCTGAGAGCATCAACTCCTTCCTGATAGCTCGATTTTGCCTCAGACATTTTTTGCAAATCAAAATACGTGTCTGCAAGTCCTTTGCAAGCATCTGCTTGTGACTCAAAATCTGCTTCCTTTTTGAAAATGTCAATTGCTTTTTTGTATTCAGAAACAGCTTCGTTCAATTTGTCGAGGTCGTAATGAACACGAGCCGCGTTCACCAGTGCAAGTCCTACAGTTCTATCTTCGTCACCACGTGCGGATAATTCCACGGCTTTTTGCAGCAATTGCAAAGCTTGTTCAGGCTGATTTCTCTTGCGAAGCACAGTAGCCTGGTTGGTGAGCGAATTCATTTGTCCAGCAATATTCTTGTTCTGCTCTGCCAGTTCATACGCTTTCTTGTAATATTGATCTGCTTCGTCGAGTTTATTGTTTTTCAATGACAGACTACCAAGACTGTCTATGATAGTGGCGGCACTTTCATCTAGTTTATTGCGCGTCGCGCTTTCGAGAGCTTTCTTGTAATAAGAGACTGCGTCATCATATTTTTTTTCGACTGACAGAATCATTGCCAGTGCAACATTCGTTGTAATCGATTGCTCAACACGTTTCAATTGCGATTCGCGATCGGCAGCTTGTCTCATGTAATACTCGGCACGCGTAATATCATGATTTTCAAAACATGACTTACCGAGATCATAAAAAGCATCTGCTTGTTCTTCTGGCTTTCCTTTCTTCGTTTTAGGCAGGAACTCGTCTTCCAGCTTTCTTAGCACAGGATTGGTTGAAGGCTCGGAAGCGTTTTGCGCAGAAACAAGCAGTGGAACTGAAAGCAAAATCAGACCTAGCAAAGCAAGTCGATTTTTAAAAATATCCTGCCATATTCTCCCGTTCTTCTGATTTCTGTCTGTCTCTGGCTGTGTTAAGCGAATTTCTTTTTTTCTTTTCACTGTACTTAGTTCTTTGTTTTGATCTGTGAATTAACTTGCAACGATGCTTTGGTTTCGGCTTCAAATCCTGAATTGCCATTCAGATGATTCAAAACAGCTGCCATTTTTGACATATCAGCAAGTATACGTCTTTCTTTTGAGCCGCTGTCCTTTTGCTTCAAGTCAGCAATCAAGTCGCTATTTCTCAATATGGATTCTACCGAAATTTCGCTTATGGCCATCTGACCATTTTCCAATGTTTTATGAAAGCGACGAGCGTAGCCATCACTGGGGCGGAGTTCGGGTCTTGTGAGTTTGTGATCACCGACTACCAGTTCATAACCAGGTCTGATAGCAAAAACGCGGCTCTTGTCCCCGATTACGCCGGCTGGAACCTTTACCAGAACCTTCTGATTCAAGCCGCTTAGATTCATGAAACGCAGGGCGCCATCGTGCAACCTGACCTCAACATCAGCATCAGAGGAGAAACTTGCATCGGCTATTTTGCTGGTAATTTGAGCAAGACGGCTTGGTCTTCTCACCGAAACGAGGATTTCACCGCTGACCAGATCAACCGAACAATTGCCCGGGCGTGAGAAGTCGCTTCCTTGTTTATATGCAACGATGATGCCATCAGGATTCTTCGCCCCATCCAGCCCCGGGAATTTGTCCTCGGCTAGCTCTTGTAGGCCTGACAGAACATTGGGATTCTCTGCTGGCAGATCAGCTTTTGGAGATTCGATCGGCTGAGTAAGGTCGGTCGGAAGGATAGGCGTGAACGGCGCATGCGGCTGTACGGGCAGAGGCAATGGTATGGTTGTGTGCACCGGAGGCGGAGTGTCGTGAATCACAATTGGCGGCGGAGTGTTTGAAGGACCCGGCAGGCCTGGTCCGGTCGACTGAGCAATAGCAACTGTACTGCCAGTAATAATCAGAAGACAGGAGCTGAATGTTGACAAGCTCAGTAAATGCCCCATTTTGAGCGCTGGGTATTCCCTGCCTTTCTGTATCTTGTTTTTCATGTATAGACTTTGCATATGCACCCCTCACGCCAAGCTTCGATCCGTTTTTCTACGTTGAGGTTCAGAAATTTAGGCGGAAATTAAAAAATGGACAAGTAGGTACTTTGCATCCCAAAGCGGCAGTTTGAATAAAAAAATTCGCAAATGGAAATGCTGCCAAATTGTCCATAAATGCTGAAAATATTTGCCGAAAGCCTTACCATTATGAGCATCAATTGGCTCAGAGAGAAGGATATATTTGGCAGGAATGAGATCAATTAACGGAAGAACGATTTCCCACATCATGATGGGAGTCCTGGCCTGCATGTTCATCGGGCTTGGCATTCTTTACCCGCATTTGAACGCAATCGGCAGCTACAACACGCCACCGCCGCCTCCACCGCCTCCTCCTCCTCCGCCTCCGAGGGTCATTACGCCTCCGCCTCCGCCGCCGCACGTTATAGTCCCACCAGTCACATCGGCATCCACAGACGTGACCAGCAATGTGCCACCTGTGCCACCAACTTTCTTTAACCCGCTTGGTCCGAGTTCCGTCTCAGAGGGCATGGCTTTGCTCTCCGGCGGAAAATTTCCTTCAGTAAACGAGCTTGGTGGATCTCCTGACTTCATCCTCGTTTTGCCTAAAGACTCCAATACTGTCTTTGAAAAAATATCTCAGTTTGCGGCGTCTCTTAAACAAGGTCAGGTTTTGATCGGAATCAGACAGCCGTCTAAGGCAGGTATGCTCCTTACGGAAAATGCTGAAATTGCAATATTTTCCAACGCTCAGGGAGCAGACGTCCTTGTAACATACAAAGATGGAGTCCTTCGTGTTGCCAATCTTGATGGTATGGGAGAGAACGTCCGCATTGTGCTGAAAGGACCGCAATTTGCAGGACTGAATAACAAGGTATTCGCCCTTAAGCCAGGATTCGAACTGGTTGCTTCCGGCGCTCCGCTGACGAGAAAAGACATTCGTCCCACTGATGGAATAGGTAGACGCCAGACACAATTGATCGAGACAAAGCACGTGGCAATTAGCCAGTTCCAGGTCGAAAGCGCATTGAAAAACAGCGACCTCGTGGCCAGCCTGGCGCAAAAGGATAGCGGTTCAAAAGAAAGACGAATCCTTGCCGACATGTCGAAAATGGCCGCCGTCCTAAATCAAGTCGGTGGTACATGGGGTTATGAAAACCCGAAACCTTGATCTGTTCAATGTGT
>JBIKOL010000131.1:0-25339 GCA_044358055.1 Obscuribacteraceae bacterium (SeqCode)
CGGGCACACGTTCAAAACATTTCGACAGCAAGGAGTCTCTGGCAGAATCTCGATTCCCGTGGCAGATCTTCCGGCTGCCGGAGTCTATAGCATAAGAGTAATTGCCAGCTCTGCATCAGGTTCTTACCTGGGGCAGTTTAGCGATCCGCTCTGCTATCAGGTTCCCCAAAAGCGAAAGAGTAATTAGTTAAATGAGGGAATTAGTTAAATGAGATTGATATCGGCGAAATTGCCACGGAGAACCTCGTAAAGCGGACGCGCCGGGAGCGCCGGCGGCTCGCCGGCTTCTGTTCCGCCAAGATCAAGATCTCTATTTAAACAAGAATTGAACATAACGACGAGATGATACGATGAAACAATTGCAAATAGATCTGGCTGAACTTGCATTTGCCTGGGAAGATCCCAGCTCTGATTCCACTTATTATCTGGACCTCGACACCGGCAGCATCATCATGGTGAGGCCTGATCTCGACGATGTTGGTGATATTCGTGGCGAAATTGAAATTGAACCAGAGCGCTATCTCTTCATCCCCAAGCCAAAGGAGAACCAGCTGGAGCTCGATCTTTCAGATTTTGCCTCTGCATTATCCGATCCGAAACAAAAAACTATGATTGAACTTGCGATGGAATCACCCAATCGTTATGCAGCATTGCGTGCTGTAATGCAAAAATTCCCAGGCGTCTGGGAGCGCTGGGAAGATTGGAAAAAACAAAGTGGGAGGCAGCGAGCACTGCGCTGGCTCGAAGCTCACGAAATTAAAGCGATGTGATTGCTAAGGCTGCATCCGAGGATAATTTCCAGTAGGGCCGCGCTCCGGCAATGCAGGACCCTTGACACATTTGATTGCTGACCATGGCAAATACCAGGTTTCGCCTTCTCGACGCAAACAAAGATATGTTGCCTGATCTGCCATTGCAACATCACCTTCGACAATTTCACCACCAACGAGCAGCACTATTACATGCGTGTTGATCGGTATAGCCACTGCAACCTCCCCCCCCTGTCCTTTTTGTCATGGACAATCAATAGTTTACTCAGAGTTTCGAAAACGTCCAAGCATCCTCGATGTCAAGCATTGCTAATACCAAATCTGATATCATGGTCGTGTTGCCAGAGTATTCGGAGATAAGATGACAACAAGCACCCGCCAGCTCCTCGTTTTACTTGCCTGTTCGCTTGTTTTGAGTTCTTGCGCAAAAATAAACTTGTCCGGCGCCGGAAAAGGCGGTGGGCAGACAGCTACCAGCAATCCATCTCCAGCCGGGCAGCAGTCAACCGGAACCGCTCAAACAGGTTCACCTCCGCCAGTTCTTGGAGACTGGGAACTTGATTACGAATTCTCCGGAAATACGTTTATGGGAAATGTGTCTTTCGCCCAGGAAGGCTCTGCGCTAGCAGGGCAAGGGGCTGATCAAGACGGCAAAGCCTGGACGGTTGAAAATGGCCAGGTGCAAGGCACGAAAGTTAGCTTCGAGAAAAAATATCAGAACTCGCAGAGCCCACCCATTGTTTATAGTGGCGAGTTGAAATATCTGGAAGGCACTGATTACACCGGCTGGGCAATGGAAGGGGTTTATACCAGCAAAAAATCCGATGGACAGGAACTTAAAGGGAAGTGGGTAGCAAACCCATTGAATACTCCCGCGCCAGAGGCTCAGGCTCAGCCTGCTCAACAACAAGCTGCTCAGCCCATGGGGCTGCCGTTCATGCAACAGCAAGGCCAAGCTCAAAAGAACTCAGCTCCTGAACATATTGGTGATGTCAAACCACTGGATATATCCGGACACTATGAGGTTGCTTATTCTTTCAAGTTCAAAAAAATAAAATCGAAAATGTGGCTTGAAAATGACGGCGATAAAGTCACCGGACGCGGATATGACATCACGGAGAAAGTCGTGACGGACAAAAAGGGCAAGAACCCGAAGAAAACGGCAGCCAGAGACGAGTTTACGATCGTAAAAGGCTGGTACAAATATCCGAACGTTACACTTATAAGACAGTACAAGGACAGCCGGCACGTAGAATTTAAAGCGCAGCTATCTTCCAATGGACATGAAATAGTCATGAAAGGTGAGACGGAATACGGCGGGCAGTGGGATGCTCGCAATGTCTCCGTTATTCCTCACTAGCAGCGCTTGCTTTCACTTGTTGTACAAGCGGTTTCGACTCCTCGCCGCAGGGGTATGCATGCATTGGGGCCTGCCACCACTGGTGAAGTGCATTGTCATAACGAGTAGGCAGCTCCTTTAGCTAAGGGCTTGTACTTATGTGGGTGAGCAGCAAAAAGACAGCCAGCTTCAGGAACAACCTGGTTTTTCTAGGCCTTGTTGCGGTCGCGATGGTAATCATTGCTGCCTTTGTTGCATATCAGCACGCGTTGCGCCTCATAGACCTCGGGCAGCAAGTGGCGCACACGCACGAAATACTTGCCGAACTCGAAGCAACTGAATCACAAATTCGCGATGTGGAAACAGCGCAGCGAGGCTATGTCATTTTGCATGAGGAGTTTCTTGGACCCTTCAATGAAGCCCTGCAGAAAATATCAGCTAGAATTCACAAGCTTGCCGATCTCACCTCCGACAGCCCCAGCCAAAAAGACAATGTGAATAGGCTGCTTTCGCACCTGAAAAGCGAAATCGAATTTGCAGATCGCGTTATCTCTGAACGATCGCACGGACAGATAAATTTGGCGCTGCAGGAAATTGAAGCAGGGCGGGGCAATAGATTTACCAAAGAAATTGGCGATTGCATTAAAGACATGCGCGTCGAAGAGAAGCATTTGCTTGACCTGCGAACTGGCTCGCTAAACGACAGCAGCACGCAAATGATCATGACTGTTGCCCTGCTGGGTATCATCTCGCTTGGTTTGCTTTTGCTCTTGCTGGTTTCTGCAAACATGTATCTTGCCGAGCGCGGGCGCATCGAAGGAATGAGCGCCGCTCAGTATGATGTTGCTCGCGCTATTGCGGAAGTTCACGATATCAACTCGACAATTGGCCGGGTTTTGAAATCCATCTGTGAAAACTTACTCTGGGATGCCGGCGCCTGTTGGCGTCTGGATCCGGAAAGTGGTGAGCTCGTGTGCTCTGCCTCCTGGCACAGTAATGCCGTAAAGTTGAATAACTTGTATCCAACAGGGAATGCTCTCCGTTTGACAAAGGAGAGCGATCTTCCCGGAAAAGTTTGGAACAGCAGCGAAGCGCTATGGCTGACAGATCTCAAACACACTGATTCATCACCCAGAACGAGCATAGCCGTTACCGACGGCATGAGTAGCGGCTTTGTCATTCCGGTTTTCACTGATGGCAAAGTAAGTGCAGTATTCGAATTATTCTGCGCTCGGCGCCGCGAACCAGACGAGCGATTGCTCGAAATTCTGGATACAATCTGCAGTCAATTGGGACAATATATTCATCGCCGACAATTCGAAGACATGCTTGCCGCCAGCCAGGCTCGCTTGCACGCCATTCTTTCGAATATGGCTGAGGCTGTTATCGTAGTTGATATGTCCGGTCATGTCACTGAGACAAATCCTGCGGCAGAAAGAATATTCGGAAATGATGTTTTGAACCTGTCGGTTCATGAGTGGACGGAAGAATGCGGCATCTTTGATTCTATGAAAAAGGCCGCCTATCCTGTGAAAGACCTGCCAATCTTTGCTGCCATCACAGGTGGTTCCGTTGATGGCGAGGAAATGTTTATTCGAAACAAAAGTGTTCCCTCCGGCATCTGGGTGAGTGCAACCGGAAGACCCCTCCGGGACGACAATGGAGAGCTTATCGGCGGCATCATGGTGCTTCGCGATATCAGCGAAAGAAAATTGGCAGAAAAGAGAGTAAGTGAGTTTTACTCAATGGTTTCTCACGAATTAAGAACGCCGCTTACTTCCATTCGCGCTTCTCTTGGTTTGATGCAGGGCGGTGTGGCGGGCGATTTGTCGGAGATGTCCAGGCAACTGGTCGATATCGGGCGCGAGGAGTGCGATCGCTTGATACGATTGATCAATGACATTCTCGATATCCGCAAAATCGAAGCTGGAAAAATGGAGCTGAAGCTGCGCGAGGTACAACCGCGCGAGCTTGTTCAAATTGCACTGGAAGGCATGAAGAGCGTCGCTGATGAGGTCGGTATCGAGCTGGAGTCGCCGGAATCTGCAAAGGGATTGGTTACTTGCGATCAAGACAGAATATTGCAGGTACTAACAAATTTGATTTCAAACGCCATCAAATTCTCTTCGCCTGGAAAAGGTGTTGCGATTAACACTGAATGGGTTGATTCGGAGTGGTTGCGCTTTTCCGTAATAGATAAAGGCAGTGGCATTCCAGCGGATCATGTGCCGAAGTTATTTCAAAAGTTCCAGCAGCTCGACCAGTCTGATACTCGCAGCAAGGGTGGAACTGGCTTGGGTCTGGCTATTTGCAAAGCAATTGTTGATGAGCACCATGGTCGCATCGGCGTGCATACTGAACTGGGAGAAGGTTCGACATTTTACTTCGAGCTGCCGCGAGAGCAGCCCGAGAAAAATAACGGAAAGCATTAAATGTCTGTTCCAACAAAAGCAATGCTGATGAAAGAGCAACGAAAGCCGTTGCAGTATGAAGAAATTCTGCTGCCCGAGCCAGGCGCCTATGACATTGCGATAGATGTTGGTGCTTGCGCCGTTTGTCGAACTGATTTGCATGTGCTTGATGCAGACTTGAAAAATCCGAAACTTCCGCTTGTTCCCGGGCACGAAATTGTTGGGCGTGTCAGAGCGATTGGAGCGGAAGTAAGTGAGTTTAAAGTAGGCGATCGAGTCGCCGTGCCCTGGTTGGGACGTAGCTGTTTGAAATGCAAATTCTGTCTGGGGGGGCAGGAAAATCTCTGCGATGATCCGCTATTCACTGGCTATACCAGGGATGGTGGCTATGCTGCTGGCACCATATCTGATGCCAGATTCTCTTTCAAGATCTCGTCTGATTACGACTCATACTCTGACGAAGAACTGGCACCGCTCTTGTGTGCCGGTTTAATTGGCTGGCGCTCCTTCAAATTCGCCGCCCGGGGCTCCCTCGCTGGCAATGGCAGGCGACTTGGTATTTATGGTTTCGGCGCTGCAGGTCATCTCATTCTTCAAGTAGCGAAGTATTTCTCCTGGGAAGTTTTTGCATTTACTCGTGATGGAGATTCGGAAGGTCAGAACTTTGCGTTGAACTGTGGCGCTTCCTGGGCGGGAGACTCGTCCAGAACGGCACCAACAAAGCTCGATGCCTCCATCATTTTTGCGCCGGTGGGAGCTCTTGTTCCTGCTGCGCTGCAGTCAACTGAGAAAGGCGGCATAGTAGTCTGTGGCGGCATTCACATGAGCGAGATCCCTCAATTCTCCTACGATTTGCTCTGGCAAGAACGAAGCATTTGTTCTGTAGCCAATCTGACCAGGCAAGACGGAATCGAGTTCTTCAACATCGCCTCCAAAGTTCCAATAAAGCCCGATATCCGTATCTACGGATTGCAAGACGCAAACCAAGCCCTGTCCGATTTACGAAATGGAACCCTAAACGGCGCCGCCGTCCTCTCCATAAAACCTCCCACGCCAGGCTGAAGCCGTTCCCCGGGAGCGCCGGCGGCTCGCCGGCTTCTACCTCCGGCAAGATCGATCCTATTCTTCAAAAGCCGCCAGAAACTAAACTTTTAGCCTTTCACAAGAAAACGAGTGAAGGCTCCAATTCTCGATTTAGCAAGCCATTTGGGAACTGTGTTCAGTATCAACAAAACAAAGCATATAGATAAAAGTTTGTGGAATGGATTACTTGAACCGAACGAGATTACGACAAGCAGTTTAAGGGATGCATACCAGCAAATTGTCCATATGCCAATTTCCATAGCCGCTTTCAGCGCGAAGCGGAACGACTCTAATGGCTGCATCGCTATTTGAAGAGGTCCCAGCAGATATTCTGCAATAAGTGCGCATTGCCTTAAAATAAGAGTAGCAATAGTGAATATAAGAGAAGTCGCCGTCACGCAGGCAATCAATAAAAACACCCAAACCGAAGCAAAGTAGAAGAGCTGTCCAACGAATTGACCAGCGACTGGAATGGCTAAATTTGCCAACAAAGGAGCAAAAATACTGGTTGCGCCGGCGCCTGCGGCAATGAGCCCACCTTGTGTGATTTGTTTGAGCGCGGGTCCTAAGCTCAGCAAGGATTTTGAATCCAATTGAAAAAGCCACAGCCCAATTGGAGAACTCATGTCTATCAAAGCGCAATATAATAATGTGACCAACAACATTAACGATACTCTGATGATTAAAGAAGGGCCTGCTTTCTGTTGAACAGCTTCCAATTTGATTCCCGACTTGCTTCTTTGAAAAAAAGTAAGGACCGGAACTAGAACGGCTTGGAAAATGCAAACGGCGAAAAGTGAATCAAGTGCTCTAAATTTTTCATTTGATACTGTCGAAAACGATTCGGCTGTCTGCATTAGTTTCTCAAGCAAGTCAGCGCATGAACCATTGATAAGTTCAGTGAGATATTTACCGCACAGTTGTCCAATATTTGAGATAACGTTTCCTACCGGGCCATCCTTAAACCACTGATGGAGACCTCTATAGGTGTCGCTTACAGAACTTAGCTCTGGTAGGGTATTCAGTGCAAGCTGGTAGTCAGAGTCCTTTTCAAGGACCAGTGCGGCTGAAACAGGAGTAACAATGTGATAAATGCACGCCAGAAGCTCTGCGTCTTTCTGTGCAGAATTGGCCAAAAGCTGGTCGACTTCATTTCTCGCCCACAGTGATGCAATTCGGTCTGCAAGTCTCTTATCTTGAATGCTAGTTTTCGGATTCTTGCTTAATTTGACAAAAGTCAATTGCTTAGTTTCCTGTGGTGAATTGATATCCGTTATTAAATCAGATAATCCTGAGTACTCTGGCTCTCCAACTGGGACCTTTTTGATGATCCGCAGCATCTGGCCCAGATGATCTTCAATCAATGAGTTTGCGACTTCATTTTCACCATCCTCGATCTGGTAGTCCCAAAGACTTACTGATTGGTCAAGCTCCAAATATTTATCGGGTGTTTGTTTAATTGGTTGTTGACCATGAATCCACAACACTCCGCTCTGGGGATTCTGCGAGGCAGTTTCTAAGATTTCTCGAAGCACTGGCCCGTTGTCCTTTCCTCCTGCAAAAATATCGCTTTCAAGAACCTGGAGAGCTTGTTTCCTGTTTAATGGTTTTGCTCGGCTTTCTGAGTTCGAGCTGGACAAGTTGTCTTGTGTAAAGTAGAACCGAGGGTGCAGACTATCAGAAATTGCTGAAAGTGCTTGCTTAAGTTGGGGAAGCTCTTTCTTTAGAGCGCTGGATGTATCAATAAGTACGTAAAGACCTTTAACATGCCGCTGTGCAACACTCGTTACTTTTCCTTCTAAGAAAGAAGTTTTGTTTGGGAACTCTTTTATTGCGAAAGTCTGCATCAGAGGTCTCTCTGCTAGTTGTACAAGCACTGCCTGTTTTGAGTTTTTGAGCCGGCATGCCAAATTGAAGCCGCTTATTGATTTCTGTGGAACAGACGAATTTGAGCATTTAAAACTTTCATCGGAATGGACATTGAGTCTGAACGATTTTGGATCAGTAAAATTCGATCTCACTGTGCTAGGTAGAATTAGCGTGGCATAACCTTCTTTTGACAAGGATAGAGGGGAGCTGATTCCGATCTTCAGATTCATTTCACTGCCAGTGGCGGGCACTGGGAAACATTGAAGCATGATTCTGTTGTTGGCTAGCATAGTTATTAACAGTGGATCAAGGCTCCTTCTAACCACGCTTTGGTAAGCGAATCTTGCGCTGTTGGATGGTGCAATAATTGCCTTTCTAGCAATTCCATTTATCCATAAAGTTGCGTCTGCAACTACGGCGCCCTGAGGTAATTCGAGCTCACATCGGGCTTCTTGGCTTGAGTCTGACCTGTTTCTAAACGTCATGTTCCAATCAATAGAGCTGGTCAATGTTTTCGAGCTGATTGAGACCATTTGGTTTGAACTGGTGAGGCAGAGTCCTTTCACTTTAAGACCAATTACGTTGCCACCAACCAGTGAGCGATTGAGTCTTGGGTTGTTTGCCTTCTCGTCACCGGAGCTTCCTGTAATTCTAAAAAACAGTTCCTGATCCGATTGGTTTTCAATATTTAGCCTGTTGGGATGTCGTGTATCGGAAAGTAATTCGGCTGGATCTGCTATGTCTCTTAACCGGCTAATTGCATTGCTTTTGTCGACCTCTGAATCTGAATTCGCAGCTAGCAGCAAAGTTTCAATTTCCGTAGATTGTTGAATTAACGCGAAGCCGATTGTGCTGACGACAGCAAGCAGAAAGAACCCAAGCGGGGAACAACAAGTTTTGAGAAATCTATCTATCGATTTTGCGTTCGTTCTGATATCCAAATCAAATCCAAAAAAGCGGCGTGCAACCATTGCAGAGGCAATTGCCATGCCTAAAAGCATGCATGTGCGGTCTTTGTCATTTCCTGAAAAAATTGAGACGATAAAACCAGTTGCAAAAACCAATATCGGAGCTGCTGCCGCCTTGAGTCTCGCATATTGAGTCTTCGTTTGGACAAGATGAAGATCGGTTTTCAAATCTGCCTGAGTTTCTGCTTGTTCCGCAGGCATTTCTTCGGTTGATGATTGCTCGGTTGACATAGCCAATACCTCGATAAGTAACAATGCGAATTCATGCTGCGGCCGGCGCAACAGGAAGCATTTGGAATTTCTGTTCAAAACAAAACTGCCGCCAATTGCATGAAAAGGCGAGAAGTTCGACTAGCAAAGCCAAAGCTTTGGAGGCATTGGGAAGCTGCCGCTGGAGTTTGATAGGGAAATCGCTGCCGATCTTAGAATTACAGGAAACTAATGTTCGGTCAAGACTCCAATTGACGCCTAAATTGGGAATTGTCACACGCAGATCGAAAAGTAATTGTTCTTCCATCCGCGGTGTTCTCGTACTCAGAAATTACTGTGGAATTAAGCATGGTACTGCGTACGTTCCCACAGCATTGCGGCTTTTCAGTCCAGGGGAGGATCAATTCCACAAGTTCTTAAGCCGGCTGAGCCATGATGAGTTCGTTGGTAAGTTTGGCAGCTAAATAGACTTGGGAGCGGAATCGGATGGATGAACTAAAGCTTTCAGCAAGCAAAAACCTGGTTGAGCGGCAAGATTCATTTTCAGATCGTGCACTTGCGGAGTTAAGCAGTTGGTCTAAGGAGCAGAAGAAAGACTTCGAAGGAATGGCCCAAGTAGCCGGGATAATTGCTGCTACAGTCGTTGGTGTTGCCGCCACTGGCAAGCTTATGGACCTGGCTTTTTTTGGCACAAGGAAAAGTTACCTTGCACGCCTGGAGTCATTGAATCCAACTAAGAACATAGAACTTGCATCTGAGAACATGGAACTTGCGCCGCAGTCGCCCGTATTTAAGCCGACTTTCCAGCTAAGTCGTAACGAAGTTGATTCGCTAAGTTTCAGTGAACTGGCAGAGCGATCTAACTTTCACACAGCTACCAAAATGGGCTTTCTTAGAGACAGATTGCTAATGAATGACTTTCATAAGCCATACCAAGCGGGGGAGATTGACATTTATGCTTTTCAAAGACTGCAAGAATACTCCGGGCAGGCAATGAGATCCTTACCTGAGGTGCATGTTCCAGGTGTAAATGGAGTCCGCTTTGCCGATGATTGGTCGGTTAGACCGATTGGTAGCAAGCAATTTGACTGGGAATCCTATTATGCGAAACGTCCGAAACCGCTAGTTCAGCAGCTGTCGGCGTCCTACTGACATAGGGTTTTGCGGTTTCTCCCTATTAAAGAAGCAGGTTAGGGGATTTTCACCATTGGGGCTAAGCGCTCTGGAGCGTAAGCTGGGCTCGGGCAGGCTGGATCTAGAGCGGGAGTCTCATGGTCGAGTTTTCAGGTCTAAATTCTCAAAGCCTCACTGGTATTAATTCTGCCGGTACGGATGCGCTGGCCCGGGAAATATTGGAGCATCGAGAAGAAGACAAAAATCGCTCCTATCTCGGCAAATTAATATTTGGACTTACCGAAGGTATTCACGGAAGCAACCGCTCGCTTGACCGTATGGATTCGTTGCTGCTCCAATCTATGGCTGCTCAAAAAGCTGGAGATCTGCGTGGAGCTGCCGAAGCGCAGAAACAGATGCAAGACGCCGTGGCGCAGGACCGAGAAGCCCGCAAATCTGCTTATACCTGGACCAGCCACAGTACAAATTTTGCCAAAAGCATTGGTCTGTTTTTCCCGGGAAAGGGAGCTTATGTGGCAAGTGCTCTTATGGGAGCTGCAGAGGCCGCTCATCCCGAAGACTCGCTCGGCAGGCAAACTGCCGATGCATTTCTTGGTGCAGGCAAAGGCGCTGCGCTGAAATTCACCTTCGATAAGGTGGGACAAAGCGAAATGAACATCGCCCTGAAAGGGGCAACAATGAGTATAGGCAATCGATTTGCCGAGATAGGGCTTGACTCCCACACCTATTTCGATAAGACCGGTGCCTTTGATCCACTTGCTGGTGCCTGGAAGACGGTGAAGTCTGTTGCCGATCCGCATCAACTCGGAAATGATCTGCTCACTTTTGGGGCGGGCTATTATGCTTTGAAGAAACTTGGCATAACACCCGAGTTCGCAAAAGCGAATCCGCTGGCGGCTCAGGCAATGACAGGCGCGGGCTTCGGATTCTCCAGTGGATTCTTCTCGAATTTGGAAATGCAGAAGAAGATGGGTGAAGGATTCGATTTGAGTTCTGCGCTTAAGAGTGCATTTGTGCAAATGACACTTGATGGAACCGCGGCGGCAATTGGTGGTGCTCGTATGCAGCAGTTGAACAACGCTGCTATTCGCGAGTCAGCAAAGATGCTTCCGGAAAAACCGGCGGGGCTCGATCCAAGCAAAATAATCGGAATTTACGGACTGGATTCAAGACCAGTGGCACGTCCTCACGCAATTGAAAGCCGGACGGCTGGCGATACATCGCCTGCAACGGCTGGCTCTGATTCTACAATTCAACTCAGCACGAATATTGGCGGCAGAGATGTTCATCATGCTGTAATATCGCAGGCTGGATCGGTCAACATATCTCTACAGGCTGATGCACCCGGCAAAGTAATCGCTCCTGATGCGCCCGGTAAAGTAATCGCTCCTGATGCACCTGGCAAAATAATTGCTCCTGATGCGAAGGTGCGTGAATTTGTCAGTGCAGAAGATCTCTCTACGTTGATACCGCGATTACGCCAGCAGGGAATGAACGGCGAAGCGTTGTTGAGAGTGAGAGAACTTATAAGTGATGGAAAAGGTTCTTCTCTTGGACCAGAGCAGACCTTACTCGTGCGGCATCTGGAGCCGGGTGCAAAAGCTTCGGCAATAAACATGCAGGGAGCGGATTTACTTGCAAGTTGCAATCCGGCTTTGCTGAAAGAACTTGGACTGGGTGATCTTCAGTCTAAGCATATGTTCCCAGAGGCAGGAAAATCCCAGGTTCTGCTTCAGATTCCGGGCAGCAATAGACTTCGTTTCTCGCTCACTGATTCACGAATTACTCCAGCGGATAATGCCATCACACTCGGTGCGCAGAAAACATATCCTGAAAGCGGAATGACTGTGTCCGAATGGTTGCGTTCTCTCGATATGAAGCACCGCATGTCAGACTTGCATGATGTCTCACTAATTGCAAAAGCTATGGACCACTATAAGGCGCCCATTCAGCGCTTCCTTGGCGGCGGAAATGAGACTATTGCTTTCGAGATGAAAGACGGGAAAATTTTGCGAGTCACTGAAAAGCCGTTTCGTTCAGATTGGGGCTCCCGCACTGTTGAGATCGGCGGAAAAGAAGTACAGTTCGATGCCAGCATTCTGGGCCAGCGAATGCAAGTTAAGCTGGGCGATAAGGTCGTCAACTATTACGAACAGCCAAAGGGTATAACTCCGGTTTCTCTTGAAGATCTGGCTCGGTTCGAAAACGCGATAGATCGCGATGGTCGCTATGTTTTTTGGGATAACGATCAGAGTTCCTGGGGACAATCCCAACTGGCATATGTGCCATTGCTCAAACGCGCTGATGGAATTCTAAGTGCAATACCTGTTCCCAGCAGAGCCGGAATGACTAACCGGGGACTTGCGCTTATCGACTATGATGCAGTTCGAATCCCCGGGACTGAACCAAAGCAAGCCGATGGCCGCGGCAGCTGGCGATATGGCAATTACGATTTCGAACCGTTTGATAGATAAATCGCCAAAAGCTGAGGCACTCAACTATTTTTCTTGAAAATCAGCTGCTGGATAAAGCCGGTCTGCCTTTTCATAAAGGTCAGCAGCCTCAGAGTGTTTAGCAGTTTGATCAAGAAGATCAGCATGGCTTCTTGATCAAACTGCGAAGGTACTTGTCTTCGGGGAAAAATTTGTCCGCAGCATTTTGAGACTTGAGCAATTCTTGCTCTGCAATTGCATAATTGTTTTCATTGCGATCAAATTGGCCTAATCGGGCAATCGCAATTATGGTACTTTTGTCGTTCAGTCCTTTTGTCTTTTCGTATATTGTCGCTGCTTCGAGGAGCAGTGGTCTTACTTTCCGTAACCTTTGCTGCTTGAAATAACAATCAGCCAGGAGCATATCAATATCGGCGATGGAACGATCGTCTTTTCCGAACAAATCTGAATACACTTTCTTGGCGGAACTTAGTAGTGTCTCGGCGCGTTCATCCTGCAAATTGCCATTTAGTGCTCTGCCTACGTGCTGTATCTTGCTCAAAACAACAACACCCATAAGCATGTTCACATTCTTTTGGGTTTGAGTTTTGTAGCTGGAAAGCTGATGAAGTTCTTCCATTGATGAATCATATGAATCAATCAAAATTTGCTTGTTCAGCTCGGCAATTTTTGCATCAATCTTGTCAAGCTTTTCAAACATATTAGCTTTCTTAAACAAATCGCGTTGAAGCAATAGAGCAGTCATTAATCTTCCACGATTGCTAAACCGCGCTTTGGCAGTGCTTTCGCATGATGCCAAAACTGCTTCGGCCGGCGGGTAAAGCTGCCAATCAATGAGAGTCTGCGCCACAGTTGTCTGGGAATTCCATATGGTTTTTTCAAGAACGGTGCCGCGGTCATGATTAGGGCCGTGATCTGTCGCCATGTAGGTAAAAATAAGCCCAACAAATAAGAGCAGCCCCCAAAAACCAGAACGCAGGAATGCCATTTCCTGACGTTGTTTGGCAGGGTGAACTACGCCTACAACCTTCAATGAGCCAGACGTCGGGAGAATGCGCGGTAAATCGGCAAGGATTTCTGCAGCTGTTTGATAGCGCTCTTCTCTTTTCTTTTCTAAGCAGCGAAAAACAATGGCTTCCATATTTTTGTTTATATGAATATCAGGAGCAGCTTTTTCAAAGGGCGGAGCCGGAAGGTTGATATGCCGAGTCATGGTACTAAATGGGGTATCACCGGCATGAGGAGGCACACCAGTTAAACTCTCATACATAACACAGCCGAGCGAGTAAATATCACTTCTAATATCTAGAGGCTGGCTTAAACACTGCTCTGGGCTCATGTACAGAGGAGTGCCGAAAATTGCACCTGTTTGTGTCAATTCAGTCTTTTGTTTTCCAGGTTCAGACAAAATTTTGGCAATGCCAAAATCAACAATTTTTACTTGTTCGGCGCCGTACTCGCCTTTGATCAGGCAAAGGTTACTGGGTTTCAAATCGCGGTGAACAATACCCTTGCTGTGCGCATGCTCCAATCCCTCACATACTTGCCTGAAAATGCGTACGGCACGATCAAAGGGAAGCCTTCCTTCTTTTTGCAAAACTTCTTCAAGGTCAACCCCTTCAAGGCAATCCATGACCAAATAGGCCTGCTTGTTGATAATACCGAAGTCATAGACTGTGATTATGTTGGGATGATTCAGAGAGCTAGCAGCTTTAGCTTCTAATTTAAATCTCGCCATTGCAAGTTCATCTGCATCACCTTGAAGCAGCTTAATAGCAACAATTCTATCCATGAGCTTGTGGCGAGCTTTGTAAACAACGCTCATGCCGCCCTTGCCGAGCACAGAAATAATCTCATATTGCTCAGCAAATAGCTGACCGATCAATGGATCGCAGCCAGAATTAACCAATTCAAGCGCATCTTCCGGACACGTTGACAAAGCGTCGTCGAAAGCGCCATGGCATTTTGGGCAAGTTTTCATGTTTCGCGCAACAAAGTGTACAGAACTGATATGCCCTGCAAATCTCACATAAAACGGAGCGGGTGATCCTATTAATTCCAATTATTATCGGACGACGACGCTATTCGGAATTGAGATTACACAATGCAGATGCTGCGCGTTGTTGAAGGAGCTATCGACTTTGTTGACAAAAGGCCTTAAAAAGCAACGCCCCTGGAGCGCCGCCAGCTTGCTTGGCGGCTTTTAAATTTATCGATCAATCCTTCAGGAGCCGCCAAGCTGGCGGCGCTCCCGGATAGCTGCACTTGTTCAAATGAAATTACTTAATCACGCCCAGTTTCTTGCCGGCTTTGCCGAAGGCGTCAAGTGCGCGATCGAGATCTTCTCTTGAGTGAGCCGCGGATATTTGTACGCGCAGTCTCGCTTCGCCTTTCGGTACAACCGGGTACCAGAGACCGCGAACGTAAACGCCAAGATCCAGCAGCTCTTTCGACATGTCCATCGCTACAGGTGCTTCGCCCACCATGACAGGGACTATCGGGTGCACACCCGGGAGGATAGTGAATCCGAGCTTGACGATTTCAGTGCGGAAGTAATTCGTATTCTCGTGAAGTTTTTCCACAAGAGAATTGTCTTTTTCAAGCAAGTTGATCGCTGCAAGAGAGGCTGACACTATAAATGGTGGCACTGTGTTCGAGAATGTATAAGGTCTGGCTTTCTGGCGCAAGAATTCAACCAGTTCCTTCTTGCCTGTGATGAAGCCGCCCGCTGCGCCTCCCAGCGCCTTACCCAGGGTTCCGGAAATGACATCTATCTTTCCGTGGACACCAAGTTCTTCCGGGGTACCGCGACCTGTTTTTCCAAGAACTCCTGTCGAGTGTGATTCATCTACATATAACATGGCACCATGTTTGTTTGCCAATTCCACGAGCTCAGGGAGCGGAGCTACATCACCTTCCATGCTGAAAACGCCATCGGTGACAATGACTTTGATGCGGTGATTATCCTTCGTATCTTCCTCAAGCCACTGACGCAGCTGAGTCATGTCATTGTGATTGTATGCTTTGGCATCCGTAGTCTTCACCGCAATGCGGCAGAGCCTGATACCATCTATGATACTTGCATGGTTCAGCTTGTCGCTGTAAATAATGTCTCTATACTCTTTATGACCGAGATCGCTTCCGAGCATAGCATTGAAGAAACCTTCATTCGCTGCCCAGCAAGAAGAGAAGAGAATTGTATCCTCGGTTCCAAGAAACTCCGCGATCTTCTCCTCAAGCTTTCTGTGCAGCGGCTGTGTTCCACAAATGAAACGCACTGATGCCAGTCCATACCCGTAATCCTTAAGACCCTGCTGTGCTGCTTTTACAATTTCGGGATGATTTGCCAATCCAAGGTAATTATTGGATGCCAGCATCACGCATTGCTTGCCTGCAACATTTACCACGCCGCCCTGCAGCCCATCTAACGGGACTTCGTATTTGAATGTTTTTTCCTGGCGCGCTTTTTCTAGTTCTTTATTCAAATCCGAATAAAGAGCCGAGAGATGCTTGCTGCTGGTAGATGAAGCTGTCATTTCTTTTCCTCTTTGGCGCACTTATAACAATTACAACGGGATCCCTCTAAATCAATGGGCGGAACAGAACCATCGAGCTCCGCCTTCCATGCGGCTTCGAAAATCAATTCTTCTGCGGATCAAATATAAGCTTCAGCTCTTCGCCGCTTCCCAATACATCAAATGCTTTTTCATATTCGTTCAGCGAATAGAGCTTCTCTGCTACTACCTTTTCCAGCTTGCTTTTCAGATCAAGACGATCCGAACGAATCAGACTCAGCATCGTTTCCCATGTACTGAACATGCGGCGTCCGAAAATGCCTTTGACGTTGATGCCCTTCCATATAATACTGTTTGCGATATCGAACTGCGGCAGCGGTTGTCTGGCAATACCCAGCAAGATAACCTGTCCGCCGTTTCTGACGATCTTGAACGCATCGTCATAGGCCGGCAATGAACCGGACATCTCCAGTACGACATCCACTCCGTTTGACTTCGACTCTAGATTGCCTACAAGCTGGTGCAGTTTGTCCGAACCCTTCGAGACGTCAACAAAATGGTCGGCGTGAAAATCATTTGCAAGAGCCGAACGGCGCTCGAGGTCCGCAGCTTCGGTCAAATATATACGTGTTGCACCGAATGCGCGGCAGAGGAATGTGGACATCAATCCGAGCGGTCCCGCGCCGAGAATTGCCACGGATTTGCCCGCAACATTAGCTTCTTCCACGGTATGTACGGCATTGCCGAAAGCATCGAGCATAGAGCCAATCTTTGGCGGAATCTGGCTTGTATCCCCATTCTTTCCGAGCAGTATCACATTTTTATAAGGCACTACAACAGATTGAGCAAAGCAACCGTCGAGGTGAACGCCTTTAACTTTGAATGTGGTACAGATGTGCTCGTTGCCTGTTCTGCACAAAGAACAGTGACCGCATGAAAGGTGCATCTCTGCCGTGACATAGTCGCCCTTCTGGATGAGCATGTGTTCCGGCACGGAGACAGCCATGTCATGTACGCCTGCCCCGAGTTCTTCCACAATGCCGCAGAATTCGTGACCGACGACAATTGGGCGGTAGTCCTCGGGCTTCGCCAAATATCTTTGCATTTCGCGACGAATGCCTTCGCTGCGCGCACTGTTATAAATGCTTTTATCGGTGCCGCATACCGCCGTTGCCAGCACCTTGATTCTCACTTCACCAAATCCAGGCTTCGGTGCGGCGTAATTTTCTTTGAGGCTGAATCCGTCAGCGGCAAGATTCTCTTTTACAAGACATTTCATGGTGTTCAGATGGGTCTCCGAGTTGGCTTCCGACTTCGCCAGAGCCTCAATGTGCATTTTCTAACTCCCTGAGTGATTGGTGAGTAAGCTATGTAACAGATGCACAATGTACTTCAGAAAGGGCGAGATCAGCAACCCATCGTATTTCATGGCGATTATTCAGTCGATATTGCGGAAAACCGCTGCGTCTTAGTGTTTGTTAAGTTGCCATGTGAATTTGGCTGGCTTAGATTGAGATCGTCTACACAATTTCTTTATCTTTTACAGGCAGGTATCCAATGGGGTCAGGAAACAATTTTGGGGACATGAATTTAGACCCCTCTTCTAGAGCAGCTGATGCATCTTTGACTGAAATTGCTGAGCAATCAATCGTCAACACAATTATGGAACGCAGCATCGAAGAAATGAGCGACAAATGCCTGCGTTTTGTACGCTATCTGCTCAGCATTTCGCGTGCCGCACGTTTCGGCTTCCTGCCCAATTTCAGTGACACAGATGCCGTCAGAGAAATCGCCCGACAATTCATTCGTTATTCCGGCAGTGCTGCAGTAGCGCTATATACAATGAATCAAGTCCTTGAAGGCGAAGCCTACGGTAGCTAAAAACTGAGACATTATTCATCTAAAATCCACTGTTGAGCCTGAATCTACGGATAGCTTTGCGCTTCTGCCGGGTATGTAAGAGGCAGATTGGCGTGCGAAGGCTGCTGGAGACTGTCAATGACGCATGATACCGGCTCAAGGGCAATCACTCACTACAGAAAGATATCTGGAAAAACCTGGATTGAAGAAAACAAAGCTGCCGTGTGCACATTGACGGCATTGTTCTTTCTTGGAGTGATGGCTGGTGCTATAGCAATGACATTTTCGCTTGTCGCGGCGGGTCTGCACGGGCATTTGTTGTTCAATCCCATTTTTGCATTCGGCCTGGGCATGGTTTTGTCCGTTGGCATGCTTTATGCTGCACGCGCAGTGGACAGGAAACTCTTCGGCGCACTCAAATCAGGCATTATTGCAATAGAAGATCGCATCATCGCCGGCACTTCACCAGCCCAGATGCAAGACTTGCAGAAGCTTGTTGATGGCTACCTCAAACTAAAGCGCATCGAAGCTGCTGATTATTACAGCAAGAAATTGCTTGAACTGAGCAAATCTGGTGGAACGGCCGTGCTCAATTTGAGCGACTGGGTCGTAACATCTGAATTCTGGGTTTCAAGCCTGGCTTATCACAAATCGTGGAAGTACAATCTCGTTTGGCTATTCGAAAGCAGAGGCGTACTCACGATGAGTGCTACTAAGCTTGATTTTCAAAGCAAGAAATTCCACTTCACTTGCAATCCATCGCATCTGGTGTCAATTCAGAAGAAGAGACATCCCCTCTGGATGAAACCAATTCCGTGCTATTACATTGAGCTGGTCATTGATGAATGCGGAGAGAAGCATACATTTTGCATTACTCCAAGCTTCAGTCACACTGATACCGTATTTGATGTCAATACTATGATTGATACCTGGTACAAGAGACTTACAAATTTCAAGAACTCGATGCGCCCCGCAAGTCGCTGCCCTGATTGGGTCCAGGATTTGCAGGACAGAGCATAACGCAAGCTTATCTTGCTTATCTAAACTTGCTATTTTGAACTTGCTATTTTGGAGCCCTGGGTCCAAGACCTTCTTTTATCGCGGCTAGAAAATCTTGCGGCTCTCTGAAACCGTCGAAAGAGGCAAGCTTCCTGCCATTGTATGCGAAAATCATGATAGTAGGAAAACCACGCACGTCGAATTGTTTCGCCAGTTCTTCACCAGCTGCGCCATCCTGAGCGTTTACTTTCATGCAAACGAAATTCTTGGCCAGATAAGCTTGTACTTCCGGAGAGCTTAGCGTTCTTCTGTCCAAAACTTTGCACCAGCCACACCAGTCAGTGAAATAGTCGGCGATAATCATCTTCTTTTTGGCTTTTGCAGCAGCTTGAGCGCTTCTTACGTCGAGCCAAATTGGCGCGCCATCCGAATTCACAGTGGCTGAAACTTTGCTTTTTATGCTGCTGCTTCGTGGCTTAACTGTTCCGGAGTACGCTTTTATCGAACTGGATTTAATCACAGCAGGACTGCTTTTGCTGCTGCTTGTTCTTGCTGCTGTTTTTGATGCGGGAGCACTTGCCGATTTCGTCTTAGCAGTTGATGAGTTTGGGGTGGTTTTCGTAGTCTCTTTGGCTTTCGCGCCAGTAGCTGATGCTGGCGGCTCTGCCGCAAAAGCTGTTTGCACTGCTGCAAACAAGAGCAAACTTAGCGTGCATAAGCACGAAATCTGGACTGATTTATAAATCGGGACTGATTTTCTCATTCGACCAAGCTCATCTATTTAGTGTTGTTGCCCATTATGATCTGACGAATAATCTTGATGGGTGGTGCGCCTGTTTCCATTATCTTATTGTGGAAATCCTTCAGGCTAAATTCCGCCCCTTTCAATTTCTTATAGTCATCTCTCAAAGCAATAATTTGTAATTTGCCCAATGTGTAGACGAGGTAGGTTGGGTCCATTGTTCCGCGTTTGGTTTCGCGCTCGGCATTTGCTTTTTCCTGGTATCCCTCGTTCACGAAAAACTTGATACCTTCATCCATGCTCATTCCTTTAGTATGCATGGAAATTCCAACTATATATCGGCAGCAGCGAAGCAGAGCGTCGTGAATCATAACCATCTTCAGCTTCTTGTCGCCATTCTCGAGCCCTTGCTCTACCATCATTTGTTCGCAGTAGTGCGCCCAACCTTCGACGTTCGAGCCGCAATCAATAATTTTTGCAATTTTTGAAGGAGCCTTTCGTTGCCAGAGCCCCTGCACGTAATGACCCGGAAACGCCTCGTGAACGGATGTATTCAGAAGATCGTATTTACAAAAAGCACGCATATGTTCTTCTACGCGCTCTGGCTTCCAGTCAGCTTCAGGCAGCGTAACATAATAGTAGGCTTCTTTTGCTTTCTGTTCGAACGGTCCCGGAGCGTCCATAGCAGCAAATGTGAGCGCCCGCATGAATGCTGGTGTTTCTTGAACCTGTAAATTGGATTCTGCAGGAATAGTGATTATGTTTTTCTCGCTGCAAAAGTCTTGCAGTTTTTTCAAGACGCCAGAGACTGAACCGACAAGAGAAGAAGGACTCGGATGGTCGCTTGAAATAGCGGTGAAGACCTCAAGCGGAGTCTTAGTCGGGTCGATTTCCTTTGCTGTGCTGATGAATTCTTGCTGCAGTCTTTTCAGCTCTGCCTGACCCATCGAAAGCAGCTGATCAAGCGGCGTGTCTTCCATTTCTTCATAGAGCAGTTTCTTTTTGTAGAAGTCTTCTCCAAGAGCGAAATTGCCGTTTGACTTAGGCAGGAGATCTTTCTTTAAGAATTGCAGGTACTCACTGAGCTGCTTTATTACCTCGGTATTTGAACTTTCGAACTCAGACTTGAGCTCTTTGTCTGTTACTGATTTGAATTTTTCAGTCACAGAATTCTTGAAGAGATCGATAATTCCCGGTAATTGCTCAATGGCAACTTCGGTATAAATTCTGGGAGGGTTCTTCAAGTTCGCTTTGCCTGCATCAAGCATAGCGCCGATTTTCTTTTCACGCGCAATGACAGAACGCATGCGCTCTGTTAATGGCGCAAAATCTCTGGAGATGAGATCGTAAACAATCGAGCTCGCTCGAGAGCTGTAAAAATCAGGATTGCGCTCCCAATTTTTCACATCTTCAAGTTCGAGCAATTCCGCTTTTATTTTTGACTTTATAAGTTGCAGATCAATCTTCGAACGTTGCGAAAGCGAATCTGTTTTCAGTTCGTCGAATTTTTTCTGGAAGTCCTTAAGCTCATCAATTTCGCTTTTTATGGCGGAAGCAGAAAGATCCGGCGCCATCGAGTCATACTGGTGGAAGCCCAGAACGGTTGCAGAGTTGGGACTTCGCTTGAATCCTGCCTCCAGATACTTGTCGATCAATTCAGCAAGTACCGCTTCCTGCGCGTGGCTTACTGAGTCTGCCGCGGCGATGGGAGTGGCTTTCGCTGTGTCTGCAAAAGCCACCGTAGTGCTTTGAGAAAGGAGCAAACAAGAGAGGGACAGTAATTGAACTTGCAGTACTCTTCTTTTCACGATCTTTTGCCTCGAATTTTTAGACTCGTGCCAGGCATTTACAGCCAGTTATCAATAGATCTCAGCGTAGAGCCCATAAGCTGGGGCAAGATTATCGCAAATTTAAGGGTTTGTAATGCCCGGCCTTGCTGGAAAACGGCTTTGCTCTTGCAAAGAGATGAGCCGCAATTGCAAAGAAAGCATTACAAATAGCGGCTTTTGGCTGTATGAAGCTTCAATAAGCACAAAACATCTTTATCTTTAAAGATGGTGTAGACGTATTTGCAGACGGGCTAAGATTTTAGTCGGTCCAATTTTAGGTAACTCAAATGCCAGGTCCATACGATATTTTTGTTTTGATCAAACAAGTGCCTGACCAGAGCTCGAAAGCTGGGCTTAATCCCGATGGAACTATCGATCGGGCGAAAGCAAAGCGCATGCTTAACCCCTTCGATCGTTATGCATTGCAGGCAGCTTTGTTCACTAAAAGAAGATACGGCGGTACCGTAACTGCTGTTTCCATGGGTCCTCCCGCTGCTCAGGAAGTCTTGCTGGAAGCGCTCGAGCATGGTGTAGACAAGGGTGTACTTCTTTCAGACAGACGATTGGCGGCCTCCGACACGCTGGCTACAGCCTATGCCTTGCACAAGGTAGTTAAGTGGTTGGGCGCATTTCATCTCATCTTTTGTGGCTTGCAAACAACCGACGGTGACACAGCCCAGGTTGGACCACAATTGGCTGAGAGGCTTGGCTTGCCTCAAGTCACTTATTGCGAAGAATTCGGCATCGAAAACGACAGAGCCAAGGCCAGACGCATCATCGAAGGCGGCGTTCAATACGTTGACTCCGAACTTCCTCTTCTGGTTACGGTTGCCAACTCTTATCACCAGTTAGAGTACAAGGCATTCCGTGGTGCATGGAAAGTTCAGTGGCTGCAACGTCACCCTGAAGAATTGAAAAAATACATAGTGACAGTAGACCTCGACACAATTGGTGCCGACCCTGAGCGTTGTGGTTTGAAAGGTTCACCAACCATCGTTGCTCACACCGACAAAGTCGGTGATATCGGCGGGAATTGCAAAATGTACGAAGGCGCCGCTCCGCATGACCTGGTTGATCAAGTAATCAAAGCAAGCAATATTAAGGAACTGGTGAAAGCATGAGCGACACTCCTCAAAAAGATACTCCTGAAACTTTGCCGGTTCACGAAACACCAAGAGGCAATGTTCTTGTTGTTGCTGAGCAAATCATGGGTGAACTTCAACCCGTCACGCTTGAGCTTCTCGGTGCCGCTACACTGCTTGCCGGCAAGCTAGGCACTAAAGTGCTCAGCATCGTCATGGGTCACAATATCGGTGAGATTCCGAAGAAATTGATTCAATGCGGCGCTGATGTGGTCTACGTTGCGGATCATCCGGAGCTCGAGCTTTATCGCACACTGCCATATCGTCGTGTGCTCATTGATATGCTGGAATCGCTTCCCGAGCCCCCGCACGTTTGCTTGTTGGGTTCCACAACAACAGGAAGAGATCTTGCTCCACGCGTTGCGGCACATTTCGAAACCGGTTTGACCGCTGACTGTACAGAACTCGATATTGGACCTTACGAGCACAAGAGCAAAGTCGACCCAACCAAACTCGGTTTGTATCCGGACTGTCTTTATGCCATTCGTCCTAGTTTCGGCGAGAGCTTGAAAGCTAGAATTCTAGGACCCTGGAAAAATCCTCAGATGGCAACAACTCGTCCGGGCGTTATGATTCCGCTCAAGCTGGATGCAAATCGCCAGGGCGAGATCGTCACGATTCCCGTGAATTTGAAGACTGAAGACCAGCGCTTGAAAGTTGAGCGTGTGGTGCGCGAAGTTTCAAAAGGTCTAAAGCTGACTGAAGCTGACGTTATCGTAGCTGGTGGTTTCGGTCTGCAAACTCAAGACGGCTTCACCATGTTGCGTGAATTGGCCGAGTGTTTCGAAAACTCGGCAATTGGTGCCTCCCGTAAGGTTGTTGACCTGGGTTGGATACCTTACGAGCATCAAGTCGGACAGACCGGTAAAACAGTTCGTCCGAAACTCTACATCGCCTGCGGCATTTCCGGTGCCATCCAGCACCGCGTAGGCATGTCTAAATCAACAACGATCATCGCCATCAACAAAGATCCGGATGCGCCCATTTTCAAGTTTGCTCATCATGGTATCGTCGGCGATGTCTATCAAATCGTGCCTGAAATGATCAAGGCGTTCAAAAAGCAATTGGTAAAGATCTGATTGGGGGGTGTCCGTGTCCAGCCGTATTGAGTATGACGTTCTTCTAGTTGGGGGTAGTCCCTCCAATCTCACCTTGGCATATCGCTTACTCGAGCTTGCCAAAGAAAGTGGGAAAGAACTTACTGTGGCTATTCTGGAGAAGGGAAAAGAGTTTGGCTCTCACATTGTTAGTGGTGCCGTATCTCATCCGCATGTTATCGAGAAGGTTTGGCCCAATCACAAAGAGATGGGCTTTCCAATCGAAGCTGTTTGCAATGAAAGCAACTTTTCCGTATTAGGTTTGGAGAAGAAATGGGATATTCCACCCAGCCTTTATCCGAAAACCTTCGACAAAACCGGATATTACATACTTACTCTTAGCCAGGTGACCGCCTGGATTGCACAGAAGGTGCAAGAGAAAGCAAAAGAAGTTCCAAATGTTGCTCTTGATCTTTTCAACGGATTCTCGGCACACGAAGTTGTCGTTGAAAACGGAAGAGTCGTCGGCGTGTCGGTAGTCGAAAAACCGCAATCTGATGAAGATTATGTCTACGGAAAGATTATTTGCTTCGGCGATAAAGGCTTTCTGTCGCGCGATGTAATCGAAAAATTCCAGCTGCGTGACTGCCCGCAAATCTGGTCGGTCGGCGTTAAAGAAGTCTGGCAGATCAATGAAGATGTGGCAGGAAAGGTCTGGCATACGCTGGGCTTCCCCTTGTTGGATGGTACCTTCGGTGGTGGCTTCGTCTACGGTATGAAAGACAAGAAACTCACCATCGGTATGGTCATAAGCCTCGACAGCAAAGACCCCAACATGAACCCGCAGCAAAAACTGCAAGAGTATAAGAAGCACCCATGGATTCAATCATTGATTGCCGGCGGCAAACTCTTGAAGTATGGTGCCGCGCTTCTGCCCGAAGGCGGTTATTACAGCCTTCCGAAGAAGTTCTACGTGCCCGGAGCAATGTTGCTTGGTGATGCGCTAGGTGTATTGAACGTAAAAAATCTTGCCGGTATCGACCGCGCGATGGAGTGCGGAAGAGTGGCTGCTGAAGTCATTTCAGACATCATCGCCCGAGGCGCCGATTACACTGAGGCGGAACTTCAGACATATCAAAAACGACTGGAAGATTCTTTCGTTATCAAAGAGTCCTATCACGACCGTTATTTCCGCTGGACATTCATGGAAAATCCGCGCTTGCTCAGCCAGTACCTGCCCAAGGTTGCTCACGGAGTTGACAGCGGACACCCGATTATGGGGGTTATTAAAGCCGGCTTCCCGAATCCTTTCCAGGCTGCCGGCGATGGATTGCGTGCGCTTGGTTTGATGGAACAGGGCAAAGATATTGGACCAATCAAATATCAAGCTGACTACAAACACATTGTCCCCAACTTCACTCCGCCCAAGATTGACGTAAACGGTTTCGACAAAGCAACCATTTATTCAAGAGCTGATGCGGTTTTCTTTGCAGCAACGAAGTACCACGAAGGCAACAATCACATTGATGAATTCAATGCTGATACCTGCGTGAAGTGCATCAGCGCCTACACTTCATTGGGCAAGACGACTCCATGCGTGGCCGACTGTACTGCAGAAGTGCACCGCATTGATATTGTCGGCGACCTGCGCAAGCATGGCATGTCACTCGAAAACTGTGTGCAATGTCGGACCTGCGAAATTGTTTGCCCGGAAGTAAACCTCAAGGTTCGGCCCACGGAACAAGGAAGTGGTCCCGATTTCATGGGATTGTAAGAGGTCCAGGGCGTCTTGGATCGGCAGAACAGCGGAGCGCCGGGAGCGCCGGCTCCTAAGGAACTTTCGTTTAATGGAAATGCGGGTTTCGAGCTGTCAATGGTAAGCGACGGAGTAATTTTCCGAACGTAAATGAACCCAGCACTGAATTGCTGAGTAATGATGGAGTCTTAAGCTTGCCGGTTGGCCCGAATCGCGAAAAAA
>JBIKOL010000135.1:0-24589 GCA_044358055.1 Obscuribacteraceae bacterium (SeqCode)
TTGACAGAATTGAAGAACTGCTTGAAATTCTGGACCAGTCAGGATTACGCGAAGAAGTTGAGATCCTTCTCGAACCTGTCATGCCTCATCAAGCAAAGGTGGCGCATCCGCGTGCTTGCGAGAAGAGCAATAAGCTAGAGAGGCAGGCCGATGCTAGTAGCAACGATACTCTTCTTGGCCGAGCTCTTGGCCAGGTGATAGAAAGAGGCTTTGCCACGCCATTATGTCCTGGATTGTGCAAGCCTTGCAATTTCGTTCAATCAAACAGCTTTATCATTGATTGGTCAGGACAACTCTTTCGTTGCTCGTTCACTATGCTAGAGCCTCAAATGTCGGTGGGTAGTACCACATGTGGTATCACGCAGCGGAACGAGGACTTGCTGTCTGTTCGCAGCTCGGTCAATTACTGCTTAGAAAACAATTGTGCCTATCTGCCTCTTTGCGGCGGTGGCTGCCGTTACCAAGCATGGTGCGATAGTGCAGATTTTGGCGCAAAGAGCTGTCCCCTGGAGCTATTGGATGAAGCCCTGCCTTTATCAATCACTCATTTCTTCGGCTATCGGCCAAAAACGACGATGGCGTTAATCGATGCAGGAGATTCAGTTTAGTCTGCTCGGGATGGTTTACCTTTGTCAGGAAATGATGGCGAAAAGAGTTTAGGCAGACCAATGCTCGTATTGACGCCACAAACTCACGTCTTAATGGACCCGGAATGACCTTGATGAGCTAAGAAAAGCATATCCTTGAAAAAGACGTTGTTGTGCTGTGCTAATTTTGTAGGACAGATATGTTGCTCCGATCTTCAAGAATAATTTTCGGCGTGCCTCCATAAACTTCGATCTTTCCTTTTACTCTGACACGCTTGCCTGCATACTCTTTGCTTGTATCATTGGGAAAGGCTTTGCGGCAATCCCTGGCAATAACTGCCGCAAAGCACGTTTTGTAATCCTTCGATTCGTTCAAGTACACAAGCCCTTTGTGGCATTCATGGGTATGATCTACGAGAAATTCCACAGTTGCGAGCTCGCCAATGTGTTTTGCAACGTCATTTGTTGCCAGTATTCCCGGACAAGCTTTTACGGGCGCTTGTTTCTTTCGAGTAATGATGGATTGGCAAGTTTGGCTAGACTTCTGTCTTGAAGATGAGTCGTTCGTATCCGCCCAGGCGTTGCTGCCGGCAAAAGTTATGATTCCAGCGAGCATGAAGATTTTCATTAATCCTCTGTGAAAAGTACTCGTCTTGGTTCTAGATCTCATGATTGTCTTTCCCTGTATGCTATTTCTTCGTGTGATTGAGACTTGCGCGCCTGCATAAATTAACGTTTCATTTGTTCTGTCATATCATCAAAGCGTCCCTGGTCCAGGAGCCTATCATTATCCATCGCTTGTTTGATTGCTACTTGAAGCACCACGCACAGAATTACAGTCATGGCGATGATTGGAATATTGTCTGGCGCAGAAAGAATGTGCAGAAAATTGTTCATTTTGACTCCACTTTGATTTGACTCAAAACTAGCTGTCGTTCGCTTCTGAGAAACTCAGTTAGCAACCCCGTTATCCATGGGTAGAATTTCAATTGTGCATTTAGTCTTACTGTCGATAAGAAAAGGGGTAACCAGCCGAGGAAATCCTCAAGCACAATCGCTTGAGCTTTTCTGCACTGGCAAGCGTCATTTTCATCACCCTTGTGTATTGCGTGGGCTTCTTTAGCACAAAGAAAAGACATGAATTCTAACAACACTGAGAGATGATCGGCCTCCGTTACCGGACGGATCTGAAGCCCAAAAGCCTTATACAGACCTTTAAGCTGGGCTACCGCCATCGCCTGCCGACTTTCCCCCGGAAGGTATTCGCTGGCTGTGAGGGGGCACGCGAACTGCTGTGACAACTGAAAGAGTCGGTTATATTCCATTTCAAGAACAATTCCGCCGTCTGCAAGCTCATTGGAAATTTGATTGCCCTGTCTTGCCAGCTCGCCGCAGCTGCTAGTGGTACCGGTTGCTTCAAGCATTGATACTAAGCCTTGCCAGAATTCCTGGCTGCTTATCCTGAAGACAAGCTCATCTGTTGGATAAAGCAGTGCCATCGAAAAAAATTTGTAATACAAACTCCGATATTCGGCGTTTACAATTTGATCTTCTTCAGACTTCATTTTTTGCCTCCAGCAGGACAAATGAGTGTCGCCCAGTTTGATATCGATTTCATGCCGTTTCTGTCTTGCTGAGAGCCGTTCCAGACGGCAAACGCCAGATTCTGCTTCTGCCCATCTTCAAATTGCGGGCTATTAGGGTCCCTAGTGTTATTGGGCTTAAAAATTACGACGTGCCAGACCCCGTCTTTCCAATCGCCTTTCCCTTTCAGTGCCTGCAATGGCTCAGGTTTTGTACTTACACTAGATATGCCTATGGCGATGATGTCCTCAACAGGACTTTTGCTGTGAGCTGATTGCGGAAAAAGATTGTTTGGCAGAATGCTTGTTGGCCCGTTTTTTCCTTGCGCTGCCTCTTGCTCTCTGGCGGAATCTACAGCAAGTCGTTTGTAAACCACCGTGTATTGCGCATTGGTTTTGTCTTCGTTTTTTTCATAAGGGGAAGTAGCCATTACAGGTGCATCGTGCTCCCAGTCAGCTTTCCACTGCCAGATATTAACGGGTCCGTGTGGGCTTCCCATGGAAAGCACCGTGTCCTGCACCGGACCAATTGGAAACTCGATGGCAGCAGCATCGCGAAATTTTACTTGATGCACGGTATCGTTATCTTTTGTGCTGTCTTGCCATTCCAGCCTGAAAAGCACACCTTCTTTGATTTTTAGTGATTGAACAGAAAGTTCTTTGATGCTTCCACCACCGAAAGGTACGACAAGATTCTGTTTGTAGAGAGGGACCTTTTGCGAAGCGGCTTCTTTCCACGCAGGGCAATAAGGGTTTATCAATTCCTCCAAGGAGTGCCGGCTAAATCGCATAAAAATTGTGATAGGCTCGTTGGGCTGGGCTGGCATCGCAGTCTTTGCTCTTGCTGAGCTGCCTGCGGCTACTTTCTCAAGCGCAAGACTGCTTGCAGTATTTGTTAGAATCAATGAGAGAGATGCTGCCAGATGGCAATAGCATGTGTATATCTTGGGGAATGACATAAATGCCTCAGTATTGGTTATAGTATTTCGTGTCGGTATCTCTGCGAACATCCAGTCTGGCTAGAAGCTCTTTGTCTGTAATGTTTAGCTCTTCATCTTTCGTGAGATGCACTTCTATTTTTGGGTAAATAGGCACTTCAAATAGCTCCTGACCTTTAAGATCAAATGCTTTCACCCGCGCTTCCTGGGGGGTGTTGCGGCTGATAATTTCGTATCTGCCAATTATTGATTGTGTGGTGCCAAAAAGTTGCAGCACCGCCAGCAGTTCTACATCATTCTTCGCATTGATGTACGTATGCACCGCTTGTTTGATTTTGTTTTCATCATAGTTTCCAAACATCATTGCCAGAAACTCGGTATTTACCCATCGCGGCGGTATGTAATAAATCTGCGGTTCAGTGCCGAACTGCGGGTAAAGCGGCAAAGCCACCTTCGCTTTGTGCACAAGATAATAAATCGGGCTTTGCGGATCTTCTATATTTCCCAGAAGTCGAATCTTGCCGACACAGGCTGAAATGCAGCGTGTAGTCAGCCCCTCTTCGACTCTCGGGTAGCAGCCGATGCATTTCTGCGAAGTCTTTGTGTACGTATTATAAAAAACCTTTTTGTATGGACATGCCTGAAGGCATTTTTTATAGCCACGACAACGCTCTTGATCTATAAGCACAATGCCGTCTTCTTTTCGTTTGTAAATTGCTTTTCGAGGGCAGGCGGCCAGGCAGGCCGGTTTTTTGCAGTGGTTGCAGATGCGTTGCAAATAAAAGAACCATTGTTTATCTTGTGTTTTATTTTGTTCAGGATTTATCTCCTGGTAGTTGCCTTTTCCGATATGGGCTCCAGCGGTCCTATCTTCAAACGCGTTAGGATAATCATAGTCAGCGTCATCCGGAATAAAACCAAGAACTCGCTCGCCTTCTGGAGCTGCTTCAAAAATTGTTTTTCCTTTCGGCAACAAAGACAATAACCTGGCATCAAAGCCTCGCGGATGATCGCCAAAAGGCTTTGTCGCGACGTTGTTCCACCACATATGCTCCTGTCCTTTGCCGAATGTCCATGTACTTTTGCAAGCCATGGTGCAGGTCTGACAGGCAATGCAGCGGTTGATGTTGAAAACAGCTGACCACTGGAAATCATATTTCTCCGGAGTCTCATAGGGATATTCAGTCCAGCGTTGTAATTGATCGTTCCATACCAGCGACATGATGAATATCCCCTCGACTATGTATTTTCAGGCTGAATGCGACCGGATATGAATTTCTTCATGGTGTCGCTGGCAGCAAAATCTTTCGCCATCCATTTTGGTGCCTTCCAGCGCAGATTGCTTTGCACCCAGACATCTGGCAGATCGTTAACGCTTCGCACCGGGCGGCCGTTACCGATGTAATTTTGAGTTAAATCGCAGATTCCCAGCTTCTTGCCCAGGGCCAGGGCTTCTTCCAGTGAGCCGACTTTTACGACAGCTACCGCGCAATCTCTATTTACGCCGGTTGGTGCCCAGTTCTGTGGGCTGTATCCTTCTTCGAGCATCTGTCCGGAGACTTGCTTATGCACCATATCATCTGTCTCTTGTACCGGGTTTATATACAAGCCGGTTACTGATTGCCAGCTGCCATTTACGAATGATTTTGGCCACCAGCCGTGGTAAATGGTTACCTGCTTTAAACGCATCCTGTCGTTGAGTTTTACACGAACGATGAAACTTCCACGGTCGTTATAAACCAGAGCGTAATCTCCGTGCTCTATTTTTAGAGGAGCTGCATCCTGCGGATTCATCTCAATTTGAGGTTCGCCTGCAAGAGGCGCCCGGAAATTCTTTTCAGTCTTACCTTCGTTATCTCGGCAATACTCGTAGTCACGATTGTTAGTGTTACGAGCGGTGCCAAAGTCGCTGCTCCAGATGAGATTCCAGTCTGTCATTCGCCAAGATGAGTGAACAGAGTGCCGCCCATGTGGGGTGTTGTAATAGAACTGGTATCCCTTTTCCCAGAGTGGGTTCTTGAATTGTTTAGCTTGCGGCCATTGCATACCCGGCCCGTAAGGCGTGTATTCAACTGATTCCTTATACACACAGAGGTTTTCTTCGAGAGCCAGAAACTTGTCTTCTTCCTTGTAAAATTCAAATCGCCCTGTTTTTGTATAAACAGGTTCGTCCAGGTGGACACAGTCCCAGTAGGGAATGCGTGGATAAGTCTTAAAATGCAGTCTGCCCGGTCCCTCGCGAAGGCGTTCGACGGTAAGCCCACTGGTGGACGTACCTTTATCTAATACGTTTTGGATATAACCCTCTACTGTCTTGACGATTTGCTCAACAAGGGCCTTATTGCCGCTTGCTCTTGCCTCGTCAATATCACCCAGGAGAATGTGCGGGAAGGCTGTGGCAGCGTATTTTGTGTTGCGCCCATGATCCTCTTTATAGACGCGATCGATCCATTTAAGAACATTGGCGAAATGGTCGATATCTTGTTTGCATTCGCAGGTTTTCGGAATGACACCTTGCTGCAACTGAATGAAAGGCATGGGCGGCCCAACGCTTATATCAGGATAATCAAGTTCAAACCAACTGGGTACCGGCAGCACGATGTCAGAGTTATCACAAGTAAACGTCATTTCCAGATCGCTTGTGATGATAGTATCGATATAATGTTTTGTTTTGTCGGCTGGATCCGCAGTGAGCGCTGCATCTCTATCGTAGTCCTGACGTACAAGGCTCTTTAAGACATGAGGCTGGCCTTTGGTCTGATTCAAGAAGTTGCAGTGCAATGTCCACCATAATTTCGGTGGTGCGTATGAATATGACGGACCCCGGTTGAGCAGGTAGTTGTAGCCATTTTTTACTTTTTCTTCCGGGTCGCTTAGTTTATCAATTTCACCTCTTGAGTTTATGTCGTGCAGTTTGCCATCAGTTTTACGAACCCGGTCAAAGCAGCGCACTTTTACGGGATCAAGAGGGAAACGTCCAGCAAGCGACATTGGATAACCTGTCCACATTGCTTGATGATGCAGGACGTAGGAGGTTTCTTCTTCTCCTGTCTGCGGATTCTTGTGTTTGTGTTCTGGATTTATTTGCGGATAGTCAATCCATTTTTTCGTATATTCAGGATTCGGCGGGTCGTTGCGGTTTAGCCTAACCTGCCACCATTCTTTGAAGACTCCATCGCAATTTGGACCTTTGTATTGACCAGACCAGTTGCTGACGCCACCACCGCTCTGACCGAGGTTTCCACTGAGCGCAGAAATGAGATAGGCAGCCCGCTGAGTGAGATTCTGGTAAAACCAGTGATTTATTCCTTCACCTTGATGGATTGCAGCCGGCTTGATTTTGCCGAACAGCTGAGCTACTTTGCGAACCACATCAGGGTGACATTCAGCGATTTCGGCGACAGTTTCAGGCGTAAAGTACCAGACATAATCTTTTTGCATCTGGAAAACAGGCTTCACTTCAACTTCGCTACCATCGACAAGTTTTACTTTGTATGTTCCTGTCAATGCCGGCTCGCATTTTGGCATCTTCTTGCCAATTTCTTTGCGGGAAACTTTGATAGCTTTGTTCTGTTTTAAGTCCCAGACAACAAAGTCACCCCACCACTGTTTGTCCACGTACTTTTGCTGGCGTTCTTTTCTTTGTTTGATCTTATGATCGTATTTCTCTGTGGCAGTCGGATCTATTTCACAATTGCGCAAGTACTTCTTTGTGTCCTGACGCACAAGCAGTGGCATCGATGTGTATCTCTGCACGAATGCCTTATCAATCCAATCGTTTGAAATCAATTCGCGGGCAACACCCAAAAGAAAGGCTGCATCGGTTCCCGGTCGTATTGTTGCCCAGATATCGGCTCTTGTGCTGGTTGGTTGGTAGTCTGGAGAAATAACAATGATTTTAGAACCTCGTTCAAGGCTCTCCGTCAGGTAGTGGTTGTCTGCCAGTTTATTTTCGATAAGGTTTTTTCCCATCGTCAGGACTAGTTTTGAATTACGCCAGTCCGGCGCTTCATGATCTGACGTTTGATATCCAGCTGTAATGGGATGTCCCGGTGGGAGGTCAGCATACCAGTCATACTCTGTGTATTCCATACATTGCAGCGTCGATGTGAATCTTGACGCTGAAGAATGTCTCGTCACCATACCGGCGGCACGGATAGCTGGATAAACGTGTACTCGTTTGATCGGGTCGAACTTTCGCCCGGTTTCCGGATCGGTGTATTCGTTGCTTTCATCTTCGGCAATCTCAATGATTTTTCTGGCAATGAGCTCATGCGCCTGATCAAAGCTGACCCGCATCCATTTCCCATCTCCACGAATGCCGCTGCGCTTTTCCACCGGTAGAGGTTTCATGCCGGTGCTGCCATCGGCTCTCTTGTATTTTTCGGCGTAGCCAACACGAACCATCGGATAGCGAATTCTCGTTGGCCCGTAGAACCGGCGAATCATTGTATAGCCTTTTAAGCAACCCCGAGGGTTCCACGATACATCCACATCCGCCAGCTGCGTGTTGTAAGACTGCTCGATGCGAACTGCGACACCATCGCGCACAAAAACTGTGGTATCACATGAATGCGTGCAGTTGGGGCTGCAGATCGTCCTAGCTTTGTAATCGAAGGAATATTGATCGTGATAAAGTTTCTCCCAGTTGCGCGCCGGGTAAAAATCAAGTGGGTTGCTCACGAAAGTTGCATCAAGCGGCTCAAGCGTATCGAGTACGGCGCTATTCCGCGCAAGTGAGCCGAAGGTCTCCAGACCCAGTGCACCTGCAATTCCGCCAAACAATAAAAAGCCGCGCCTGCTAATCTTATCTCCCTTCTTGCTGTCGCTCATCGCTTTGTCCCCGTTGGTGCTTTACTTGCTGTCTGAATTGCTGGTTTTGCCGATTGGTCTGGCAGAGTTTTCAAATAGCTGCGAATCTTTGATACCTGTTGTCTGGTCAGCGCCAGGTAAGGCATTGTTGTGTCCGGCATAATCGTATGAGGATTCTCCATCCATCGATTGGCCCAGTTAGCGTCAAGTTTTTTCATAGCGTGCACCAAATCTGGTGCCATACGTCTGGCTTCTGCAATGTCTTTGTACCAGAGCACGGGGGAGGCGCCCGCTAATTCTTTGCCGCCTAGCTGGTGGCAAGATACACACTGATACTGTTCAAGCAATTTCTTGCCCTGCGCCGGATCGAGGGCCGGTGATACGGCCATGGTCTCTTTTTCGCCGAGAAATGGCGGTGATTTTGCGGAAGACATGAAGTAACGAACAAGTGCGTCGTGCTCTTCAGTGTCTAGATTAAAGGTAGGCATGGTTGCTGCAAGATAAGGACGCATCTTCGAAGGCGAACGCAGGAAATCGGACAGCCATTCCTCCTTAACGCGATCTCCTTCTGGAGAAAGATTAGGTGCAATTTTGCCGAATTTGAGCTGAGGTTCTTTATGGAACGCGGCGCTTGTTGTCTTGCCAGAGTCATACATGGCATGGCAGCCGGTGCAGCCGTAATGATCGAGCATTTGATTGCCGGCAATAATTGCCTTTTCGCCTCCTTTCAGTAAGCGTCGATGATCTTCACTTACGGCATTCTCACTGCTGAGCGTTTTCAAAAACGACGTAAGGTCATTTATCTCTATCTTGCTGAGGTGAAAGTTGGGCATTACGACTGCTATACGATCTGACTCGAAGACTTTTGGCTCGTTCAGCTTGGCTTTTGTCCAGGAGGTCCAATTGCGCTTATCCGGCTCGACTATGTTTTTTGTGCCCCAGAAAAGCAGATGGGGATCTTTTGCGGAAAACTCCGTGAGCTCCGGGCCAATACGCTCGGATAGATTCTCAAAACCAGGAATCGAATGGCAACTGTAACACCCGTTGCTTCGAATTAACTTCTTTCCTGCGTCAATGTTGCCGTGATTTGTTGAAGCAAGCATCTTTGTGTTTGTCTCCGGCTTTTTCAGGCTGGCGATGAAATCGCTAATGCTGGCTATTTCGTCTGCATTTAATGGAAACCTAGGCATGATAGTCGTCTTTGAAATTTGCTTCGGATCTTCTATCCATGTATATATCCATTGCGGAGCCAGCTTTGCACCGGCTCCATCCAGCGCCACATGACGGGGTCCGCTTGCTTTCTCAGAGCCGAGATCATGGCAGCCCTGGCAGCCGCGAGTTCGGAATAAATGCTCACCCGCGGCTATTGATGCCGACGAAGCCTGATGAGCTTGAGCATAATTTAGAGCGGCGGCTGATGCTTTGTACTGAGCTGAGTTAGCTTCCAGGTAAGCGGCTATAGACTCGGCTTGATCAATTTGCAGCCCTTTGCCCTTGGTTCCGAATTCCGGCATGAGCGTTCGAGGGTGAATCTGCTTAGGGTCACGAATCCAATTGACGAGCCATTGATGATCAACCTTGGACCTTATAGAAGCGAGGTCTGGACCCAGCTTTCCCATCGCCCTCGTAAGATATGGTGAGTTGTCTACTTTGTGGCAGGCAATGCAGCCACGAGTTTGAAAAAGTCTTGCACCCTGCTGCACGTTCTCCGCTCTCGAAAGCAGCGGCGCGTTTTCATGGCAACGCGTGCAGCTGGCATTGACCATATCTTTGGCCAGTACAGGTTTATGCCAGTGCTCATCGCCATTATGCGCTTCTTCTTCGGTAAGTGCGCGCCCCTGTCCGTCGTGGCAGATTGTGCATCCATATTTTTCAATGGGGTGATTTTTGAACAGCTCTTCACGGCGCGGGTGAGTACGGAAAACTAATTCCTTAGCGTTTTCAAAATCGGGTCTATCTATTCCCAAATGGCAGCTGGCGCATCTGTCGACACGCTGGTATTCTCCCAGACCGCCTAACACAACCTGCTGAATAGCTGCTGGTCTGACTTCCAATTTCACAATGCGTTCTTCGGCATTGACAAGATCTGCTGTTTCTCGATTCATCTCGCGTTTGACATTTTGCAGCGTATCTTCGGCAAGGCTAATTTTTTGCTGGGTAGAACTTAACTTAGCTTGAGTGTTTTCAATCTCACGTTGGCTGCTTTCCAGCTTCTTCTTCAGATTATCGACCTCTGATTGGAACTCGCCTGTATTTCCCTTCTTCTCTACGGCAGAATCTAACTTGTAATAAGCTGCATCTAGATCAGCTTTTACGAATCTGCGTTTTGTGGTTTCTTCAAGCAGCTCATTCTTCAAATTCTCAGCTTGGGCTAGCAGTTTTTTGTAATCGGGTGAGTTGAGCAGCGCTTCTGCCTGAGACAGGCGCTTGCGGTATTGCTCCATGCTGGTCGGCTCTGCGCCTGGCGGCGCCTGAGCCAGAATTTTTTCCTTTTGCTCAAAGACTTTCTTGGCTTTGGCAAGCTGATCTTGAAGCCCTTGCATTTCCAACTTCTTAAATCGTTCTTGATAAGCAATCCATGGTTGCCTGCCGATAGCTTCTGCATAAAGTTCCCAGCCGAGCACGGCAAAAAGCACTATTCCCAACAATAAAAAAAGTTTGCTGAAGTTCTGTTTCTCAGGGTCTTTAAAAGTCTGCTTATCCACAATGCCTCACTGCGCTAAACGTTGAACCAGGGCAACACAAGAAAGTATTTGATGTGGAAAATCAATCTCGCCACTATTTTTAGTGGAACAAGCATCATTGACTGAAATAGAAATGCAGTTACGACATATCTAATGATGCCCATCTTTTCCAGCGTAGGAAATTTCTTGAGATTCCTTTTCAAGAAGCAGAGCGGTGGCACGATGTACCAGACCGCAAGAAATGTCAGGCCGAAAAACGCTTCTTGGGTGTAGTCGCGAATGCCAAGCATATATCCAAGATTGACATTGTTTTGCGATACTACTTTGTGAATGTCCCATTCTTCCCAGGGCCAGAATAAGTTCCAACCTGGTCCTCGGAAAAATACACCAATGATGATTGGTATTATCCAGAGACCTAAAAACCCAAACATGAATGTGCTTATCGCAAAAGCACGACGTTTGAATGTGTAATAGCCGTTGCCTTTTGGATTGACATCAAGGTATGGAATTGCCATCAAACCAACAATGCACAAACCAGGAATGAGCACGCCGGCAATCCACGGGTCGAAGTAAACCAGCAACTCTTGCAATCCCAGGAAATACCAGGGCGCCTTTGCCGGATTTGGAGTCACGGAGGGATTAGCCGCTTCTTCCAGCGGAGCATCAATGAGAATGGACCATACGCATAACACGATTATGGCCACAATTGATACTATCGCTTCGATGCGCAGTAATCCGGGCCAGGAGAATACTTTCTCTGGTATCAAAGCATCTTTATCTTTTCCTTTTGCTATCTTGCCTGCAGTCATGGTTTCTCCTCCAGTTCCTTATTTGGACCGGAGATGCCGCCATCTTTGCGGATGCGATAGAAATGCACCATGATGAACCATGTTGTGGCTAATGGAAGAACGACACAATGCAGAACATAAAATCTGAGCAAAGAACCTGGGCCTACAACGGTTCCTCCAAGAAGCAGAGATCTTGCGTCGGTTCTTGGTGATATGAAGCTGACAAATTCCGCAAACGGGCCTTCATGTCCGAGAAATGGAGTCGCCCGAGCCATGTTTGTCCCAACAGTGACGGCCCACATAGCCAGCTGATCCCAGGGGAGCAAATAACCTGTAAAGCTAAGCAGTAGTGTCAGAGTAAGCAAGCAGACACCAATTACCCAATTGAACTCGCGCGGTTTTTTGTATGATCCCGTTAAGAAAACACGCAGCATATGAATCAAGACAAGCAGCACCATGGCGTGCGCGCTCCAGCGATGCATATTTCGCAAAAACATTCCAAAAGGAATATCGAAGCGAAGATATTTCATGTCGGCGTAAGCGAACTCCGGTACTGGCCTGTAATAAAACATGAGAATAACGCCAGTTATGCAGGCCACGATGTACATAAGAAAGGTCAAGCCGCCGGCTCCCCATGTATATCGCATTCGTATCCCGTGAGTCCTCACCTTTATTGGGCGAGTGTGCATCAGGAAACCGGCGGTCATGTTGAGTACGCGGTTTCGTTGATTGTCGCTAAACCCGTGGCGAAAAATGGATTTCCAGATTTGGCTTCCTACCACCTGGTCTGGAATGGATTTTTCTGCCTGTTCTTCTTTTTCGTCTTTTTTCAAGGTCGTCATAATTACTTACACCACAATGTAGCTTTCCGGGTTGTCCCAGTCATTTTTCTCAAGCAGAAATTTTTTTCCGCGGTCAACTACTATTTGTCCGTCCTCAGCGACAGAAATTTTAAGCCTTTCGAGCGCACGCGGCGCAGGACCTTCGTAATTGAGACCGGTACGATAGAAACCGCTACCGTGGCAGGGACATTTGAATTTGTCTTCGTTGTTTAGCCAGACTGGTGTGCAGCCCAGGTGAGTGCAAATGGCTGACACCGCATACATCTTGTTTGACTCGCGCACCAGCCAGACCCGTTGATCTTTAACCCAGCGCGTGTCAACAGTGCCGATGGTATATTCGCTAGGATGTCCGGCTTTAAAAATCAAGGAAGGCTCGAAGAGCACTTTGGGAAACATGAAACGTAATAAGCCCATTGATACGGCTGCTCCTGAACCAAGCATGGCCGACCAGCTCAAGAGTGTTATCAAATCACGGCGTCCCCAGAGCGCTGGCTTTTCACAGCCGCCGCAGCATTCTTTTGGCTCATCCTTGCATTTTTTGCTGGCATCTTCTTCAGGCAACTTGCTCACCTCCGTCTTTTGTTGGCTTAACCATAGTTATAGTTTCAGATGGGCAGACTTCGACGCATTGTTTGCAGGATACGCATTGATTGGGGCGTGCGTTATAGACGGTTTTATTTACGCTGTCATCAGAGTAGCGAATCTCAAGAGCTCCCGTTGGGCAGATGGAAAGGCAATACTGGCAGCCCGTGCACAGCGATTCATCTACAACAGCTTTTGGTCGTTCTTTCGGCTTGAGAAATTGATAAATCGTACCGTTTTGGTCGCAGATGCAGGAAACAGGGCAGACGATGCCGCATGCTCCACAGTCAATGCAGATGCGCGGATTGATTCGGTGGAATTTCTTTTGCTCTCCGGAAATCGCTTCTACAGGACATACTCTTTTGCAAGCACCACAGCCAATGCATTCGATATGTATAAAATGAGCCATATGACCCCTGTAGCACCGCAGGCGGTGCTAAATGACATGCGTTGGAAGGTGAGTTGACGGTTTTCTCTTTTCTCAGTCAAGCAGGAGAAAGAGAAACGTCGTTTAGTGATGCCGCTCTGAAATATATCAGCGTGTAACGTGCCTATGTAACTGGTGGCAAAAAAGAACCCACCGGCAGTATGAGGGATTAATGCTCTCACTATCCGAAAGAATGATCTGTTGTGTTTTTGGGGCGTTCCTGGCGCGATAATGGAAAGATAGCTTAGTTTGGGAGAGAATAAACCATGCCAAAGGACGAATTTGATCTCGATGATCCTATGGAAATGATTGGCGTGGCCATTGAGGGACGTTTTGACGAGATGGCAGATGCGATGGTGGACGAATTTATTCTCATGCACTTTGATGAAGAAGGGCTCTGGAGTCTGTTTCGCAACCCGTTTTATAGATCTACTCATGCCGTCCTTCTCGAAAAAGGCGAAGAATATGTGAGCGATTTGATTAAAAGAGGTTTAGCCCGTTGGGCATTTTAAATTGCAAGTATCATCAGTTTTAACGGCGACACAGGGCGGAGCTTAGCTGCAGAACAGCTAATTGCGAGCTTGAGGGTTCCTTGATGTCTGGTTAATTCGAATCAGATAGCTGCGAATCGCGCTTACTTCTGCTCTGCTCAAGGACGTGTACGGCATCGTGGTATCAGGCATCAAAGCATGTGGATTCTCCAGAAATTTATTCAGCCACCAATCTTTCAGCCTTTTCTGCGCAAACATGAAGTCAGGTGCAAAGCGCCTGGCTTTTGAGATGTCCTTATACCATTGAACAGAACTTTTGGCGGCAGTCTCTTTTGCTGCAACTTTGTGGCAGGCTGTGCAAGCTTGCTGTTCAATAATCGTTTTCCCAGTGGACGGAGATTGATTTATCGCAGACAGTTTTGCATTATTCACATTCGAGGGCGTCACAAGAGCACGATTTTCAGACTGTGCTTTGAAATAACCCATTAATGCACGAAACTCAGAGTCGGTGTAATTATATTTTGGCATTTCTGCATCCAAGTAAGGACGCATCTTGTATGGTGTACGCATAAAATCGGCGAGCCACTCCGTTTCTACTCTTAAACCTTCTGGACTCAGGTTAGGGGCAATCTTGCCAAAACAAACGAGTGGCTCTTTGTGAAAGGCTGAAAACTGGGTCCTGTTGTAATCGTACATTGAATGGCAACCTGTGCATCCCATGTTGTTAATCACTTGCTCACCCTTGATCAGATCCGTTTCTGTTGAGATGCTCGGGCTGATGCAAGCGTTTTTGCCTTTTTCCTTTCCTAAGGTCTTCAGAAAACAGATGAGCTCTTTTATTTCGGCAGGCTTCAAATTAAAATCAGGCATTACAGCATGGAAACGATCAGAATTGAAAACATTCGGATCTCTAAGTTTAGCTTCTGTCCATGACAGCCAATCACGCTGAGGGGGCGGTATCATGCATGAATCACCCCAGCGGAGCAAATCAGCTGAACGATTTGCCAATGAGATCAGATCTGGTCCGAAGTGCTTGCCGGCAACTTCAGCAAATCCAGGAATTAGGTGACAGGAGTAGCAACCGTATTTGCTTATAAGCTTCTTGCCTTGCATTATTTCCGCCGAAGTAGCGGGGCCTGGTCCAAGAAGAAGCGTTGCCTGGTCGACCGCGTATGGTAGTTTTGATTTGCCATCACTAGTCTGAGTCTTTCTGTCTATCCATTGAATTTCGTGGCACTTAATACAGCCTGACTTTTTTGCTCGATCAATATTTCCCTTTCTCCCGGCAGGAGAATCGTCGTCAAGTACAAAAAGTGGATAATTCAATTCCGGCTTTGTCAAACTCATCAGGTAATCACAAAGAGCGGCAATCTCCTTTGGTTTGAGTGCAAAACGCGGCATAATTGTTGTTTTCGAAACTTGTCTGGGATCCTCAATCCATGTGTAAAGCCATGCCGGTGCCAGTTTTAGCCCAACTCCAGTCAAAGCTACGTGGCGATAAGCGGGAGCAAGTTTCTTGTCTAGGTCATGGCAGCCAAGGCAGCCGCGTGTTTCGAAAATCTGGCGCCCCTTCAAGATTGAATCAGCGGTGGGATGATATTGGTGATCGTATGCCAACGCTTGCTGAGAATATTGCAGCTCTGAAGAGCTAGAAAGCAGGTAAGCAGCAATTGCTTCGGCCTCTTGCTGCTGCAGGCCGAGTTCTCTGTCTCCAAACTGAGGCATCAATGTTCGTTCATGAATCAAGCGAGGGGCTCTTATCCAACTTATTAACCACTGGCTATTTAGCTTAGAACGGATTCTTAGTAATTCTGGACCGAGCCTCCTCGCATCCCATTGCAAGAGAGGTGATTCCGTCTTGTGACATGCGGAACATCCACGTGTCTGAAAAAGCGTCGCACCATGTTTCTCTTCAGCAGCTTTGATGCTTGATTGAGTCTTTTGATCCGCTGTTTGCTGTGAATCGGATTCGGCCGGAGAAGAAACAAATTGTGAACCAAGTAATAGAAAAAATAAAAGTGCTAACGCTGTTCGCAAAAGCAAACCTGCGCTGAAATATTTGTCAGAGAACTTTGTTTGCATTAGGAGCAATTGCTGAATGAGCTAACGACTATGTTTCTTGCGTGAAATGAACATTATTGTCTGCCTGCCTCCGTCTGCTTTGTTGCTTGGCAAAGCAGTCAAAGAGAATTTCCGTTTAAGATCTTGCACCGACGAAAAGATAGCCAAGAAAAAGAACATATAATGTGGCCGGGGCGGCGCTTTGTGCGCCGCCCAGAAGTGGACCATGAGTCAGTCCGGTCAATAATACAAAGTCACAGGCGCTTGCACTGCGCAGCAGCTCAGCTGTCTAGTGACTGCTTGAACATGTGCCGTTTTGGACCAGATTCAGGGCTCGGGGAAACAGAATGTTGTTTTCCTTATGCACATGCTGTTTCATCTCGCTGTTGATTTCCGCAAGTGCATGCAACAAAACGCGGAACGAATTGCACGCATCCTCTGGTGGAGTGAAGTTGTTGGTCAAGCTCTGGAGGACTCCAAGAGCTTCGCCGGCATCGTCATGCTCCTGGCTCATTACAGAGATAGGCATTTCAAGCCCGCCGCCGCAACCAAAGCTAATTTTGCCATTTCCGGATTCCATGCTGGCGATTGCCGGAAACAGCACCATTTCTTCTTTATGCATATGCAACTCTAGCTGAGAGCAAAATGTCTGCAGGATCTGGAACACTTCCACCATTTCAGGATGGTTGGAGCTATGCGCCTTTGAAACCTTTTCAGCCAACTGGAGAACTCTGGGAAATTGGTTTTGTAGCGGGCGGTGATAGTGGAATACTATATGGTCGATCAAATCTTTCAGTGATGATCTGGTCCAGTCTTTTTCAATAAATATTTCGTTGTTATTGTTTTGCAGCTTTTCTATGACTTCGTTCAGCCTCAAGCCTTTTCTGCGGCAAGCTTCTTCTAGAGTCAATTTGCCCCCGCAACAATAGTCGATTCCGTATTCATCGAATACGTTTGCCCGGTTAGGACGCTCAGCCACAAGTTGCCCGACGGTGCAGCTCTTATGAATGTTCGTGCTTTCAATGTCCGTACTCATAAATGACCTCTACAATTGCTTTTCTAAATTGGACCTATATGTCCAATATTAGCTTTTTGAATAGAGCGCTGTGATCATCCAAAAGGACGATATTGTTCTTTTCAATAACGCATTTTTTGTCACAGCAGCAATTTTGCGGATCTAATGAACCGTGAGAAACCGGTGACACGCGAGCAACCGTCTTTGTCGCATATACAATATTGCTCGGTGCGGACATGGTGCTTATATGATACCACTATGTTTTTTTTATTCGGACACACGCCTTTTGTTCTTCGGAAAGCGCGCCAGCAGAGAATTCTGGCAGGTTTTTGTTATTCTCCGAAAGTTTGCTGCTTGCTGGAAGAAAACTTCGATGATATTGTCATTGCTATCTTAACCAGCCAAATTGTTTTGCACCGCATATGGTGCTCTTATCGGGAGCCGCATCTATGTCAATTTCCGCACATTCAATCACCAGCATTCCCTTTACACCAGTTTCAGTTGATTTACCGGAGCATGTCGTAAAACGCAATGGCTCTACGTGCCCGTTCGATAAAGAAAAAATTCGAGCGTCGATTAAACGGGCGGGTGAGGCGACTGCTGAGTTTCATTCTCCTGTTGCTGATCTACTTACAGGCTGGGTATTGAATGCTCTGCCGAAATCGCTTCGTGGCACTACCCCATCTATTGAGCAGATTCAGGATGAAGTAGAGCGAACACTTATAAATGCCGGTTATCTAAAGACCGCTCGTGCTTACATCATTTATCGCGAGCAGCATAGAATATTGCGTGAAGATAAGCGCACTGTTATCGATGTTGTCGGCTCCGTTGATGAATATGTAAATCAAGAGGATTGGCGCGTTAAAGCTAATGCCAATCAAGGATATTCTCTCGGTGGTTTGATACTCAACGTCGCCGGAAAAGTGACTGCTAATTACTGGCTGAGTCATGTTTATCCTGCTGAGGTTGGACAGGCTCATCGCGAAGCAGATATTCATATTCATGATCTGGACATGCTGTCGGGTTATTGCGCAGGTTGGTCATTGCGCACGCTGCTGCGGGAAGGCCTGAATGGAGTGCCCGGCAGAGTCGAGGCTAGCCCCCCTGTGCATATGTCCAGTGCGGTGGGACAAATTGTGAATTTCCTTGGCACTCTTCAAAACGAATGGGCTGGCGCTCAAGCATTTAGTTCTTTCGACACATACATGGCTCCATTTGTGCGAAAGGACTCTATGACCTATGCGGAAGTGAAACAAAATATTCAGGAGCTAATTTACAACCTGAATGTCCCCTCCCGCTGGGGTACGCAAACGCCATTCACAAATTTGACTTTCGATTGGGTCTGCCCCGAAGATTTGCGCACTCATGTGCCCGTGATAGGTGGGAAAGAAGTCGACTTCACCTATGGCGATCTGCAGCATGAAATGGACATGATAAATCGAGCTTATATTGAAGTCATGACTCAGGGCGATGAAAAAGGTCGGGTTTTTACTTTTCCGATCCCTACATACAACATTAGCGCTGATTTCCCCTGGGACAGCGAGAACAGTGAATTGTTATTCGCTATGACAGCAAAATATGGTTTGCCTTATTTCCAGAATTTCGTAAATTCTGAGTTGAAGCCGAATATGATTCGCTCGATGTGCTGCCGCCTTCAACTTGACTTGCGTGAGCTGCTCAAACGGGGAAATGGATTGTTTGGCTCAGCTGAGCAAACCGGTTCGCTCGGAGTGGTCACAATCAACTGTGCACGCTTAGGCTTCATATACAAAAATGACCGAGCTGCACTTTTCCAACGCGTCGATGATCTGCTTGATTTGTGCCGTAACAGCCTGGAAATTAAGAGAAAGCAAATTCAGCGTCTGATGGATAACGGCTTGTTTCCCTATACCAGACGTTACCTCGGTACTTTGCGGAACCATTTTTCGACCATCGGTGTAAACGGGATAAACGAAATGATCCGGAATTTTTCTGCAAATGAGGATGACTTGACGACAGAATCCGGCCGGCAGCTGGCACTTGATTTGCTAGACCATATCCGCCAGCGAATTACAAAATTTCAGGAAGAAACCGGTCACATGTACAACCTGGAGGCAACTCCAGCCGAGGGCGCAACGTACAGATTCGCTAAAGAAGATCAAAAACGATTCCCTGAAATTATTCAGGCCGGAACTAAGGAATCTCCATATTATACGAATTCTTCTCAGCTTCCTGTCGGATTCACTGATGATCCATTCGAAGCGTTGGAAGTACAGGATGCACTGCAACGCAAATATACTGGCGGCACTGTCCTTCATTTATATATGAATGAGCGCATTTCGTCTGCTAATGCATGTAAGAATCTCGTGCGCAAAGCACTGGAGCGCTTCAGCCTTCCTTATATCACAGTGACGCCTACTTTCTCGATCTGCCCGAATCATGGGTATCTGGCAGGCGAGCATAAGTATTGTCCACGTTGCGATGAAGAGGCTCTGGCCAAGAAAAAACTCAGCTATCAGGTAGAAAATGGAGGAACCGATCATGCAAAACAGTAATTCCCAGCCCCCTCTTATTCAGCTCGAAGAGCACGAGCGACAGGTTTGCGAAGTTTGGACCAGAGTGATGGGTTATCATCGTCCCGTGTCCTCGTTCAACAAGGGAAAAAAGAGCGAACATCAGGAGCGCAGACACTTTGTTGAAGCCAAATGCTAGTCTGAGCTCAGGCGCAAGCAAACTTGATCTGCAAATCGGAGGGTTTGTCCCGTTTAGCAGCAGTGATTATCCTGGTGAGTTGGCAGCAGTCGTGTTCTGTCAGGGATGCAGATGGCGCTGCCGTTATTGCCACAATCCACACCTGCAGAAGGCCAAATCCTCCGAGCTTCGTTTCGAAGATATTCTTCGCTTTCTGGCAGGTCGCGTAGGTTTATTGGATGCTCTAGTGTTTAGTGGTGGTGAGCCGATCTTCCAAAAGAATATTGTAGCGGCTGCAAAAACTGTCAAACAAATGGGTTTCAAAGTCGGGTTGCACACCTCCGGATTAAGTTCGCTCCTACTTGAAGAGATAATCCCTTATATTGATTGGATTGGCCTTGACGTTAAAGCTTTGCCGAATGATTACCCGGCGATTACTAAGATTGAAAATTCTGCTGAAGAGGCATTCAAGAGTTTGCGCTCTATCCTTCAAGCAGGAAAGTCATACGAAGTCAGGACAACGTTTCACCCCGTTTTGTTTTCGGAGCAGAAATTACTAGAGCTGGCGAAATTTGTCGCTGAACTTGGTGTAAAGAATTTCGCTCTACAAATTTTTCGCAATACAGGTTGCATGGACAGGGAGCTGCTGGAAACGCCGGCTTCTTGCAGCGCTTCTACAGTAAAGCAAATTGAGGACTTGTTTCCACAATTCAGTTTGCGAAATTGACACTTTAGGATTGGATCAATCAAATTTGTAAATCAACTATAGCGGTAAATCAACGATAGTGGTAGGGGCGCCTTCAGAAAGTAGTGCTTTAGGAGCCCGTGACCACGCTCATTGCGATACTTGCGAAAAAACGGCTGCCATCAAGTGCAAGCACTTCGATTGGCAGCCAGGGATCGATAGGGGCAGCGTGATGATTCGCCGGGACCAAATGCAATTTTGATCCAATATTTTCGAGGCATCTTTTCGGCACCGGCGAATCATCGCTTTCGGCTGTCCAGTATTTTGCTACATTTGCCAGGCGATTATTTCCGCCGACTGATGGAAACCTTTTTGTCACCACCCCGGCGCCGTATACAGCGATTCTAACTTACCGGGTCGTTAGTTAGCTAAACCTTGCAGCAGCCAATGGTGACAAACTGGTCTCGGGCTCAAGGATGAGGCTTGGCTCAACCCAGAGAACGAGCGGACTTTCAACATTTCGCCCTTCTCTTTCGGTCGATATTAAGTCCTGAGAACGATGACGCAGTCGGGTGAATACAAGACAATGAAAAACAGAATTCTGGATATTTTTGTCCGCATCCACGATTCCACAAAAAATTTGTTGAAATTCTGCACTTCAAAAGTAGAGAACATATGACTATTCAAGCACCCATTCCTAGCCCAGAGTCGAGCCAAAAGAAGGAAGAGCTGAACAAAGCAGATTTGCTCGGCTGGAACCCTGAAGATGAATCGTTCTGGCAAAAGCGAGGGAAAGCGATCGCTTTCCGCAACCTCTGGACTTCCGTACCTTGCTTGCTCTGTGCATTTGCAGTCTGGATGTACTGGAGCATTATTACAGTACAAATGTTGAACTTAGGATTTCCTTATACTAAAGCAGAGCTGTTTACACTTTCCTCAATCGCCGGACTATCTGGCGCTACGCTACGAATTCCCAGCACATTTTTGATTCGCATGTGTGGTGGCAGGAATACAATCTTTCTCAGCACTCTCTTGCTGATTTTTCCTGCGCTTGGAACCGGCCTCGCTTTACAAGACATGAGCACACCTCTGTGGGTGTTCCAGATTCTTGCCTTACTTTCGGGATTTGGTGGCGGCAATTTCGCTTCGTCAATGTCAAACATTTCGTTCTTCTTTCCAAAGAAAATGCAGGGACTTTCACTCGGGCTTAATGCCGGTATCGGTAATTTTGGTGTGACTACCATGCAAATTCTGGTACCGCTGGCGATGACCATGGGATTAGCCGGGCAACATTCAATGACTTTAAAAACAGCCAGCGGAACATTGATAGGCAAAATTCCTGCAGGCACGGAAACCTATATACAAAACGCGGGATACGTATGGGTAGCAATACTCATACCGCTGGTTATTCTTGCCTGGATGTTCATGAACAATATAAAAGATGAGCATGTTTCGCCTGATACTGGTTCTCCCGTGAGCGCGATGAGCAGGGCTGGTGGCATGCTTTCTATTGGAGTATTGACCTCTGCTCTTGGTGCCTGGGCATTGCTTCCGGCAAAGTCTGGTGGACTGGGCATTAACCAGTGGCTGGTTTTGCCTGCTGTAGTTCTCGCCACTGTCGGATTGATGAAGCTTTTGCCTGGAAAGATCAGACCTATCCTTGAACGCCAATACAAGATTTTTGGCAACAAACACACATGGATAATGACGATCATTTACACCATGACCTTCGGTAGCTTTATCGGCTGTGCTGCAGCATTCCCGCTTGCGATTCAAACCATATTTGGTTTCTGCCACACCGTTGGTCCTGATGGAACGATTACGCACACGCTTGCCAATCCCAACGCACCGAGTGCACTTACTTATGCCTGGATGGGTGCATTCATAGGTGCATTCATCAGACCTATCGGTGGCTGGATTGCCGACAAAGTAGGCGGTGCCGCAGTCACTCAATTTATTTCGGTACTCATGGTAGGCGGTGCACTAGGAAGCGCGTATTATCTTAAGCTTGCTTATGCAAGCCCAACACCAGAGCAATTCTTCGTGCCTTTCTTCCTGCTTTTCCTTCTGCTGTTTCTTGCTTCAGGAACAGGCAACGGTTCTACCTTCAGAAGTGTGGCTTATATCTTCAACAAGGAACAAGCAGGACCTGTACTTGGTTGGACTTCCGCTATTGCAGCCTACGGAGCATTCATAATTCCGAAAGTAATCGGAGAGCAAATTGAGCGAGGTACTCCTGAGTATGCGCTTTATGGATTCGCCGTGTTCTATGTCGTCTGTGTAGTTCTGAACTGGTGGTATTACCTGAGACCAGGCGCAGAATTCAAAAATCCATAGTGACTAATATCAAGCCTGCCGGGTCGCAGCAACTGAGAAAGCTGCTGCGACCTTGTCATTTTTTCAGAACTTCAGAACTCGCACTTGCCCCTGGGAACCCCGTTACGAAAGAAGAGTCTAAATGTCCGACAACGCGAAGGCAATTTCCGTTCTCACTGTTAACACAATATCGTTCACTGTGTGTTTTGCAGCGTGGATGATTTATGGTGTTCTGATTACATATCTTGTCGATAATGGTCTGGTTCACCTCGACAAAGCACAACTTGGCTGGCTTGTCGGTACCCCGGTGCTTACTGGCTCAATTGTGCGCCTGCCCGTCGGCATATGGACCGATCGATATGGTGGGCGCATTGTTTTTGCGCTTGTTATGCTGGTTTCAGCAGCGTCAATGTATTGTGTCAGCTTCTGCAACACTTTCGACGAGTTCCTTATTGCCGCGCTCGGGTTCGGGCTCTCCGGTACTGCTTTTGCTGTAGGTATAGCTTATACCTCCGTCTGGTTTCCCAAAGAAAAACAAGGAACTGTACTGGGAATCTTCGGTGCTGGAAATGCTGGAGCCGCAATTACAAGTTTTGGTGCACCACATCTGCTCAATTACTTGACCAACAATAATCAAAATCTCGAAGGCTGGCGCAATATGCCCAAGGTATATGCTCTTGCGCTGGTTATTATGACCATAATTTTTTGGCTCGGGTCACATCCAAAAAAAGTAGTGCATGGAAAAGGTTTCACGCTGGCACAGCAACTTGCGCCGTTAAGGCATATGCGCGTCTGGCGTTTTGGATTGTATTACTTTTTTGTATTCGGCGGATTCGTTGCGCTTTCCCAGTGGTTGATACCATATTACTTAAATGTTTATGCAATGAGCCTGGCAACTGCAGGATTTTATGCGGCTTGCTTCAGTCTGCCTTCCGGAGTGATCAGAGCTTTTGGCGGCTGGCTTTCCGACATCTGGGGGGCTCGCTCAGTTATGTACTGGGTACTTTGCTCATGCTTAATTTGCTGTGTGCTACTTTGCGTCCCGCGAATGGACATTATGTCACCGGGTGAGGGAATCATGGCGCTCAAAAAAGGTACTGTAACTGCGGTATCAGATGAAGTGATCGAGATCGGTGCGCAGAAATACAAGCTTCGAAAGAAACCCCAGCAAGATGTGATTACTCAGGCAAGCCAGAACGAAAATATGATCATCTGGCCTACATTTACGTTTTGGCAGGAGCCTGCGGTAAAAGTCGGCGACTCCGTGGCGAAAAAGCAACTTCTTGCAAGAGGCGTCACTCACATCTTCTTTCAGGCAAATGTCTGGATCTTCACCTGTCTGGTTCTAGTAGTCGGATTTGCTACCGGTATTGGCAAAGCTGCAGTTTATAAACACATTCCTGATTACTTCCCTGCTGATGTGGGTGTGGTTGGTGGAATAGTCGGTGTAATCGGAGGCCTTGGTGGATGGGTTGGCCCAATTCTTTTTGGCGCTATGCTCAATGCTACAGGAGTCTGGACGACATGTTGGTTGTTCTTTACCGTACTCATCGTGATGTGTCTGGCCTGGATGCATTGGACAATCACACATTTGATGAATGAGCGAGCTCCGGACATAGCAAGAGCCATAGAGCTGGAAACAACCCCTTAGCAAGATTACAATTACGATCTCCTTTAAAAGGGGCTTAGTTTTTCCACCAGGAATGTATACTGCTTGTACTTACCATTTGGCAAGAACTATCAAGCTGCGAGCCCGGCGTGGAAACAAAGCGACTAGAAGAACTGTTGAAGGTGCGCAAAATACTGATTACGGTTTTCGTGATTAATGTATCGTTGTCTGCTGCAAAGTTGTGGCTTGGGTTTATCAGTTCAACTCTAAGCCTGCTTGCTGAGGGATTTCATTCGCTGCTTGATTCCTCGGCCAATGCAGTTGCTGTTCTGGGTTTGACGGCCTCCATGAAGCCGCCCGATGACGAGCATCCATACGGGCACAGAAAGTTTGAGGCGCTCTCAGCTATTGCAATTTCCTTTTTCATGTTTCTGGCTAGTTTCGAGGTATTGCAAGAAATTGTTCATCGTGTTTTTTCACCAGAAAGACATGAACCTTC
>JBIKOL010000018.1:0-76470 GCA_044358055.1 Obscuribacteraceae bacterium (SeqCode)
GGAATCGATCGGTTAGCGCCGTCACGGTTTTCCTCCTCCCTGCACCTTTTCCCAACAGTATCTTGATGCGTCCATCACGACTGTCAAGACCATAGTAAGAGCGCCGGCGGCTCGCCGGCTTCTAAAGGATAGGCTCGATCTCGCCGGAGTATAAGCCGGCAGGCTGCCGGCGCTCCCGGGCCTTCGCTGTTTCGCGAAACGCCTACGGTCCATTTATCGCAAATGATCTAGCGGACTTTGGTGGTGCTTTCCCAGTATGCGATTTTCTGGTGGTATTCCTGAAGACTGAGCACGCCGAGATTACCTTGTTGCAGAGCAGCGATTGCTGCAGCGGTCGCCTTTGCTCCAGACAAAGTTGTAACAACCGGAACGTTATAGTTGATAGCAGCGCGGCGGATCAATTGATCGTCGCGATGGGCAGATCGTCCGGAGGGAATGTTAATCACAAGATTGATCTGATTGTTTTTGATCCGGTCAACGAGATTCGGGCGACCTTCAGAAACCTTGTTCACAACAGTCGCAGGAATCCCACCAGCGAGAACGGTTGATGCAGTACCGCGAGTAGCGACAATTTCAAACCCCAACTGATAAAGGCTCTGAGCAACCGGAACAACTTCTCGCTTGTAAGCATCAGAGACGCTGAGGAACACCCGGCCCTTCACTGGAAGGTTATGTCCTGCCGCTATTTGAGCTTTAGCAAACGCAAGTCCAAACTGAGAAGCAATACCCATTACTTCACCGGTCGATCTCATTTCAGGACCAAGTGAAATTTCGGAACCTGGGAATTTCTTGAACGGAATCACCACAGATTTCACTGAGATATGCGGCGGCAACAAACGGTCTGAGACTTTGAGCTCAGCAAGTGACTTGCCCAGCATCACCTTAGTAGCTACCTGAGCCCAGGGCACACCAGTAGCTTTGGAGACGAATGGAACAGTGCGGCTGGCACGCGGATTCACCTCTAGTATGTACAGCAGGTTCTCCTTTAGCGCAAATTGAATGTTCATCAAGCCCTTCACTTTCAGTTCTTCTGCAAGTGAACGAGTTGCCTGGCGAATCTCTTCAATTATGCTCAGAGGTATCGATTGTGTCGGCAGCACACAGGTACTGTCGCCGGAGTGAATTCCGGCTTGTTCGATATGCTCCATGATGCCGGCAATGACAGTTTGCTCACCATCGCTGATGGCATCCACATCGATTTCAACCGCGTTTTCTAAAAACTCATCGATTAGCACTGGATGATCAGGTTGAACTGAAAGCCCCGTCCTAAGCCATTGTTCGAGTTCTTCCTGGTTAAAGATAATGCGCATGCCGCGTCCACCCAGCACATAGCTTGGGCGAACCAGCACAGGATATCCTATCGATTCTGCAACTCTTATTGCTTCCTGCGCCTCAGTAGCGGTACCACCTTTGGGCTGGCGCAGTTGAAGTCTTTCAAGCAGCTCACCAAAGCGTTTGCGATCTTCTGCAAGATCAATAGAGTCAGGCGAGGTACCAAGAACTTTGACACCTCGACGCTCGAGCCCTTGAGCCAACTTCAACGGAGTCTGTCCTCCAAGCTGAACAATCACACCTTCGGGCTTTTCGAGTTCTGCAATGTTACAAACGTCTTCCAGCGTCAACGGTTCAAAATAGAGTCGATCCGAGACATCGTAATCAGTGGAGACAGTCTCCGGGTTTGAATTCACCATCACTGCCTCATAGCCTAGCTCACGAATTGCCGTGGTGGCCTGAACGCAACAATAATCAAATTCAATTCCCTGTCCGATTCTATTGGGACCCCCGCCCAGAATTATCACCTTCTTTCGATCTGAAGGTGGAACCTCAGTCTCATCTTCATAGGTAGAATACATGTAAGGAGTGTGAGCCATGAATTCTGCAGCGCAGGTATCCACTGTCTTGTATGCAGGAATCAAGTTGTTCTTCACGCGCATCTCAAAGATGTCATCTTCAGTCGTTTCACCATTCGTGCTATTCACACTAATGAGACGAGCTAGCTGAGCATCACTAAATCCCTGCCTCTTTAAGCGCTTAAGGTAAGCAAGGTCCAGGTCTTTGATCGAATGAACTGCTGAGGAAAGAGCTTTGCTCTCCTGCCAGATTTCCAGAAGATTGTCCAGAAACCATGGATCTATGTAAGAGAGCTCGTGAATCTCGTCAATCAAGACTCCGGCATCTAGCGCACCGAAGATATCGGTGATGCGATGATTACTTGGAACCGCCAGGCGGCGGCGCCATTCTGCCCTATCCGCCTTGGTTCGCGTTGAAACGGAGCTGAAACCAGCCAGTCCGAGTTCCAGCCCGCGCAGTGCTTTCTGCACTGATTCCTGGAACGAGCGACCAATTGCCATTACTTCGCCTACTGATTTCATTTGAGTGGTCAAAGTGTTGTCCGCTCCGCGAAACTTTTCAAAATTGAATCGCGGAATTTTGGTGACTACATAGTCGATGACTGGTTCGAAGGATGCAGGTGTGCTCTTGGTTATGTCGTTTGGTATTTCATCGAGGGTCAAGCCAACAGCCAGCTTAGCCGCGATTTTGGCAATCGGATAGCCTGTCGCCTTGCTTGCTAGCGCAGACGAACGAGACACGCGCGGGTTCATTTCAATTACACTAATCGTTCCATCATGTGGACTGATGGCAAATTGAATATTCGAACCACCAGTATCTACTCCAATTGCACGAATCACTTTAATCGCAGCATCGCGCAATGCTTGATACTCTTTGTCCGTCAATGTTTGAAGTGGAGCAACCGTAATTGAGTCGCCCGTGTGAATTCCCATCGGATCAAAATTCTCGATCGAACAAATAATCACCACATTGTCGAGCCTGTCACGCATGACCTCCAGTTCAATTTCCTTCCAGCCAAGTACGCTTTGCTCAAGCAGAATTTCATGCACGGGGCTTGCATTCAAGCCTTCCAGAGCAATAGGCTCGAGTTCTTCCTGATTGTAGGCAATACCACCACCGGTGCCGCCCAGTGTGAACGCCGGGCGAATAATTATCGGGAAACCGATTTCATCAGCTACCTCGCGTACATCCGAGAGCTTGCGGGCGATTCCTGACTTAGGCACCTGTAAACCGATCTCAAGCATTTTCTGCTTGAACAGATCGCGATCTTCAGCCAGCTTGATTGCCTCAACCTTGGCTCCAATGAGTTCGACACCGTATTCAGAGAGTATGCCTTTTTCCGCAAGCTCCACAGCAACGTTCAATGCAGTTTGACCACCCATGGTTGGTAGCAATGCATCAGGTCGCTCTTTAATAATGACTTCGTGAGCAAACTCTGCGGTCACCGGCTCGAGGTAAGTTTTGTCCGCCACCTCTGGATCAGTCATGATTGTGGCCGGGTTGGAATTGATGAGAACAACCTCGTATCCCTCGTCTTTCAGGGCTTTACAAGATTGGGTACCTGAGTAATCGAACTCACAGGCCTGCCCAATAGTGATTGGTCCTGCGCCGAGTACCAGAATCTTCTTTATGTCGGTCCTTTTAGGCATGTCTTTTCTCTCGTGTTTCTCGGATTCTTACTGGATTTCGCCAGGCGTCCCCCTGCTTCCTTGCCATGTTCAGATCTCATGAGTTGCAGAATCTCAGCCTGCCTTGCGGGGCAGCGGCTTTCAAATCTCGTCATAAGTTTACACGGACGCCCACTGAATATGGCTTTCGTGAAGGATCTAATTATGTATTCGTTGGAAAGCGGTTGCAGATACCAAACAAATGCCAGAGCAGCTCATTGAATATCAGACCTGGCATTGCGAATAAATTTTAGCTTGCAAGCCAGTGATTTAATTTTTGGTGCTTTAGAACCGGATAAAAGGTTGGTAAGAGTCAAATAGAGGGATAGGCAAATGACTGGTGTTGCATCCTACCCTCTTTATGGGGGCCTTGTTATATGATCAACCGCGCTTCCCGGCACGCGGCCCGGAGCTTTCTGCGTTGTCTTCTGGCGTTCACACTTCTTTCTAGCGCTGCGCCTGCTTTGGCAGCTGATCAGAGTTCAGAATGCCAGTACCATATCGAACTCGAATATCAACTGAACATGCCTATTTACCATTGGGCGCCAAACGATAAGCCAAAGGGTGTCGTGCTGGCTATTCATGGGCTTGTAATGCATGGGCAGACTTTCAATGAATTGGCAAAAACTCTTGCTGAGCAGGGTTTCCTTGTATATTCGACTGACATGAGAGGGTATGGTCGTCTTACCAAAGACAATCCCCACGAATTTTGTTCGGCTAAAGACTGCAAGCATAAGGTCAACTACAACAAGTCAGCCAATGACCTGATGCAGCTTGCCGACCGTCTGAAAACCGACCACGCCGGTCTGCCTCTATATATAGTTGGCGAATCTATGGGAGCCGACATGGCTATTCGCATAGCTAGCGCCAGACCAGAACTAGCCTCTGGGCTGGTTCTATCGTCACCCGCTATTCGCGCTCACAAGTTCTTCGATTCCAATACGATGAAAAACGTGCCGATAGTAATGGCTAATTTCAAGCGCCAGCTCGATATGATGCCTTACGTCAAGAAATACGCCTCAATGGATCCGAAAGTATTGAGTGAATTGACTAAGGATCCGCTGCTGCGCCGTCGTCTGAGCACCAACGAACTTTACGCCAGCGTTCGTTGCATTAATGAGACACTCGAATTTGTGCCGAACATTAGTGCCGACAAGCCAGTGCTTGTATTGCAAGCGAAGGATGACCAAGTTGTCAGAGCTGACGCGGTCGTTATGCTGATGTCCAGATTAAAATCACAAGACCAGCAAGTTCGCTGGTTTGAAGATCGCGGGCACATTCTCATCGAGACTTCACACATTCGTCCCGATACGATGCAAACAATCGTTGGCTGGTTGAACGAACATAACAATCTCTCGCGCACAGCGGTGCAAGCCCGTGCCTACGATGAGCTAATTTCTGAAACCGCAATTAAAACAACAAGCGACTAAAACAAACAATACAATCGCTCGATTGAACGCTAAATCGCTCGATTGAACGCTAAATCGCTCGGTTGGACGTGAATCGCTTGATTGGACGTAAATCGCTCGATTGGACGTAAATCGCTAGATTGGACGTGAATTGCTAGATTGGACGTGAATCGCTAGATTGGACGTGAATCGCTAGATTGGACGTGAATCGCTTGATTGATCATCAATCCCTTGATTGAACGTTGAATGCCGGACGTAAAACTGAATGAATTATGTGTAGGGGCGACGCCATGCGTCGCCCTTCTCATGAGGAAAGTCTTCGCGCGGGAGATAGCATTCGCGAAACTTCGCAGCTAGCAAGAAAATTCAAAGATTCAAATTTAAGAAATTCCCAGATCATAGTTGCCATTTCGCAGCCTTTAATCCGCGCTGCTGAGCTGTTTTTGCTCTTGCTTCGGAGCAAATCGCCCTGATTATGCCGTTTCAGGAACAAGATACAGTGATCCCAGTCTCGACTAGGGAGCCGCAGAGAACTGTATTTTTCGGAGGAGAGACATCATGGCAGAGGCAAAGCAGAATAGAGGTACCAGCACCCGAGGCTTCGCATCAATGGACCCTGAGCAGCAAAGAAAGATTGCAAGCAAAGGCGGCAAAGCAGCACACGCCGCTGGCAGAGCTCATGAGTTTAGCACCGAAGAAGCCAGAGAGGCTGGGAGAAAAGGGGGACAATCGACCAGCAGAAGCAGAGAGCAAAAGAAGCTCCAAAATCAACAGGTAAATACCAGCAACGAAGAAAATCGTAAAGCCAGTTGATTCAAACGCTAAATTAAGCCGTTAGCTGCAGCGTCTATTGCCTCCTTTGCGAACTCTGATCGAAAAAATAGATAAATGACTAAAGAGGATTGTGGGATATGAATGCAATCAAAAACTTTTTGGAAGGGCTTCAGCCGAAACCTGAAGGACCTTCCAATGCAATAGACCTATTGAAACAAGACCATTCCAGGGTCAAACAAATGCTGGAAAAATTTCTCGAGCTAGAAGAAGAACAGGAAAAAGCATCTCTTCTTAAAACAATAATCGAAGAACTCACAGTACACGCCGAACTGGAAGAGGAACTTGTTTATCCTCTTCTGCGGAATGAAGATGAGGATCTCACGCTTGAATCGCTTGAAGAGCACCATGTAGTGAAGCTACTTCTCGGAGAACTTTCTGAGCTCAACGCAGGGGACAATAGAACCAAGGCCAAAGTTAAGGTATTGAATGAGCTGGTAAAACAGCACATTCAGGAGGAGGAAAGCCAGGCTTTCCCTGAGCTCGAAGAAACGGACACCGATTTCCAACAGCTTGGGCAAGAGATCATGCAGCGCAAGGAAGAACTCCAGAGCAGCATGGCTAAACGACCTGGTCGGAAACGGACAAGCAGGCATACTAAGTCTAAAACGACAGGCGCTCGCGCAAAAACAACATCGCGCGGTCAAGCGAAAACAGCAAGCACATCCAAAACAAAGGGCAAATCAAGCTCAAGCTCAAGTTCACGAGCAAGAAAGCCGAGCAACACAAGAAGCAGCAGAAGCAAATCCGCTTCGGCTGGCAAAGGCAAATCTTCCGGTTCAACACGAAGTAAATCTGCTGCTACCACAGCAAGAAGCAAATCAGCAGTTTCGACAAACCAGAAGCGCTCTACTCGAACCCGCCGCAGAATGCCAAGCAAGAAAGCCAGCTAGCCAATTTTTGGATATATGCTTAAACCAAAAGGAGCCTTTGAGCTCCTTTTCGCTTTTAGTAATGAACGGTCTATTCATGGACTGAACACTCTTAGATTTTATGGATCAACGGTCCATGGTAGGGGCGCCTCATCACGGGCGCCCCTACCATAGATGGGCGATCTAAAACAAACGCAAGCGCTCTGAAAGCGCTGAAGAAAATCGATTAGCAGGATCAACAGCCCGCTTCACTTTTAGCCATTCCTCTACACGATCTCTATACATCAAGCGGAAATCTTCAGCACTAACACAAGAGTCTTTTGCCAGATAGACCCTGCCACCATATTTGATGACAATCTCATCAAGCTGTCTGGTGAATTCAAAAAGTCCATGCTTCACCGGCATATCCAGGGTCAGTGTATAACCGGGCATGGGAAAGGATAAGAAGCCGTGTCCCGCCCCAAATTTTTTCAATACTGCAAGAAACGAGCTGCGACCACTCCGGCTCGACATTTGTAAAATCTCCTCCATACCTTCCCTACTTTTTTCCAGAGGCAAGACGCACTGATATTGAATAAAACCGGATCTACCGTAGAGTCGGTACCAGTTGGAGAGCGAATCAAGAGGATAGAAGTAGGGCTCGTAATGAGAAAGTTTATCTTCCCCATCTGCACTAGAGAGTGAATAATACAATTCGTTGAACGCGGAAATAGAATAACGGTTTAGAAGCCATCCTGGCATATCAAATGGAACTGTAATCGCGCCTCGCCCATTCTGGCGAGCAATCGACGTTTCTCCTGCAGGATTCTCTGCATGCGATCCTAAAATCAAAATGCTCCGTCCAGCCGCTCTGCCCGAAGCCAGAGCATCAATCCACGAAACACTGTAATGATATTCCTTCTCATGCTTTTCTATTGCATTGAAAGTATCATTCAGATTTGCGCATCTAATTTTCTTCAATTTGATATGCGGTGATTTGACTGCTCGCAGCTTGATAGTTAATTCGCTAATCAAACCTGTCAGTCCCATGCCTCCTGCAGATGCCCAAAACAAATCCGCGTTTTCCAATCGAGAGCAGCGGGTTTGCTGTCCTGCCGCATCCAGAAGAACAATGGACTCGACGAAATCAGAAAACGAGCCGTCTATATGATGATTTTTTCCATGTATATCAGCAGCGAATGCACCACCCATGGTGACATGTTTAGTACCGGGTGTTACCGGTGGGAACCATCCGCGCGATACAAAAGTATTGAGAATGTCCTCAAAAGTGACTCCAGGCTCGCAGCTTAGCGCTCCGCTATTTGAATCGAAGCGCAATAGCCTGTTGAGTTTTTCGGTCTTGATTATCCGAGCACGTGCACTGACAGCGGCATCACCATAGCTTCGTCCCAAGCCTCGAGCAAGATAAGCCTCGTCAATCGCTTTGCCAAGACAGGCATGCAGCCCTGAACGCGCATCAGGTAACTCAGTGCTGCAGGAGATGCAATTATAGTGTCCCCAGCCTGAAAGTATCTGACTGTTCTCTTTCCTATGAGCTATGTGCAGATGTTTATTGCTAAGCGCTTCCATATCTCAATCCGCCAGCCAGAACTACTCTAGCATGGTTTAAGATGTGCTTTCAGTTCGCCAGGACTAACGCCCTAATAATCGGTTGAGATCACTCAAGCCGGTGCCGGCAGAGTTGAACCCTGAATTTAGTACAGGGAATGAATTGATCGTTGATTGTATAGAGGAAGGATTGACCGTAGGCAGTTGTGAACTAACCCTGTCAGACGGAATCTGGACTGGCAAAGAGCTTATCTGATACTTCTCTTTGGTCCTTGCCAGGAATCTCTGGAAATCTTCTATCGGCGTTATGTACGCATTGCCGTTCACTTCATCGCTGAGGTTGATGATTCCCATTTGCTTGCCTGTAGCAAGGTCGAATGCTGGTCCACCGGAATCACCGTTGAGAACCGGACCATGAGCACGAATCACTTCTCGATTGCTGTCTTCACCTAGAATCAAGCCATCGGTTATTTTCAACGCTGAAATAGGCATGCGCTGGTCAGCAGACATCATTGAGATATGCATGGCTTCTTGATTTTTTGGAAAACCAAGACCGACGATTGCCTTGTTGCGGTTTATTTGGTTGGTATCAGCTTCCAGTTGAACAGTCGGGAATGTTTGCCACGGATTATTGGACCGAATTTGAATTAGAGCTTCGTCCTTCGCCGGGTCAGCCTCGAGCAGTCTGGCGTCAAACACTCTGCCATCTGAAGTTTGCACTCTCATCGCAGTCGCGTTTTTGACGACGTGATAACCGGTAGCAATGATGCCGCTTGCGTCGATGATTGATCCACTTCCGGAAGATTTGCTGAAGCCTGCATCCATTCGAGGATCGATTGTATTAATGCGCACAATCGCAGGTCTATTCTTGATATAGAGTTGAGCAATGTTCGAGTCTGTGCGGTAGCTGTCCATTTGATTCAGACTGCCATCACCCAGGTGCAGAGTGGGCAACATGACCGTGCCATCCGCTGCTACTCTCTGAGCCGTGTTCATCAACAAGGTGGAATCAGACCAGTTCGTCGGCGGCATGAATGGCTGCGACACCCTTTCGGCTTTGTCTAGGTGATTGTCCACGCTCAGTTCACTCATGCGGAACTCGGCTCCGTTCTGTCCCCCTCGAATATAGCCGTGTAGGGGCCAGTTTTTACCGGGGGAATTACGTATTTTTAGCTAAAATCTTTGAGGAAATTAAGAAATCTCGGACTTGAAGCGTTTCGAGTAATCGATGTAGTTCTCCCAGCCTTTCTGGATACGTTCCTTATCGTCAGCAGTGAGCTGGCGAATCACTTTTGCTGGAGAGCCCAGGACAAGACTTCCGGCTTTCACCACCATGCCCGGAGGGACTACAGCGCCGGCTCCGACAAGACAGTTCGCTTCCACCACAGCTCCATCCAGAACAATGGCTCCCATTGCTATCAAACAATCGTCCCCGATATCGCAAGCGTGCAAAATCGCACCATGCCCCACAGTTACACGCGAACCAACGCGCAGAGGATGACGTTTGGTCACATGAAGCATGCATCCGTCCTGGATGTTTGTCTTTTCGCCTATCTGAATCGAATTGATATCTGCACGAAGAACACTGTTAAACCAGATACTCGATTCAGCAGCGATTTCAACTTCACCAATAATGACAACCCCCGGTGCGACGTAGGCGTTTTCGGAAATTTTTGGTGTTTTACCTTCAAACGAAGTTATCATGAGCCCTCAATTGTTTAATTTACTTAACCTATTCATGGAGACAATGGTCTTTGCGGACGAAGTAATCCATTCTCTCAGGCGACAGGTGTCATGAAGTGTTAAAATTAACGCTGCTGGGAGGTAAGTGCAATGACACCTTATTATGAACAACCGCTGCGTAAACTACTGGGCTCACTATCACAGACCATAGGATGGCTGATAGAGCGGGGCAGCGTTGAGGTCAGCACAGTTCCAGCCGAACACATGGAAGCTATCAAGCAGCTCGAGCGCATTGGTATTGTGCACAAGCGCAACAACAAAATATATGAGTTGCAAAAAGTACGCTTGAAAAAGCTGATGGATTCAATGGGAATGGACAGTCTCACAGCAGTCAAGAACCCGACAGTTCCCCCGGCACCAGGTGCAACACCAGTCGTAGAGCCGGTCGGCACAACGGCCGAACCTGCCGTTGCTGCAATAGCAAGCACCACCGACACCGCCGCAAGCTAAGTTACGGTCCCGTCTGCAGCTGATCCCTGGGAGCGTCGCCTTCCAGGCGGCTTATATTCCGCTTAGATCGATCCGATCCTTAGAAGCCGCCAGGATGGCAGCTTCATATTAGGAAGCACGCGTGAAAGCGCATGGATTCCGCACCTTACAATAATCATTCGCAATTGAACTTGAAAGATCATGGACGTAAACGAACGAACACTAAAATCCCTTGAGTGGGATCGCCTGAAAAACTACCTTTCGCTCGAATGCTCTTCAGTGTGCAGTCGCGCACTTGCATTGGGACTTGAATTATTCGATGAACCGATTATCGTGGAGGGTCTTCTCAAAGAAAGCGAGGAAGCCCTTCTGCTTTTTACCGAAGGCTTTGATATCTCGCAAGAAGGTCTGCCTGATTTGAGAGATCAACTCGGTCGGCTGGCAGCCGGAGCATCGCTCTCAGCAAAAGAATTTTTGGATCTCAAACGTGTTTTAGAGCTGAGCCGCAAGCTCAAAATTACTCTTGCAAATTTAGATCAAGAAAAATATCCGTGTCTGAGGACTCAACTTGCTCGATTGTTCGTATTTGACGATCTCGCAAATGCAATTGATGCGATCATCGAAGAAACCGGCGAAATCAGAGACGATGCCAGCCCTCAACTGCGCAAGTTACGGCGAGAAGTTCATCGGATAAATGCTCAAATCAAAGATGAACTGCAAAGGTTAATCAACAACCCTTCAACATCTAAGGCATTGCAAGAGCCAATCTATACAGTGCGAAACGGCCGGCATGTTTTGCCTGTTCTTTCCAATCAGAGGCATGTAATCGAAGGCATAGTACACGACAGTTCGTCTACTGGTCTGACAATTTATGTTGAACCGAAATCGGTTGTAGAGCTCACAAACACAATTCGAATAAACGAAGCAGAGATAGAACGAGAAATAGATCGCCTTCTCTGGGAACTCAGCGCACAGGCGACGGGCAAGGCTGAACAGATACAGCAATCCTTTGATTCTCTTGTAGAAACGGATTTCATTGCAGCACGCGCCAGACTCGCTCGCAAATACGCAGGCACTCGCCCCGAATTATCAAAATCGATCCAACTGAACTTAAAACAGGCGCGCCATCCCTTGCTGATTCTTCAATCTGGCAAGATGGATTGGGTCATTCCCAACGACATTTCACTTAACGAAAATGCCAGAACACTGATAATCACGGGTCCAAACACTGGCGGCAAAACCGTTTACATGAAAACAGCCGGTCTGCTTTCTATGATGGTGCGCGCTGGCTTATTGCTGCCCGTGCTCGATGGATCTCAGATATGCATTTTCGAAGGAGTATTTGCTGATATTGGCGATGAACAATCTCTTGAACAAAACCTCTCGACCTTCTCCTCTCACATGAGCAATATCATCGAAATCACACGGAAAGCTAAATCATCTACGCTGGTTTTACTTGATGAAATTGGCGCAGGTACAGATCCACGCGAAGGTGTAATTCTTGCACGCGTAATCTTGAGGCGGCTCAACGAAATTGGCGCACTGACAATCTGCAGTACGCACTATGGTGATCTAAAAACGCTTGCACACAGCGAGCCAGGTTATGAAAACGCGAGCATGGAATTCGACGATAAAACCATGACTCCGTCCTACAGAATGCGTCCTGGAATTGCAGGCAGCTCGAAAGCGATTTCGGTGGCTTCCAGACTGGGACTGGCTCCAGATCTGGTGGAACAAGCTCAAACGATGCTTGAATCATCAAAGGAAGATTTTGAACACAGAGTTGACGAACTTGAGCAAAGACTTAGTGCAGTTTCTCAAAGAGAAGATGAACTTTCTCGAAAAGAAACAGCAATTTCAAATCAAGAGAGATATTTGCAGGAACGCTCTAAAGCACTTGACGAAGAGCATAACCGCTTGCGCTTCCAGTCGGCGAATCAATTTTCTGATGATTATCAGAAAGCAAAGAAATTGATAAATGAATTGACTGCAAACTTGCAAAAGACTCCTTCGCTTTCTCGAGCGCAAAAGGCAAAAGAGAAATTGGATTCCATCAAAAAAGAACTCGAATGGTTATCACCTGAGGAATATAAGGCCCAGCAAGTCGAACTAAGAGTGGGTCAAACAGTGCGCGTGCGATCGCTTGGACAAATGGGAATTTTAGAATCAATGCCTGGCACAGAGGGAGACAAAGCCCAAGTCCGTGTCGGCAGATTGAAGGTAAAAGTTTCGCTTGGCGATCTCGATGTCTTTGCAGAAGCACCACATCAGAAACAACAAGGAGCTAATAAACAAAAGCCGAGCGCAAAAGTTCAACAAAGCAGATCAGTCGCACAACAGGATCCCGTATTCGTAAGAACTGATCGCAATACGCTTGATCTTCGCGGAGTGCGGGTTGACGAAGGATTGCAGAAGTTGGAGAGATTTCTGGACGAAGCATATCTGGAACACATGTCACCGCTAATGATCATTCACGGTCATGGCACCGGCGCTATGAAATCAGCCGTCCGAGATTTCGTTCGTGCTTGCTCTTACAAAAACAAATCGCGTCCCGGCGAAACATATGAGGGCGGCGATGGTGTGACTGTTGTGAATTTCAGCTAGGGACGCTGCCGATGATAATATTGGGTTCTCTCTACTCATTTCTAAAATCATTTTTTAGACCTTCTTCGAGCTTTTTCCAAGCCAGGTCTTTAGTTGCATTGAATTCAATGAAAGCATTCCTGGAAAAAACACTTTCAACGCTTGCCGCACCAAGTTTAAATCCGCCACCGGCGATCAAAGAGTTGACAGCAATCGATCCGGCAGCATCGCCGAGTATTCGCCCTGCCTGATTCATTTCCTTCATTGTTGTAGCCCTATTCGCCAAACCATATGAATAAGCTATTGGTTGCGCGGCTTCATAAGTGAAATAGGCACCAATTCCCAATGCCGCAATTTTGCCTGGTGTTCCAGCTCTGGGTAAAATAGCTTGAAGGCCGGCGCCTATTAATGCCGAACTTGCTACAACTTCAGCAGTGTGCAATGGTTGAGAAATGGCATCTTCTGCTGCATGGACGATGCCCATCGGAAGATGTTCAAGACCTTTCTTTGTAACCATCTGCAAGCGTGCCAGCCCATTTTCTGGTGCAGGCATATTTTCTTCTTTCAATTCTCTGTGAGTTAGATCAATTCGATTGATAAGCGCATCCGCTGTAGAGCCGTTTTGTGCTGTTTCAGTTCTTCCAAAATTTTCCACTAAATCCATATAAATTCCTCAGATTGACCGAAGTACCAAGTGAGCTAATTCGAGATTACTTTGCTCGTTTGTCAAAGCTTGGGCAAGAAAATTGCTGCACGGTGGTAAACACGAAGATCCCTCAATCAGCGATTATTCACACGCAGAACACCGATCGATTTCTTAGTTGTTTATAATTCTTGCCAAACCTTTGACAAATCGACAGCTCTAGAATCCAGTTCATACAGCCAATGTCTTTGCAAATACAAGACAGTCATCGCAATGATGGACATAAGGGAGGATTGCTAAATGTCGAATCTTGAATCTATGAAAACAGGTGAAAGTAAGGGTGCTACTGGATTAGATCTTTATGGAATGAGCTCGCAGCACTCACAGAAGAGTACAACTGAACAAAAAGAAAGCACAAGAGTCAATTCCACTGACAGGCAGGAAGCAAGCATCCTGGATACAAAAAACAAACTAAGTGACGAAGGCATGATGCATGCAAAAACGCTGATCAATAAAGAGGCTTCGCCTCAAGAGAAACTAAAAGCAGCAGAGAAGCTCTCGAACCTTGGGTTTCCCGATTTAAAAATCAAGGATGCGGACGGGAATATCAAAAACATTCACATTGAATCCAAAGAAGTCGCAAAAGGCAGAACAGAAGTTGACGTCATGACAGACAAAGGGCAGATAGTGCTGCGCGGAATCGACGATCATGGCACTTTTAAGCATGAGACAAATAAACAGGGAAAAGAAGTCGGCTTTAACGGAGATAAATTCAGTAAAGAGAACTCCGGCTCAGCACTATTGGGTAATGAGGCGCCTAATAAGAATGCTCCGAAAGATACAGCTTCACGAACATCCTTTAATCAGCAAGATACGGATAGCACTAAGAAAACAAACCCAGCTGACCAGAAACCTGGATTAAGTAGCCCTCCGTCTGAAGCGGATAGAAAAGCGCAGCCGGCTCCGTCTGGTCAAGACAACACCTCACAAACAAACAAAGTGGAGAAACCCGGAAAGAAGCCAGTTCAGCCCGAAAGAAAAAATCCATTTGCCGAGCGAATCAAATTTGATGAACCAGCCTCCGATCACCCACGAACAATCACGATCGAACTTGCCAACAAAACTGACAACAAAGACGCACCTCCGCTGACCCTCCGTAGAATGGACAGCAGCGATCCGCAGTTCTATAAAGGAAGCGACGGAAATGCCTACAAGATCAGCGTCAATCGTGAAGAAGGAACCATCACTGCGCACAAATACGAAAATGGAAAAGAAGCCAGTTCAAAAACATGGATGAAAAACGGAAATGAACTTGAAGTGGAAACAAAAAACGGACTTGAATATTCCACGCTTAAAGATCCGACAGGGCTGAGCATCGCAAAGGTTGTAAGACAAAACGATGGGCAGGTCTACTCAGCGGAATTAGCTGGTCCAAACGGCGAGAGAATAGCGCTCAAGTCTCAGCGCGAATCGTTGTGGAGCAGCAAACGGTCCCTGACTGACGCCAATGGACATGAATATAAAGTTTTTCGCCCGAGCGATGATGGAAGCATCAGATACAAAAGGCTAGAGACAGACACAGAACCTGCTGAGGAAACCACGATTCGGCTTGATGGAAAAATAATCCGCAAGAAAATCGACTAGTTTCACGTTAGATTAACTGCCCCCTGGCTGTATGGCGCAAGAGCACCTGTTCTCTTGCGCCATTTCTCTGTGGGAATCAATTCGCTCAACTTGAGCTCATTTGGAGTCATGTTTGCCAAAGCTTTGACAAACCACCAGTCCTAGAATGCTTTCAACCTAATAAAGGAGCCAACTCAAATGGAAAACAACATCAACAAGAACAACAATCATGCTAGGGCAGAGCAAACTAAAGAAAGTGAGCTGAACGAGGCCGCACGCTCCAAAGGAAATTTGATGGAGCTGGCATTAAAGCTTTATCAGTGCGGCGACGGCAACCTTGTCACCAACCCAGAACATTGCCGCACAATGAATTCGTACCAATTGCCAGATCTCTCCCTTGCAAACACTGAGTCCACGCGATCATAGCAATCAAACAAGATCATGTTGAAACAGATTTATATTGGTGCAGGCAGTGTTCCGCCCATAAACAAAGATCATCATGGATGCTTAAGCAAGGAGGCTGAAGATGGAAAAAATTGCACAAGAAGAATTGAAAGATAGATATGCGGATGCCAGAGTCACACCAGAGGAAGCAAGCATCATATTTCAAAATGAGTTGCAGCAGTCGGACACGCGTCGCATCAGTAACGAAATTTTGAACAAGAACATCGGAGTAACAAACGAAACATACCCGGGATTGCATGAGTGGTCTAAAGAAATCTGTCTGGATAATTTTTCTATATGCCACAAGGTTGCAAATAAATCGATGCATGAATCCGAGCAAAACCAGGAGAATAGATAAGCAGCTTGAAGTCCAAAACTTCAATGCCTCGCCAAATAGTATAATCGTAAGGATTCTGCATTTGGCGCACAATGATCAAGATTGGTAGCATCTTTGACGACAGGTACTTGATTCTCTCCGAACTCGGAGAGGGGGGCATGGGCAAGGTATTCAAAGCCAAACAAATTGATGCAGACCGCGAAGTTGCATTGAAGTTTCTGAAGGCTGAGGTTCATGATGAAGAATCAAGAGCTCGCTTTTTCCGTGAATTCAAAATTTTGTCTGAGCTCAGACATCAAAACATCATGACCGTTTATGGGCTAGCTCTTGATCCACAAGCAAAACCATACGCGATTTGCGAACTGTTAGAAGGGAAAAGCTTACGCGGTCTTCTGGAACAAGGTGCGCTTCCCTGGAGGAAAGCAGTAAATATAGCGCTGCAAGTTTGCGAGGCGCTGGGTTACGCGCACAACAATGGAGTAATCCATAGAGACTTGAAGCCGGAGAACATTGTACTTGTCGACAAACCACAGCCAGACACTGTAAAGCTTATTGATTTTGGATTATCCAAAATCATGGGAGCCGACGCACAAAAATTGACTGCCACCGGACACATGCTTGGAAGTCCTTTGTACATGAGCCCAGAACTCTCCGAACAACAAGCTGACCAGCGCAGTGACATATATGCACTTGCTTGCATTATTTTTGAAATGCTTGCCGGCGAGCATCTGTTTCCAGCGGACAACTCAGTTGCTGCGATCTACAGACATTCGGTGGACCGTGCAACTCAGCGCATCAGCGCAATCAAAAACGAAGTGCCTGAAAGCCTCGTCCAACTAACGCTAGAGATGCTTGCTAAAGACCCTCAATCTCGAACTCAATCAACAAATGAAGTGGCTGAGCGATTGAGATCGATTCTGGATTCACCCGGAAAGTCATTAGGAAGGGATTTCTTAAAACCAGGAAAAAATAAATCCGTGCCGATGGTTTTAGCAGGGATAGCTATTCTTATCATTGCCTCTATCGTGTTGCACTCGGTGACGCTAAAGCCAAAGGAGGCAAGTGCAATAACATATTCCAAACCTGCAATAACATATTCCAATACTGCAAAGAAAGGGCCAGCAGAACTCAAACTGTCATTTTCAAAGCAGCTTGCAGCTTTGGATAAAGAACGCTGGAAAATTCATGATCAGTCGGTCGACGATACGGCCTTGCACGGTTCAAATGCTGGAGAGAAATATCGGAAACCGATTAAAGATATTCTTGAAAAATTTAAAGCACTAGAGCCGTCCGCCAGGACGCGCCAAAATAAATTCGCTCTTTATTGGTTTGAGGGTTTATGCTTTGGTGAATTGAACGACCGTAGATCAAACCTTCTATGTCTACAGAAGTGCCTCTCGTTGTGTCAAGCTGATAAAACTGAGAAATTCGCTGAAACCCCAGGACTGCTGGACGGTATGGCAGCAGCATATGGCACTTTTCTCAACGAGCCTGAAAAAGCTATACCATATGCTAAGCAGGCTATTGAACTCGAAAATGAGTATGATCAGTGGATTGCAAGCGGACACGAACTTAAGGTGCTCTACGACGAGTTTCCAGCGCGGAGAGTAAGGTCTTCCTATGACATTCTCGCAAACGAGTGCATGCGTAAAAGGGATTTTGCTAAAGCTGCATATTATGCAAAACTCTTGACAAATTCAGAGGTCGCAGCCCTTCCAGTTAAACACCAGGGAAATGGAACTATCCCTCATGTTTTGATGTATGCCGAAGCATTGATAATGATGGGCAAATCTGCCGAGGCCACTAGATATGTTGAGGAGGTCTTGTCACACATTAACAAGATCGGTGAAATACCGAAGTCTACGCAGCATCCATTGCAGCAAAAGGCAGTAGCGTGCGACGTTTTAAGAATCTACCAATCGGCAATTTACTGGTTCAAAAATCATGGGATGCCCAAACTAGCAGAAAAGTACGCTCAAAAGAGCAAACAATTTGCCGATTTTTACCAACTCGACTATGATCCATACTCCAAAAAAGAACCAATCGATCCAAATGCAAAGGATTCTACGATTAGATAACATTTGCTATTCTATTGACGCGGTTAGTCCTCTAGCTTCTTAGTAAAACAGTCAGGCAAGAATTGGCAAAAATCCTCATAGTAGATGATGATGCTGTACTCGGGTTGAACATTTCCGATTTCCTGCAAAGCAGCGGGCATAAATGTGATATCTCCTGCGATGCTGACGAAGCCGATGGAATGTTGGAAAAATTTCAATACGACCTTGTAATTCTGGATTGGGAATTACCTGATGGCACAGGAATAAATATTCTCAAAAAGTTCCGCCAGAGAGGCGGCATCACACCAATATTGATGCTTACGGGCAGAGCTTCTATAGAAGACAAAGAAGCCGGACTAGACGCAGGGGCTGACGATTATTTGACCAAACCGTTCCACATGAAGGAACTGGCTGCTAGAGCGCGTGCTCTAATGAGGCGTCCAGCTGTTTTACCTAATGATGAGTTAAAAATAGCGAACCTGGTTATGAAACCAGGCGAACGCTTGGTTCTTCTAAATAACGAGGAGATCAAGCTACGTCCAATAGAATTTGCCGTACTGGAGTTTCTTATGCGGAACCCGGGTAAGCTATTCAAGCCTGAAAAAATCATCGATAGAGTTTGGGAATCCACAACGGAAGTTAGCGTCCACGCAGTATATTCTTGCATCAAGAGGCTAAAGCAGTCCTTAGATAGAGGGAACGAAGAGTCGATTTTGAAAAACGTCCCAGGACAGGGATACGGCATCATTGACAAATAACTCACCAGCAAAGCTTGATATTTGGCTGCACGCTTTATTGAGCGGAATGCTTACAACAGCATCAGTAATTGTCTTCATCATATGCCCAACAACGCAAGCACTACCTGCAGTGCTACTGCTTGTTCTCTGCACAATAATCAGCCTCATTCTTCTTTCAAGGACACTGCGAATGCAACAAAGCATTCGCCTGCTAAATGACAATGCAAAAAAATTGAGCAGCGAAGAAAGCCTGAGCAAAAGCCCAGTGGCAGGCTCCTTAGCAGAACTGGATGAATCAATACGCAATATCAAAATTCAGTTCAATGAGCTGCGCCGAAAGGAGCAATCGGCAATTAACCAGTCACTGGATGTAATTTGTATGATTGGACCAGACCAGGTTTTCCAGAGCGTCAATCCAGCCAGTCTCAGGGTTTTGGGATATCCTCCGTATGAACTGATCGGCCGCAAGTTTACAGACTTTGTTTGCGAAGAAGATAGAGACAATAGCTTAAATGCATCGTTAGGGGCTGCCAGAAGCATAGATGTTCTCAGCTTTGAAAATCGCATGATGCATCGAGATGGAACAATCAGACACATGCTATGGTCCGCACATTGGTCTGCTGCTGAGAAAGCATTGTTTTGCGTTATACATGATCATACTGAGCGAAAAATTGCTGAAGCGTTATTAGCCGAAAATGAAGCTAGAATTAGAAATATCATCGAAGTCCTTCCGGTCGGGTTGCTTGTTGCTAACAGGCTAGGAATCGTTGAATCGGCTAACCAAACATTTCTTTCAATCAGTGGAACAACGGCCAATCAAGTAACTGCGAAGCATCTCCAGAATTTCTTGCCTGAGATCTTCAAGACGGCTGGACCGCCAGACTTTGGTGCATTGCTGGGCTCCCTAACAGACACGCGCTTGAAACTGCAATCAGGCGAATATGCCTCAGTGCAGGTTTCATCAAGTGAATTAATGCTCGGAGCCAATAAGCTGTTTCTCATAGCCGTTGTAGACACGACCGAAAAAGAAAAACTAGAACAGGTCAAACGAGAATTTTTTAGCATGATCAATCACGACCTTCGTGCGCCATTGACCTCGCTTCTTTCGGTCTTCGATCTGATGGAGGACGGCTCCCTGGGCAAGCTAACGGATCATGGTAATGAGGTAATCAAACGAAATTCAAGCGAAGTCAATCGCTTAGTTAAACTGGTTGACGAACTGCTCGACATTGAAAAAATGAAAGCAGGAAAGTTTGATATAGAAGCTGAGTTCTGCGATACAAATTCTATTGTTGAAGTCGCGATCAATGCTATTCAATTGCTGGCTCAACGGCATAAAATTAAGATCGCATATAGCCCGGTATCCTTGCAGGTTTTCGGGGATCGCTCACTCTTGATCCGAACTCTCGTAAACCTGCTCTCGAACGCTGTTAAATTTTCTCCGAGTGGATCGGAAGTAACTATCGAGGTTAAAGAAACTGACGAAATAACTAGCTTTGCAGTCATTGATAGCGGAATTGGTATCACAGAAGATCAGAAAGAACGAATTTTTGAGCAGTATCATCAAGTAAAAGATAGAAACAAGCAAGGAAGCAAAGGAAGCGGGCTCGGTTTAGCAATTTGCAAGATGATTGTGGAACAGCATGGTGGACGAATCTGGGTCGACTCGAAGCCGGGGAGAGGGAGCAGCTTCTGCTTTTCCATTCCGAAAAAGCAGCTTTAAAAAGCACACTCGACTATAACTGCATTTCCCGCAGTGGCTGCCCTCTGATAGAACTGAATGAAGCCGGGCATAAACATCCAGATTTCCGCTGCGGTTTCAAGCGTCAAATCAAATTGAAAATAGGGATCGCCGATGCGTAAAAATTGTTGGCAGAAGCTTTCCTTGCTTACACGTTTAATTGCAACAGCGACTTCTCTTACTTGGGATGGTGACACGTACCTGATTGCTCTGAAATCTGAATCTTCTTCTGATTCAAGAATTTCTCCTCCCAAAACTGCGAGATTGAGTGGATAAGCATCCTCGTTTATGTCTTCGTGATAATCAGTTTGATTCAAGCATCTGCCAATTGCATCCCAGGCGCAGTCAAAATCAAATACTTCCGAGGAGTTGTAAACTTCAGAGACCAGCTCAATCAGAGCATCTGTTCCTTTTGCTGCAATTAACCGATTGGCATTCTGCTCACTTACGGACATAGCTACGCCTCTGGCACCCATAATATTTCTCCTAAAGAAACGGATCATCTGCCATATCCAGTGACAGCGCAATGACATGTCATTTTACAGCTCAAACGATCGTCTCTTAGGTCAATTCAACAGGCTGAATTCATAAGCAAACTACTCAGCGAAATAGATGGATTCATGCTGCTCGATTTACACAATCTATATTGCCAGATGATCAATTTTTCTTTCACTGCGGAGGAAATTTTGAGCCACTATTCATTAGAAAGAGTCAGCGAGCTGCATATATCCGGGGGCAGCTGGTCGGAGTACACAAACAAAACGAGCGTTTCCAGAATCAGACGGGACACACATGATGAGAAAGTGCCAGTGGAAGTTCTAGACCTATTGCCGCTGGTGCTCGCCAGGTGCCCAAACTTGCGCTACGTCATCTTTGAGCGATTAGCAGAAACAATCAAGGGCGCGGAAGATGCAGAAGAGTTTCGAAAAGACTACATCAAGATAAAAGAGACGGTTAATCAGCATGCCTGCGGAAGAGTTTGAGAACGACTTTGAGCTGGACTACTTTCAGAGCAGCTTGCTCAAGCTGCTCGACAGCAATTTGCCCGAGGAGCAAATCATTCAGCAATTGAAGGCTGATCCAAAACTTGCGCAATTTCGAGACTATATCGCAAGCTGGGAGCCACAGATGGTTGATCTGGCTAGACGGCTGACACATAAATGGGGCCGAAAACCTGATTAGCTGTCACCGATCTTTGCAATACAGAATCGTTGTAGTATTAACTTATGAATCTGGGCAAGTAAGAATCAGCTTCTCGTACAAGTCACTGATAATCTTTATCGGCGAAACTTGACTATTCCGCTCCTTGCTCGGAGTTTTTCTCAGGAATTTGCTCATGGTAGAGAAATCGCATTTGATGCGTGCAATCGAAAAGACGTTTCCGCAGCTTGATACTAATGAAGTTGACGAAATGCTCAATAGGTATCAAAACCCCTTTAATAAGGATGAGGATCCCTATTCCCAGGAGCAGATTCGAATTAAGTTGGCCATCCTGAGACTTTCACAGGGAAATCTGGAGAAATTGCATTCATTTATAGATGAGGCCAAGAAAGACTACCGGAACGTCTTAATGTGGGCCTCCCAGCCGGATCCGCCAAAGAAAACAGCCGAAGTTCTTAAGAAACTGGGTGGCTGGTTGAGCGAGCAGGGCAAACCCGAGCTATCCAAGGAAGTGCTGGAAAAAGCCAGCGAACTCGAAAAGAAAAACACCCAACAGCAATAGATTAAATCTGGAATTTCAGGAGAGTCCTATTTCACAAGATTTCCAGCCTGGGTTCGGATTCCCGGGGTAGGGGTCGGAACCGCTCATGCCCGGCTAGCGTGCTTTGAGCGCTTAAAGCAAGAGCAGACAGGGAATGCATTAAGTGGAAATAGTTGGCGTCGTGATATTCCCATGCTTAGGGGCTGGGGATGTCAAATTTGCTTTTGGCAACGTATACACCCATTTAGAGCCCTAGATTATTTCTAGATAAAATTTGCTGCCGGAGATTCGGACTGTACGTAATTTCCACAGTTACAAGCAAATAATCAATCGATAAGCTAGAGTTCCCGCAAGGCTTATTTTTTCGCAAGGTAAAAAACGAATATGGTTGAAGGATTTGTCCCCCCGCCTCCAGAAAAGGCCAATGAGAAACATGACGTTGTAAAACCGGAAGATGCCGGTTCAGGTTTGCGCCAGGAGGCATTCCAACCTCCGAAAGCAGACGTTCAGAGGGTTGGAGATAATCAGGTAGAAAAGCCGAAGAATCCGGCTGATACCTACCAAACTGTGTTTTCAGAATTGACGCAGGCCAAACAGGCGATGCTTGGTGTCAATGACGTAATCGCGAAAGGCGGCGGACCTTACGCCCAGGGGGACGGGTTTAAGGCATACCAAACGCAACTCGATTCCGCTCAACAGCACTACACCAAAGCCAGACTTGCGGCGGATACCTTCTTGTACGTATGCGACAAGAACGGCAATCCGATGATGGACTCGACGGGCAATCCGATTCCATCAAAAGAGAATATTCAATTACGTCAACAGCTTGCTGCAAATGAGCAGCAAATGCAGCAAATGGCTCAGGACAAGAGCCCTGCCGGAGTCCAGAAGCTGCAAGAAACCATGCAGCAAAACAACATGATCAAAGACGTGTTGCGCTCATCCGGTTATGCAAGAGCCAATAACGCATTTGCGCTGATGTTCCACAGCGGAGACCTTCAAGGTCAAGACAGACTTAACTTCGGCAAAACCGGTGTGGCTTTGCTGAACATGGCATCGAAGTTCGATCCATCCATGATGGGTCCACCTCCAGATGCAAACTTCATGAAGCACTATGATGCCGCAATGAACGTTGTGATGGGTGCACCGAGAGATCAGCAACCGGCACCTGGCCCACGTCCTGGCGATCAAACACAGCCTCCGAAGCCCGGTGATCAAACTCAGCCTCCGAAGCCTGGTGATCAAACTCAGCCTCCGAAGCCTGGTGATCAAACTCAGCCGCCAAAGCCGGGCGATCAGACTCAGCCAGCTCCGGGTGGCAATGTATCCGTAGATGGCAATCAGTATTACGTCAATTATCGTGGTTTGCATGTGCCAACCTGGACACAAAAGAACCCAGATGGTTCGGCAACCAAACCGTTCACAACTGATGGCGCTCAGCCACGCAACGATGGCATGCTCAAGCCGGTAACGGACAATCAGGGCAGAGTCCTCGGAATGGACGGACAGCCACTTATGGATGGACAGGGCATGCGCCGCATCGGCGACAATGGTTTGCCTGTTCCAGCACAATTCGATGCCAGCGACCCGGCACTCATGCTTGCCAAACTCGAGCCAGTAAAGACACTCGATGATGCAAGCCGCGCTGCCTATAACAAAGTAATCGAAAGTGCCGATAAGCTCGATCGCGTCAGCATCGCTAAAGCTATCGAAACTAACGAAGGCGTCATCAAACAAAATCAGCAAGGCTTCCAGTGGGAATCACAATATCGCCAGCTGAATCAGCAATTGGGCAAGACCTTCTCGGAACTCGGACAGTTCCGTCAGGGATTGAATCAAGGTCAGCTGGATGGCTTGAATAAAATGTGGGAAGCAGTCAAAACCCCACAAGACATCGATAAATGGATTAATGATCCAGCAAACAAGGCCTCTAAAGATGCTCTTACCGCCGATCCACAAAAGTGGGCAGCAATCAAATCCAAATACGGCGAGTACCTGAATAAAGAATCCGAAGTCAGAGCCAAAGAAAAAGAGCTCACCGACAAACCGGATCTCGCAGATCAAGTACGCAAAGTCAGAGCTGCAGACAGCATGAATCAGGAACTGGCAAGATTGTTTGCGAGTTCAGTTGACGCTCGTGCAGGTTACATGGCCAAATTGCTCGACCAGGACAACGTCAAGAAATTCATGACCACACAGGACAAGAACAGTCCTGATGCGAAGAACCTGGCTAACGATGCAAATGTGAAAGAAGCTCAGCGAGTTATCGTGGAACTTGCAAAATGCAATCCGCAGCTTGCAGCCAGACTCGGTGCCACAGGTGCAGCACTCGGAGTTGATCTCTCCAAGGCAGCGGCTCCAGCAGATGCTCAGCCGAAGCCAGCTGACCAAACTCAGCCGAAGCCAGCTGACCAAACTCAACCGAAACCAGCTGATCAAACTCAACCGAAACCAGCTGACCAAACTCAACCGAAACCGGCTGATCAGACTCAACCGAAACCGGCTGACCAAACTCAACCGAAACCGGCCGATCAAACGCAACCAAAGCCTGCAGACCAGACACAAAGAACTGCAGACAAGCTGAGCGATGATCAGGCCAATTCGCCGCAAGTATTGAACGGCGCCTACATGCAATATCTGCAAGGCACTGAAAACGCCACCAAGGCCATGAAGAAGGAAGACTTCGATAAACTGGCTCCAGCGTGGGAAAAGGCTCTTGAAGCAAACGCTTCAATCAAGCCAGAACAAATTGCCGCATACGAAAAGCAAGCACAAGATCAATACGCCAATCAAACGGCACTTGCTCTGGCTCTGGCCAAGAGCGGAAAGCAAAGCTTCGATCAACTCGTTCCGGATGATCTGAACAAGGTCACTCAAGATGAACTGAAGAAATCGATGACTGATTCTGTCGCTGGTTGGATGAACGTCCAATCCGATATGAACAAAGCTCTCAACGCCTTGAAGCCGGAAGACAAACAAAAATATTCCGCATCGGAACAAAAGTTCCAGGCGGCAATGACTCAAGCTCAAAAAGATGCCGGCAATGATCAGAATAAATTGCAGCAAGCATATCAAGCTGCATATACAACTAAGATCAACGAGCAAAAGGCACTTGATCCGAATCTCGCTAAGGCAATCGATGCCCGCGCGGCATTCTTGAATGATAGCAAAGGCGTCTTCGCCAAGCAGTATGCAGAAAACATGCAATTGCTCGATTCATACAAGCATGTCGACGAAGCTCGCATTCAATATGCTCAAGCTCTTGCACTCCAGGGTGGAGATGATAACAAGGCTAAAGCAAGCAAACTGATCGCCGATGCCATGAAGAATCCGGAAGCAGCCAAGCTTCTGCAAGGCACGCAAGACGGACAAAAACTCCTGACCGATCTGAAGCTGCGTACACCAGATATGCAGAAGCTTCAAGATGATCAAGATAAGCTCTTCCCAGAAATGAAGTTGGCTAGAGACGCAACGGAAGTTTCCGCCACCAACTGGAAAGATGCCGACGCCAAATTCAAAGCTGCCGAAGCCGCCATCGATAAAGAAATCATGGACAAAGGCCAGGGCAAAGATGTTGCTGAGTCACTGGCAAAAGTGAATCAGAATATCGAGTCCATGAAGATGCAGTTGGGAATGGCAATAGACGACTTCAAGAATGGTCGCCGCAACCTCCCAGATATTCAAGGTCAAACAGCAGAGCAAAAAGCATCCGACACCAAGATTGTTCAAGACGCAGTCAAGAACATGAATCAATTGGATATGGTTCAAGCTCTGATGGGCAGCAAAGGACCGCAATTGCAAGCAGCAATGCAGCGAGTTCTCACTGATGCTGAGAAGACCACACTCAATAACATGGCAGTGCTTGCACAAAAAGCACAGAACGTCTCGCTCATCCGCATGCAACATGCGCTCAAAGCAAGCGAGTACGGATTCAAGCACAATGATGATGCAGCTAAAGCTGATGCAAAGTCGATCGTCGAAGGCATTGCCAAAGTCGATCCACAAACATTCACCAGCAGCCCTGAAGTCATCGGTGCATTGAAGCAAGCCGAACAAAACCGTCAGATGGATGTATCCGATGGCAAGGCAGCCACAATCGCATTCAGCGAAGCTGCCAAAGACACGATCACCAAGACCCAACAAGGTCTCGTTGACTGGGTCGTTCCAGGTGCATCACTCGGACTCAACTCTGCAGCTGTCGCCACAACCGGACACTATGTCTCAGAAATTCCGTTTGTCGGCGGACTCTTCGGCGGAAGCAAGGAAGCCACCAACAAGCTCGTAGATCAGCTTGCCATGGCTCAACTCAGCAACGCTGCCGAAGCACAAGCTCAGCGCGATCAAACTGTTAAAGATGGACATACGCAACTGCGTGGTCTTGCCGGTGATGTCACCGGTGTTGGTGCCACCTTCCTCTCCGGATGGGGAATCAACAAAGGACTGCAAGCAGCAGCCGAATACGCTCCGCTTCCAGGTTGGGCAAGATTCGGACTCTCTGCGGCAGGCGGTCTGGCCGTAGGCGGTTTGACAAACAACGCCGTATCAGGAAATGACCTCTTATCCAGCCGTGGTTACTTGCGCAACACAGTTGCAGCAGGCACCACATACGCCGCCATCAAAGGTCTCGAATATCTGCCGGGAAATCGCACGCTCACATTGACCGGCGAAACCGCAGAGAAATTGGGTCTTGCTGAAGGTACTCAGATAACTGGTTCACAACTAGGCAAATCTTTGGCTGCTGAAACAGCTGCCGCCTCAGGCGATGGCAAGTTTGTTCAATTCGCCAGATCTCTGAGCTCAAGACTCAACCCGACGACCCTGACACCATTCCGCTTGGGCGAGCTTGCTGAAGGCGCATCCAGATTCAATCCGCTTGCTCAATTGGGAAGAATTGAGTATGCCGGCTACGGTGGCGCCCGTACAGTTGAGCTGCTGGCCAATGGCACGATGAATCTGGCTGAATACAACGCCAGACAGTTTGCCGCAAAAACACTAGGCACGTTCGCAATCGGTTACGGATTCGGTGCAGCCAACAAGGGAGCAGCAATCCTCAGCGGTGAGCATCTCGACGGTAAGAGCTACAACACATTCGGCGATTACTGGCACGATATGAACACAGCCGGTTTGCAAACAGGTCTTGCATCCTCCTTCCTTATTCCAGTCGTCGGCAAAGCAATGGTGCCGAACAGCTGGCAAGCGGGAGTCGGCAGAGGAGTCACAAATCTCTTCGGCAGATTGCCCGGAGTCGATGCTCAAGCCGCAGCAGGTGCATTCGGATCTGCGGCACTCATGTGGACACGCCCAACTCTCGATGCTTCATCACGTTGGGGCGAAGCCACCATATACGACAACATCTACGAAAGAGCCAAAGTGCGCGCGCAAGAACTGCGTAACAACGCAGCTCAGCAATTGCAAGGTGGCGATAAGCAAGGCGATAAGAAATAATCGCAGCTACATAGATCACCAAATGACATTAGGAACGGGCGCCTCACGGGGCGCCCGTTCTAGATCCTGTGAAATCAACAAGATTAAAAGTTCCGGATTCAAGCAGATTTTTGTAGCTGGAAACGCCCTGGAATCATTATTTGTAGACTATCGCATCCGGAACATTTAATCTCGCCGTTTCCAAGAGGATGATTTTGGAAACGGCCCTTCGCCACCTTCACGGCCATTTTCAATACCTTCTGCGCCATTTTTTAATCTACCTTCTGCCAGTCATTCGGATTTCAAATACTTGATTCGTTATCGTTTGATTTGGATTTTGATCCGTTTAAGAAAATCAAGCCGCAGATTAATGCAGCGAATCCCGCCAGAGCGCCCACAGCAAGACCCATCCGAGGTCCGAAACGATCGGCGATATAGCCAACTATTGGAGCACCAATTGGAGTGCTACCTAAAGTCAATGTGGTAAAAAAGGACATGATTCTTCCGCGCATTGATGGTACCGTAGACAGTTGCACATTGCTGTTTGCTGTTGCCGTGAATGTTTGAGTTGCCGCGCCGATCAATATAAGCGTCAAGCCAAACAGGGTATAGCTTGGCATAAATGCTGCGATAGTAAAACCGATGCCAAAAATTCCAGCGGCGACAGTCAGTGTTCTAACATCAGCATTCTTTCTTTTTGCTGCCATCAGGGCTCCAACAACAGCACCAATTCCCATCATAGATCCGAGAAATCCATAAACCGCAGGACCCGCATGGTAAGCTTTAATGGACATGGTTGAGATGAATATAGGAAAGTTGATTCCAAAAGTTCCAATAAAAAACAACATAACAAACACAACGAGAAGCGCCGGTGTTTCCCAGACATATTTGAGTCCTTCACTCATCGTTCCAGATCCACGTTTGGCTTTATGGGCGTCGCCCAGTTCATTTCTTTTCAAGAAGAACAAGGAAGCCAGCACTGCAAAGAAGGAAATTCCGTTTAGAACAAACAAATGTCCAGATCCAAACTTCGCGATCAAAACGCCGGCAATTGCTGGGCCGATCATCCTGGCCAGACTAAAAGACGCGGAATTGAGCGCCACCGCATTTGGTAGCAAGCTGTCAGGCACAAGTTCCGAAATAAAACTCTGTCTGGCAGGAGTATCGAATGCGACAGCCGTTCCAAAAACAAATGCAAACAAGTAGCAGTGCCATAACTGCACTGCTCCGAAAATGGTTAGAATTCCGATTCCGAAAGAGAGAACCGCCAGCGCTGACTGAGTAATATACAGAAGTTTTCGCCTGTCAAAACGATCTGCAGCAGCACCGGTAAACGGCACAAACAATAACATGGGCAAAAACTGGAGAGCCAATATAGTTCCCAGCGCTGAAGCATTTGCATTGCTCAATTTTGTAAGCACAAGCCAGTCCATGGCTGTCCGCTGCATCCAGGTTCCAATGCTTGAAACGGCAAAACCTGCTGCCCAGAGTCGGTAGTTGAAGTTGCGTAAGGAGTGAAAAACACCTTCGTGCTCGACACTTGTGCTTTCGTTGTCGCTTGCCTGCATAGTTCCCGCCCTGAAAAGAGTATGGCACATTAAAAATGAACTGGTCGGAAGCTCAGGAAAAAAGTCCCAAAACCAGGCAAAGAGAAGATTTTATCCACTAATTTAGCCGCATCTCATTTTTGCTGTCCAGGATGCCAACGGCTCGTATAGATTCGGGCACAAGGCTGCGTGGAATATATTTCTTTGGATCGACTGGGTAAAGAGAATGGCTGACGAACATATTATCAAGCACAGTCCGTTTGAGACTGCGCCCCGTAATGACAATGACAATCATCAAACTGAACAAGCGGACCCGCTAATCGTCAGGTCCGGATTCGGTCAGGCACCGAAGCCAGAAGCTCCGAAGCCAGAAGCCCCAAAGCCGGAAACTCCGAAGCCTGAAGCTCCGAAGCTTGAATCGCCAAAGCCTGAAACGCCAAAGCCAAGCGACAGACCTGCCAAGCATCCAGAGCAGCATGATCGCCCTGCAAACCAATCAGTTGATACAAAACCTGTTTATGAAATCCAAAAGACCTATGCCGAAGTGCAAAACCTGCAACGGCAAATGCTTGCCACCTGCTTTGATCGCCAACCCGATGGCAGTTTCAAGCCAAAGACAGGGAAGATTTCCGACGGCAAAGGCGGCATGGTTGAAGTAGAAGCTGTACAAAGCTACTTCATTTCTCAAATGAGCGAAAAGTATGAAACTGCTGTAAGTGCCGCAGACAAAGCCATGAAGGATCCTGAGGCTGTAATTGGCGCGACGATGTCCACGAAGAAACAGTTGGAATCGAGAACTGAACAGACTAGAAGTATCCAGAGCGAACTGGAAAAACAGGGCGTAAACATTGCAGTTGGTGGCTATCTTGATACCACTCTGGTTAACCGTTATCTTGACGAGCACAAAGAATTGACAGCGCAACAGCGCGATAAAGTTGGTTCCTTGCGCGATTCTCTGCAGCAACAAGCAGAGCTTGAAACTAAGTATCGTGATCTGCGAATTCTCCAGGAAACGCCAATAGTAACGCGTCAATCCTACGGTGAATTTCTGCGTGGACTTAACTTGCCGAACGCAGCAGATAAATGGATGAACGATGCGAAAAAGGTTTCAGATGATCTGAATTCTCCGGTTGGCCGCTCAGAGTTCATGAAGCGCCAGATGGACCAAACAAAGCAAGATAAAGACAATTCGCTTGACAAAGCAATTCAAGACAAGTATATGAAGCCGGTGCAAGATTTAGAAGCACTGCTAGGAACGGCTAAAGACAAAGCCAGCAAAGGCGACCTTGACGGTGCTAAAGCCGCTATGGATCAGGCTCGCGCAATGGCCGGCAAAATGCCTCCTGTCGATCCAAAAGACATCCAGGCAGTGCAGACTCAGTCCACACAGCTTCAAAAAGACCGCGAAGCCCTCAATCAAAAGTTGAAAGATGGAACAGCGACACCAAACGATGTTCGCTTGCAGCAAGAAAAAGAACTGAAGCTGATGAACGAAGCCAATGTTCTCGATGCCGTCAGGCTCGCAAAACCACGCATGGAAGTTAATTATGCCGACTTTCTCCTCAATGCAGACAAGAATAAAGATTCCGAATCGAACCGCAAATATGCCAGAGACATACTTATGGCCGTTCGTTTTGATCCAGACGGAAAAGTTGTCGCCGCTCAATCGGCAGAACAGTTCGACAAGCTCATGGATAGAGCCATCAACGGCAACCTGGACAACCAGGCTTCAATGCGCGCCTTCAATAAAGCAATGCAGGAATACGACGCGTTGAAACAAAAAGCCGCCGGCGAATCAAACGACAAAGCTATCGCTGCAGACTTCCAGGCTGCACGTTCGAAAGCTGCAGAAGCCGCTCAAATCGCCAGCCGCATCAATAGAGATGCTGCTGACGAAAATGAAGGGAAGCTCAAGCAAACGCTGCAAAAGCAAATCAATGATGAAATGGCAAAACCGGAAGCAGAGCGAGATAACGGAAAAATCAAACTGCTGCAGACAGTAATGAAGCCAACATATCAATTGAACGCAGAAGAGAAGCAAATTGTAGCCGGTCTGCAGGAATCAATGAAGCCTGAAGGCCAGGCTGACAAAGCTCAAATCGAAAAGGTCACCGGTATGTTGAAAGACAAATCTGCTATCTTCGATGTGCTCACATCATATTCAATGATCCAGCAAATGGAATTCCAAAAGCAAGCCGTAAACCAGGCTCGCATCGCCATGCTCGATATCGACGTGGCGTTCGACAAAGGTGAAAACAACCCGCTCGTCAAAGAAATTGAAAACGACAAGTACGGCGGTCAAATGATCGCAGCACTTAACTCAATTCCTGGACATGACGGACGCACACAATGGGGTGATATCAAAGAAGCCACCAGAGATCTGGCCTGGTACGAGTCACTCTGGAAGTGGAGCAAAGGCACGCTCAAAGAAGTCGCTATTGGGCTCGTTTCATGGGGTGTAGGCGCCCTTGCCGGTGTCGGTGCAGCAGCGTTGTTCTCCTGGTCCGGTCCTGGTGCCATCATAGGTGGTGGCGCAGTAGGATTTGCGGCAGGTGCAGCAACTGGTACCGCAATACGCAAATATGTATTCGGCGACAAGATAACACTGACGGGTGCAGCACTGGATGGAGTCTCCGGTATGACCGGCGGTATCATGGGCACCACATACGCAGTTGCACGCGGAGTGGGAACAGCTGCAGTTGAAAATGTAGTCGCTCAGCAGGCCGAACGTGGCGTCACAATTGGTGCCAACCAGACATGGCAAGCTTTCAAAGCGGCCGGCATGGCAGACAAATTTAGAATCGCTGTCGGCGGCAGCCCCTTCCTCGCTTCATTTAGCTCAGCCACAGCCGGGTCTATAGCAAGCAGATATCCAACAGAAGCACTGACTGGAAACTACCAGAACGTCGGTGACTGGGCACTTGGAAGCACTGTAAAAGTAGCAACTGACATTCCAAGCAACCTGTTTACAGCCTGGATGGGCGCCAAGATCGGCGGACCAATCGAGCAAAGAACCCTTGCTTCGGGCGGCACACTGTATAACTCTGCAACGAACCAGCTGGCAAAGAACTTCCTCTGGTCAGCTCCTGAATCGAGATATATGTTTGGTGGAAGACCTACACCTCATAGAAGTCCGTTCAACGCACCAGCGTATGATTTATTGAACGGAACAGCGCAGGATGATCCAAACAAGAAATAGAATCTGTACTTATTTCAATGTTAATTGAATTAAACCAGATGCCCGAAGCAGGCTATTTGAGCAGGACATAGAACTGCCAGCTTGTTATCATAAACGCATGATCGAGCTCAGCGTTATCATTCCCGCTTACAACGAAGAAAGCCGCCTGCCCAGGACTCTTGATTCTGTCTACCAGTTTTTGAGCAAGCGGGGGCGCAGCTTCGAAATTGTTGTTGTGGATGACGGCAGCATGGATAGAACCAGCGATGTCGTTATTACCTACGCAAAAGATCATCCGGAAGTAAGAGTCATCCAATACCAGCCTAATCGTGGCAAAGGCTTTGCTGTTCGAACTGGAATCCTGGCTGCTCGTGGCGAAGCCATGTTGATCGACGACGCGGACGGCAGCTCGCCAATCGAAGAAGTTGAACGGCTGGAGGAAGCTTTGCGCGGCGGTGCGGACATTGCTATAGGTTCACGAGCCAAGCCGGATCCTTCACGCAAAGTAGAAGCATTACTGCACCGTAAATTCATTGGCAACACTTTCAATGCAATTGTGCAGAGCCTATTGCTGCCGGGATTCTATGACACACAGTGCGGCTTCAAATTATTCAAACGAGCAGCCGCTAGAGATATTTTCAGTGTCAATCGCATTGACGGATTTGGCTTTGACGTAGAGGTTCTCTACATCGCTCGCATGCGTTCCTACAAGACTGAAGAGCTTGCGATCAACTGGGCGAATATGGAAGGCTCTAAGGTGAACGTACTGGTCGATTCGCCAAAAATGTTTCTTGAGGTATTAAAAGTAACTCTCTCCGCCTGGTTCGGTCTGTACAAAAAGAAAACCAGTCCAATCCGAACAGACGGGCTCATTGGTGTAGCCGACAGGGAGAGAGATGATGCGTCCTAGTTGGATGCCCAGCGTCGGCGATATCATTTTCATTCTCCTGCTTCAGCTCATTTTTGTTTTCATCCCAAATTTCGTCTATGGAGATGGATCCACGGGATGGCATCTTGTGACGGGCCACTATGTCCTGGATAAGATGCAAATCCCGCACCAGGATTTGATCTCCTACACTTTCCCAGACAAACCCTGGGTGGCGTATGAGTGGTTGTTCGATGCATTTATTGCCGGTCTGGATAAAATTGCAGGGCTGAAACTCGTTGCAGTTGCATGCTGCAGCGCCATCGCCTGGCTGTTTCTGATGATATATGACGATTGCAGAAGGCGCGGCTGCCACTTTATTCCAGCACTAATAATTTGCGTGATGGGAGCACTGATTTCGGCGATTCACTGGCTTGTTCGCCCTCACCTGGTGACGTTTTATGGCGTATTCATTTTCACCAAATATCTTCGCGATTTTTACGAGGATAAAGTAAGTACAAAAAAATTACTAATGGTGCTTGGAATAACAATGCTTATCTGGGTGAACTGCCATCCGGCATTTCTTATGGGTCTCGTTATTACAGGCATTTACCTGGCTTCGGACTTATTTGTTTGGCTGTGCACTGCGGCAGGTCAAGTGAAAGAGAAATGCACCGGGCGCATCAAATCACTTGCGCTGTGCTTACTTGTTGTTGGTCTCGTCACCTTCATTAATCCATATGGAGTCCAGCTCTACAAGTACATTGTCGAATACCTGCATCAAACAGCAGTTCTTGCACAGACTGATGAATTTGGTTCGCCTTCCTTTCATGGAGAACTACAATCAGTCCTCCTCGAATTGCTCTATTTCCTCCTTGCTCTCGGTCTGGTTTGCACGCAGAAAAAGCCGTCTTTGCCACAGTTTTTGACGGCTCTGGCATATGCCCATCTTTCGCTGGCGGGAAAAAGAAGCATGCCTTTGTTTGTCATAGTTTCACTTCCGTTTATTGCGGAATTACTGGCGAATTCAAAACTATCAGTGTTCGTCCCGGAGAACACGCCGGCAGCCTCATGGCTATCCAAAGTGAAGAAAATATGGACAGATCTCGGCGCCACAATGGATTCCACTGAGTTTATTTGCACCAGGCATGCACTACCTGCAGTGGCAGTTGCAGCTCTCGCGATTTCCTGCTTCAACGATGGAAAAGCTTTAGGAACGCAACTTGTACGTTCGGATTTTGATCCCAAAAACAAACCCACAGCAACGCTAGAATGCCTGAAAAATGAGAAGCTGGATCCGAACAAAGGCTTCACATTCGACAATTGGGGCGGTTATATTCGCTACAAAACCGGCATGAGAGTGTTCATTGATGATCGAGTAGATTTTTACGGACAGAACTTTTATCTCGACTACGCAAACATCTCAACCCTGCAACCTGACTGGCGCGACAGGCTCGCGAAGTACAAGATCGATTGGATCTTATTTCCGAACAACAGCCTGCTTGCAGCCAATTTGAAAAACGAACCGGGCTGGAAACTGATCTGCGAAGACAAAGCCAGCTATTTGTTCAAACGAACAACCCCTTAACCCCCGGGACCGCGGGCGTCCCGCCCGCTTTGACCTATCCATGCTGACCGGATCCTTGCCGACCGGATCCTTGTTGACCGATCTATGTTGACCGGATACTTGTTGATCGATCTACGTGTAGGGGCAACGCCATGCGTCGCCCGGATAACCGTTTAAAGTCCGCCGATAATGATTTCGGAGCGGCATTTAAGCGCATTCACAACTTCATCATGAATATTTGAATTGCTAGCGAGTATATGTCCGGAATTGAGATCGAATTCTCCACCAAATGGAGAGGTGACTGTTCCACCGGCTTCTCTGATTATTACTACACCAGCGGCAAGATCCCACGGCGAAAGCTTGAACTCCCAGAATCCATCCAGTCTTCCACATGCCACAAAACACAGATCAAGTGCAGCAGATCCATCACGTCTGACACCATGACAGAGATCTGTCAAAGTGTGAAACTCTTGCATATTGCTAAATGCTGCTTTCTTGGTGTCAGGCGGAAAGCCGGTCGCCAGCAAGCTCTCAGAAAGCGTCTTCACTGAAGAGCAAGAAATCCTCTTATCGTTTAGATATGCGCCTTTGCCTTTTTCAGCAATAAACAATTCGTTGGAAACAGGGTTGAAAACAAGCCCAAATAGGAGATCACCGTCATCTTCGAATCCAATCGAAACAGCAAAGAATGGATAAGAATGTGCGTAATTTGTAGTTCCATCAAGCGGATCAATAAGCCAGCGCTTGCTGCTGCTTGCAGATAGAGCACCAGATTCCTCACCAAGAATTTTGTGATCCGGAAATTGCTCGCGAATTATTCGGATAACCTCAGCTTCTGATGCTTTGTCAGCCTCGGTAACAATATTGAAAGCACCTTTGTAGTCGATGCCGCTCAGCCGGCCCAGCTTTTCTTTCAGTATGCCGCCTGCTGCATTTGCTGCCTTGAGTGCGGTCGCTCTTACAAGTTCAAGACTCATCAGTATTTCTCCTTTTCTACCTGGATGCAGCCGTCATGGCTCGAGTTTCAAATGCTTCAGCCCTGATTTGCTTAGAACCAGGAATCCAGGAATTTCGGAAGAGCAAGGACTGTGCAATCCCTGCATAACGAAGAGGCTAGTTTACTAGATCATCACGAATTCCAAGCCCATGTGTTACGCAATGCCATAAAACCATCCGCTTTCTTTGCCGCCGGAGTCCCGCTGAGCGGGCACTGCGGCAAGTTCACCATCCCGTAAACATCCACGGCAGACAAGCTGTCAAGCGCCTATAAGAATCATTAAAAGGAATGGTTTCGAAGTTGCTATTGCGGCGTTCATGGGTTCTAATAACTAATATGAACAAAAGAACCATCATTATTATTAGCAGTTGACCGCTGGCGCGAATTGTCTAAAAGGCTTCGCTCCAGCGCCATGCCGCTGGATTTTTTGTTATTAGGCGCATTGCTCGAAAAGGGAAAAACAATGAGTAGCGAGAAAACCTCATCCGTACATCTTCCACAAACGACTTTCCCCATGAAAGCCAACAGTGCTGTTCGGGAAGTCGAAATACAAAAAATGTGGGAAGAGAAGGATATTTACGGCAAGAATCTCAAGCTGCGTGAAGCCAATCAGAAATTCGTTCTTCATGATGGTCCGCCATATTTGAGTTCAAATCTCATCCACATTGGCACTGCGCTCAACAAAATCCTCAAAGACATAGTCACTAAATACAAAGCTATGCGCGGATTTTACTCGCCCTATGTACCAGGCTATGACAGCCACGGATTGCCCATCGAAACGGCTGTGCTCAAAGATGTGAAAGGCGGCAGGCATTCGATGTCTGCACTCGAGCTGCGCAAACGCTGCAAAGAATTCGCCTTGAAAAATCTGCAAGGCCAGGAAGCCAACTTCAAGCGCCTTGGTGTTTGGGGCGATTGGGAGCATCCATATATAACACTCGATCCAAAATTTGAGGCAGCGCAGGTTCGAGTATTCGGAAAAATGGCCGCAAAAGGTTTCCTCTATAAGGGTCTAAAACCTGTCTCCTGGTGCCCAAACTGCGAAACAGCCTTAGCAGACGCCGAAGTTGAATATGCCGATCACACATCTCATGCAATATTCGTTAAGTTCGCAGTAAAGCCGGAATTCAAATCGAAGTTACCGGCTGCGGTGCAAAACGAAGATGTTTCATTCGTAATCTGGACGACGACACCATGGACACTTCCGGCAAACCTGGGCATCGCATTGCATCCAGACTTCACCTATGAATTCGTCAAAGTACCGGGTCATGGCGTACTCGTTTTATGCGAGTCGTTAAAATCCGATGTTCTGAAACAGGCATCAATAGATGAATCTACAACGGAAGTGCTAGCCACTGGAAAGGGCAAGGAATTCGATTTAGTCGAATGCCAGCATCCGTTCCTCGACAGACGAAGCCTTGTGATGCTCGGAGAACACGTCACAGCAGATACCGGTACTGGTGCAGTGCACACCGCGCCTGGACACGGTCCGGATGACTTCTTTCTGGGCAACAAATACAAAATAGGCGTTGTCTCACCGGTCGATGGTCGCGGCATATTCACAGACGAAGGCGGCAAATTTGCCGGCATGCGCTATGACAAAGCCAATGAACCCATAATCGAGTATTTGAAAGAACTGGGCAAGCTACTGCACAACTCAAAAACAACGCACAGCTACCCACACTGCTGGCGCTGCAAAAAGCCGCTTATATTCAGAGCAACAGAACAATGGTTTGCTTCAGTCGACGGCTTCCGCAAACAAGCGCTTGAAGCGATAGATACAGTTGAGTGGTTGCCGGCATCCGGTCGCAATCGCATCTATAACATGGTAGAGAAGCGTTCTGATTGGTGCGTTAGCCGCCAGCGTTCATGGGGCGTACCAATACCTGTTTTCTATTGCAAGAATACAGGCAAGCCGCTGCTCAACGAAGAAGTTATAAACCGCGTCGCCGATGTTTTTGAAAATGAAGGATCCGACGCATGGTGGCAACATGAAGCCGAGTATTTCCTCGGCAAAGATTATAAATGTGAAAATGGATGCAGCGAGTTCACGAAGGAAATGGACATCATGGATGTCTGGTTTGACTCGGGTTCAACGCACGCTGCAGTTATCGACGCTCGTCCTGAGCTGCGCGGAACTCCGTGCGAGATGTATCTGGAAGGAAGCGACCAGCACCGCGGGTGGTTCCAGAGCTCCTTGCTCACAAGCGTAGCCGTACACGGAAGAGCGCCCTACAAAACAGTTCTCACGCACGGCTTTGTCGTGGACGAAAGCGGCAGAAAGATGTCCAAGTCAGTAGGCAACGTTGTCGATCCACAAGATGTGATAAAGCAATACGGGGCAGACGTGCTCAGACTCTGGGTTGCTTCTGTCAACTACACCGATGACATACCTGTCGGCAAAAACATGCTTGCACAGCTGGCTGAAGTGTACAAGAAGCTTCGCAACACCGCGCGTTTCTTGCTGGGCAATCTACATGGATTTGATCCATCAGATGCAGTTAAGTATGAAGAGTTCGGAGAGCTAGATAAATACATATTGCATCGCCTGCAGGAAGTGCTTACAGAAGTACGAGAAGACTTCGACCACTACGAATTCTTTAAGTACTACCAGGTGCTCAACAATTTCTGTAATGTCGATCTTTCGTCATTCTACTTTGACATAGTCAAAGACACGCTCTACACATCGGCAAAGAAATCGCAAAAACGCCGCGCCGTGCAAACTGTACTTTACGAAGTGCTGCGCAGTTTGGTGAAACTTCTTGCGCCGGTTACACCACACCTTGCCGAAGATATCTGGCAGCACACACCGGAGAATCTGCGTGGAGCAGAAGAAAGCGTATTGCTCTTGAGCTACCCCGAACCGAATAAGCAATTTCTTCAGCCTGAATTGAGTGAATTCTGGAAATCGTTCATAGGCGTTCGTTATGTTGTGAACAAGGCGCTGGAACTCGCACGAGCCGATCGCAAAATAGGCAGTTCACTTGAAGCTCAAGTGCAGCTAAAGGTGGAAAGCGCAGAGCTGAGACAAAAGCTGTCCACACTGCGCGATGGTCTCACCGGACTCTTCATCACATCGCAAGCTACTCTGCTTGCCGAAGGCAAAGATTTTGCCGAAAGCAACGGTTATCTTGCCGATGTAAACGAAGCTGGTGTAAGAGTTGTTGTGCTTCCGGCACTTGGCCAAAAGTGCGGACGCTGCTGGAAATTCTCTGAAAAGGTAGGTTCTGTCAAAGAATTTCCGGAGTTCTGCGACCAGTGCGCACACGCTCTTGAGCAAGATCTCCAAACAGCTAAGTAAGACTTAATGGTAGGTCCCCTCATGGGCGCCCTTCCGGATTCGAGATTCTCTGCTGACGATCAGCTAAGAAAATGTACAAAAATATGCGTTCTTGCCAGCTGAGCCAATAAAATAAACTGCAACAGACGCCGGGACACCCAAATGCAAAAACTGCTCTCCTTTCTGTACATATGCTACTTTTTCATCAGCTCCGGAGTCCTGGTTTGGATCGCTGCCGCAATCACGCTTTTCACAAAAGACAAAGATCCTAACCGGCGCCTGACTCACCGCTTTGGTTGCTGGTGGGCGCACCATTACATAACCATGAATCCATTGTGGAAAGTGAAATGGGAAGGCGTCGATTACATTCCTGAAGACAAGCCCGTAATAATTGCACCCAACCACCAGTCCTACTGGGACATCATGTTACTTTATGGGCTGTACAAGCCATACAAGTGGGTTTCAAAAGAGGAGATATTCAAAGTTCCATTCATTGGTTGGAATATGGAACTCAATCAATACGTAAAACTCGCTAGAGGCGATCGCAAAAGCATTAAAGAAATGATGGCCACTTGCAGGAAATGGCTTGAACAGGGCGCTTCCTTACTCTTGTTTCCAGAAGGCACCAGATCTCCCGATGGTGAGATAAAGGAATTCACAAGTGGTGCTTTCAAGCTTGCCACCGATTGCAATGTGCCAGTGATACCAGTGGTGGTGGATGGTACCCACCAGCTATATCCGAAAGGATCAAACATAATTACCTTTACAGGCAACCTCACGGTGCGGGTTTTGCCGCCAGTCTATCCGAAAGATTTCGAAACTGTTCGTCAAATGCGCGATTACGTGCATGACAAAATGGTGGCAGAATTGAATTCAATTCGCGGACGAATTCCAAGTGATCAGGCAAGCAAATCAACGCCTGGAGTGGATGAAAACAAAGCATCCACAGAAGCTTCTAGAACCATCTCGACAGCAAAAGCCGCGTCAGAAAGCGAACTAAAATCGCTATAGATTAGAGTCTATCGATCAAAACAATCAACGACAGGGGACACAGTACAGTTCTTTGAGAAAACTATGCTCGGGTCTGTCACGATCCACAATTACAGTTGTACAGTCGCCCAGCAATTCATTTTCGGGCAGATGCACTACTACTCGTGCTTTGTAATCAACTCCATCATATGAGTATTCGTACTCGAGTTCCGTTGTCTGTGCAATTGCAAGACCAGGATGATCTTTTAAATCGACCACACGTCCTTGGGTTTCGTCACCCTCTTCCAGCAGATGTTCTATCCACAAATATTTGGTGACTACGGCCATCAAAAGAAGGACTCCAACAACGAGGCCAGCAAGATCCATAATCAGACACGGTAGAAAGCCACCCAGCGCCATTAAAATGGAACCCAGAAGGGTGCCTAAGGCAGGCACAGCCAGAGCAGCACGCGCCAGCGGCTCGCTTTTTATAAGCTTAAGCAAAGAGGTCTGATACATATAGGTGGTGGAACCCAGGAGCAAATTAGTAAACCCTGCAGACTATATTTTTCAATTTTCTTGTGTCAAATGTGTGGCGTTTTGCCTGTTCAGGTGGAACAAAATGCTGGTAGCGGGGGTTTTAGGCGAATGAAAGTACTCATAATTGAGGATGACGAAGATGTGCGAAGCGTTGCAAGTCTCAGTCTAAGCTTAATTGGCGGCTTACAGGTAGTTGAAGCAGAGTCCGGTGCACAAGGGATTGAGAAGGCATCGCAAGAACGGCCCGACGCTATTTTGCTCGACATGATCATGCCGGAAATGGATGGAACAGAAACGATTACAGCATTGAAGAAAAATCCGGAAACAGCTTCTATTCCAATAGTATTTTTGACAACACGCACACTCAGCGAAGATTCAAATCACATGCGTAACCTGGGTGCGGTTGGAATCTTGCACAAACCATTTGACCCTATGACCCTTGCAAGCCAGCTGCGAGAGCTAATCAGCCAATGAGCCAGCATAAATTACCGTTCAAAGCGCTCAATCGTCACTTAAGGCTCACATTGGTGCTTCTCGTCAATACATTTGCCCCAAGCCTGGGCAATTTGATTTTTGTTGGTTTCAACCTGGCCAACTTGTTTGCAGCTGCGATGAGCTTTTTCATATGGACCAAGCACAATCAAGAAATGCTCTGGGTTTGGTATGTCCTTCTCGGATTGCGAGCCTTCGGAGATATTTACCTTCACAGCAACAAGAAAAAGCCACACGGAGCTGCTCACTTGCAACAAGCGAGCCCTCACGGGCAGCACAATGTCTCGCATGCAAATGAGAAAAGCCCGATGCTCGAACATCTTTCCTCTCATTCTCATTCTCCTTACAAAGCTCCAGACTTGAACTCGCACTCAAGCTATTCGCCGCCCGATTTGCAAAGCAGTCCGAATGCGCATTCCAGCTCAACGCAGCCCCCTCGCCAAAACAATTCAGAGGCGTCTCTTCATCAGCCAAAGGACCATGCACAGCACAAAGTCGGCTGGGATCCAAAGTTCCACTTGCATGATCATGATAATCAACAGGCTCCCACGCTTAAGCCGTTAGAATTGAATGCGAAGCAGCACGAGCAAGGTTCACACAGATCGCTAGCACATTCGTCCGATCCGCTTTTCCATGCTGAATCATCGGCGCAAAGTACAGAGAAACAAGCTCCGCTTAGCCCTGAGGGGAATTCCAGCGAGTCAGCTGTGCTGAGGTCAAATGTGCTGGAGTCAGATGTGCTTGAGTCAGATGTGCTTGAGTCAAATGTGCTTGAGTCAAATGTCCTGGACCCAGATAAGCACAGACATTTAAGTCATGCAGAATTTCCAATGGCACATAAGGACGAGCCTGCAGCCCAAGCTGCAGCCAATACAAGTGATGACGAAAGCGTTATCTACGATCTCTATGGAGAAGAAGAAGCAGAAAACGAAAGCTCAATTTCGCCGCTCGCCGATGGGTTTTATCATGATATTCACACCGGCGAGGACAGCTCAAGTGCAGCTCCAGAAGCGCACAGTTCAGGAACAGAACCCGCGCACGCATCATCCGCTCATCAGTTAAAATCCGCCAATTCCGGACTGGGAGACGAGTTATCCCTTCCTATAGAACATCACAAAAAGCAAGTTCAGCTCTGTTCGAACTGCCAGCGTCCTCGAGAGCACAATCGTCCAAAATGCCCAACATGCGGCACTCATTTTGACATGGATGGCTGATTTTTTACGTTAGCCATAATCGGCATCGAGGCATAATACTGTGGGGGCGGCTGGTCGGTAAGCGACATTTCAAGGCGGCAAGCATGACTTATTCTGACGAAATCCAACAGTTCATCGATAAGGCCAGCAGTTACGTAAAAGAAGAAAAGTTTAGCCAGGCAGAACGAGACCTGAAGAGGGCAATCAGCCTCTATTACCAGGAACACAAACAGAACGCCGAGCCAATATTAGAGCAAGACGAAACGATTGCTAGTTCGGACTTTGCCAATTTGATGGTGATGCTTGCATCCGTCTACGTTCAAAACAACAAAGGCGATAAGGCTGAGACACTGTTTTTTAAGGCAATAGAAGTTCTGGAGCAGTGCAAAGATCCATCCTATGGTTTGCTCTGCACAACGCTAAATCAACTCGCCCAACTCTACATGTCCGCCAACAAACTTGCTCAGGCATTGCCCTTGCTCGACCGCGCCAACCTTGTCAGCGAAGAATGGCTGGACAAGCATGATCCGGAAGCTGTGAGCATCATGCGCAACCTGGCATTTGTTTCGTTCAAGCTGGCGAAATTACCAAAAGCCAAATCTGTTGCAGAGAAATTACTTGCCACACAGGAAGCCGTTTTCGGCGCAAGACACGGAGAAGTTGCAGAAACGCTGGAGTTGCTTGCGTCAATTAACCAGAAACAGAGAAAGTTCGACCCATCTGAATTGCAGTTTAAGCGCGCACTCTCAATTCAGGAAGGTTTGCATGGTCCACAAAGTGAAAGTGTTGCACGCATCTTGCGAAAAATGGCATCCGTGCATTGTGATAAACACGACCATACTCTGGCCAAACCGCTGCTCAAGAAAGCCCTTGCAGTGCGCAAAACTCTGAAGTCGCCCCAGGACGAAGAATATGCCAGTGCTTATTTGCAGCTCGGCGAAGTATATTATATAGAATGCAATTACAAGCCATCGGAATTATATTTCAAGAAAGCGCTCACGATTCGCAAAAGACTAATTGGTCCGCATTGTCTTGAAGTCGCCGATACCTTATGCGCAATGGGCAGGCTTTACTGCGGCATGAAAAAATTTCGTGATGCTGAACAGCAATTGAATGCTGCCTTGCAGATCCAAATCGATTTGCTGGGTCCATACAACAAGGAAGTCGCTGCGACTCTAACCAAGCTGGCTGGTGTTTATATGTCGCAGGGGCGCTTCAATGAAGCCAACTTGATGAAAGACCAGGCGATGACCTGCCAGGTACAGCACATGCAGCTTACTGTAGATGATTTCGACCCGTACGATCGCGCTGTGCTTTATCACAGCCAGGGCGCCTACAAAGAAGCGGAAGACTTCTACTACAAAGCGCTGGCTAAGGTGGAACGCAATCTCGGTACAGATCACTTCCATCTGGCTGAAATCTTGACCAAAATGGCTGAGCTGCACCGCTCGCTAGAGAGATATGAGAAAGCAGAGATGCTGCTTCAACAGGCGCTCAAGATTTTTCAACGTATGCAGCACAGAGCCGCTCTAACCACGTTTGCCGTACTGGCTGACCTCTATGTATTTCAGGAAAGGTACAAGGAAGCCGAAGACCTCTATACCCAATCCTTGAATTTGATCGAGGATGCTGTCGGGGTTCGCCACAGCGACCAGATAGCAATCATTGGCGGCTACGAAAAGCTTCTGACCATCTGCGGGCGTAAGGCTGAAGCCGACAAAATGAAAGCCAAGCTGCGCAACATTATGAAGCGCAGCAAAAACTATCAGTCAATCATTCAAAAGAACGTGAAACCGGAATCTGTTAAAGACTGACCGGTAACGACTAGCCCGGGAGCGCCGGGGTTTTGGACCTGCTCGTTTTAAAGTATCGATCTAGCCAGCGGTGCCAGCTACTCTTTTTCGGATTCTGAAATTTGGTGCACCGAATTCGATACCAGTTCAAACGGGATGTGGTGGCTGGGCAAGCTGGTATCGCAGTGGAAGATATTCGTCAGCGCCTGTTCTTCTTTCGGTCCTTTGCCGAAAGAACCGATACGAGGGCTGCCGTGCAGGAACTTGGAAATGCGAATTCGCGTATCGTGATCGTCCAGGTAGAGGCGGCAATCGCCGCAAGCTTGCTTCAGGAAAGGCGCATCATGAACGAATGAATCGCGATCGACATCAGGTGAAAAGAACAATGCCGCCGCAAACGGCTCAGCCGGTTTGTCTTCAGTGTACAGGTCGCGCAAACCCCACTGCACCATACGAGCGCCAAGACTATGCGAAACAAGAATCAGATTGTGATATCCCAGGTTATTGCCGAGCTGGCGCAGCACCTGAGAAAGATGGTGAGAACTCCATTCAGCCGTGCATTCATCAACCATATACTTACAATAATTGTTCTTAGACGGCCAGGCGAACACAACAAGCGGCGCATCGAGATGGTCAGCCATTTTCATGCCAAAATCAATTGACCCTGAAAAACTCTTTCTGTATCCATGCACGAAAACGGCGGCTTTCTTGCTTCCAGTAGCCTTCAACGCGCTGAGAAAGTCGTTTTGCGACGCAAAGATATGAGCTGTGGCCTGTTTCATATCGGCGGCGTCTTCGCCGGGCAGATACTCTCCATAAGTGAGAGTGTCAGAGCGATCGTTAGTGAACTTCAGCGCCCCGTCTTTGCCATTTCCTGGCTGCCTGTTTGTTACAAAGAAAATTGGATAGTGCTTTTTGTTGGCTGATTCTTTGAACTCGATAGAATCGTTCTGATCAACAGTCGAAGCCTCACGGTTGTTTATTGCAGGCGGTGCCACCACGCTAAAACTTCTCACAGCCAATTTGTCTGGAGCTGAAAGTGCAAAAGGACTAGCGCAGATGAATGTTACCAAACTAAGTGCAAGAGCATCTTTCCGCAACATAATCACAAAGCCTCATAGCGCCTTTTTAACGGGACTCGACAGCTCGTCTGTCATGAGACTGGAGACGATTTACTCAATACTGAGTTCCGCCTACCAAAGTTTTGTATACGAGCTTATGAACTTAATTCTTGAGACACCTTGAATACATATTAGCAAATTTCTGCTAAAGCGCATAGACAGCAGCGTTTAGCCAAGCTCATCAGAGCACGAAAGTGTAAAAACAAATTCAGCTGTGAGCAAATTTACGTAAAGGAATGAGGTCGTCCAGCTTCTCTTTGTGCAGATACTCGTCAAACGATTTGCGTAAATCTATGATAGAAAGCCCTGTGCCTGGCGCAGTCCAGTATTGAAGCTCACTAAAGCCATTTTGCCGGCGACTATGAGTCAAGAGATCGCTAGCATATTTTGGATTGCCCTGCTCGTCATAGAATTTCATTGATGAAAGAACTATGATTTTGCCTTCGTCGACGGGTCGATAGGTTTGCAAAGACTCGCGCTGGGCAATAGCTAGAATCTTGTTTGTGTGCACATCTACCGAATAAGTGGTTGCGACCAGCCGAAGCAGAACCTGCTCTTTACTGCTTTGTAAAGCTTCAACCTGAGTCACGCGATGAACGTTCATTACCCGACCAATTCGATCGCGAGTGAAATATGGAGTGGGCACAGTAGTCCAGATATCACCTTTTCGGTCCTTTTGTAATCCAATAATTTCCTGGTTCGGATAAATGATGGGCTTGGTGTCGCCAGCAAAATCCTGATTGGTTCGAAGGTCTGTCAGCTTTATCTGGCGAGTTCTACCGACATTCTGCCAGCCGCCGACCAGCCAATCGGGAACGCGCCACCAGAGAGTACTGCTTGCATGATGGTGAGATCGAAATTTGCGTTCGTCGAATTTCTTGCCGACATCAAGATCCGGCTCAACCGGAGGCAGAGTCTGCGAGTGTTCAATCTGCCCTTCGAGTTTGAACGACTCTTCTGCCGGCACGGCTTGCGTCGCAAACATGGCACATGAACAAGAAAGAATGATTCGAAGATAGGTCTTCGCAGTCATGAAAAGGATACCCGGTGCGGCAGAGCGTTCAGATCCATTTTATATCGTCTCTTCAAAGCTGTGGGTTCCGACACTGTCTGAATTCGCTCAATATGCGTATACGCAATCGTTTATGTGAAGAAGCCGATGCCCCAATGCGAGCTAGGACAATGCATTACGGCTGCTATCAAGGCTGCCACAGCAAAGCCACAAGTACCAGGGTGAAATAATTTCGGCGCTTCTTAATCTTGAAACAAAAAAAAATCACAATTAAGTCAGGTGCCAATTCATATTATTGAATCATTCAATTTGAACTTAGTATGCAGGGGACAGGCAAATGAAATCAGGGATTACTCGCACGCTCTCTTGTGCGCTTTTTCTGCTGGGCACAGCAGCAACTGCGCCATCATGGGCTGAACCAGCAAAGCAGACAGACGCTGTAAAAGAAGCTCAGAATCTGGAATCTAAAGGAAACTATGTTTTGGCAGCAGGCGCATACCTTGCCATAATCGACGATTATGATTTCCTTCCAGGCAACAACAACACTTTTTTTACTAAGCAGCAAAAAATACAACTGGGCAAGCACGCAATAAGCTGTTTACAGCATGGGATGAAGGTTAATAGCGTACATGATGGACTCGAGCCGGAGATGCTTGGTGCTGCCAGTCATACCATGATGACCCTGGAGCCGAAAAATCCATATTGGACGTATTTATGTGCCTACAGTCAGATTGAACGCCGAAATTACGGTGAAGCGAGTCGACTATTAAATGAATGTATTTCCAAATCAGGTGCAGATCCAGCAACATTGCAGCAAGCACTTCAGGCAAGAACTCGCTTGCATATCAGCAGCTCTGGCGTACTGGCTCAGTCCAAATAACTAAGCAGAATTAAGACCAGAAGGCAGGTCTGGGCGAATCGAAGTGGGGTTCCCCGCATTGCAGATTCCGCTCCTTAACTTAGACTTGTCGCTGGCAGGGTTCGGATGCATACAAATGCACCCGAGGTCCAGCCATGGTCGAATCTCTTCATCTCAGCAGCAGCAAAGATAATGCAGCACTTCTCAATTCTTCTCAAGTTCCGGAATCACTATTAAGCAGGGAAGCCCTGGTCCTCGGTGGAGGGATCAAGGATGGATTCTGCCAGCGAGCGAAGCAGGCTGCCGAGCACCCAGGTCTAACATCGCTGGAGATCGTCGGTTCAGCTGCAGTAGGTGCAGGCATGACCGCCATGCACATGGCCGGTGGTCGCTGGGGCAGTGTAGCAAAAGTTGTCGCAGGGGGTCTGGGTGTTCTGGCCATAGAAGATGGAGCGAAAAGACTGCTCCCAACTTTTTCTGCGATGCACGACAGCGCAATCAATCCAGAGCACTACGCGCAGAATCGCGCCATCGTAGCTCAAAATTTGGGATCAGCCTGTTTTGATTACCCTTTAATGGCTGCTGGAGGCATGCTTGGCTCAGCCTCAGTGATTTACGGCTCACGCCGTGGATTTTTCAATCTGGAGCGCAATGCTGAAGCTCAAGGATTAGCTCAGAGTGAATCCAGTCCACTAAAGTTGCGAGCCGAAGCCGATCAAAAATTGGACCTTGCCAGACAAAAGTTCTTCGAAATCAGCAAAGGCGGGCTCGACAGCAACGATGTCAGAGCAGCTAAAATCAGTTCGGCGGACCTGCTCAAATATGTTGAAGGCAAAGAATTTCGCTCGTGGGTATCGGCAGAGAAAGCCGCTGGAAACGAAGTATTCTGGCCCACCGATGTTAATAAAACACTCGCATCAGGTGACATATTCACTCACTTCTTCAAATGGCGAGCAGATAACAATAAGTTCTCCGCTGAACAGCTAAATATAATCGAGCAAGCAGTTCGAAAACTTGTACCTGAAGCGAAATCCGCTACACCTCAGGATGTAATGCAACTGTGGGAATCAAAAGAGGCAGGCGGCAATGGCATAAGCCTCAACGACTTCTGGCATAAGATCTACTGGCCATCACAAAAGGGACTTACTGCAGCAGAAAAACTTGCACAGGTAAATGCATTTGCCAACACTTACGCAGATAAGGTTTACCCTCTGGTACCTGAAATAAATAAAGCAATTGACGGAAGCGGTGCTCATGTCGTCATTGTCTCAAATGGCGACCAGGAGCTGGCCCGTGCGGTTGCTCCTGTACTCGGAATAAAACCAGAGAATGCAGTCGGCAGCAACCTGCTCTACGACAAGAATGGATTCTCGACTGGCACGAATCATACCTACGAGATTTTTGACGGGCCCTGGACTGCCAGACCACAGCCAGGAAAACCAGTTAGTTTCCACTACTGGCTCAACAATAATCTTTCACGCTTTAACTGGAATCATCTGAACGAGAACAAAGTAATCATTGCCGGGTTCAATGGTGACTCAGCTTCTGCCGATGGAGGCATGATGATTCTTTCCAAACCAAAAGCCATCGGCAATTTCATGGTGAACACTCCAGGTGAGCCTGCAAGAATAGAAAAATTATACAGTTTGGCAGACAAATATGGCTGGACAAGGGGTGAGTTTATAACGCTCGAGCGCAGTCCTTCTGCATTCGATCTCTTGAATCAGAAGAAGTAGCGCATTAGAGCGAATCGTTCCTCTAGGCAACAACCTTCTCGCGAACAGGCTTTTTCCTGCGCTTCTTTTCTGCAGGAACTTTTGCGGGCATCATTGCCGCAAGTAGAAAGAAAACCCCGACGCCATTATGCAAAAGGGAATCGGGCGTGCCAAACTCAAGTTCGCCTGGTACCAGACGCAAGAGGTGATCGCTCACAGACATCCCAGGCATGCTTGAGGCTCCTGGAGGAGCATAGTATCCGGCAACACCCATGAAGGTGAAAACCATTCCAAAAGTGAGAGCAAATTTTCTCAGCACTGGCGCTGATGCCACAGAGCCAAATCCTAAAGCCAGCACACCAGTAACCAGATTAATGAGGTTGTGCGTTTGATTCAAGTGCAAGTCCATCAAACCTGGCGCAAGAAAGCCAAGCAATCCTGCGAAAATTAAAAACAATCCCACAAAATTGCAGATGAATCTCGCCATTTCCCTCTCCCTCACGCTTAGCCGATAGGCAGACGGTCAATTCAAAGGAAGGTTCCGGTAGAGCTGAGTCTCTACGCGCTAATGAGATTGACAGTTTAGGTGCCGGAAAGAGGGCAGCCTCGTAATTTCATTATTTTTTGCAGTTCAAGCAAACAGGTGTAGGTCGGCAATAACCAGAGGGTTTGCTCAGGCTGCGTACATAAAGCAAGCCCTTGATCAAGCGCTTGATCGAGAGAAGGGCAGACTGTAATTAAAGAAGGCTCCACCCCTGCATATTTCAATCGTACTGCCATATCGTAACAGCGTTGACCACTTACAACAAATGGTCCCTTGCAAGAAGCTAGTTGCTCAAAATCAGCATCCCAGAGCCATGATACGTCTCGTCCATCAGCATAATTGTCGTTGATTGCGAGCAAATATTTAGCGTTGGGATCAGCGGCGGCTGCTTGCACCGCCTGTGATGCCCCGGCAGGATTTTTGATCAGCTGGATGAGAATGCTCTTGTCGTTGAGCTTTATTTTTTCAGAACGACCAAAAAGTGTTGAATATTCACAGAGCCCGGCTCGGATTATTTCAGGAGCGATGCCTAGCTTGAAGCAGAGAGCCGCTGCCGCTAAGGCATTGTAGACATTGAACATTCCGGGCAGCTTCAACTCTACATCAAGGCTATGCTCTGCAAATCGTATGAGGAATCTGGAGGAAGAACTGGCGACTTTGACCTGCTCGGCAACTACATCAGGAGCAGGACGCTTATTTCCACAGGAGGGACATTTGTAGTGCCCGAGCTGCCCATAAAAGCGAATATCATACTTATATTCCTCGCCACAGGCAGCACAATAGGAAAGCTCAGTACTGTCAGCAGCGGCAGCCGTACTGCGGTCCAGTTCCGATGGCTGAGAACTGCAAACATGCTCTAGCGGCGCCAGACTTTCTATGCCATAAAATAAGCGACTGCAATCAGGCACCATTTGAGCTACGTTAGGATCATCAGCATTCAGAATGGAAGAGGATTTATTCTGAGTAATCCCTTTTGAAATAAGCCTGGCCGTGGTATCCAGCTCACCAAAACGATCCAACTGATCCCGAAACAGATTTGTGACGAGCACATGGTCGATGCGCATTTCCTTTGCCACCACAGGCAGTGCGGCCTCATCGATTTCAAAAAGACAAAAGTCAGCATCAAGTGAACCGGCCCAGGACGAAGCATCCACGACACAGGCAGTTATCCCCGTGGCCAGGTTCGCCCCTTGCCTGTTATGAACGAGTTTCATGCCGGCATGTGACAGAATGGATGCGACAAGCCCGGATGTCGTGCTTTTGCCATTGGTACCGCTGACAGCCAGAACACCGCGCCGCGATTGTCCGGCCAGATGGCCAAGCACGGAGGACGCTATCTTGCGGGACACTTTACCCGGCAAGTTCGAAGCAAGCCCCAGTCCCATTGCTCGAATAGCACCGGCCGACAGCTTGCCCGCAATTACGGCAAGAGTGTCACCAACAGGAAGAGTGCGTTCAGTCATTCAGGAATATGTTGTTCACTTCAGGGTCAACAAATGCGATAAGGTCATCGGCGGCAGCACGAATGATTAATTCGTCACCTAACGGCAGTGGATATTCAATATGCTGCCCATCTATATACAACGCTCCCGTACGCATCTGAGACGTTATTGTAATATGTTGAGTCCTCGGAAGTTTACCTCTCATAAATTTGAAATGCTGACCCGGACGTTCCCAGGCTTCACGTATGGCATATTCGTAATGCTGATCGATAATCGGGAGAATCTCGCCGCCTGCTGATTTAAGTGCTCCAGTTGAACCGGCGGGAGTCCCCACCCAGAGTCCGGATGATCTTTGTTCTTCCTGATAATCACCAATCTTTATGAAATAACGGCTGGTTCCGGCTGGATTGCTATGGGCAATGAGCACCTCATTTAATACCAGCTGAGGGATCAGGTTTCCGTTAATGGAAAGTTCCAGACGCAACAAGCGCTGGGGACGCAATTCATCAGAAATTATCTGGTCAAGAATCTGGGCGAAATTATTGCGGGTAGCCAGGCTGAAATGACCGAAACTTGAGCCTGGGGCGGAATTTACCCCGAGAATCGGTGTGCTGCGCAAAGAGTGTGACGCATCAAGGAACGTGCCGTCACCACCAACAGTTATTAGCAGATCATACTCGTGCGCATTTTCGTCCAGCTCTGCTCTGTGCAGAGAAACAAATTCAATGTTGCGCTGTTTGAGCGAGTCCTGGACAAACTCCAGAGTGTCAACATGCTGCTCGTGAGCAGACTTCACGCGTGCCACTGAAGAATGCCCTTCCTCGAGCAGCTTCAGAAAACGAGGCTCTTTGTATTCGAGCGCTTGTAATTGCAGTGTTGATTTTTTGAAGACAACTAGAACTTTGCTTAGCTTCACTTAGAAATCTCCAAAAGCTTCACAGGCATACGCAAGCTCAAGTAGTTTAACCCCAAGCAACGTCGACAAGGTTATCAGATTGGCAATTCGCTTTCTAGTAAAGGTAAAGTTGAGCCCCGAGCGCCCGGCACGAGGGCGGAGGGGCGTCACCCTCTGCTATACTTTGAATTCGGTTATATTCCCGGCTTTGCCTGCAAGGAGGCACAATGTCACTATCGGGGGCGGAAATTCGCCAGAAGTTCATCTCATACTTCAAGGATAAGCGCGAGCACTTGTATTTGCCCAGTGCCAGCCTGATTCCTGACAATCCGACGCTCCTGCTGACATCGGCAGGCATGGTGCCATTCGTACCTTACTTCCTCGGCCAAGCACCGCCGCCAAAGTCCCGAATTGTGACCTGCCAGAAAGCTGCAAGAGCCGGCGGCAAAGATTCCGACATCGAGAACATCGGTCGTACAACACGCCACCACAGTTTCTTCGAAATGCTCGGCAATTTTAGTTTTGGTGACTACTTCAAAAAAGAAATAATTCCCTGGTCATTCGAATTCACCACGAAAGAACTTGGTTTTGATGCTGATCGCATTAGCGTCACTGTGTTTGAAGGAGATTCTACGGTAGGCGCAGATGAAGAGGCGTTCTCCATATGGCGCGACAAAGTCGGCATTCCAGAACAACGCATCAGACGCATGTCGAGAAAAGATAATTTCTGGGGTCCACCCGGTCCTACAGGTCCATGCGGACCCTGCTCAGAACTGCATTACGATCGCCATCCTGACTTCAAAGACACAAGCGGCATCGACCATGACGACCTCATTCTCGAATTCTGGAATCTGGTTTTCATGGAATTGTTCAAAGACGAGAACGCTGTTTACTCTCCGTTGGCCGCAAAAAATGTGGACACAGGTGCAGGTTTAGACCGTATTGCCATGCTCTCGCAGAAGAAGCGCAATACTTTTGAAACAGATTTGCTGTTCCCGATTCTTGAGCAAGTCAGCGCACTCTCTGGCGTCAAATACGGCGCCAATCCTGAATCCGATGTTTACTTGAAGATCATTACCGACCACGCTCGTTGCGTCAGCTTCCTTGTCACAGACGGGGTTCGCACCAGCAACATCGGCAGAGGCTACGTGCTGCGCTTCATCATCAGAAGAGCCGCACGCTTTGGTCGTTTGCTCGGGCTGGAGAAACCATTCATCCATTCATTGTTGCCGAAAGTAATTGAAATCTACGGCGCGGCTTATCCAGAATTGATGCAACATGCCGATCTCACGGAAGAGGCTATCCGTAAGGAAGAAGAGCGCTTCTCCAGCACCATCGATCGCGGCATGATTTACCTCAACGAAATTCTCGCCAAACCCGAGAAAATTGTGCCGGGAAAAGAAGCCTTCGATCTCTATGCCACTTTTGGTTTCCCGCTTGAACTGACAAAAGAAATTGCAGAAGAGAAAGGCAAATCGGTTGACCTCGACGCATTTGCTGAGGCTCGCAAAGAGCACGAGCAGGTTTCATCAGTGAACAAATTCAACGTCATCATTGCAGGCGAAGAAGATCTCGGTCAAATCTTGAAGAAGCACGGTGCCACAAAGTTCACCGGCTATTCACAGCTCGACGACAAATCTACTGTTCTTGCACTTGTTGAAAAAGGCAAGCTGATCGAACATGCAGAAGAAGGACAGGAGCTTGATCTCGTCCTAGATCACACGCCATTCTATGCAGAATCAGGCGGACAACTTGGTGACCAGGGAGTTATTTCAAATAACGATTCACGGCTTGAAGTTCTCGACACGAAGAAACACGAGGGCTTGCATGTACACCGAGTGCGCTTCGTCTCAGGAGCGCTGGAACCTGGACAGGAAGTAAGTGCCGAGGTTGACAAAAATCGCCGTGAAGCGACGGTTCTGCATCACAGCACTGCTCACCTTTTCCATGCTGCGGTAAGACAGCTTCTCGGAAAACAGGTGCAGCAAGCCGGTTCGCAAGTCGGACCAGAAGCTATGCGATTTGACTTCAGTTTTGAGCGTCAGATGAAACCGGCTGAAATAACTGCTGTGGAAGAATTGATGAATGAATGGGTTCGTCAAAATCTTCCTGTGCAATGCAAAGAAATGGCGCTTGATGAAGCCAAACGAACCGGTGCTATTGCCATGTTCGGAGAGAAATACGGCGATCTTGTGCGAGTAATTTCAATGGGCGATGTCAGCCTGGAGTTCTGTGGCGGCACTCACGTGTCTAACACGGGACAAATCGGACCAATCAAAATTATTTCAGAAGGCAGCATCGCGTCCGGCGTGCGCCGCGTAGAGGCGCTGTCTGGACCAAAAGCCTGGAACTACATAAGCGATCACATGAACATACTTTTCAATGCTGCAAGTAAATTGCGCATTAAACCAGCCGATTTGATTTCACAGATCGATCGCTTGCAAGACCAGATCAAAGCAAAAGAAAAGGCAGCTCAAGAACTTGAGGAAAAGCTAGCTTTCGGGCAAGCTTCAGACCTTCTGGCTCGTGCAGAATCCATTAACGGAACCAGACTTGTGCTGGGCAAGCTCAAAGATGTGAGCTCAGATGCACTGAAAAGCCTGGCCGATCACTTGCGCAAACAGGGAACCGATGTCGTTGCTATACTCAGCAGCGAACAGGCTCCAGACAAGCTTTCTCTTGCTGCCGGAGTTTCCGACGCGCTGACCAAAAAAGGTATTAACGCGGGCAAACTCATAAAAGAAGTAGCCACTGCCTGTGGTGGCAGCGGCGGCGGCAAACCAGAAATTGCACAAGCTGGCGGAAAAGACCCAAGCAAACTAGACGACGCATTCGCGGCCATCAGAAGTCAACTCAAATAAAACAAAGCCCCGACCCGAATCTACCGGATCGAAGTCCTGATAAAGCAGCGGAGCCCTTGGGAAGCGCCGAGAAGCGAAGCCTCGAGAAAACTCCGAGAAGCGAAGCCTCGAGAAAACTCCGAGAAGCGAAGTCTCGAGAAAACGCCGAGAAGCGAAGTCTCGAGAAAACGCCGAGAAGCGAAGTCTCGAGAAAACGCCGAGAAGCCGAGCCCCGGGAGCGCCGGCAGCCTGCCGGCTTCTACTCCGGAAAGATCGATCCGATCTCTAAGAGCCTGCAAGGCGGCGCTCCCAGGGATGGCTGCCATGCTTTTGGGTTCCCGATGTGCCCATAAAGGTCGCTTAAAAGGCATTCTATATATAGATCGGAACTTTAAATACAGATCCGGCAGGAAAAACGGCTCTGAGCTAAGATAAGCCCTTTCAACCCTTCCTGCCCAGGTGAGTAAATGACAGATTTCGACCCTGCCCGCATGGTTCTGGCTTTTGCCGAGGGCTACTCGGGAAACAATCCGGGCCAGGCGAACGAAGTTCTGCGAGCACTTTATGAGAAAGCGAAAATTTTGTCCTCTCGATTTCCTAAAATCAAGATTGTGCACGTCAGGCGAGAGTACAACAAAGAAGCCGATAAGCTCGCCAAGCAGGCGATTGCTCAGGCTGCCCGAAAACTAACATTTAATGGAGGTTCAAAGCGTGAAACGTAAAGGCATATCGGCAAAGAGCTTCCACAAAAAACTGGTGCTGTCTGCACTGACTCTTGGTTTTTGGGCTCTCTGCGGCAATAGCTGCCCGGCACTTGCCGAAGACCAATCCGTCAGGGTAAGCACTCCGACTGCGCCGCCAGTTCGAATCGCCGTCATACCAGGCGGTGGCAGCGGTATGGAACAAGACGTGGTCGATCGAATCAGCTCTGAACTTCAATCAAATCCACACGTAAAAATCAGCACCGTCAATCCGGACTGGTACGTCGAATGCAGCATCTTTGATCGCACCGACACGGGCGGGGGCAGCGTGCGTGTCAATGGCACCGTCACGATCAAAACGCTCGACAAGCACGTTCTCAATACTGTTTCGGTCCAAACCAACAAACAAGACTTCTCTCTCACCCCCGGAATGCCAGTGAACAAAGCACTGCAAGATCGCGGTGCACGGGAGGTAATTGCCAGCCTGGTGGATCGCGCTCGTCAACCATTGTCCGACGCTATTGATATTGAGATGGAAACCAGATCAAAGCTTATGCAAGCACAAATGCTCGGCGATGATGACAAATTCAACGATGGTCTTCAAATCCTGATGACGGTAACTCAGGACAGCCCACACTTTGAAGGTGCTCGCAAATTGATGTCCGAGTTTCAGATGGAACAGGACGCAATGGATGCCGTTAAAGAAGCGGAAAGCATGGCAAAGCAAGGCAAATACAGGCAAGCACTCGAGGTTCTGAAAGGAGTTAGCCCTCGCTCAAAACGAGCCGGTCTCGCTAAAGCTCTAAGTGCAAAATATAGAGCGGCGATGGCTTCTCGCCGTCCGGCTCCGCGCCCGGCAGCTCAGCCTAACAGCAGCGGCAAGGGAAATAGCGATGCACAGATCAAAGCTCTCGAGGCGCAAAAGAAAGCTCTCGATGCACAGAGAAAAGCAGTCGACGCACAGGAAGCCGCAGTGAAGAAATCGCATTAAACAAGGGCAGAGGCACGCCTTGCGTGCCCAAATCGAAAGGTATCAGAAGGGCATGCAAGGCATGCCTCTACGAACAAAAAGACAGGAATCCCAGATCAAGAGTTTCGCTCAGGAAAGCCTGCTGTACAGGCAAAAGATATGCAGAAGATCATAAAATGAATCTCAGGGAAACCGGGCAAAAGCGCGAAAGGAGTGGGGCTGAGGCCGCAGAAATTAATAAACAGAAAATTCTCAGGAGTTCAGGCAAACTTAGATCTACCATTTACAAGATCAGTTTCCCGCGCAGCTCCATGTCCAACTGGAACTAGATATACGCAAACTGAAATGAGGGAGTAATAACAATGAGATTGCGCAAGTTTGGTGCATTGCTGTTGACACTGTCCATGATGGCACTGTCAATTTGCCAGCTTCCCGCGCACGCAGACGCTAAGCGCCGCATCGCCGTGCTGCCGTTCGAATATGGCGCGGTATCATCAGTCGTAGGAACCTATGACGTAGGTAAAGGCGTTACCGAGCTAATGATCAACAAGCTCGTCAGCGATGGCACTTTCCGTGTGGTTGACAGACAAATGCTCGATCAGATTTTGAAAGAGCAAAACCTCTCCGTCAGCGATCGCGCCGATCCGAACACGGCAATCAAAATCGGTAAAATCCTGGCTTGCGATGCCATGATTGTAGGTACGGTCACAAACTTCGGCTTCGAAACCAAATCAGTAAATGTTGGTGGAGCAGCAAGCTACGCAACGGGCTACATTCCCTACGTCGGCGGACTTGGTGGAGCACTCAGCGGCTTCGGCAGCAAGAAGAGCAAGGTTAAAGTATCAATCAGCGCTCGTGTTATCGACACAGCCACCGGCGAGATTCTCGGCGTAGCCGAAGGTCAGGGCTTGTCCAGCCGCGGCGGCACATCACTGGGAATCGTCGATGTCGATAACTCCGATTTCGCCTCAAGTATTGCAGGCGAAGCCACCTATCAGGCTGTGAATCAGCTGGCTGCCACAATCAACACTCTGGCGACAAAAATTCCAGATAACCAGTCAATTGCCAACAAAGATGTCCAGGGAAAAATCGCCGACGTCACCGGCAAGCAGGTAATCATCAATGTAGGCAAGATCAACGGTCTTGCAGTCGGTGATTCGCTGCAAGTCGAGCGCGTTACAAAGACCATTAAAGATCCGGTTAGCGGCAAAGTGCTCAAGGAAATTACCGGAGCAATTGCAGTAATCAAACTTTCTTCCGTTGATTCCGACAATTCAACCGGTGACATCGTCAAATCAACTGGAAACGTAAGCGTCGGAGATAACGTCAAGAAAGTCACAACAGATGTTTCGGCAATTGTTTTGACCCCATTGAACAACTCCACAGCAAGTCCAGTCAAGAAATAACGGTAATCCAAAAAAATGACCAAAACGAGAACCTGCATTATAACGGCGACGGCACTTACGGTGGCTGTCGCCGCCTCGTTTACACCTGTGGATTGCAAATCGAAAATAGACTGGGACAAGAAGCTTGCCAAAGGCTTTCGAGACATTGAAATAGGTGAATATGACAAAGCACTGAAGTTCTTTCAGGACGAAGTCGATCACCACCCAGAATCAGGTGCCGCGCGCACAGGCGTAGGCATGGCTCTAAAAGCCAAAGGTAAATCAGGTGAAGCCGTAGCAGCCATTAGGCGCGCCACAGAAGTGGAACCTGATTATGCCGAAGCATACTACCAACTTGGCTCATTGCTCGAGTCAAATAAGGATTATTCAGAAGCCTGCAATTGCTTTGAACGCTTTTTGCAATTAGCTCCAATCTCCAGCAAAAAAGCATCTGTGGAAGAACGCATAAAAAATTGCAAGCAAAATATGTAGGTTGCTAAGCAACCAGAGCAGCTTAGCTGCATCGCGGCAGGCAACTGGCGCAAAAAACGTGGGACCCGAGGCGAGGATCTGACAAGTGGAAACAAAACAACAAGCATTTTTCGAGGGACGATTTGTACCTCTGGAAGACGCAAAAATTAGCATCATGACCACAGGCTTTCTTTATGGAACAGCCATATTTGAAGGACTCCGCGCTTACTGGAATGAACGCCAGCAAGAAATATACATTTTCCGCCTGCGCGAGCACTTCGAGCGCATGCATGACAGCTTGAAGATCATGCACATGAGCTTGAAATATAGCGTTGATGAAATGTGCAGTCTGGTTGTTGAACTTGTGCGACGCAATCAACCGCATGGTGATACATACATCAGACCCACCGCATATAAAGCCGCTTGCCGTATTGGTCCAAACCTCACGGACAGCCCAACAGACTTTTGCATTTTCACCGTAGCATTTGGTGATTACTTCCATGGTGCCGAAGGCCTCAATGTTCAAATCTCCAGCTGGCGCCGTGTAGAAGATAACGCAATCCCAGCAAGGGCTAAGATCGTCGGGTCCTACGCGAATACAGCTCTGGCAAAATCCGACGCCGTTGTCTCAGGATTCGATGAGTGCATCGTGCTCTCTGAAAACGGACAGGTTTCTGAAGGAAGCGCGATGAACCTTTTCATGGTTAAGAAGGGCAACCTGATCACGACACCAATTACCGAAAATATTCTAGAAGGCATTACAAGACACACAGTCATGGAAATGGCTGAGCAAGAATACGGTCTTTCAACCGAGTGCCGTCCAATCGATCGCAGCGAACTCTATACAGCTGACGAGCTATTCTTCTGCGGTACGGGCGCGCAAATTGCGCCAATCTCCACAGTTGACAGGCGAGTAATTGGCGAAGGTGGCGTTGGTCCGATTTCAGACAAAATACGCACACTGTACACATCGATTTGCCGTGGCGAGGTTCCAAAATACCACAAATGGCTGACACCTGTTTATAAACCTAACGAAGCCAATATTGTGCAAGTTCAACCGTCGTCGACAACTACGCGCTAGGCAAGCAAAAGATCGATAGGCGATCTCATATGGTATCATGGGCGGTGCTGAAGAGTGCCGCCCATTAAACAAGAAAAGTTCGCAGCCTAATTTTTCAGCACCACTCGTCGAGTTGCAGGTACAGACAAAAGAGCCTTCCATGCACCAACTCAAAAAACAGATACAAATCGGCTTGCTGGCAGCATTGAGCTTTTCCGCCTTAGCAATTGCAGCTAATGCACAAGACGCACCAGATCCGGAGCAACTTAAATCACAAGAAGACTGGCTGCGTTATTCGAACTGGGAGCATCGTGCCACTTTTAAGAAACCGGCAGCAAAAACAGAAAACGGAAACTCGACAGACGGCAAGAAATTGCACTTGCCAGAGCACCCGGGAAGCCAGACAGTCGAAGGCGGACAATTCAGCATTCCAGGTTGGGCATTTCAATCTCAACAACAGTCGCAGCGCCCGGCTGAGATCATTATTGGAGCGGAGTCATTCGGTAGCACGCCTAAGGTCATCCCCCCTTATTTTGGAGGCTATAGCTATCCACCATTCTTTGGCAGTTCGCCCTGGCGATATTACGGCGCATCAGGCTGGGGACACGCGTGGAACGGAGGCTGGAATGGCGGTTGGAACGGCGGCTGGAACCACGGTTGGTCACATGGATTGGGCTTTGGAGCAGGCTGGGGTGGACTGCTGGGCCCTGCATATGGAGCTCCTCTAGCCGGTCTTGGATCAGGATTCAACAGAAGCCGCCTGGGTCCGACAGTTATTCAAACCGGTCCCAGCCCAGCTTCTGGAAATTACTACCAGCCAAGCACTGGCGACTCAAGTGCCTCAGGAAATTACTACGCCAGCGGCACACCATGGCAAGTACCTATCAACGGTCCGAACAATCCCAAAGAGTATTGGGGTCCGGAAGGCAGTCCTTTCAAATAACCCAAGAAGCTTCTGGTAGGGGCGCCTCACGGGCGCTTTTGAAGGCGAATCTTAATGGGCGCCCGTGAGGCGCCCCTACCTGATGCTCATCAGGACTCCCGAAGATTAGCCAGGTTTTCGTCAGTACGCTCAGAGCTTGTTAGAATCGAGTATGTAGCCCTTTTTCTTGCGGGAAGCCGGGCTGACTCAAGGACGACTGAGCTGGGTCTTGCGCAAACGAAGATTGTTTCGAATTAATGGCAATTCACAATCAGGTCTTGCCGAGGGGAAAACTACCCCTCTTCTCATACAGGCTTCTTAATCGAAGCTATGAAGATGGGTATATGAAATGTATAATCTTCCTTAAAATGCGCTCTCTTCTTGCGCTCAGTTCCTCGCCCGGGCTAACGTTCAGGCTCAGGGAATAAGTCGCAGAAATCGCTAATTCGCGGATCAAAATGACAGAAGCAGCTAGTGCTGGCAACTCAAGAAAACGTCGAGCAGACCAAAACCCTGCTCCAACGCCGCACGAAGCTTCGGGCAACCGGGACACCGAGCAGGACACAAAAATTGCCGGGCTTGTTTCCAAGAATCCGCCGGAGCCGCCGCCGCTTTTAGAAGACAAAAAGCACAAGTACAGCATGGAACAAATAGGCTTGCCTTTGATCTGTGTACTGGACAAAAACGAGCGCAGCAAAGAAGACATAGAAAAAATCAGAAAGGCCTATGAATTCGCGTTCAAAAGCCATGACGGGCAAGTACGCAAGTCCGACGAGCCCTATATCATTCACCCCGTGGAAGTTGCGATTTCTCTTGCACACTTAAACGCTGATGTTGACACGATTTGCTCAGGGCTTCTTCACGATGTCGTGGAAGACTGCGATGTAAAAGGCGAGGAGATCGAAGGGCGCTTCGGCGTAGACGTACGCAAGATTGTAGAAGGTGTCACAAAACTCGGAAAGTTCAGCTTCTCTTCAAAAGAAGAAAGACAGGCCGAGAATTTCAGAAAATTGCTCGTTGCAATTGCAGAAGATGTGCGAGTGGTGCTGGTCAAACTTGCGGATCGATTGCACAACATGCACACGCTGGATTATATGAAACCAGCCAAGCAAGCCGAGATCGCTCAGGAGACACTGGAGATTTACGCACCGCTGGCAAACCGCTTCGGTCTTGGTCGCTTCAAATGGGAACTGGAAGATCTCAGTCTCAAGTATCTGTATCCTGCGGAATACGAACGCATCGACAGCATGGTTGCCGAAAGCAGGCAAGAACGCGAATCATACGTTAATGATGTTGTTGACCGCCTCCGCAAAGAACTGGAGATAAGAGGGATTCAGGCTGAAGTTAGCGGACGCCCAAAGCACCTCTTTGGCATCTGGAAAAAAATGAAAACACAGAGCAAAGACTTCGACGAATTGTACGACGTATTTGCAGTGCGTGTGATCATCGAAAGCCAGGCAGACAAAAATTACTGCGAGCTCACTGCCGATCCTGACACGCAAAAGTGCTATGAGGTGCTGGGACTGGTGCACAACTGGTTCAGACCGATTCCAGGTCGCTTCAAAGACTATATCGCCATGCCTAAGCCCAATAGCTACCAATCGCTGCACACTGCAGTTATGGGCTTGAGCGGGCGACCGGTTGAAATACAAATTCGCACTCGCCGCATGCACCACGTCGCCGAATACGGTATTGCCGCGCACTGGCGATACAAAGAGTCCGGCTCGGTGGCGGCTGATTCGCAGGTTGACCGCAAATTAGCCTGGTTGAGACAACTTGTTGAATGGCAACAAGATCTCAAAGACGCGCAAGAGTACATGGATACGGTAAAGATGGACCTCTTTGCCGATGAAGTATTCGTATTCAGTCCGCGTGGGGATGTCTTCGATCTACCCAAGGGCTCAACACCCATAGACTTTGCTTATCGTGTGCACACCGAAGTGGGCAACCATGTTACCGGTGCTCGAATCAACGATCGCATGGTACCGCTGGCGACACCAATGCGCAACGGCGATATTGTTGAAATTATCACAAGCAAAAGCGCCCATCCACGTATGGACTGGCTGAACATAGCCGTAACACATAGCGCAAAAAGCAGGATCAGGCAGTGGTTCAAGAAACATCACCGTGACGAGCACATCATTCAGGGACGGCAAATGCTCGAAGCCGAACTTGGAAAAGCTAATTTTGACGAGTTGCTCAGATCTGACAAAATCAAAGATCTCGGCAAGAGGCTGAATATTTCAGAAGCAGACGACATTCTTGCCGCTCTTGGTTATGGAGATCTTTCCCTTTCCCAAGTTATTAATCGGATTCGCGAACAAGACCAACAACAGGAAAAAGCCAAAGCAAAAGATCTACCCGCGCTTCCTTCGGCTCCGCCCGAAAGCGTCAAAGCCAACAAGGGCAATGTTTCCAGCCTCGGTGGACTGATGCACCACCTGGCTCAATGTTGCAACCCGGTGCCAGGCGAAAAAATTGCAGGAGTTGTCACTCGAGGCAGTGGTATCACAGTACATCGCAGCAACTGCGCCAACCTGATGAAGGTAGAGAAAGACCGCCATATGGAGCTGGCCTGGTCAGATGCAGAAGAAAGCAACTACCCGGCTTACCTCGTAGTTGAATGCAACGATCGCGTCGGTATTGCACGTGATATCCTGCAGCGAATTTCCGATAACAAGATCAATCTAAGAGATCTGCGTGTCGAAACACACCCGCAAAAGACTCCGGCTACAGCCAAGATTCATCTCATTGTAGAAGTAAAAGATATAGATCAGCTCAACCTTATTTCGGAAAAAATAACCTCGATTGCAGACGTATTGAATGTGCAAAGACAAAAGCATGCCGGTGGCAAAGGTTCGACCAAAAACCACAAAGTAACAGATGCCAGAACAGCTGGCAGTCACAACGTGGCTGAACTCAATCAGGCCAACAGCCGCAACAGAATGAAAGCTAAAGGCGAATGAAACTAGTAATCGGTACAAAAAATCCGGGCAAACTCAAAGAGTTTCAAGAACTTGCGTCAGAGCAAGGCAACTGGCTTGAAATGCAGCTTGCGCCAGAGAATTTCTCGCCGACAGAAACCGGCTCAACATTTTTTGAGAATGCCAAGATCAAAGCAACTGAAGCTGCTAAATTGACAGGATTGCCTTCACTAGCCGACGACTCTGGTCTTGTAATTGAGGCACTCAAAGGCAAGCCAGGCATTCATTCCGCTCGCTACTGCGAAGGCAGCGATGCGGATCGAAGAGCCAAAGTCCTGGAAGAAATGGCAAAGGTTCCTGCAGACAGCAGGCATGCTGCGTTTTTTTGTGCAATGGTATTGGCGAACCCTGACGGCAGTGTGGCATTCAGCACCATTCGCTGCTGGGAAGGCACAATCGGATTTGAAGAAAAAGGCGCAAATGGATTTGGCTACGACCCAATTTTCTATCTGCCAAAAATGTCGAAAACGGCAGCTGAACTGGAATCAAAAGACAAGAATCGCGTCTCGCATCGTGCGCAGGCATGGGCTCAAGTAGTCAAATATCTACAAGCACAGAAGTGATTCGAGTTCTAAACTTACTTAGCTCGCACCGCCTGTGGAGGCATGCGATAGTCTAATCGTTAGCAGAACTGTGACAGAGAATCTATCGCCGGTCCGCAATCAAACAAGCACGCGTCATGCAAAACAATAAAACACAATCACTCGGGAGGGGCATATAACATTTGACCTTCTTGATTACAATCGTGCGATCGAAAGAATCAAGAAGGCTGCAATGCTGATTTGATGGTAAGTTTAATCGTTCAACCAGTTACGGTTGGCTCGTTATAGCAAATTTCTGGACAGTTCGTTTCCGCCATTTTGATGAGCTTGGAAGCTGAAATTTCCAAAGCCACAGCCAAACGGCTCAATGTCTTCAATGTTGGGTTGCGTGCGCCGCGTTCTATATCGCTAATATAAGTTCTGTGCAAACCTGCACGCTGAGCTAACTCTTCTTGTGAGATGCCTAACTGGCCTCTTCTCTTATGTACAGCTTCACAGACCGCTGCCAAAAATGGATCTGCTTTACCCTTCTGTTTCACTTATGACTCCCGCTTAACTCCAGTGACTATTAAAAAGACCGGATCGTCTACGATGTGTTGATTGTGGCGAAAAGCGCACTGTACCGTCAACAGGCTATGAGTGACCAGTTCAGGCTTTGCGGCTCTTCCACTTCTTCCTTTGTTAGCAGCATAGCGCCTCACAATACTTTCGCGCAAGGTATAAATGTGCAGCAATCGAATCATGCTGCGGAAACTATTCAGTCGAATCTAATCTCGCTTCTAAGAAGAAATCGCCAAAGCGTTGTCTTTCAAGCTTCTCGAGCAGCAGAGCTTGAAAGAATCAAAATAGCAAAACTGAGGAAATTTTTTCCAGATGGAAAGAAAATTTCTCAGGCAAAAAGTATCGATTCAAGCTTATCAAGCTCATCTTTTCGGCCGCTTGGATTGCGGTGCAGAAGACACTTTGCTGCTTGATTCAAGCTTGTTTTTCACGCGTTCAATATCTAGTATCAGGTTGAGTGCCTCGGCGTAATCCAGAGCTTCATCTGACATCCTGAATGAGGCTTCGTTTGCCTCGATACGATCAAGATCTTCTTTGTAAGTCTTATAATCAGAGTCACTCAATTTTCCTTTAGCATGCGCGTCTTCCACGCTCTTTCGCAGGTTATCGCGGAGTGTGTCGATGTTAGGAATTTGACTTGTAGCAGTAGCAGCTTTTTCTTCGACCCGGTGTTTGAGTCGCTCGAGATTTACCGAAACAAGCAATATCTCCTGATAGCTCATTCCACCGCCGCTGTCTCGCTTTTCGGCAGCTTCCCTGCCCAGCTCATCCAGTATCTTCTTCAATCCCTCAGCTTCTTTTACGGGCAGCCTGCCTGTTGCAAGAAGATTGCCAAGGCGTTGCTCAAGTGCTCGTCTTTGATTGTCCAAACTCGGCAGAATGACAGGGCTGCTGTGCGTCGTGCGCTCAACATTTGCCAGCAAGCGTTGGAAACCATAGGCGAAAGCAAGTCGTTCGCCATAGCTAAGGCCACCGTCCTCAGCACGCATTTTATTGAACGCATCTGTGACGTTATCGTATGTTTTTCGCAGACGAGCGGCTTCATCGGCGCTAAGCAAGCCATAAGAGAATCCGGTTCGAATTTTTCTTTCGACGAAACCCTGAAGCGAAATCAAATCATTGCTGCTAATCCTTTGTTCTCTGATTTCACGATCGAGTTGATCCCAGAGTTGCTCCAGGCTGTTTACTAGCTCAAGAGCCTTATCGCCAGTCAAACCAAGAGCATCAGCTCTATATTGTTTTTCAAGCTTGCTGTTTTCGGCAAGCTTTTGTTTATAAAAATCAGCGGTGGTTTCACTGATCCTTCCAGAAGAAAGACCTTCGTTGATCAGCGCTTCGATTTGGCCGCGGCGTCGGTCGAGCCCCGGAAACAGAGCCTCATGCCCATGCATTTGCTCTTCGAAATTCGACGACACTCGTTCAAGTTCGAAAGCTACGGCAAATTTTTCGCGAGCATCAAGTTCATTATTTGAAGCGTGATATTTTTCCTTGACGCTGTTTACCTGATTTAACGCAAGCTCAGCCGTACGTGCGTCGCCCCGAGTCAACTCGCCTGTCACTGTTGATTCACCAATGCGATTGTCGATCGCCTTTCGCAGTGCATCGATGTCCGGGACAGCCATGTCACGATCTTTCATTCGTTTTTCGAGTCGCCCTGCAATTTCTTGCAATCCCGTGGCAATGCTCAGTGCTTGCCCAGTTGTCATGCCGCCTTCAGTCTTAATGAAATCGGCACGTTTTTTATTCAGAGCGGCTATCTCTCTCAAGAACGATTTCATTTCGTCTGCACTCAGACGCTTGGCTTTGAGTGCTTCTGTGTCACGGCTGCTGTAATGCACGATCCCGACATTCAAACCTGACCAGGTACGGCTCGGCTCATGTATTTGACGATCAAGCCTCCCTTCTAACCTTGCAAGGTCATGCTTGAGTGCAATAACATCCTCATCTTTGACAGCGCCGCTTCCCCTGGCACTGCGGATGGCATCAAGATCTTCCTTCAGTTCAAGAGTCTCGAGAGGATTGAGGCTGCCTTCATCGAGGCATTTTGCAATTCTGCAATCAATTTTGGCAAGGCGCTTATCTATATCCGCAGTGGCATCTATTTTCGCTGCAAGAGTATCAATCCTGTTTGACACTTCTTCCAGCGCAACGCCCAGAGTGATTATAGTTTCGACAGATGCGGGAACGCTCTTTTTTGCATCAGCAACTTTTCCGGCAATCTCATCTAATCGCTTTTTAATTTCCTGCAGCTGTGAATCGCTCAAATTGCCAGCTTTGGCAGCATCTTCAGCCTTCTTCAATATATCGTTCGACATAGTTGAAAAGTCAGGCATCGCTAAGCTCATGTCACCCATTTTCTGCGACAACTTCAGAGCTAGATGGTCATACTCAATGCAGAGCATGAGCTTGTCCACATAACTAAGCTTCCCTTGCTTCTGATGCAACGCAGCCGCATAAGAGTTGATTTTTTCGAAATGCTGCTTGAGATCTGCCACTTCTTTTGGTGTCAGTCGTCCCTCGCGAGCAGCCAGATCAATTCTCTTGAAGAGATCGATTCTTGTGAAGTCCAAATCCGCTGACGCAAGGTCGCGATCATGTTCCGTGTGATCGATTGCGTCATTCACTTTGTCAAGCAAGTGGTTTAGATGAATATTTAGCCAGTGAGTGGCAGTTGGAGTATCTGCTCGATAACTTGTTTCAATTTCACTGACCTGATCGAGCATTTTCTTGAGATCGTTGGCCTCGGAAGGATCAAGCCTTCCTGTGGAAAGATCCTCGACCAATCTGTGCTCAATGCGTTGGATGCGGTCGTCAACTAGTGCAAAAGGTCCCGCTTCTTTTTGACTTATGCTCGAAGCTGGAGTTTTCGTGGCTTCATTAGCAGCTGCGGTATTCTGCGGCTTCTTATCATCCTTGTTTTCAGCAGGCGCAGCAGGGCTTGCGTTTTCTGCAATAGCTGGAATAAATCCAGGCAAGGTTAGAGTTGCCATTAGCCCGATGCTAAGAGCCTGCTTGAGCGATACCTTCATCAGTTAGCCTTCCTCCCAACTTTTACATGAGAATTATAGACTTCTGAGTATCCACTTGCTTGAATAAGCATCTAAATAATAAAAAGACTTGAAAACTAGAATTCTTCTGTCCAAAGGGAAAACATGAGCAGCAGCAAAATTTTGTTTCCGCGTGACTTTGCCTGGGGGGTGGCAACAGCCGCTTATCAAATCGAAGGCGCCTGGAACGAAGATGGAAAGGGCGAATCAATCTGGGATCGTTTCAGCCACACAAAAGGAAAAATTTTAGACGCCACTACAGGCGATATCGCATGCGATCACTATCACAGATATCCAGACGACATACGCTTAATGCGTGAACTCGGCATAAATCACTATAGATTCTCGATTTCATGGCCGCGTGTCATGCCCGACGGCAAAGGAAAGATCAATCCCAAAGGACTTGATTTTTATGATCGTCTGGTTGAACAGATGTGTGAATCAGGAATTGATCCGTTTTTAACTCTGTATCACTGGGACTTACCGCAGACTCTGCAGGACATTGGAGGCTGGGGAAATAGAGATGTTTGCAAGTATTTTGCCGATTACTCAGCGATGATGGTCAAGCACCTGGGAGATCGCGTCAAGCACTGGACAACATTCAACGAACCGTGGGTAATTGCAAATCTAGGTTTCCGCACTGGTGAAATGGCACCGGGACTTAGCGATGAAAAGCTGTGTTTACAGGTTATCCACCATCTTCTGTATGCACATGGGCTGGCAACTCAAGCAATCAGATCCTCTGAACCATCTGCAAAAGTAGGAATTGTTTTGATCCTTTTTCCTATGCATCCGGCATCAGATTCCAGGGCAGATCATGCGGCTTCTGAATTCGCCTGGCAAAAGGACTGTGCCTGGTATCTGGATCCATTATTTAAGGCTTCGTATCCGTCAACGATCATGGATCATTTTGGAAAAAACGCACCGGAGATATTGCCGGGAGACATGTCCGTCATTTCTCAAAACCTCGATTTTCTAGGAGTAAACTTCTATTTTCGCTGCGTCATGAGCAGCTCCAAAGGTCGCTTGCACGAAATTCCGGGTGCCAATTATACAGAGATGGGCTGGGAGGTATACGCTCCTGGACTGCGGCAACTGCTCGTGAAGATCAGCCGAGATTATCGCCTGCCGCCGATTTACATTACGGAAAACGGTGCAGCCTTTAAAGACGAATTAGGCGCTGACGGGAAAGTGCATGATCTTGCCAGGCAAAACTATGTACGAGATCATCTTCTTGAAGCACATGCAGCGATACAGGAAGGCGTCGATTTGCGCGGTTACTTTCTCTGGTCGCTCATGGACAACTTCGAATGGGCGCATGGCTTGAGCAAGCGATTCGGCATAGTTTATGTCGATTACGAGAACGGGCTGAAGCGTTATCCAAAAGACAGCGCTTACTGGTATGCCAAAGTAATCCAGAGAAACGGACTGGATTAATCCTCAAAGCTTCGTATTTTCACCACTCCCACGAGCATTTTAACTTTCGATTAATCTGTTCTTATATTATGCTCTAAACGGGAGAATACATCGCGTTTGGGAATTTTTCATGGCTGACTTTGAAATTGGTGATATAAAGAACACGTTGAACCAGCTGAAAGGCAAGCTGGCAGAGCAGACTCCTCAGTGGGGAGTTTGGGACAGAAGTTCGGGCCCGCCGCCCAGAACCGGTCCAGCCGATATTCTCCCGAGAACGGATCTCGGTCCGCCTCCGCAAAGCAGCGCTCAATTGCGTCCTGAGCAGATGCCCAGTTTCAATCATGCTGATGAAAGAACCACAAAATCGGTAAATGATCTGCTCAATCAAGCCCAGGCTCAAGGGAACCGTACTCAAGCAGCCGGACTGTACATGCAAGCCATTCAATGGGCAAACAATGCCGGTGACCCAGCACTACAGGCGGTGTCAAAAGTAGAATACGGTCTGGCTAATATGAACTGGGGTTTCACTCAAGAAGGCTTTAAATGGCTTCTTGAAGCAGGCTCAAACAATCCAACTTTGTATAACACTCAAACAAATCAAAGCTTTTTGAAACGGCTTGCGCAGGCAGGCATGCCTCAATCTGCCGTAGATTTATTGATGTCCAATGGACAGAAAGATGCAGCCTGGTACGCAAAAGATCCCGATGCAACTAAAAAGCTGGACAGTGCAATGACAGGTCCTGTGTCTGTGGCACCTGTCGGCACTGATGGACCGGGTCAAGAAAGGCGTGACCCGCTTGCACCGCCAGAAACAAGAATGGATCCAAGTCAACCGAAACAGCAGGCAGGTCCATGGCTGAAGGAACAGTTTAATGGAACTTTGAGATCAGCCATGCAGGAAAGAGATCAGCGAAATGCTTTCGGATTGTATAAACAAGCTATCGATATGGCAGACAGAGCCAATGATCCAGTGCTTCAAGCAACAGGACGTATCGAGGCAGGTCTTGCACTAATTTCCTGGGGCGCAGGCGAGAATGGATTTAAGTGGTTGCTAGACGCGGGAGTAAAGAACCCTGCAATTTATGATTCTCGAAGCAATCAGGGATTAATCGATCGTCTGAATAAAGCAGGATTGCCAAAGCAAACGATAGATCTGTTCATGTATAACGGTCAGCGCGATCCAAACTGGCATATGCGGGATGCATCCGCAGCAAAACGACTGGAGTCAAGCATGCGTCAGCCTGTTGCTCCGCCGAATCCATTTCCTCAGCAAGAAGTGCCTCGTCCGGCACCGCCTGCGCCACCGCAACCATTCCAACCACACATTCGCCAATCACCGTTCGGTGGTTAAACGCATGAATGGCGCCTTATAAGGGCGCCCAAATCCCTAAAAGCCCGTTTAATAGTATAATTTGCCTGTTAGAACGGACTTCAGGATTCCATATGGACGACCACCGCGACAAAATAGTGTATAACTTGCACGTCTTTGCAGATAATTTCCAGTTTCAATTGCAAGATCAAATAGAAGATTGTGAGTATCCAGAATACTGGAATGATGCGTTGTTGACCCAGCTGTTTGTCAGTGGCAATCGCATTGTTGGAATAGGCACTGTGCGCGATCTTGATATCGATCTGACGCTTGAGATTTATGCTGATCCAATGGATGAGAAACAGCTGGAAGAAGAGCCGGATGTGAGCCACTGCGATCATGCCGCGCAAACTAATCTTGAGTTACCATCCGGCAAGTTGCTCATCACGGGCTGCACAACAGATTACGAAGAAACGATCAAGCTGGATCTGCCAGCACAATATTACGGCGTTCGAATCTTCTGGCAAGAATTAGATTCTATTGACGAACTGGGCTTCGAGGGAGAAGACAAATACTTGATTCAACTCTGGCCAAATACCTATTTCGAAGAAGGTGTGATAAAACTTTGGCGCCAATTAGCCTTACAGTCTCAATCACACAACAATTAGCTAAATGTTCGAGCCCTTACTTTGAGTTTTAAGATTGCTCTTCGCACTTTTAATCGAAACTTCCTGGAGCAAGATCTGCACTAGCGGCTGAGCTTTCATCGTTTCCTGGAAATGCTTGTTTATTTTGCCCAGCAAATAATTTTTTAGATCGGATCCATTCAAATTCTTAATCGCAGTTTCTTGATTGACGATTTTTTCAACATCCACCTTAAGCTGATCGAGAAATTCCTCAGGTGAAGTACCACGCGGCAGAATGATGCCTCTAATACTGATATCAGGACCAACAACAATTTCCTTGGTCTGCTGAGACATGGTCAAAGCTATGTTTACCACGCCATCCTCAGCCATAAGTTGACGCTCCTGAACCGTCTGTTGTTGGATCGGCCAGGAAGTAGAGTTGTCGATCAAGATAATTCCGGATTTCACCCGCCCAATTTTGGCGCCGCGATCTTTAAATATCTCGAGGACATCACCGTTTTCCATGACAAACGTATTCTCTTCAGCAACACCGCACTCGACCGCGAGTTCAGCATGCTTAACCAGCATTCGATATTCACCATGAACCGGCACAAAAAATTTGGGTTTGCACAAATTGATCATCAACTTTTGCTCTTCACGACAGGCGTGTCCTGAAACGTGGACACCGGCATCTCGCCCATAGACCACGTCGGCACCACGCATAAACAACTCGTTGATTGTGTTTGCAATTGAACGTTCATTGCCAGGAATTGGGGTAGCGGAAACAATTACTGTGTCGCCGGAAACGATTTTCACTTGTTTGTGCTCGTTTTTTGCAATGCGCGTTAGAGCAGACAGCGGTTCGCCCTGACTGCCGGTGGTCATAACCACCACCTGATGGGGTGGCAACTGCTTGATCTCATCGATTTTTACAAGCATGCCATCAGGGAAATTCATATAGCCCAACTCTCTTGCGATGCCGGCGAGGTTCAGCATCGAACGACCAAGAATGGCAACCTTACGATCGTACTTCATTGCTGCTTGCATGATTTGCCGCATGCGATGCACGTTGCTGGCAAATGTGGTAACGATTATGCGCCCTTTGGCATTGGCAAATACTTCATCCAGTTTCGCCCATACTGTGCGCTCGGACGGGGTATACCCTTCGCGCTCGGTGTTGGTGCTGTCACTCATCAGAAGTAAGATACCCTCGTCTTCCTGAGCGCGAGTAATGCTGGAAATGTCGTAAAGTTCTCCATCAACAGGAGTGAAGTCGAACTTGAAATCGCCTGTATGAACAATGGTTCCGAGTGGAGTTCTGATGATCAAACTGAATGAGTCAGCTATAGAATGCGTGCAGCGAATGAATTGAACAGTAAAGCAACCCATCTTAACCTGCTGCCGCGGTTTGACCTGACGCATCACAGTTCTGTCATGTAAGCCGACATCGTTCAGTTTTTCCTCAAGCAATCCGATTGCCAGAGCCGGTCCATAAATTACTGGAATGTCGACATCCTTAAGCAAGTAAGGAACGCCACCGATGTGATCTTCATGTCCATGAGTAATAGCAAGCCCACGCAGCTTGGATTCATGCTCCTTCAGAAAGCTGATATCCGGCAGAACGATGTCTACGCCGAGCATGTCTTCTGAAGGGAAACCCAGACCAGCATCAACAAGAATCATGTCATTGCCGTACATGATCGCCATTGTGTTTTTACCGATTTCGGCCAATCCACCAAGAGGAATAATTTTCAAACTTGCCGGAGAACCGAGCTGACTAGAATTACTCATTTTGTCACTATTCATTAGATGCCTACTTATGCACGAGTTGTTTCACGCCTTTCAACAACTCATCCATTACCTCTTCCTGATTCTTCGCCAGCGGAACAAGCGGTAGCCGCAAGTGACTCTGGCAGATTCCCATTTTCGACAGCGCGTACTTCACACATGTTGGATTAGGTGCAATAAACAAGCCCTTCATCAGCGGAAGGTATTGATAATGCAAGCTGCGTGCTTCATCAAGCTTTCCTGCAAAAAAGAGCTCGATCATTTCTTTGAGTTCATTGCCGATTACGTGGCTAGCCACGCTGATGACCCCGCAGGCGCCAATCGACAACATCGCAAGGGTCAAATTATCGTCGCCTGAATAAATGCGGAATGAGCCTCCAGCCAGCCGGGCTATGTCTTGCACTTGCTCGACACCGCCTGTGGAATCTTTGAGAGCCAGAATGTTTCCATGTTCGCTTGCCAGAGCAATTGTAGTCTCCGGGCTTAGATTAACTCCAGTGCGGCCGGGGATGTTGTAAATCATGATTGGCAGACTGGTCTTCTGCGCCACTGCAGAAAAGTGAGCTTTCAATCCATCTTGATTGGGCTTGTTGTAGTAGGGAGCCACCACGAGCAGTGCATCAGCTCCGGCCGCTTCTGCTTCCTGGCTGGCATTAATTGTACTGCGCGTATCATTGGTGCCGGTGCCCATGATCACCTTTGCACGCTTGTTTGAGAATTTAATAACAGCCTTGAGCAAAGCGGCTTTCTCATCATGCTCTAGCGTTGGGCTTTCGCCAGTTGTTCCTGCAACCACAATAGATGAGCTGCCGTTCTTGATCAGGTGTTCCACAAGTTTTTCAACTGCAGGATAATCAATATTGAGATGCTCATCGAATGGAGTAACCATTGCGGTGACGACTCTTCCGAATAGATCAGCAGTGTTTTTTATCACGATAGGTCCTCACTCATTGGCTGGGCTCTTTATTCATTGGCTCAGGTGCTCCTTGATGGGTCCGGTTTTTTCCGCCTTTTGTTTGCTGGTACAAGTGGATCATAATGGTGATCAGCTATAGTTGCGGGCATAAAAGCCGGCGAGCCGCCGGCGCTCCCGGATTTATGCCGACACCGGCGTGTGCACCAGGTCGTGTTCTAGAAGATATTCGGCGATTCGAACAGCATTCAATGCTGCACCGATGCGCAGATTGTCTGCAACAACCCAGAAGTTGAGACCGTTCGGGGAGGAAGTGTCGATGCGAATTCTTCCCACGTAGACCGGGTCTTTTCCTGCCGCATCAAGCGGCGTTGGGTAGACTGCCTTGGAAGGATCATCCATGATTTCGCAAGCAGGAGCGTTCGAAAGGATCTTTCTTGCTTCCTCCGGGCTCAATGGTTTTTCCAGTTCAACCAGAACTGATTCGCTGTGGCTGATGAACACCGGCACTCTGACAGCGGTGCATGTAACTGCGAGATCGGGTAAGCCGAGAATCTTCTGGGTCTCCTGCACTACTTTCATCTCCTCTTTGGTGTAGCCATTTGGAAGAAACTTGTCGATGTGCGGAATCAAATTATAGGAAATCTGATGCTGGAAAACCTGCGGCTTGTATTCCTTTCCTTCAGAAAGGGCTCTGGTTTGCAGCTCGAGTTCATCCATCGCTTCTTTGCCTGCACCGCTGACTGACTGGTAGGTAGAGACAATAACTCTCTTCAATCCAGCGGCATCATGCAACGGTTTCAGGGGCACGACAAGTTGAGCTGTGGAACAGTTAGGATTAGCAATAATGCCTTTGTGATTCTTCAGAGCAGGGCCGTTAACTTCGGGCACCACCAGCGGTACCTCGGGATCCATTCTGAAAGCATTGGAGTTGTCGATTACAACAGCGCCTTGCTTGACTGCAAGGGGACTGAGTTTTTCGCTGATGTCTGCACCGGCTGATGCCAGCACAAGATCCACACCCTTGAATGCAGCTTCTGACGGTTCTTGTACAGCATACATCTTGCCATTAAATGCAATTTGAGCATCCTTAGAACGGGCGCTCGCCAGCGGGCGAAACTCTTTGACTGGAAACTTTCGTTCTTCAAGAACCTTGATCAGCTCTTGTCCAACTCTGCCCGTTGCTCCAAGTATGGCTACAGTAAGTGCATTTTTTGCCGCCATCAGTTTTTCTCCTTCTTAAATGGGCGCCCTCGCGGCCCTTTCTACGATAAAGTACCTGCGCACTCTTTCTCTTTAGCGCCCAAGCCTAGAACCTTATCCAGGCCAATGAGCAAATGATCAAGCGAACTAACAAATTTCAATGACAGGTTAATGCCCTTCAAAAAACAGTCCATATTGAAGCTGTCGTGCTTGATGGACAGCAGCTCGCCCGGGCTGCCGAAGATGACATCTTGATGCGATATCAAGCCCGGCAATCTAAGCGAATGAACATTCACTCCCGAAGGACCGATGCCACCACGCGATCCTTTCAACATTTCGTGTTCATCCACTTCTTTTGTATTGTAGGCAGCTCTGGCGCTTGCCAGCTTCTTGGCCGTGTGCATCGCTGTGCCGGAAGGAGCATCAAGCTTCTTCGTGTGGTGCATTTCTACAATTTCAACGTTTTCAAAATACGCACCCGCCTGCCTGGCGAATTCCATCATCAATACTGCACCTATGGAAAAATTTGGAATTAAGAGTGCGCCGACTTTGTTCTTCTTAGCCAGATCAATAAGTTTTTCTTGATCGGATTCAGGAATACCGGATGTGCCAATCACCGGGTGAACACCGGCTTCAATAGACTGCGTCGCCACTGCGACAGATTGAGAAGCGACGGAATTCTCAAACACTATATCGGGCTTTGCGTTCTTGAGAATTGTGGAAAAATCGTCCGAGACCTTGACTCCGCATGAGCCAGTGCCGATGAGCACAGCCACATCGGTGCCCACATACGGAGCACCCTTCTTCCCGAATGCGCCAACAAGCTCGAATTCATCAGACTCCAAAATAAGCTTAGCCGCTGCACGACCGAGTCTTCCGTTGATTCCACCAATTGCCACTTTTGTCTTTTTAGACATTTCCATAACTCCTTTGGCACTCCTGGGGGGAGCGCAGAAAAAGGACTAAATTTTTTGCTGGAAATAGCAGTTTAACCGATCCTGACGAGTTGCGGATCGAATGCTAGCGGCATGTTTAGACTTGTGTGTTCAGCTGTTTGAGAAGCCAGCAAAGGGAAGACGCTCTGAAAAGCGCCAGGTGCCCGGCTTTTGCTGCATCTCGCTGTCTAAGCCTGAGAAAGTGAGAATTATTTATGAATCAGGCTTGCTTAGAAGCCAACAAATTACGTCCTGTAGAGCCGAAGCCACCTGCTCCGCGCTCCTGACTTTCACCAAGTTCTTCTACTTCGATAAGCTCAACTTGCGGTACTGGAGTGATAAGCAATTGAGCGATTCTTTCGCCTGGCTCGAAGGTGTAAGGAGCATCGCCGTGGTTGATCAAGAGCACTTTCACTTCACCACGATAGTCACTATCTATGGTACCAACGCAATTGGTCAAACTTATGCCTGCTTTAAACGCGAGTCCGGAACGAGGGCGAACCTGCCCTTCGTAATGAGGCGGTATTTCGACGATAATGCCCGTGGGCATCGCATAGCGCTTACCGGGCTCAAGAGTGTAAGCCTGCTCAATTGCCGCAGTAAGATCCATACCGGCAGAGCCAGGTGTCGCATATCTGGGAAGATCTTTGCAATGAGGCAGACGCTTCACCTTCAATTGAACTTTTTGCACCATGACTTTTCCTCCAGATATTTCAAACATATACAAGCGCTACGCGATACACTCAAAGCAGCTATACTGGCTCTCTAAGCCGGTCTACGCTTGCTGTTCAGAGCACATTATAAACACGATTTGCTGCTCAAATGCTCGCTTGATTTTTACTATTTAATGCCACCCTGCCAGCTTTTACCTGCGGCTTCGAATTCCTCTGGCGTATTGACGCTACGCAAGAGATGGCTGCTGGATGCTTCGATCTCGAGAAGCAATACGTCGCTATCAGCAATCAATGACTTCAGGGCTCTGCGATTACGTCTCAATGAATCTCGAACATCAGCAAGCATGCTAACCGGATAATATCCGGGAAAGGGCTCGATAATGCCATTGTAAGAGCAGTCATAAAAGCAGGGCATCTCGCGCTGTTCGGGAATCAATTTGCGCAAAAGTTCCTGGTTGAGAAAAGGCTGATCG
>JBIKOL010000270.1:0-3896 GCA_044358055.1 Obscuribacteraceae bacterium (SeqCode)
GAGCCGGCGCGTTCCAAGTAAGCAATCTATCTAAGTCGGAATCAGCAAAGGGTGCGCAAAATTTGCGCACCCTTTGCTTTTCGCTTGGCACATTTCCGCGCTTTTAGATCGCCGCTGACAAGTGCTGCACTCTTCCAGTTCTACCAATCACATCGTCAAGAATTTCTACTGAATTATTTTGTGCTTCGGGCCGGAGCAAATAAGGTGACTCGCCATTGATTCTGTCGACATCGTGCAAAAAAACTTCTTGAGCATGCTTGCGTCTTTTCTCCTGGGGGCTTTCGGCCTGAGGCATTCGATGCTCGTTGCTTAGATTGACACCCGCATTTCTGGAAAAATTTGCCATTATCATCGCTGCACAAAGGGACAATATTGTCAGGGATACGATTGCAATCGACAGATTCCTGGGGAATTTCTTTTTCTTCTTCACCTCAGCAAAAAACAAAGACGAGTCGAGCGCTGCTACTGAAAATAGCTCATCAAGCAATTCCATAATTTTCTTGCTTGATTGTGGACGTTCTTCCCTATCCTTTTTCAAACAAGCATCAATTAATTCGGCAAGATGTTTTTCATCTGGCGTCCTTGCTTTGTCTTGCAGGCTTGGCGCAACACTGTTCATATGCATATACATTGTTTCAAACGGTGTGTCTCCCTTAAACGGAGGCGCACCAGTAATACATTCATACATCATGCATCCGAGCGAATAGATGTCACTGCGGGAATCCAGCTCAGCGCCTTTGCATTGCTCAGGGCTCATATAATACGGGCTGCCGAGAACCGCATTAGTGAGGGTGATGGTGTTCCCTTTGCCCTCGTTACCGGTTATTCGAGCGATGCCGAAGTCTATGATTTTTACGCGGACAGACCCATCTGGAGCGGTGTCGATCATGACGTTACTGGGTTTAAGATCTCGATGAATGATGCCGTGCGCATGTGCATGATCGAGCGCAGCACATACTTGCTTTATTACCTGGTAAAACCGACCAGGACTAAGCGTGCCTCTATCAGCTAATTCGGCAGAGAGTGGTTTACCTTCCAGCAACTCCATTACATGATATGGAGCCCTGTTCTCAGTCAAGCCTGAGCTCAAAATTTTGACTATGTTTGGATGATCCAACTGTGCCAATGCTTTCGCTTCACGCCAGAATCTTGCCTGGCTTTCTTCATCGGTGACAGTATGCTGGGTCAAAATTTTTACGGCTACATCTCTGTTGAGCATTTTTTCCGTAGCCAGGAAGACGGTTCCCATACCGCCCTGCCCGAGGGGTCCGCGGATTTCGAAACGATCTGGCAAGGAGAAATCTTTGCTCTCCTTTTGTGCTGATAAATGAACGGTAGCATCGCCAGTTTCAGACATTTTCAGTCCTTGTTTCTGGACCATTAATCATGGGAGCAAGTGCGGGCGGGACGCCCGCGATCCCGGGCTCCGTTGATTGACCGCCGGTCGGTTCTCCACAGTTATTCATTTCACATATGCTATTCATTCCACATATGCTGAGATTCTGAACATGACAACAATAGTGCTGACTGGCGGGCGGAATTTTTTGGAAGGAGGTTTATTTATCAAGTTTTTCTGCAAGCTGAGATCTCACAGCAACATGGTCCACTTCTTTGGACATGTTATGAGCAACAGTGAGCTTGTCCCACTGAACCGTGTATAGAATTGGCTTTTCTTGTGCGGTCATGAAGTAAGTGTGCTTGTCCAGATCAAAACGCAAATCCGAGTTTTGCTTTATCTCGATCATGTTCATGTCTCTCACCATCTCGTCGAGATACCCGCCTTTTCTTGCGTCTTGCATTAGCAGTTTTGTAATATCACGATCTTTCGGTACACCATACGGATCCGATTCGCCGAATCCGCCATTTCGTTCAACAATATCGGTAATCGCTTTGGCACCAGCCTCTGCGACATCGTGAGGATTAAATGGACCCGAAAGAACACTCTGCCGGGAGAACGCTTCATCAAGAAGAGCGTTTCTTCCCTGATTGTTTTCAGCGACAGTACTCTTAGCTATTTCATTTTCTCCACTGAGCGCGTCCATTTGTCTTCTCCATCTGACTATATCAACAAAAGAATAAATCCTCGAGGGAAGGTTCGCCGTAATGTGCTGTGAAAGACTCGTGATAGTTTCGTGGCAATCAACAGTTGCAGTGGGACTTTCACGCAGAGTTAGAGATGAAGCAATTTGAATCTAAGTGGAATCCCCACTCAACTCCCTAATTTTTTGAATCTTTGATCTAATCTACCATTGGCGGATATCAGGATCGGAAGACCTCAAACAAGGACTTCCGACTTTGCATGTTTCTCGAGCCAAAGCTCTTAAGCGGCAACGGTGTTTAAAAGCCGGCTGACAGGCAGCTAGCTGCTGGATGGGAAGCTTTGATGCCGTTTTTGGCGAGGAGGAATTGCATATGATATTGGAAGAAACCAGCAAGAAAGAAACTGAGGCAATATCACAAAATGAGTCGGTGAAATTTGACTTTCTTGCACAGAAAGATTCGGCTTGCCACTGCAAAATTGAGAATAAGAATACCAACGCCCAGCTCCCAGAATTGAAGCTAATCAGCGAAAGTAAAGAACAAATCGGTAATTCAAATTCCGCAAACAAGGCCATTGCTAAAGCAGAAAAGCAATGGGCCGATTATCTGAAAACAGGCAACAAGCTCAGCCCGCAAGATGCAGAAAACGCATTCAAGCTTGAAAGCGCAATTATAAAAGGCGACGCACAAACAATCCAAAAAGTCGTTGAACAATACAAAGACAATCTGCCTGGCTTGAAAGCAATTGCCGATGTTTCACAAAACCAATTGCAAGGATTGAACTCACAATTGGAAATTGACGTTCCAGACAACAAGAAAGCAATGCTCCTGGTTCATCAACATTTGAACGAAGGTGAAGACGGACAGGCACTCAAAGTATACGGGCGTCCCTACGATACTGGCAACGGTGGCAAACCGACGCCATTAATTGAGATGAGCAGCTTATTCAAAATTTGCGGTGGAGAGCAATTCGAAACTTACGGCAGTTACGTCAAGCAAGACGTGCCTCAATTCATGAAAGACCTGAGCAAGCAAGTGAGCTCAGACATAAACTGGACGCGATAACAAAGTGTGAGAATGTGGAGCATAAGCGGGCGAGACGCCCGCGATCCCGATAGCGGATGCCCTGGGAGCACGGGACGAGGCGCCCGCTTTCAACGCTAACTGACAGTTGAATTTGCGAATGCATTGTGGGAAGCTAAATTGCGTAAATGCTCGATTGGCACCCTCTTGTTATCACTATGGCGATTTCACGGCGAAAGTTTTTAAAGAAAGGTGTCCAGGGTGCAAGCCTTGTCTCGGGCCTTGGACTGAGCGGTTTGTCAGCCGCATTTGCTGGAAACGAGGAAAAGGTAGACGCAAATACGGGTCTCCCGGAAAACGAATCAGAAAAACCGAAGAAGCAAGAAGAACCGATAAAAAAAACTTCTGCCGAAGAGCCAGTAGCAAATCAAGAACAAGAATTGCCGGCTCCTAAGCTGCCTACAATCAAAGGGCAAATAGTTTCAACAAGCGATCCTGAATTCAACGACGCAAGAAAAAACTACAACGGCAGGTTCGACATAAAGCCAAAATACATTTTCTATTGTGAGAATGAAAACGACATTAGTGAAACCATTAGATGGGCAAGAGAACAAAAGCTCAAAGTAGCGATTCGCAGCGGCGGTCACAGCTATGAAGCCTTTTCGCTCGTACAAGATGGTGTCGTCATCGATGTAAGCAAGATGAACAATGTACAAATCGACTCTGCAAAAAAAATTGCACGCGTAGGAGCGGGCACAACACTGATACCACTTTATGATGCACTGTGGCAGAAGCGTGTTGTGGTGCCTGCAGGATCGTGCGAGACAGTCGGC
>JBIKOL010000155.1:0-21142 GCA_044358055.1 Obscuribacteraceae bacterium (SeqCode)
CAGGAGTCGCTCTAGGAGGAGGCTTCGGACTGCTGGCCAGATCAATGGGATTATCCTGCGACAATATTCAAACCATAAGAATGATAGATGCGGAGGGAAAAACGGTAGTTGCGGACGCAAAAACAAATTCTGATTTATTATGGGCGTGCAAGGGTGGTGGCGCAGGTAATTTTGGCGTTATCACTCAACTAACATTCAAAGTTCACCCGATTAATAATGTGACTATTATTAGATTGCGCTGGAACTGGCAGGACATGAAAGCCATAATCGAAGCATGGCAGAACTGGGCACCTAACACCGACAGTCGCCTTACCTCTGTTTTGACTATGAGTTCAAAAGGAGCAAACAGTTTGATGTTGCTCGGTATGTTCTTAGGACCACCCGCGCAGGCAAGCGCATTGATCCAGCCAATGGTTCAAGCAGCCAAACCAGTAAAGGAAGCAATTGAGCTTTCTTCGTTTATCGATGCAGCGCACCGATTCTCTGGTTTCAAGCGGCCCAAATTTCCTCCGGCTGCACACGAAGCCGCTAATCACGAAGCGCTCCCAGAAACAGTTCACATGCATGCGCATCCCCGTTTTAAAAACACCTCAGATTACATAAATTCGAACCTGAGCAGCGAAGCCATCGATACAATAATAAAGTTCTTGACCGAATGCCCCATCAGAAGCAGTTGCGTTCAATTCGACAGTTATGGTGGCGCGATTACAAAAGTTCCCGCGGACGCGACGGCATTCTGTCATCGCGCCGGCACAAAATTTTGCATGCATTACCAGTGCAGCTGGGGACACGCAAGCGACGACAGCACTGGTATTACCTGGATCAATTCATTTCGACAAGCAATGCAAGCTTATGCATCTGGTTTCTCATACGCGAATTACTGCGACAGCACTATTGAGGACTTTGCACATCGTTACTTTGGAGACAATGTTGCACGCTTAAGTGAGGTAAAGCGAAAATACGACCCCGAAGGATTCTTCTCATTTCCTCAGAGCATCCCTGTGAGTTCTGTATAGAAATAAAAATGCAAAACAAGCTGAGAGAACCAGTAATCGTGTTTGCACTTCTTGTCTACGGTGCAAACACAATGGCAAGCGCACAAGTTGAAGTGTCAAACAAAAAGACCGGCAGCGATGAATTAACAGTTTTCAAGTTAAAACAATCCGATTCTCTTGCTGATTTCTCAATAAATGAACCAGACAAGAATGACATCAACATTTACCTGTCGATTCCAGCGGCATTCACTACGACGAGTTCCAGTATAAGCGGGGCAGCTGTTTGCAATGGAAAGAAATGTGGTGGCGCAGCCAACAACCGTCTGGCAGGAACCGTACTATATATAGAAGGGAATTTCGAAATATTCAAAAGTGATCGCGGACAAGTTCTAACAAAAAGCTTTCTTGCTGATGTGCAGAAAGATGGTGGATCACTCTTTCAGCAGTTTCTGCTCGTCAGCACATCCGCTGCTCAACCTTTCAAAGACAAAGCGCTTGCACCAAGGAGAGCCCTGGCTATTTTCAATAATGGAGATAGAGCCGTGGTGCAGTTCCTCAAACCAATTACAATGGGACAATTCGCACATGACTTAGAATCTATCGGTGTACGCGAAGCGGTTTACACTCCGGTAGGTGATGCTGATGGCGGATGGTATCGCAAAGGCGAAAAGATCATCAAAATTGGTAAAACCTCCTCTCCTGTCCCCGTCCAGAGCAACTGGGCTATCTGGAAAAAAGGCAGCGATAAAAGAGACCCCAAAGCGGTCGATAGATGGTTGCAGCAACATACTGGCAAATAACTATTTCCTGCGTAGATTTAGAGCCTGCACTAAGAAGAAGACAAATGCAAACAAGCCGGCGATTACAAGAGTCTTAATACCAACAAGTAAAACTTCCAAGCTCCGATTCAATTCACGCAAATCATTATGCAGGACATTGAGATTCTTGCTCAAGGGAACGACAGTTTGCTGAACAGTGTCTAAGCGGCTCCCAAGTCTATCTACATTTTGATTGAGCCCTTTGAAATTGCTTTCGACTGCAGATAACTGTGCTTGCACCGAATAAAGTTTTTCGTTCGCAATGGTTACTTCATCGCGAACCCCTGCAAGTGGCTTGTTTAAATTGGACATCGGTTCGTCCAGGTGTTTCAAGCTGCCGTTGACATTGTCAATTTGCAAATGCAAATTTCTCAACTGCTCACTCAGATTTATAACGCGATTCAATTCCTTTCTAATAAGCACAGCATTATGCACTTCTGTCTTTAAGCCAGAAAGGTCAGTCCGCAGATCAGAGAGTTCTTTAGCAACTAGCGACATGCGGTTTTCCAGTGCAGGGACACGCATATTGATACCCGATAGATGTTCGGACAGAGGCGAAATCTTGTTCTCCAAGCCGCCAAGATCCTGTTCGAGTTCTTTAAGCGTTGGCTTTAGATCAGCCATGGGCTCTTCCAAATTTTTAATGCGTTTATCGAGTTCTTCTGTAACGTCCCAGAGTGGTCTTAGTATATGGGCAAACGGATGCCAGCCTCTCATATGAGCATAAGGCTCAAATTTTTCCTGCTTAACTAGTTTCACTATCTTGCCATCAAAGCGCGGCTTGTCAGCGACATTGCCTGTTGGTTCAAATGACATTGCTGGTAGTCTGCCAGCAATCAGCATCGCGGATAAGGACAGGAAAAATAGCCGGCAGCAGGTGCTTTTTCTTGTATTAATCTTGAACATGCCATCCTCCCAGCCGAGGAGCCAATCGCAGCAATTGCGCAATTGAGTTAGTCTGGCGATGAATTATTCCACTATTGATCTATTGCAAATTTACCTAATTTTTTCGAAAAGCGCATCGTGCAATGGATTCAAAAATAAGATGCATGCCGAACGCACAAACTGCTCATTTTTAGCAGGACAGAATCCACCATTAGAATGATCGAGCTGAGGATGAATTCTTATGGTCTCGTTAAGACTTGCTTGAGCGCATTGATTTGCTCAGGAGGCAATCCTTTTCTTGCGGAAATTTTTGCAGTCCACAAACCAAGCATTTTGTAGAGATCAGCTACTTCTACATCCGTTGCAGACAAAGCTTCAATATGACGCTCGACTGTTTTGCAGTCCCCACGTGCAATAGGTCCAGTCAATGCGTTGACAGTGCCTGAGCTACTGATATTTTTCAATGTGGCTTGCACCAGGGGTTCCAACACCTGCCACGCTTCTGAACGATCAAGGCTGGCTTCCTCAGCGACCTTCAGTGCAATATCCATAAGAGAATCCAGGTAATTGCAGGCAATTACCGATGCTGCATGGTAAAGGGCTTTTTTATCAGTAGGAATCAAACGAGGGTGCCCATCAATTTCGATAATAAATTGCTTCAGTACATTCAACGCCGCTGCGTCGCCTTCACAGAACCAGTAAGTCCCAGGCATTGCACTCATGGCAGAATCCAAATTAGAAAAGGTTTGCAAGGGATGAGTCGACGCAACAAGAGCCCCGGCATCACGCGCAGGAGCCAGAGCCTCACTGCTAAGTGCGCCGCTGAAGTGCACTACAATCTGCTCGAGCTTGAAACGCTTCTTGCCTGCGAGCTCTGCGCATAGAGGTTCGATTGCATCGTCAGACACGGACAGAAACAAAATGTCTGCAGTTGTGGCAGCGTCTTCAATCGAAAGAATTGGAGCTGAACCTAATAACGAGGCAGCGTGCTCAAGACGCTGCTGGTTTCTTCCAGCCACTGCGCAAATTCTATAGCCTTTTTCTCTGGCAAGAACCCCAATAGTCAGTCCAACTTTGCCGGCACCAATAATTGCTATGCTTGGTTTTGTTTCAGGATTTTGCATCGCGCAGTTAAATCAGGCATCAATGGATATAGACTAGCATATCGATATTTGCTGTACTATCCTTAGCACCTGCTGCTCCTCCCAAAGCGAAGAGAAATGAAAACAAACGCCGCCCGCATACTTGACAGTCTTGGCATCAACTATCAGCTTCGCGAATATGAGGTAGATCCGGAAGATCTCAGCGCATCGACCGTCGCGGCAAAAATCGGCTATCCGCTTGAACAGGTGTTCAAAACGCTGGTCGCACGAGGCGACAAAAACGGCGTCTGCCTTGCTGTCATTCCCGGGGACATGCAACTGGATTTGAAAGCCCTCGCAAAACTTAGTGGCAACAGAAGTGTTGACACGGTGGCACTGAAAGAAGTTCAGCCATTGACAGGCTACATTCGCGGCGGAGTCACGGCACTTGCCTGCAAAAAGGATTATCCGGTTTTCGCCGACGAGAATATGTACCTGTTCGAAGAAATCTCAGTCTCAGCGGGAGCACGCGGCACCCAAATTATTATTGCGCCGGACGATTACCTTAAAGCCACAAAAGCCACTGTTGGGCAAATTTCCCGGCCGCTGGATTGAATATGTCAATATAGTGCAAGCTATAATTTAAGCTATGAAGATAGCCGTATTAGCCGACACACATGTACCGAAGCGAGCAAGAGACCTTCCCGCCGCAGCCTATGCTTTATTGACTGGGGTGGATGCAATCGTACATGCAGGTGATGTGGTATCACAAGAGTTTCTGGAAAAGCTCAAGAAAATTGCGCCAGTATACGCAGTGCTCGGCAACAATGATTTGGGCTTGAATCTTCCGGAAAAATTGGAATTATCATGGCAAGGGGTAAGGCTGGCGATGATTCACGATTCCGGAAACAGCAAGGGTCGGCACCAGCGTCTGCGAGAGTTATTCCCCGAAACAGATGTAGTGGTTTTCGGGCATTCGCACATTCCGATGATAGAAGAGCACGATGGTTTTACAATATTCAATCCGGGCTCGGCGACCGACAGACGCAGACAGCCACGGCATACGATGGGGCTCTTGCATTTAGAGCAGGGCACATACAAGGCAGAAATTGTTGAGCTGGATTGAGGATAAGTGAACGAAAGATTCCATGCTATCTATTTTTCAGCAATGCTGATTTTGCTTGCCTTCATTCAGGCTGCTCCAGCTGATTGCGAAACTACAATGCCCATCAATGGCACGAGCTGCCGTGGAATGAGTAGTTTCGAAAAACACTTTTGTGCATATCTGCACAGGGAAAATATTCCGGCCGCCTCGCTTACAATTGCCTACAAAGGCAAAATAATTTTTTCCAGAGCCTACGGATATTCGAATTTAGAACAAAAGGTTCCCCTGCTACCGGGAGACAGATTTCGCATAGCGAGCCTTTCTAAGTCAATCACTGCAGTCGGAATATTGTCGCTGTGTGAAAACGAAAAATTGAAACCGGACGACAAAGCATTTTCGATTTTGAGCGATATAAAACCGTGTGAACCGAACTACTCTATCGACCCTCGCATCAAAGACATCAGGGTTCGAGATCTATTGCAATGCAGCGCAGGCTGGGAACATGAAGGAATAGCCGACCCGATCTTTGCAAAATGGCTCGGCACAACGGCAGTTAAATGCACAAACAATCTGCGCCCAAGCAACATTGCTATCATCAGAAACTTGCTGATGCAAAAACTTGATTACGATCCCGGAACAACGTATAGCTACTCAAATGTTTCCTACTGCGTGCTCGGGCAAATTATAGAGAAAATCACGTCACAAAAATATGCAGACTTCATCAATGCCTTAATTTTACAACCGGAAAATCTTCAATCATTTGCAATTGGTTCCACATTGAATTCGTCAGAACATGAGGTCAAATATTATCCCGAGGAGTCAGCGGTCGTAAATCTTCTTCCTAACTATAAGGACCAGCTAGGAGCAGCGAACGGCGGGTTTTTCATGCTGGAAGCAGCTCCGGCAACGATAGGTTGGATTGCATCGACTGACGATCTGGTTAGATTCATTTCGATTTTGTCGGGAGAAACAAAGATCGACCCGCCGATAAACAAGAAAACTTTCGAGCAAATGCTAGCCCGCCCAGCTCTCGATTACTGGAAAACCGAACCTGAATATTTTGCATTCGGTTGGGAGGTCGAACGCAATAAAAATGGTCAGTTGATTGCTTTCTCCAGGCACGGTTCCTTGCCCGGAACTATGGCACTTATAGAGCATCAGTCTAACGGAATATCATGGGCAGCGGCGTTCAATAAAAGACCTCTGCGATATGTAGAGCGAAGAGAGGAAGTCAAAGCGCTCATCAAAAAATCAGTCAAAGAATTGCTACCGCAACTCAGCAAGGGTAAATAATTACGCCCCGGGATCGCTCAATCTCGCTGGAGCAGAAGCCGGCAACCTTCGCAGATTGTCATCAACTGTGCACAAAAATCCTGTACGAATGCACAGTCTAGCGCCGCAGATAGGTGCTGCTACGTAGTTTTCACACTGACAGCGCATTGCTTATTTAATAAACTGAAGGTGGGATATTGGGCTGAGAATCGGGATGCCTCCAATTAAAGCAATTGAAGCCTTAGCCGAGATGGCGGCAAATGCCGGCTCGAAGATCTTGCCAGGCAGTCTTAAGGAAGTTCTCGAGTCGATTTCGGGCAAGGGTGGACTTTCCGAGATTTCAGCACAACTTGAACGCAATCCAGCGGCACTAAGTGCAGATAGCAAGCTTCTCGGTAATTTGGCTATTACAGACAGCACCAAGAGAGCCTCTTTACTCACGGGAGAGCAGGCTGCAATCGCAAAGAGCAACGAAGAACTTGTTAGACACATCACCGATCTGATGCCACAAGTTCAAAAAGGAAATCTCGATTGGGTACTCGGTGGTTCAGCCGGTACAAACGCACTGGCTACAGCACGCAAGTTCAGCATACTCGACTCTTCTCGCTTGCCTTCAATCGTTTCTGCAAGAACAATCGAGATGCCGGAGGCAGCGACCAGTAGTTATGAAATGTTCGTACGCAAAGTCGCAGACGTCGATGCATTTGTTGTTAATGGCGGAAAGAATCATTTCTTGCAGTCTCCGTATATCGGGTCAATGGAAGTTGGCTTGCCGGATGCTGCAACAGGCGCTTTGAAAGCCGTTGGAGAAGCTCGCTCAGCTCCGCTTCTTCAAGGGGTGAAAATGGAATTTGATCATCCAGAAATCGCGGCAATTGATTATGCAGGTAAAACAGTTTTTGTAACAGGTCCGGGACAACTTGTTGGTAACAAGCTAAGACAGGTGCTTCTGCAATATGCTCCTGCTGACGCGGAAAAAATGACCGGTGATTTTGCGCATTTGCTTGATGCGGCATCAAGTATTTATTCGGAAAAAGAATTGGTCGGATTTGGCTCGAAAGCGATCAATAGAAACAGCTTGCTTTACGGTAGAGACGTATCGGTGCCCTGGGATAGGTCGGAGCAGAATACGAAATTCCTCTCCTTTTTGCGCAAGGTAGTGAATGCTGACGAGACGAACGGTGCGTTTATGCGCGGATTGAATATTGAGCCGACAGAATCAATAACAGCAATTCGCTTGCTGAACAAGCATCCAGTTGCTGCGGATAAGGAAGCGATCGCAAGTTTCATAAATAGACACAGAGATTTTGTCAGCGGCTTGGATGTAAAAGGATCCGCCGAGCGCGCCATGTATTTACAGCAAGGCGGTTTCGGCAAGGCAAGAGAAGCCTTTATGAATATGCTGGATCGACTACCTGCCGGCACCGAAAGCAGCAAATCGAGTATGCTTCAACAACGTCTCCAGGCGCTTGATTCGAAATTGGTTGAAACAAAGAATTTGCCGGAACTAGCAAAAGCAACGAAGGCACAATACCACCATTCTTAAAGGTATTCGCTCCATCTAGTCAAGTTGTTAGAATATGCCGGTCTAGCTCTATGGTGATACTGAAAGATGCACGCTGAATATCTTGATTATTATGACGACTCCACTTGCTGTGAGGCTTACGTTGCTTATGACAAGGGTTCAGATAAAAAGCGTCCCTGCGTCTTGATATCACATGCCTGGGCCGGACAATCAGAATTTGAACGGAGCAAAGCTGACGAACTCGCGAAGATGGGTTACGTCGGCTTCGCGCTTGATAATTACGGCAAGGGCAAGCGCGGAAACAGCATGGATGAAAATGCAAAACTGATGCAGCCCTTTATGGACAATCGTGCAATGCTGTTGAAGCGATTGCTTGCAGGTGTGAGTGCTGCTGAAAAACATGCGGCGGTTGATGCATCACGAATTGTCGCAATTGGATATTGTTTTGGCGGACTCTGCGTGCTGGATATGGCCCGCAGTTCAGATAAGCGTGTTAAAGGTGTGGTGAGCTTCCATGGATTGTTTTCACCTCCAGGCACAAGGAAGCAAGAAAAGATTTCAGCGAAGGTTCTTGCTTTGCACGGATTCGCAGACCCAATGGCGCAACCGGATACAGTAGTGGCGCTGGGCAAGGAAATGACTGATGCCGGTGCCGATTGGCAATTGCACGCATACGGCGGCGTAGTACACGCATTTACAAACCCGGAAGCTAACATGCCGGAGCATGGTATCAAATATGATGCCAATGCGGACAAACGTTCGTGGCAAGCGATGAGCAATTTCTTGCGTGAGGTTTTTGGCGAATAGGTAGACTGGGAAATACCCGAGGAGCTTCTCGAGAATCGGAGCGGTTTCGCCGGAGTATAAGCCGGCAGGCTGCCGGCGCTCCCGGAGCAGACCTCCTTAGGAAGCGCGGAAGATTCCGTGCGTGGCGACTTTATCCAGGGCTTCCGCCAGGTCAACGGCATTCTTAAATCCAGGATCACCCGTGATGTATCCGTCTTGGTCGAAGGATAATTTGATTGACTTCATCAAGAAGACTTCGGTGCTATCCGCAAGATTAGGTCGAATTTCCGCAGGCATTCTCACCCGGGAAATGTTACACAACGGTTCGTGGCTAAGTGCTTTCCTATACTCAAGCATTTCCCTCATTTCAGGAGCAAACAGAGACATTCTATCTTCAGTGTGCTCCAATGATAGCGGATGTCGCTTGCAGATCATTTCCCAGAGAACGCAGCCAAGCGCAAAGGTATCGTTTGGCTCGTAAAATGGATAATATGCCGGAGTGGTGAACACAAGCTTGGAGACAGCAGTTCCATTTGAGCCACCAAAAACACCAGGAGAAAGAAGAACCGCATCGTCTTTTGTAATCAGAACACTATCCGGTTTCAAATTGCCATGATAATGCAATGACGATTCCGCAACTCTATCAATGAGCTTCGCAATGCGGCTAAATAATTCAGGCAAAAATTGGAAAAGAACACCATCAGTCAATCCAGCCAACTCTCTCAAAGACTGCCCTTGCAACAGGGGCATACGGTAATAAGAGTGGTTTTCAACGCTGCCAGTGGACAGAACCTTTACAAAACATCCGGTGATATCAGCCTGCAATCGCTCACATTCCATTTGAAGCGCATCATTAGCAGAAATTTCAAGCTGCTGAAGTATTTCGGAATCAAAAACAAAAGCTTGCTTGGAAAAATACTCTTTTCCATTTACAGCAATCTTTTCGTCAGTTGCTGAGATCTTAAAAGCGCAATCCTGCCCAGTTTGGGAATTTCGGGCCCGAAAAACATTGGAGTAAGAACCTCTGGAAAGACATTCCGTTACGGTGAATTCTTCAATCGTTTGTCCAAGCCAGGATGTCCAGGGTTTTATGTTTACGCCGCCACCCAGCTCCGCAATCCTCTGGCGAACACTTGTCAGTTTGCTGGACAAATCTTCAGGTATCGGAATACCTTCCGATGTCATTGTCATGATTGTGGATTCTAACCCTTCTTGCTGCTTTTGCAGCTCAGCTCGCTCATTTGACACAGACATCAAGGTCTAATCCTGCTGCAGATATTGGGATACTGGACAATGATATGCACAAAGCATTCCGAATTTATTTTTTGTCCGCCCCTGGAACGCGGTGATAGTCAACGGGCGCTTCAGGTGCCGGACGCGACTGTTGTACCTTATCAGCAAGTTCTTCATTACCGGCTTTTCTATATAGATTTTCAAGCTTATCATAAAGCCCGTTCTGCGTCTGACGAAACTCAGCAGCCTCGGCTCGATTTAACAGTCCTTTGCCGGCAGCATCTGCTTTCATCCTAAGTGAACTATCTAACCAGTCAGCAGCCTTGCCATAATTGCCGGAACTTTCTTCCAGCATGGAAAGCCGATGCGCAGCATCCGCAGCCTGGGCTCTTGCGCCTCCGTTTTGATAAATATCCATGGCTTCATTGAAGGAACTTCGCGCTTGTGTTGTGTAATCATTGCCCAATCGACGGAAGGCGCTGCCCAACTGCATGTATTCATCTGCAGTGACTGCATTTTTCAGACTACGCGCGCCCAAGCCTGTGCTCAAATTATCTAGTGTTGTACCTGCTTCAGCGCTTTTACCCGAGTCAATCATCTTATGGCTTTCGGCAAGAAGCTTGTTGAATTCCGCAACTTTCAGCGGAGCATTCTCAAAGCCTTTTACAGCTTCTACAGATTCCACATTTCTTGCAACTTGCTCGGCTCTAGCTATTGTTTCTGGTTTTGCAAGGCCGACCATCGCAGTACCAACAATTCCATAGTTGAGCATGGACATGCTGATTTCCGAATCAGTTGCCAACCTGCGTTCTTTCAGCAATGCGTTGCTCTCGGCGTTCACGAAACCGGCGACCGTACCTAGCAGCCCACCGGCGCCCATGCGGGTTAAGTGAGAGGCAGAATCTAAATTGAACTTCGACATACCATAGCCGAATGTGCCAAGCGTAAGGGCTCCTATAGTTGCATTGGTCCCTCGTTCGGCCCAGAAATTATTGAGGTCGCGCGACGGTTGCAAGAGTCCGGAATAAATACCACCGGTGAGAGCAGCTTCGCCTGTGGCAAGCGTGCTGCTGGACATCTTCATTCCAGCGAACTGAACAGCGTCGCCTTCCAACCTGCTAATAAATGGATTCGCCGCAACTTGAACACCTTTTCCAATAGCTACGATCCACGGCAAGGCACCAGCTGCGGTGCCTAACGTTTGAGCGTACCAGCGCCTGCTGCCAGGCTCAACCGCATCAGGTTGCGCGAATCGCGTGTCAGGAAGAAATTGAGAGCTGCTCATTTTGTTGACGAGCTGCGCCGCGCCTTCATACGGCATGTGCAAGGCTGCATAGGCAGCACTTCGCAGGAACTCATCGGCACTGGATTTTTCTTCTTTGAGAAGATCATGTTGATCTTTGCTCAAGTTTTTCATTTCGTTGTCTTTCTCGCCCATTTTCCCTACCCCAGGACCACGACATGAACCGCCAAATTAACTGCCATACTTCCATTTCCTATATACTTTTTGCAGCATTGGATTTTGCATGCTGCGGAAGATTTTGTCGATTGATACACCTTTCTCTGTGTAATCTGCACCGCTTCCCCACTGATTTGTGAACTTAACTGTGCGCGTTACCGGATCATAGCTCTGCACGTTCACCACGTGCCAGCCGCCCATAAATCCTGTCGCAGCATCAAGTCCAGTGCTGAATGGTGGATAGCTCGTGTGCACCAACAAAACTCCGGGCATGTTGCCTTCGGCTTGCGCTTTCTCAAGCGCTTTGCCAAAATCCTCAACAGTTGCAACATCCAGCTGATTTGACCATGTATTCGTTTTCTCGGTCCTTACAAATATGAATGGAGCTTCGGTCTTGCCGGTTACCTGCTCCGCGACACGATGCAGCTCGTTCGTGTAAATCGTGGGGGCATCCATCTTTCTGCCCCATTCATCAGTTAGGCGAACTTCCTTGCCCATGTTGTCATAATAAACACGCTCGGACCCCGTAGTTATTGCACTCGAACCACCCAGTTTGTCGTACTTAGGTGTGGCTCTTTCAAGAACTACCTTTCCATCTTTGTCAAATGCTCGCTGATCGTTTCTACCGAAACCGGTAAGCGGCTTTCCGTCGGCATCAAATAAGGGCGTTATTTTCTTTGCATTAGAAACAACCCCTTCAACGGTGCCATATGCACTATATACAACGTTCGCTTCATCAACATTCTTGATCAGCTTCTTATTCTTGTCATAGACTTCCATTCCGGGCTTGTACTCAGACAAAGGCGCACCGTCCTTATCGTATAGTCGAGTGAGCTCATTTTTGGGATCTGAGACTTTACCTTTAAGCATTCCATGCGCGTCATAAACCAGAGAGTTATCTCTAATGATCTTGCCTTCAGAAATTAGAACAGGCTCTGCCGACCATTTTGAATTGACCAGCGCGCGTTCAACAAGCTGGCTTGACCAGTCTCTGCCACCATCGCTCTTTACGTCCGCTTTTCCTTTTTCTTGTATTTTCAAGCTGCTTCTTGCTTCAAAGTCAGGCTTTAGTCCGCCGGAGAGCTCACGCAGGTCGACCGTTTGTCCGTTCTCAAATGTATATTTACCGGTCATCGAAATGTCTGCCACCATTTGCGCGGCTTTGCTTGGATCTTTCGCGTACAAACGATGCTCAATTGTGGTGACATTGCATGTATTATTCATGCCCTGGTCAATTGAACTGGGCTTAGCAGCGTGGTTGATGACTTGCTCGGCCAGGTTCGCGCGCTCAGCCATGCTCAATGCGGCTCCTGGGCTGTCACTCAGGATGCGATTAATCTGCTTATAGAACAAGGCTTTTTCATTGGCAGACAAATTATCTTTGCTCGCCCTTTCTTCGAATTCTTTGAGCAAGTTTTGGACGCGCTCTTGCCTTGCACCCGGAGGAAAGTTCTGCTGGATCAGGTCGTGAGTTTTAGCAGATTCTCTAGGATAGCTTGCCCTTTCGTATTCGACGCGCCCATCCGAACGGAAGTGAGTTACTGATCCATCAGTGGTGTTTACGGCCTCTACCCGGTCAGCGAATCGCTGGTAGCGTATTGTTCCGTCAGGATCAACACCAATTGGACGGGCGAAATCATCGCCTTTTACTACCTTCCCATCAGGCTGGGTTCTGGAGTAGCTCCATTCCCACTTGTTTGGGACCGGCTCTCTGACAGTGCCATCAGGCTCAACTATCTTGTTCAGCTTGCCGTTAGTGTCATACCTGAATTTATAACCGTTTGATTCTACAAGCCGGCCACTTGCATCAAAATGCCGTGCCTGCGCCGGATTAGCGGTGTCGTTAATAACGGATGTACCATCCTTGCGAATGAGCACCTCGCCAGTACGACCCTCTGGAGTCTTATATTGATATGATTTACTGCCGTCCGGATTTTCCTTAATGGCGCCTTCCGGCTCAGGCAATTTGAACGGCTTCGATTCTCGGGAAAATTCGCCTTTGACATTCTCGCTAACAGCCTTCGTTCCCGCTCGAGCGAAATCACCGGGCAGGCTTCCATCGGTGCGGTGCGCCATGCGCATGAAATCGGTCATCTTATCGCGAATTTGTTTTGCGAATTCAAAATCGTTGATCTGCTGATCAGACATTCCTTTGTATTTCAGCGATTTGATCTCTGAATCTACCTGCGCCTTTTCGGATGGAGTTGCAGGTTTCTGTGCCTGCAGATCTTTTAAGCGTGCCTGTTCTGCTGCATTCAATGGCTCAGGATATTTGAGTTCCTTATTGTAGTAGGGAATTTCTTGGCTTGATGGATCACGCCCGGTTGAACGCAGCCACTTATCCATCTGAGCTCGAATTCCGTTCTTATCATCGTTGAGTACTTCATTACGCTGTCTCAGTGATTCTTGAGCAAGACGCTTTCCTTCAGGCGTGAGCACCTTGGCTGCGTCATCGTAACTCTTATCAACCGAAGCGACCGAGTCCCAAACGGTCTTGTCAGGGAAGAAGGTCTCAGGTCCACGAATCTTAACGATTTTGCTAGCTCCACCCATAGTGGCGTAGTTGTCAATTCCATCACCATCGATGAGTGCACGTGAACTCTTGTAGGTCGAAATGCGTCTTTCCTGTTCTGCTTCGGGCAGTTTAGCAAATTCAGGATCAACGGTCTTGCCATCTGCCATGAAGCGCGGATCATGAGGCACGTACCAGTGATCAGTTCCCGATAGTTTCATCAACTCGCGTTGCTCGGGAGTAAACGCAACCTCCCATTCACCGTTTCCGTTTTTGACTAATGGAGCATTGTTGATATCGGCAATTTGCTTAATTCGCGGCATCTTATCATTGCCGACCACAGTCATATCGTCAAGAACTTTCTTCATTTGATCGTACTTAGCTTGAGTGATGGCACCACTATCAAGCTGTGCTTTCAAATTACGAGCAATAGTTGTCTGGTAGATGAATCCCATAAATTCAGGCGGTGCAATCTGGTGCTCGCGAATTGCCTGGGTGATAGCTTGAATTCGCTCAGGAGGAAAACCACGTTCCTCGAGAACCTTAGCCGCTGCCAGTGCACCATCGAGGTGATGCGTCGTGAAATTACCTTTGGTAAGTGCCGTGTCAGTGAATTTTGCTGAATCAGAGAACATAGATGCAATTAAGGCATTCTCTGTTTCTACGCCGCTCAGCTTGTTTGCTTGGGCCGACTCAATAACTTTTGCCAGCTCACCCTGCGTATGGATCCAGTTAACTTCCTGATCTGCAAGCATCTTTCCATCAGGCGTGCGATAGTTTACGTAATGCCCACGCACGTTTGCCAGCAAATCGATAACTCTATCCTTTTGCGCATCTGTCATCGATGGGTCGCGCATCAAGCGATCGTAGACGCTAAGAGGCTTTCCATCCGCCCATTTTTCAGTCGCCGAAGCCTTCACTTCTTTCAATTCTTTAATAACGGCCTCACGAGCCTCAGGACGAGCGCGGTTATCCAGTGGCTGGAATTTCTCTTGAACGAGTTGAGCTCTATCGTTATTTAGAGGCCGACCGTCCGGTCCTTCATTTTTTGTTTCACGTGCAGCTGGTCCGACTGCATCGAGATTCTCGACGACCTTATCACCAGATTTGAAGCGATATTGCTCGCCCTGCTTCACTACAGTAGTGGTACCATCCTCATGGCGCACCATAGTGCCTTCGCCGGCCCAGAGTCCATTGCTGTCTCTGCCGATGATTGCTTTAGCACCGTGGAAACCAGCAGCAACACCTTTAAAAGTAAAATGGAAAACGCTTGCACCAACGGCACCTGATTCTGCGCTGGCAATCATGCGGTCAATCAATGTCTTAGGATCTTCCAAACCAACAACAGTGGCTGCAAACTCAGATCCCGCATTAGCAGTACTAGCAGTTGCTACGTTTGCAAGATAAGCCTCAGCCTCATTGATTACTTTGTTACGCAATCCGGTTACAACTTGATGTTTGAGCGAACAGATCCTTTTCAGCCTGGCTGGCAGAATCCTTCAGGACCTGCTGACTTACGCGAGCAATAACAGCTTCTGTTTCTTTGCTGCCGGCAATGGCCCCCTGCCTTGTGAGCTGCGCCAACTCTTTTGCAATCAACGCTTGAGTCGCTTCTTTTCCTTCTTTAAACGCGACATCACTTAGACCAGTCCGCGCAAGTCTCGGCAACAATCCTTCGGCTGTGCGAATTGCAGCAGTTTCACCGACTCTGGTGAAGCCACCAATCGGCGCGATAAATCCGAGATCCGCAGCAGCGGCGCCTTTAAATGCCTGGCGGAAATAATTCTCTGGATCATCTTTAAAGTCGCTACCTTGAATTGCCTTCATTGCAGCCACGCGGAACGCGGCGCCGCCGGCTCCCACAGTGGCAAGCAAGGCCAGACTTGTGCCGCCTGTAAAGAATGATCCCCCGACCGCCGCCACCGTAATAGCGGCATCCACTACAGCTTCGCCGAATTGCCCTTTTGAATCAACATAATTTTTGACTGCGGCCTGATAATTCGCCACCGAATCCATGAATTGCTTTTTCTGTCCTGGACTAAGTTTATCTATTTCAGCAGCGTGATCTTTGACAAACTTGTCCATATTGGATTGTGCTTCAACAGAACCAAGTTGTGATTTATCCCATAGTTTGTTGAGCGTGCCGTCAAACACGCTTGTATGCCTGTCGCCTTCCTCACGAGCATCCATGCCAACCTGGCGCACATGCGTGTCAGTCGGAGCTAGCATTTCTCTAAAACGGAAGCGCTCATTATCAGGAACCTTACCGATTACGTCTGCGGTAATCAACGAACCATACTTTGTAAAGTATTCATTGGCAAGATTTTGGCGCTGCTCCGGACTCATCTTGCTCAGCATGTCTTTCAATTCTTCAGGCTGAGTTTGTGAACCTTTGACAAAAGCTCTGAAGGTATCAGCATCAGTCATCTTGCCTTGCTGAATGGCGTGGCGCAAAATCTGTTTGTCATCATCAGAGCCCATGACCCTGTCTTGAAACTGCTTTGTTGCAGCATCCGGCGCAGGATTCGCTAACAAGCGCTGTTTCTCTTCTGGCGAAGCATTGATAATGTCATTGTATTTTGCAAGTTTGTTATCGCCATCAAGCTGAACTTTCAGCTCGATAGGCATGTGTCCATTCTTGAACATCTGATCTGCAAACTCGTCCTGGCGTCCCGGAATTACAACACCAGGTCCATCGACTCCAGACACGTACTGCTCGCCATAGCCGGCCTTTTCCACTACCCTATCGAGAGCGGCGCGCAAATTTTTCTGCAGTTCAGGATCGGACGGTGGCTTTCCGAGCAAGCCTTTATTCTCACTCAGCGCAGCTTCCATTTCCTTCACGGCTTTAGACGGATTGTCACCTTTCAATGCAGACAAAATAGCTTGATCAGCATGATCCGGTTTCTTCCCATCTTTGATCTCTTGCAATAGTCTTTGAGCAGCAAAGCGCTCAAGGCTACCTGGCTGAGTGCTAGATTCGACGACCTTATCAATGGCAGCGGGATTAGCTTTATAATCCGCACGCTCCTTATCCGTCATCGTCATCAATCGGTCTAGACGATTCCCCGGATTTCCTTTGTTGTCCGCAAAAGTCTCTTCGACGCCGCGGCGACCGACTTTCTGCGATTCCTCATAGCTTGGAGCATCAGCCTTGTCTTTCAATCGTTGCAGAACAAGATCCGCAGTTTTCTGATCCGCAAAAGTGCCGAGAGCTTGCTTTATGTTAAGCAGCTCCGCATCCTTATTTGTATGCAAACGGTGCCAGTCTTCTTTACTCAAGTTCTCTACAGAAGACATCAATTTTTCTCTGTCTGTCTTAGCTCCCCAGCCAAACCAGCCCCCATCATTATGCGAGTCGAGAATGTTGGAGACAAGTTTCTCCGACTGCATCAATTTATTTTCCCAATCAGTTAGTTCTCTTGTACTGCTGCTTGCAGACTTCAGCCCATCATGTACACGCTGATAGAAAGCCATGTCACGTTTGTCTTGATCGGTAAAAGCAATCCGCTTGTCTTTATTTTCTTCAGCGAAATCAGCGAGCTGTTTGCCTCGTGTAAATTGTTGCCGATCATAATCGCTTGCACCTGTAGTGACAAGGCGATTAATCTCTTCCTTATTGGTGTGATACCAGTGGCTGTTACCTTCAATCAAATGACCCAGGTTGCCTGCCTGACGCTCCATATAACTGCGCGCCATTTCGCGATCGTCACCAGAGAATGTTTTGTCAATTTTATCGACGCCATTGTTGTTGTAAAACTGCATTCTCGATTCATAGGACGAAGTCTGCATTGCATCTTTGAATATATCGATATTTTTTGAATTCAAACCGATCTGAGCCAGATCGTTAGAGTTTTTGATGGACTCTGGATCACTTCCGTTACGCTTATCGACGCCTTTGAAAAGAATCTTCAATGCATCTCTAGTTTCCTGCGAAACTGACGGGTCGCTAGTAAGCTTTTGTTCAATATCAACACCATAGTTTTTTTTGTAATTGTCTTTAAACTCTTTGATCTGATCCGAGGTCAGCGCGCCGATGCTCTTCCGTATATCAGCTTCAGCTCTTGCTTTCGCAGTTTTATCCGTGCTGTCCATGTACAAATCGACAGCGCCTTTGCCAGGATTCAATACATCTAGAACAGTGTTGAATACTCCAGTTCTTGACTCGAGTCCAGCATTTGCTTTATCAATTTTCGCCAGCGCAGTCTTCACCTGACCCGCTTCATCCGACTTGCCATCATTGCGGTTCAGAATGGCTTCTATTTTCACGTAAGATTCTGAGTTAGCACCAAGCTTCTCTTTCAAGTCATCCCGCAGTTTGTGACCGGTTTGTTTTTCGTATTCTTTTTCGAGAGCCTGGCGATCAGCCTTGTTCATCGGCTCGACGATATTGCGAATCTTCTCGGGATCAGTATTGCCCCAGCCCCAGCCCCAGAGATTGCGTGAATTAACTTCGTCGTGTAATTTCGTGGCAGCCGCTTTGATCGCTTCTGGCTTTAATGAAGGTTTGTCCGACGCCGAATCAGTCAGTTCGACTTTGCCCAAAAGAACCGTCGCATCACCTTTGGGCTTTCCAGCCGTGACCGCACTCTGGTCACCAGGTTTTAATGTGTCCTGACTTAAGGTGCGAGAACTGTCCCGGGCAACTTCAGCCGGGGAAGGTGGTTTTTCATGAGTTTGGTCCTGATGTGTGTCAGGCCTGGCCGCCGGCTGCTCTTTAGCAGTCGGCTTGTCATGAACCGAAGTATTCTCGCTAGAAGCCAACCTTCACCCAACCCCGGAATCTAGAGCTACCCAAACTACTATGAAAATGCCCGAAAGAGGCTGAAACCAAACCTTTCAGTGCATTTTCAGATTCCGCACCTTTTATTATGCATTTCTCATAATCGCCGCGACATAGTAATCACCGCATTCTCTTTGCGGACTTGCGCAAAGTTCACAGGACGACACCCCGGCCAGACTACGCAAATCCGGAAACTAAACGTAGAGATTGATAAAATTTTCCAGTCACTCAAAGGCAAATATGACAGCGGCTAATCCCAAAATATTGATCATCGGTTGTGCATCCACCGACATTGTTCATCTTGAACAAAAATCGATTAGCGTGCAAAGCAATGGCGGAGCTGGTTTATATACAGCGCTTGCCGCAGCAGCCGCTGGAGCGAACTGCACATTGCTGGCACCCAAACCTGAAGATGTTTCAGCGCTGTGTTTAAAGAGCATAGAGAAACTCGAATGGATCGGCCCGCTTGCAAGACAAGGTGAATATCCGCATCTGGAGATAATTCATCACGGCAACGATCGTGCAACTCTATGCAATGCTGGTTGGGGAATTGAACCAAAGGTGACACCATCGTTTCTGCCGGAGAATCTATCTGATTATGCGATTGTACATATCGCAGCATTGAGCAGCGCAAGCCGCCAGCTGGAATTTTTGAAATCAATAAAAGCCCAGAGCGAATGCAAAATATCCACTGGCACATATGCTCGTGTCGCCCTCAATGAAACAGCCACAGTCCGCGAACTGTGCAGACTCAGCGATTTTGTTTTCATGAATGAGAACGAAGCTAGCATTGTCTTCGATGCAGATGCCTTTCCGCTAAAACCCGGAAATGGACAAATCATTTGCATTACAAAGGGGAAGCGCGGCGCACTGATTTACTTTGAGGACAATCAAATCCAACTGCCTGCTAGCTCAGTGGAGGAATATGATCCAACCGGAGCTGGAGACACTTTCGCTGGTACCATGCTTGCCTCATTGTCGCAGGGGCTTAATTTAGAACAAGCTGCGCAACTTGCGATTGAACGTTCTGCTCTGGTAATTACTGAGGCAGGTCCCTTAGCAATAAGCGCACTAATCTGCTAATTTATTGCTGTTACTATGGCTGGGCAGGCAAGATGCCAAGAAGAGGATTCGTTCTTTCGGCATTACGATAACTGTTTTGATTTCAGTAACTTGCAGCTGACTGAAAGAGTATGGAAAGATGACCCGACTTACAAGAGCAGAGATCAGAAACCTGATCATCTATAGCGTATACGTGCGTGCGCATGGCGCGACAGGTACACTTGCCGATGTCGAGGCAGATTTGCGGCGCATCAAAGATTTGGGCGTTGACGTAATCTGGCTGATGCCGATTCACCCGATCGGAAAAGTCAAAGCAAAAGGAAGCATGGGTTGTCCATATTCTATTAGCGATTATCGAGAGGTGAATCCGGAGTATGGAACGCTGGCTGATTTTGAACGCTTGCTTGCCGAAGCACACAAGATTGGTTTGAAAGTGATCATCGATGTTGTATATCACCATACTGCGCATGACTCTAATCTGATTGACGAACATCCAGATTGGTATCGCCAGGATGCTGATGGAAAGCCAAGGACATCAGTTCCAGAGTGGAGCGATATTATTGATCTCAAGCATCCGAATGAAGAGCTTACTAAGTATCTGATTGATTCTCTTGCTTTATGGGTTCTTAGAGGCGTCGACGGTTTTCGATGTGATGTTGCATCTTGCATCCCTCTGGAATTTTGGAAAACAGCTTACGAGCAGTTGTATAAGAAAGCTCCAGACTTAATCTGGTTAGCTGAATCAGTTCATACAAGTTTCTTGATCAACAGGCGACGAGCTGGCTTACCGGCACACTCGGACGCCGAGCTGTATGAGGCATTCGACATCACCTACGATTACGATGTCTGGGACGCCTGGGAAGCCTCAGTTAAAGGAACGCTTCCCATTGAAAGGTATCTTGAGTTGCTTGTTATGCAAGATTCAACTTATCCGGCCAATTTCAACAAACTTCGCTTTGTCGAAAACCATGATCAAAAACGAATAATGAAACTTGCCAAAAGCAAAAATCAAGCGCTTGCATGGACAGCATTCCAGGCATTCAACAAAGGTCCATTCATGATTTATGCAGGCGAGGAATCAGCCGCCACACACACACCTTCATTGTTTGAGCGAGAGCCGATCGAATGGCGCAATTATGAGCTATCTCCATTCTTGAGCAAGCTATGCGAACTCAAGAAAAATCAAATTTGCTGCAACGGAACTTTCGCAATTTTGGAAGCAAAGGATTGCGTACAAGCATGCTGGCAATTAGACGACGAAGTGCTTTACGGAATCTTCAATGTAAATGACGTATCGCAAGCGTTTAGCGTTCAGCTTCAGGACGGTCAATACGAAGATTTGCTCAGCGGCAAGAAAATTCAAATAAAGAATCGAGAAATTCAGGTACCGGAACCCGCCGTCATCATCCAAACAAAAAGCACCAAAGGGTTCGACCTATTCATTCCGCACTACTGGAAACGCGACTAGGCTGAATGCAAATCAAAGCAGAGACGAAAAGCCCGGAAACCCGGAAACCCGGGAGCGCCGGCTCCTAAGGAACTTTCGTTTAATGGAAATGCGGGTTTCGAGCTGTCAATGGTAAGCGACGGAGTAATTTTCCGAACGTAAATGAACCCAGCACTGA
>JBIKOL010000056.1:0-47591 GCA_044358055.1 Obscuribacteraceae bacterium (SeqCode)
CTGCTGATTAGATTGTTTGCATGAACATTCTACACAGATAGAGCTGCACTGAGCGCTGATTTCAGGAAAGCTGCTTTGGCTCGTGTCTCAGCAAAGAGGAATACAAATATGGCGATGATTCATGACAGATTCGACGATAAGAGCAATGACATAAAGCCTGTGGCAAGCGAACGGACGTTCACTGATCATTTCGCCGATAAGCTAAGGGACGAGGCTCCGCTACTTGCGCCCCTGATGAAGCGTGACCACAGCGATGACCAAGCTGTTCAAATGCTGGGTAAAGTCACCATATATGATGGCAAGCCCCGGGATCTTCATGATCTAGATCAAGATAACAATCGGCCTGAACGTTCGCATTATCGGCACCCGGATCCTTGTTTACTCGGCGACAGAAACCCGTTCCGAAACTTCCATGATGATCAAGATAAGACCCCCCGAATTACGGAAGCCGCTCGTGACACCATGATCCGTGAGGATTATCGCAAGCAAGTCGAAAAACTTTTGAATCAGGCGTCCAACAGCTCTGCAATTAATCATGGCGAAGGTTATTATCAGGTGCTAGCGCGAACCTTCTCTGGCATGAACCCGGCAGAATTAGGCGCTCTTGCTCGCGAAGTTAAGCACATAAACGGAGACAAACATATTCTTCATAAAGGTGGACACTTCGACCTTATCAGCAAACAACAGAAAAGTGTCCTGCTCGACAATATAATGAATGATTACGACCGCGCTCACGGAGTTGTCGGACTGAATGATGGAAAGCTAGACCCGCTTGCCCAGAAAATCGCAGATAGCCTCAAAGCGCAGGTGGAAAAAACAGCCGAGCCCGCCTTGAAAAAATCGCTCGAGCCTGTGAGCAAGCCAGCGCCGGAATCCGGAGAGGGCAAATCAGATCAGGAGCAAAAGAAAGGCGACAAGACCAGTGACAAGACCAGCGACGAGCAAAAACCGGAATTGCCTTTTGAGCAAAGAGTCCAAAAAACTTTCGATGATTTACAGTCTGGCTTTGAGAAAATCCGCCGCGATCTCGAATTAGCTGAGTACATGAAGAAAAGCTACTCTGCTGATAGCGAAGAATATGGCTGGGCTCAAAAGAAGCTGGGCGAGCACATGGACGAGCAAAAAAAGGCTATTGGAGATCTCAGCAAACTTTGCCAGGAACGCCCGGATGATGCCCTGCTCGCAAAACAGCTCGAGCTAAATGTTCATCATTATTTGAAGCAAAAATTGCTCATAGTCAAAAAGCTCCACGATACTTCTGTCGGGACTATTTAATTTCAAAAATAAATCTGCTGGCAAAAACAGGGGCAGCTTTTGTGCCCCTGTTTGATTCTTGAGTAAGTGGAACAGCTTCTTAGCCAGCGTGCTCGTTCAATTTTGGAACAGTGCCGCGAATTTGTGTATGGCTCGCGGTATGCGACATGTCATTAGCAAAAAGCTCCTGCAGAACCTCAGGTCCTGCCATTTGTTGCACAATTGCTTCTGCGGCTGCCATCAAAACTGAATTCCGAGTTAAAGCCCCTAGCTGATAATTTTGCAGGGCAAGATGGGTTTCATCGTTTAGCACATTTGATCTGCTTTCGAGTCTCTTGCTGAAGTATGCTTCTTTCATCATTTTGGCTTGCTCTGGGCCTCCAGTTGCTGCGACGAATGTGCCTAAAGCTAAGCGGCCTCCAGCACCGACAAAATCCGGTCCCAATGCGATTGTGCCGAGGGCCGTTTCGATGGCACGTGCTGATACACGCGAGAATTTGCTCTTGTGATTGTACTTATGCAATCTCATCATTATTTCTGCAACTACGGGGTCACTGTTGAGTGCATTGCTCATTACCGATAGCATTTTGTCTTTCTGCTGGTTTACGTCCCACGTTTGCTGATTGAATGCGGACTCCGGCACGCTTATATTATTGCTCCACTCGGCCAATGTTTGGGCTGCTTGATTCGCTTCGTCATCTCCGACCAACTGGCGAAGATTGTTCAGTTCAGCATTTACCTTCTGCTGTCCCTGAGCATGATCTTGCATGCCTAAACCCATGGCAATTTGCATTACGCTGGACACGACTTTGACATGCAGCTCATCAATTTGCTTTTGTCTTGCGTATTCCGCTGAACCAAGACTGCGGATTTTGAAATTCTCGCCACTTGCAATATCAGCGGCTTCAATGGAAGGGTCGAATCCTCTGTAGGGAACTGCAAAGTTCAGATTGTCTTTTGCAGATGCTGTTAGTTTGGATTGAAACTTATTGTAGTGTTCCACTGCAGCATTCAAATATTCTGTCCGCGGATCTTTCGCCAGGGCTGCCTCCACAAGACTGTCAACAGTGGCGCTTATTACTGTATTTGGCTGATAGCTTGAGACAGCTCCTTCCAATAATGGATAGTCCCGCCCAACAGCTTTGGCTCCGCGGCTATCAATTGCTGAGTGCAAAGTAGCGGAGCCTTGGGCGGAATCTTGTCGGGAATGCAAAGAATTACTGCTTTGAACCAATGAGGAGGCTGCAGAAGTTCCTGTTTTTGCGATAGAACTTGCTGCGTGAACCCCTGTTTTGATCACGCCAGAAACCAGATCTCCGGCAAATGCGTTCTGGATTCGCGGAACTGAAATGGACAGCAGAATGACAGAAACGGCGACTGCGCGCCGTTTTGAATTGCGGTGCATGAGGTTTATACCCGTGGTAAAAATGTGCGAGACAAATTCAAAATAACACAGTAAATTGTTTGCCTGCCAATTGGCGACAAAAAAAACGGCTGGGGTGTAAAGAATACTTAGTGATTTCGAATATGGAACTGAAAACTTGGAAGAAGTTTCGCTGAATGCGCCGAATAAGTTCGGCTAGATTCAGCCACTATGCGGATATTTCCTAGCACTATTTAGAACTGTGATACTCGGCACTGGGCCATAGCGGAATTCCGCCCCGAGGAGTAAAACGTCCTTCAACCTTTATGAAATGCGGCTTCAATATATCGATCAGATCGTTTGCAATCTTATTGACGCATGCTTCATGGAAAGAAGGTTCCTGTCTGAAGCGACCGAGATATAACTTCAGTGACTTGCTTTCGACGCAAAGCTTATCTGGTCTGTAATCAATTACGATTGTGGCAAAGTCTGGTTGCCCTGTAATTGGACAGATGGTCGTAAATTCAGGCACTTCGATATGGATCGAACCGCTTACACTGTGCACGTTTTGACTGGCATCCGCAAAGGGATTGGGAAAAACTTCGAGCACACCCTTTTCCGGATTGTCATAGTAATATTTACTGTCTTTTCCGAGTTGTTTAAAATCTGTCTTTTCCACTTAGCGAACTCCCACGAGTTTGTGCGTTTGCATTGTTAATCGATATCCGTGTTTAAGTGCGCAGTCGGCTGCGGCTTTCAAATTTTGCTCACGCGATTGGCTGTCATCCGAATCCATAGGCATGACAAAAACTTCTGCATTCCCGGAGGGTCTGGCGATCAATGTTTTTTTTCCGGCTTGCTGGGTCGACATTTCAGGCAAACCATCATGAGCAGAAAGCTCATCGGTGGCAATTACATATTTGTACGCATTTATGCGCGGAACAATTTCTGGATGCAACTGAGCTGTTTTAGGACTGCACACAATCATCAATTTCTCATGCTTCGGGAGGTCCAGCCAGAGTGTTCCGTTCGTTTCAATTTGAATTCGCAATTGAAGCTTTAGCAAAGCTTCAATGAGCGGGCGAATGTTTTGCCTGAACGGTTCACCGCCGGTGAGCACCAGCAGGTCACAGAAATCTGGTCTTATTTTGGAGATCTCTTCCAAGAGCTCTTCGAGTGTTGGGTTCCATGTGGAAGACTCAAAATCCGTGTCGCAAAAATAGCAACGCAAATTGCAGCCAGCCAGTCTTACAAATACCGCAGGCTGCCCACTAAGCGGTCCCTCGCCCTGGAAGGAATAGAAGACTTCTTGAACCCATAAGGTTTTGCCATCGTTCAACTGCTGAGCTCGAATTGGATTTCTACCCTTCACAGAGCCACCTCAACAAAGCAATTCTCTGTTTCCCACAAAGTAAGCTTGTTAATTGTTACGCCAGTTCCATTAAGCAAATCCGGAATGACCTCATGGAACAAATACAAGGCCATATTTTCAGCAGTTGGGTTTTTTGGCAGCAAATAGAGCTTACAATTTTCTGTTGCTTGCAAAGCTTTGACCATTTGACTGTCTTCAGCCCATAGGATAGTTCCGTGGTCCCAGTTTGACTCCAGCCATTCCCCAACTTTCTGCTTCAACACAGAAAAATCAATGACGCGACCCAGTTGATCAAGCCCTGCATCAGCTACGGCATGAACCATCAATTCATAGTTGTGTCCATGCAGGTATTTGCATTTGCTTTCGTGTCCCCAAATACGATGTCCAGCGCAGAACGTCAAACGACGTGTTGCGGTAGTCGTCGTAGATTTTAATTCGGATTTCAATTCTGCTGTGCTTGTTTTGGAACTGTTCATACAGGTGCTCTCATCAGTGGATCAGGAATACCGGCTTCACGAAATCCGCGCTCTCTCAAAAGGCAAGAATGGCAGCTTCCGCAGGGTGGAAAAACTCCGTTGTAGCAGGTGGTGGAATATTTGAGTCCTTCCATGCAGCCATCCAATGTGCCGGCAAGCTCTACAATTTCTTTCTTGTTCAGGTGTTGAAGTGGGGCATGAATAGTGATATCGCAGTCGAGCCCTAATGATAATGCTCGCTGCATTGCGTCAATAAATTCCTGTCGGCAGTCTGGATAACCTCCAAAATCTTCCTGGGTTACTCCAATAACAAGATGCTTGTATCCGGCTACATAAGCGCGATTTGCAGCAAGCGTCAAGAAGAGAATGTTCCTGCCGGGTACGAAAGTAGTTTCAAGACCATGCGGAAGCACACTGGCATCTGCGTATTGTGGAACAGCAAACTGTTTACTTGTGAGTGGACTGTCGCCCGCAAACAATGGACCGAGGTTAATCAGCTCATGTTTAATTCCTGCAAGCTCAGCAATTTTTCGTGCACTTTCTATTTCCAGTGCATGACGCTGAGCATAGGAAAAAGTTACTGCCGAAACCTCCGAGAAGCGCTGCTTTGCCCAGTACAGGCAAGTAGTGCTGTCCTGGCCTCCAGAAAACACGACAAGTGCTTTTTCCAACGTCATAATTGAGTCTCCGCCTGGAGAGGAATTAGAGCAATAAGTGAAGAAGAATCGCATGCTTGCTTACTTTATACAATGGAATGTTAAGCAAAATTCCGCATGTCAGGCGCTGTAAACGTTCTTCCTTGCACAATTTCAATGGATCCAAAAAAGTACTCAGGGGCACGCCTTGCCGGTCTAAGTTCGATCCCGATTGGGAAGGAGCTAGTGCGGTGCAAGGTGTGCCCCTGGCTGGTTGATTCTATGCCTAGCGGCGTTTCAGCCTCAGAGTCAAATTAGTTGCCGTGAACAACGATCTTTCCGTCATGCACTTCGATTTGAGTTCCGCCAACATGTGAGGATGGGGTTGGGCGCGGAACCGGATACGGATATGGATATGGAAAATAATCATGATGACCCACTGCTTCGTTCTTGGCCGTGATGTCCAGAAGATTCAACGATTGTGACTCGTTTGCTTTTGATTCGAGCGCTTCCGGTTTTTGTACCCGCTCATTTGCCTCAAATTCATTGCTCATTTCTAAGCCCTCCGCCTTTAATTGGATGCCATGCATTACCTTTCTAAGGATAGAAGTTACTCTCTTGACAAAGAAAGCGCCGTTACGGTGTCGTGTATTTTTCGTGTAGCGGATTGATCGCAGTGGGATTAATACGCCTAAAAATTCTGCGCTGAAACTTCTATCTTTCAATCACTGAAAGGAACTATTGAGAAGCCTGCGCTTTAGGAGATTTGCCTTTTAGCTCCTTGATTCTTGCTAGCACTTTGTTGGCTTCTTCTTTTTTGTTTTGCATCAGCAAGTGTTGCTGGTATTGTTTGAGGCAACGAATCAACGGCGATTTGTCTTCAAGTTTCTCCAGGGACACCATGGATTTTTTGTAGATTTTGTCTGCATCTTCTATTTTTCCCTGGCGATCCATCACATCTGCCAGTGCAATATTTTTTTGAGCGATGTCCGATTCGTTTTGATCTGGATCCTCGCTGAATATTTTGATGGCTCTCTTGAACATTACTTCTGCATCGCCAAACATAGCCTGGTCGTAGAAAAGACCTCCATAGTTGTAGAGCAGATTGGCTGTGTCTATGCTGTTTGGATCCATTTTTTCGTGAATAGCAAGAGCATCTTTGAATAAGGGTTCTGCGGCCCTATATTTTGCCTGAACGCAATAGAATTCAGCCAGCTTTGCTTTGTGTCTTGCCATATCCTTTGTCTCAGGACCAGTAGAGAACTCTTCTAATTCAAGAGAACGCTTATATAGAGGTTCTGCCTGTTCGTAATTCTCTTCCTGTGCATGGAAATCGGCAAGCAGGCGAAGCGCATTGGAAAGGTCTGCGGCTGTGTCTGCAGTTGTATTCGCTGCAGATTTTTTCGCTCCCTTTCCGCCTGGACCAGAGTCTTGCTTGCTTGCGTCGTCTTCCTGTCCCGTTGCCTGCGAATAAATCTTCTCGAAAATATCTATTCCTTTCTTATAGTTTTCGACCGCCTTTGCTTTCAGCTCAGGCTTGTTTTCCTGTCCTGCTTGCTCAAGATAAAGATCGGCAAGGTCCATATATACCTGCGCCACGCGCTGATGCTCGGCTCCATAAGCGACCGTCATCATGTCTACCGCCTTGCTCATGTTTTTTTCGGCTTCTGCGTAATTACTCTGGGCTTGCTGGCAGAGGGCAAGATTATAAACGGTTGTAGCTACCCGCTTGTCCCCAGTTTCTAACTTCTCTGCCTCTTTTAGAGCCTGTTGAAAAGCCTTTTCGGCTTCAGGATAATTGCGAGTCTTGTAAAAGTTCTCTGCTTGCTGGTTTAGCTGTTCGAACTTTGTTGCCGCTATACCGGACGGGCAAAAGAGGGTGAGTGTTAGACTTAAAATCAAGAAACCCAGTGCGGGTGAAAATTTGCCTTGCTTCATTTAACTTTCCATTAGGGAATAAACAACTCGTCAGCCATTTTGAATTTACCCACCAGACTACCCTCTTTACGTATAAAATGGCAAATATGCTTATGGCTGTTACTGAGCGAGCTGAAAACGCTTGTACCTTGAGGAGACCGGCATGATAAAACTTTTGGGGCAGCGTCGGGCCATTGCCGCAGTTTTGGCTGCCACAATTCAATTTATTAGCATGTCGGCGGCTGAATCCGCCAATAAGCCTCGCCCGGAGTTTGCCGATTCGCCCCTTCCTGTGGAAGTCCAATCCCAGCTTATCAGGGCTGGCAAGTTAATGAAATCCGGCAAGTATGACAAAGCCAAACCGATGGTTCTTTCTATCCTTGAAGGGGCAAATGATGTTCCGAAATGTCTGGCTATTGCCCAATATACAGAACCATATGCCTTCCCGATGATGGATGTACGGCGTCAGTGCTGCAATAAGGCGCTGTCACTCTGTGCCAGTGAAGACGATTACCTCTTGATGGCGCTCAAAGCTCGCCGCTATAACTTCTTCGAAATTACGCGCGAGTCTATGGGAAAGCTCATTGAAAACGCCAAGACGGTAAGCGCGCTTTATAATCTCGCTAAGAAAGCACATGAAGTTTCGCTGAACGATCTGGCTCACCTGGCGATGGAACGAGCCACTACGGGCCTTAAGCCACAGGACTGGCTGATATATGCCGAAAATTGCAAAGCACTGGGCATGGACGACTTGCTTCGCAAGGCTTTAAAGAAAATGATTGATGAACGCGACGACGTTCAGGACCTCTGTGATCTGGCCCGGATCATTCAGCGTTATGGTATGCGGGATGAGGTTCGCTATTCATTGAGGAAAGCGCTGGACAAAATTTCTCCGGATTTAGCAACGGCGACTTCCGAAATGCAAGAGATATCTGAAGTTGCTCGCGAACTGAACGAGCCTGATATAAAAACTCGTGCTGATTTCTTTGTCAAAAAAGGCGGTTACATGATGAAGCAGCGAGGCATGGCTGCCGACGCCGAACGTAAAGCACGTGCTGAACGCGAGCAGCAGTCGCTTGATGATGCACGCAAGCAAGATTCACAAAGAGAGGCAGGCTTTCAGGATGGAAAAACCGCACCACCGCCTCCACCTGCGCCACCAAGTTCAGAATACTAAAATTGCAAAAACTTGCTGAACAGGGCAAGCAGGATCAGTGCGCTTGCCTCAGATAGTTCGACTACTGCTCCGTAGGTGTCGCCTGTGTGTCCGGAAAGAATGCAATTAATACGGCTGGCAAAGAAAATTCCCGGAAGTACCGCCAGCGGTATCAAGAATGATATGGCGGCCGAATTCAAATAGAAGCAAACTGCAAGGCTAAGTAATCCCGGCAAGGCCAAAGCCGGCAGCAGATCCTGCTTTTCTGTGCTGTCGTGCCAGATTCTTCCCATGCCTTCGGCTCGTGCATAAGGAAAAAAGGCGATGGCAAAAACCTCAGACCAACGAGCCCATGCTGGTATCAAAAGCAGGGCGGGAAACATCCATTTCTCAGGCATTATCGCCAGAGCGCAAATTTTTGCCGCAAGCAGCATAACGCCTGAAATTGCGCCGAAATTTCCAACACGGCTGTCTCTCATAATTTCAAGCATACGGTCTCGGTCGCGATGAGAAAAAAGCCCGTCAGCAGCATCCATCAATCCATCGAGGTGGATGCAACCTGTAGCCATCAGCCAGCATCCGGTAATCAGAAAAGCCCGCAGCAAATTAGCGCAATCAATTAAATTGAGCAGCCAGTAAACGGTGAATAGCAAAGTCCCGATGAAGATACCAACTGTCGGAAGATAGACAGATAAACCACGCAATTCCTCTTCCGAACTGGCTGGTTTGAAAAAGTGAAAGCTGCTTACATACGATATTGTTAAGGCTAATTTGCGCAGAAATCTCATTAAAAGGGAATCTCGGCGGTGTATTCAGGACGCTCGGGAAAGGATTTTGCATTATCCAGAAGAAGTAACTCTCGCTTAGAGCTGTAGTAGGCATGAAGGTCTTCAACCTGTTGAATGATTTGCGGATTCGATTCTAAATCTGCGATTTTGGCAAGAATTTGATTGAGTGCTGCTTCTTGAACCTGGTTTAGCGGGTGCGGCTTGCCTGGCTGTGGCTCAGTCTCGGACGATTCTTCCAGTTGATCAGACCAGGGCATTGCACATTCTTCCGCCAGGCATCCAATTATGTCAGGAGTGACTGGAAGCTGAGCCATTGTGGTGAGACCGTAAGCAAACAAGGTTCGGCGCGGGCTGTGGTTAACGAATGCTTTATGCGGCCCAATAATATCTGAAGCCCATGCCATCACCAGCAGTGCCGTTTCTTTTCTGTCGGGTCCGCGATAATGTTCTACAGGTATTTCCATCAGAGTCGCAAGGGCCTCGGCCAGCGGGCGAGATAGTGGACTGTAGTACTCCACGACATCATAGCGCAGTCCAAGTTCTTTTAAGAGCCCATGCAAAATAAGCAAAGTTGTAGCAACACCAGGATAATCAGCCGCCATTGTGCGAGGCTTACCAGAGAGATCCTTTGGGGTTGTGTCACTTAAAAGGACCGCGCCGTATAAGGCATAGACCCAGTCACGCACACTCAGATGCTTGTGTGTTTCATATTTTTCCAGCCGACGAATGACCCAATTACGCAAAGCAAGCTCACGCTTCTCTTCCTGGCTGCGTGCCATTTTCTCCAGTTGTTTGTATAATTCGCGCGCTCTCTGCAAGTTCCGGGTCAATGAGTGACAAACAGTCAAGTTCAAGCCCGTGTCGAAATCACAATCTTGTTCTGCCAGGAATTCAAATTCGAGAATCGCTTCCTGGAACCTGCGCATTTGCATTAAGGCAAAACCCAGTTCATAGCGCACAACCGTTTGCTGCGGTGCCAGTTGGCGGCAGCGCGAAAGCAGCATTGCCGCCAGTTCTGGTTCACGTTCCTCAATGAAGTGATAGCCTGCCTCGAATAAAGACTGTGCATTGCTGAGAAGCTCTTTCTGGCTTTGACCGAGAATACGCAAATGACGGTAGAGTTCCTTCTTGCCGTTTTTTCTCATTATTTCGCAGAGCAATTGCACGGCGCAGAGGTCTTCGGGGAAATTCAGCCAGTGCATTTTCGACAGCAGAAAAGAGCCGGCCAGGTCGTCGCGCTCATACAGCTGCCGGGCCTGGCGTAGCAAATCGTTTGCTTGCTCTTCGGGTTGTGAAATTATGTCGCTAGACATCAGGATACCTTCAAGAGATTGGCTCAGCGCTTGCCAACCCGGCTGGTACAAATTTTTAGCTGACCTGAAATCAATTGTAAGCCAATTTTGCCTGCTCTCCCATTACAGGATACGCAAAATTTGATCGCTGACTTGCTCTTCCGAGTTACAATGCCTGCTGAAATTCCCTGGCAAAGGGTTAAGTGGGGACAATTATTCGTCCCATCAGGCATTAAGAGCAGGTATAAATCATGACAGAGGCGAACAGAAAAACAATTATTGCCGGCAACTGGAAGATGAATAAGCTCCGCAAGGAAGCCCAGGAGCTGGCTGAAGCGATTGTCAAAGGTATTGGCGCTGAGAAGAACCTCCCCGAGATTTTGATGTTTCCGCCGTACACGAGCCTCGATGTCGTTGCTTCCGCCGTCAAAAACAGCCCGGCGAAATTTGGCGCACAGAATGTCGATCATCATGATTCGGGCGCATATACAGGCGAAATTTCAGCGAAAATGCTTCTGGACGTGGGTTGCAGCCATGTGCTCATTGGACACTCAGAGCGCCGTCAGTATTATGGTGAGACCAATCAGTCAGTGCCATTGAAGGTCAAGGCTGCGCTTGATAATGGACTTATTCCGGTTGTCTGCGTGGGTGAGTTGCTTGACGAAAGAGAAAACAACCTTACTGACCCGGTGGTAAAAAGGCAGGCTGGCGCTGCTCTTCAGGGACTCAGCCAGGATGAAGTCGCGAAAGTTATCATTGCTTACGAACCGGTTTGGGCTATTGGCACAGGCAAGACTTGTGAGGCTCCGGAAGCCGCGCGTGTTATTTCGGTGATTCGAAACTCTCTCAAGCAGTTCCTTGAAGACAAAGACCTTTCCGAGAGAATTCCAGTTCTCTACGGCGGTAGCATGAATGCAAAGAACGCTGATGAGTTGATGGCGCAGGATCAAATCGACGGTGGTTTGATTGGCGGAGCCAGCCTGAAGGCTGATGAATTCCTCTCCATCATTAAGTCTGCAAGCAAGCGTCCAAGGCTCAGTGCGGCTAAAGCCTAAGAGCCAGCCCATGCGTTCGCTTAAAAAACGACCCAGCGGGGAATTATTCAATCGCCGGTGGACTTACTCGCCTCCGGAATGGTCAGTCGCTGATAAGCATATCGACTAGTTCAGGAGCAATTATGAGCCTCCCGTCTGCAATTCGCCTGCCAAGTGGCAAGGTCTTAACCCGACATTCCAGCCGCGGCGAAATCTGGGCTGTGCGTCGGGATGCAGTAATGGGTAAACTCGAGCCCGGCGAAGAAATCAACGAGCTGACTTACCAGTGGATGAATGATAACGGGCAGCTCGACGAAGGCGATGGGCGTGTTGTTGAGTGCAGACAAGCCGTTTATGGCAACTATCAGATTAAAGATGACTACTCTTTCTTTGCTATATATGACCCGGCTTGCTATCAGTCCTTCGTTTCCAACTTCTGGAACTGGGAAAGCCTGCAAGAACACTTTCTTCAGCAAATGAAGCTCTATCGCTTCCTGATTGCCTCGGCGGGGCAAAAAGGAGAATGGCGCATCAATATAAAGCATGAGCCGGTGCTCTTAAGCGGTGCACGCGAGGCAACGGGCTCGATTCAATGTGCAGGCACGCGGCTCATTCTTTGCGATTACGGGCATCTGACAATGGGTGCTCAGTTCGACGATATCAAGTTGCCGGACGATGAGCCCTTTGGCGCTTACGAAATGCGGGTGCGACCTGGCACTTACAATATCCGCATCATCCAGTTGAACATGGAACCCGCTGCTGGTGTTGGCGGACCCGACATTATTCTCGAGATACTGAAAGCAAATAACCCTTTGCCGCATTTAACCGAAATCATCTGGAGCGAGTTAGGACCCCAGGAAACGCCTTGAAATCCCCTGCTTCTGCCAGTGATCGCTGCCATTTGCATTTGGTTACCAGCGCTAAGCTTCCCTGTGGTGGATCGGATATAATCAGAACCTTGACACTTATGGAGAGGTGTCAGAGTGGTCTATCGTGCAGTCCTGGAAAGACTGTCTGCGCTAAAACGCAGCGAGGGTTCGAATCCCTCCCTCTCCGAATTCTTCCCAGCAGGCAAGTTTGAATCGGATTCAAATTGAATTCGGCTTGCAGCCCGTCGGAATTACGCTTATGGACCCCGAACTTAGAAGAAAACTAGACGACATTGTCGGCTCTTATAACGAGCTGGAAGAGAAGCTCGCAGATCCGGGAATTGTCAGCAATCCGGACAATTTGAAGCGTCTCTCGCGAGCTCGCAGGCAGTTGATGCCCACAATTGATTGCGTCAACAAGTGGGATAAGCTGCAAAAAGAAGTTGATGATGCGCAGCTTATCTTGCGTGAAGAAACCGACAAAGATATGCGAGAGCTTGCTGAACATGAACTAGCCGGAGCGCGGAAGCAGCAAGACGAAGTTCTGGAAAACATTCGTCTCTTGCTTTTGCCAACCGATCCCAACGACGAGAAAGACATTATCGTCGAAATTCGTGCCGGCACGGGTGGTGACGAAGCTTCTATTTTTGCCGGCGATCTTTTCCGCTTGTATAGCAAATACGCTGACAAAATGCGCTGGACTACTGAAGTCGCAAGCTTTAATGCCGGTGAAATGGGTGGATACAAGGAAATTATCGTCAGCATCAAAGGCGAAGCGGTATACAGCAAGCTAAAATTTGAATCGGGCGTTCATCGCGTTCAGCGCGTGCCAGCCACAGAAGCTCAGGGACGTGTACATACTTCAACGGCTACCGTTGCTGTTATGCCCGAAGCCGATGAAGTCGATGTTCAATTGGACGAACGTGATCTGGAAATATCCACGATGCGTTCGGGAGGCGCCGGCGGTCAGAACGTCAACAAAGTGGAGACCGCTGTGCGTATTGTGCACAAGCCTTCCGGCCTGATGGTTGCTTGCTCGGAAGAGCGCAGTCAATTGCAAAACAAAGAGCGCGCCAAGCAAATTCTGCGTGCCAAGCTTTACAAAATGGAAGTAGAAGCAAGGCAGAAAGAGCTTGCTGATGCGAAGCGCTCGCAAATTGGAACAGGCGATCGCTCTGAAAAAATTCGCACTTATAACTTTAAGGACAATCGCGTTACCGATCACCGGCTCAACATGAACTTCAGCTTGCAGAGCGTGCTTGAAGGCGAACTCGACAAAATAATCGAAGCCTGCATACATGATGAGCAAAAGCGCTTGCTTGAAGCCGAAACCACCCTGGGCGGCGACGAATCTTCTAACGGCGGCAACGGAAGCAAGCGCTAGTGCTTACCGTAGCTGATTTGCAGAGGATCGCTCAAGCTGAAATGAGCACGCTGCCCATAGAGGAATCAGAGCGTCAGGCGGAACTGGAGTTAATAGTTCTGCATCTTAGCGGTTTGAGCTTATCTGAGCGATTTCGTGAGCCTGAGCGCGTTCTTGATGACAGAGTTCTCGATTCTTTACAGCAAATAATTGAACGCCGAAAACAAAGAGAGCCTATCCAATATTGCCTGGGCGAAGCCTACTTCTTTGGACGCAAATTTGCGGTCCGGCAAGGGGTCCTGGTTCCCCGTGCCGATACCGAAATTCTGCTTGAGGCAGCAAACAAATACGCGGCGAAGAATTTGACAGACAATTCCCTTATCGGTGAAATAGGCATTGGGACGGGCATCATTTCCATATCAGTTTTGTCTGAGCATCCCCATCTTATCGCTTCGGCTTGCGATATTTCAGCTGAAGCTATCAACGTGGCTGAAGAAAACGCCCTGAGGCACGGAGTTGTTGATCGGCTGCGCTTGTTCAGCTGTGACTGGATGGAATGGCTTGAGCAGGAAGGAAAATCGCTCAACTTACTTTTGTCGAATCCGCCGTATATCCCTTTTATGCAGAAGCAAGAACTGGCGCCGGAAGTGAGAGATTGGGAGCCTGAGCTTGCGCTTTTCGGAGGTGAAGACGGGCTCGCCTTTTACAGACGGCTTGCAGCTGTGGCAAGCCGCATGCTTTCAGGCGAAACGCCTATATTTTTAGAAATCGGCTTGGGCCAAGCAGACCTTGTCCGAGATATCTTCGCTAAATATGATTGGTGCCTTACGGCAGTCCATAAGGATCTCGGCGGTATTGATCGAGTGCTGTGCTTCGCGCAGAAAAATTGCCTCTTTTGAAGATGCTTAGAAACTGCTAAAATATAAGGGAATTTACTGAGAGGAAGCAGTTTATGGAAGATGGTGTATTAAGAGCTATGGACTCGTATGGCACCATCAGCGCTGTGATTGTTTCCAGCACAAACTTAGTTGAAACTGCCAGGCAGAGACACAAACTCTCATACACAGCCACAGCAGCGCTTGGACGTGCGCTAACGGCTGCGGCGCTGGTTTCACCTGTGGTGGCAAAGCGCGGGCAGGTAAGTATGAAGTTCCAGGGCAACGGGCCGCTAGGCAAGGTTGTTGTAGACGCTTCAGCAAACGGCAAATTAAGAGGCTATGTAGAGAATCCCCAGCTTGAGTTACCGCTAAACTCGCTGGGGAATCTTGATGTTGGGGGTGCTATTGGGACAAACGGCTATCTTCACGTCACTGTCGACAATGGTTTCGGCTTGCAAAACACATCAACTGTCGAACTTGTATCCGGTGAAATCGGCGAGGATGTTAATCATTATATGGTTAGCTGCCATGATGCCGGCTCCGTGCTTATTGTAGGCGTACATTTGAGCCGCAATGGGGTTGAGGCTGCTGGTGGCATGCTCGTGCAATTGTTGCCGGATCATACAGAAGAAACCATCTGCAAGCTGGAAAACAATCTTGCTTCTTTTGGCACTTTCACTTTCTTGCAGCGACGGGGCATGAAGCTCGAGGATATTTTGCGCCGGGGGCTTCAGGGTTTCGAAATCGAGCAACTGAGTGCCTGGCAAAATGTTTCGTTTGATTGTGCTTGCTCGAAAGAGCGTTTCATTCAAGCTCTAAAGGTTCTCGACAAAGAAGACCTGATGCAAATGGTGAACAAAGGCGAACAAGCCGAAGGGCGCTGTCATTTTTGCAATGCTGTTTATCATGTGCCAAGCGACGGTTTATTGGCGATTGCTCAGGCTATGTAGATTGCCACCGTGGATGGTGTCTGATCTTTGTGCTCGAAATCTGGAACCGGCAGTATGCTCTGTTTTAACGGATAGAGGCTATGTTAACCGTCGCGACGGGAATCATTGCACGGGAATCTGCACATTAGTGCACTGAAATTTGCCTGCAAAAACATATGGTTGAGCGACAAGGAGCGTTATAGTATAAACACAAACGAACCCAAGCCTTTACCCTTTCCTCGAGCCTCGCGTAAGCGAGGCTCTGGGATTTTAAACCGTCTGCAAAACACGCGTTGCAGCAAACAAAAAACTCACAAAATAAGGTTGAATTGTGCAGCGAACTTTGCCTGCAAAAACATATGGTCGAGCGACGATGAGCGCTACAGTATAAATACAAACGAACCCAAGCCTTTACCCTTTCCTCGAGCCTCGCGCAAGCGAGGCTCTGGGATTTTAAACGGTCGGCGAAGCAAGCTTTTGCCGCAAACAAAAAGCTCACAAAATACCGTTGAATTGTGCACAGAACTTTGCCTGCAAAAACATATGGTCGAGCGATGATGAGCGCTAAAGTATAAATACAAACGAACCCAAGCCTTTACCCTTTCCTCGAGCCTCGCGTAAGCGGGGCTCTGGGATTTTAAACGGTCTGTGAAGCAAGCTTTTGCAGCAAACAAAAAGCTCACAAAACACGGTTGAATTGTGCACAGAACTTTGCCTGCAAAAACATATGGTCGAGCGACAGCCAGCGCTAAAGTATAAATACAAACGAACCCAAGCCTTTACCCTTTCCTCGAGCCTCGCGCAAGCGGGGCTCTGGGATTTTTGGCATAAGACCTTTCCATGGAAATAAACGACGCATCGCCTTCGCTTATTCGTTTCAAAAAAGCACAGCAAGCGAGCTGAGTCTGACGACTCTCGCTCGCCCTTGATTTCGCTTGTGCGCTAAGACCGGAAGCAAATTAAAGTTGCTTTATCCAGCCTTATTGATTTTACCTGCCTTAATACAGCCGGTACAAACCTTCATACGCTTAACCTGACCGGCCACTTTTACGCGGATATTCTGCAGGTTAGGCAGCCAGCGTCTCTTGTTATGTGGGTTCCAGTGAGAACGCAAAAAGGTGTAGTTATAGCCGGTTATCGGCGCTTTCCCACAGGCTTCACATTGTCTTGCCATGGTGAATTTCCTATCTGTCTGACACGAAAAAGAAACGGGCTCAACTTTCGAATGTAATACGCAGCATGAAGAAGCTGAGGAAAGCTCCACTAGTACTGCGTTACAGACGACAAAAGCTCTTCCATTTGTAAGGAAGGGAAGGGCTTTGAGCGAGCCTGCTCCACGAAGAGTGAAATTATATCACGATCGCAAGATTGCAAAAATAGCCACGGGCGTGAGCCTGATTTGCCTGACATCTAGTTTTGCTGATGTCAAATGGTTCCTAAACCTCAGTCTGTAGTATCCTTAAACGGTAGCTTTTACTACGCGCAGTCCCACGAGACGACAACCTAGTAAAGAGAAAGGAAAGCGCTTGCTTTAGCAAATTTCGCTTTCATTTCTTCAAGCTCAGCCAAAAAGGCTTTTAAGCACATCAAAATCGTGGTATCAATCTGTATCGAAAGGCAGTTGAAACCCAAAAGGGTTGATAAGAGTGAGTGGGAGAAACGGGAATAAGGGATGGCACTAGTTAACTACGCCGCCAGAGAAATCAACTGCAAGATCGTCTATTACGGCACCGGTCTTGGTGGCAAAACAACCAATTTGAAATATATTCACAGTCAGCTGGCACCATCTACAAGGGGCGAGCTGATCAGTTTGGCAACAGAAACCGAAAGAACTTTGTTCTTCGACTTCTTGCCCCTGGACCTTGGCTCTGTGCAAGGTTTCAAGACCAGATTCTCCCTCTATACAGTTCCTGGTCAGGTGGAATACAACGCCAGCCGTAAGCTCATTCTTAACGGAGTTGACGGCATCATTTTCGTAGCTGACTCTGATGTCATGCGTTCCAAGGAAAATGCCGAGTCACTTCAAAACATGATCGACAACCTGGCTGAATACAACCTCACGCTCGACAACATTCCGTGGGTTCTTCAGTACAACAAGCGCGACCTTGCCAATGCTATGAGCGTCGAACGTATGGAGCGTGACCTGAATATACGCGGCATTCCCAGTTTCGAAGCGGTAGCCTCCGAAGGTCTCGGTGTCTTCGCAACCCTGAAAGCAATTTCCAAGCTAATCCTCAATCGCTTGCAGTAACGATTCGAACGATTGCTCGGGGCGATGATTTCGCATGCGCTATTTACGGCGTCCGTGAGGCGCCTCTACCATTTCTGGATCGTTTGCTATCTCTTGTATATGCGAACTGCCCCTGTTGATGCGCTTCGAAAGATTTAATACCCTGCGCAGCGATTCTGTCTTAGGCTTATTTTGTACGCTGCTGGATGGAATATATAAGGAATGTCCCGCGCAGGCACACAAGTCGATCGTGAAGCTGAAATCAGCGCATTAGGACGTGCGTTGGCAGTAGAACGCCGTGCGAAATATATCGACTTTCGCGGCAAGCGTTCAACCTTTTCCGAATTCATGCGACGCACCTCTGATCGCCTGATCAAACGCTTTCCACAAGATTTGCGCTGGACCACAATTCGCGGATTATTCAGGCAGTATCCTAATCTTGACGTTGCTTCCCGCATGGCGATCGTTCGAAGAACTGAAGACTTGCTCTTTGGTAGTCGTCCAGTTCCAACCAGTGAAGAGCCAGCTCAGAGCCCTTCGCAAAGATATAAGTCTGAACGGCCACAGCTGCAGCGTGAACCTGAAGCGTTTGTGCCGGAACCATCCAGTTTATATAGCAAGAAGACTTCAACGCGTTCACAATCCCAGCAGTCAATTACTAAGGCATCGAGCAGGCCGGGGGCTATTGCGAGCAGCGGCCCCCCCGGGATCGCGGGCGTCCCGCCCGCATCGTTTGTAAATCCCGCAAAGAATCCAAAGAATCCCGCAGCCGAAAATAATGATCCGAAATCTTCAGTTCAAAGCTCCGCAAAGTCATTTGAAAAAGATCCAAGAAAAGTAGATGTGAAGTTCGTGCGAGGCGTGGGCCCCAAAATAGCCGACCTGCTAGGTCGGCTTGAGATAAGGACTGCAGAGGATCTCTTGCGCCATTACCCGCGAGAACATCTGGATTTTCAAAATCATTTGAAAATTCGTGATGTCACGCCCGGAGAGGATGCAACCATACTCGGTACCATCAGATCCGTCGGTGCGTTCCAATCGAAGAAGGGTAACGTTTCAATCCTGACCATCAGCATCCATGATGGAAGCGGCAGCATTGCCGTCGCCAAGTTTGTCGGTGGGAAGTCCAACAGCTATTTGATGGAGCGCTACAAATCCTCCTATCCCAAGGGTGCACAGGTAATAGCAAGCGGCCGGGTCGAGCGCGATGGTTATAGTGGCAGGCTGCAACTCAAGAATGCAGAAATTGAAGTGCTTGGCACAGGTGCAAGTCACGACGATGATTCTGAGCCGGACAGCCTGCATACAGGAAGGCTTGTGCCCGTCTACCCGCTTACTGACGGGCTCTCGCTTAAGTATATTCGCAACGTAATCCATAACGCACTTGAAGCTTATGTAGACCGAATTGAAGATCCGCTCCCGGCTTATTTGAAAGAGCGGCACAATCTTCCTTCCTTGAAAACAGCACTCTGGGGCATCCATTTCCCCGAAAGTGTTGAACAAAAAGAAGACGCTCGACGCCGCCTCGTTTTTGATGAATTGCTTATGGCACAATTGCAGCTTGCTATCAGGCGCCATCGTTTTCAGAGCTCAAATGAAGCTCTGTCTCTGCCGATTACTGAAGGTGAGCTTCTGCAGAACTTCAAACTTCAACTTCCCTTCAAGTTAACCGGCGCGCAAGAACGAGTATTTGGTGAAATTCGGCGAGATCTCGCTTCTCCTAAACCTATGCATCGCCTTGTCCAGGGTGACGTAGGTTCAGGTAAAACGGTTGTCGCGGCAATGTCTGCGCTTGTGGCTATCGAAAACGGCTATCAGGTTGCGGTGATGGCGCCGACGGAGATTCTCGCCGAGCAGCATTATCGACAGTTTCAGCGCTGGCTTACGCCTCTGGGCATCAGATGCGCGTTGTTGCTGGGCAAGCAGGGTGTCAAAGAACGGAAATTGATCCAGCAAGATTTAAGTAGCGGACAGATTCACGTAGCGATCGGAACGCACGCGCTAATTCAAGATGAAGTCGAGTTCCAGAAGCTGGGCTTTGTCATCATCGATGAACAGCATCGCTTTGGTGTGAAGCAGCGAGCACGATTGAAAGCCAAAGGAACGAATCCTGAGCTTCTAACGATGACCGCGACTCCCATACCTCGTACTTTGGCTTTGACTTTGCACGGAGATCTTGACGTTTCCGAAATTGACGAATTGCCACCAGGGCGTAAACCAATTGAAACCAAGCTCATTGGTGGCGGCGAAAAGCGGCAGCTGCATCAATTCATCCGCGAACAAATTGCTTTTGGACGCCAGGCCTACATCGTGTTTCCACTTATCGAAGAGAGTGAAACCCTTTCTGCAAAAGCAGCAACAATTGAATTTGAAAAACTTAGGAACGCTATTTTTCCGGAAATCAGTATTGGCTTGATGCATGGCAAATTGAAGCCACAAGAGAAAGACGAAGTCATGGAAGCCTTCAGGGCAGGCGAATACAAGATTCTCGTTTCTACGACTGTTATTGAAGTTGGTGTCGATGTTCCAAATGCGACGGTGATGGTTATTGAAAATGCAGATCGTTTCGGTCTTGCTCAACTGCATCAGTTGCGTGGTCGAGTGGGCCGAGGTGGAGAGAAATCATATTGTTTCCTTGTTGCTGATTCTCGTTCCGAACAAACTCGCCAGCGTCTGGGCATTATGACTCAGACCAATGATGGCTTCGTAATTGCGGAAAAAGACCTTGAGCTGCGTGGTCCCGGTGAGTTTCTTGGAGTACGCCAATCAGGCATGCCTGATCTTGCTCTGGCGAATATTGTCGATGATGCGAAGATTCTAGAACTCGCACGCAATGTCGCACTGGAAATTATTAAAGAAGATCCTGAGCTGCAGAACTACCCGTTGCTCAAAGAGTTCCTGGCTCTCAAACGTGTCTCGGAAACTTCGGATCTGATTTCTTCCGGCTAAGCAATCTGACAGCATTAAGCTGAGCAAAATTGGCACTTGACCCATCTATAAGTGGTATAACTGCACTGTGGACGTTGGGACTCAGTATGGCGCGAAAAGCTATCAGTTTCTTTATTACTCTGCTTATCGCAGTATTTTGCGCTGCTGGCGGACTGCTCGCAGGTGTAATTCTTGGACCGAAAATTAAGTCCACTCCTTTGGCAATGAAAGTCATGTCGATGGCGGCCAAACTACCGGGAGCGAACGTTAAGCCTGGCGAAAACATAGAGTCCTATGATTATCCGACCATCAAGTGGTGCCCCAAGCGACTCTCTGATGGTCCCGAAGCCATCGGACAATTGTGGACGCGATATGAACAAGCTGACGGCCAAAACAGTAAGACTGGTAAGGTTAATTACAAATTGACGCTATACAAGGCTCCAAATAAAGCTCAATGCGAGGTTCAATTGCTTGATGACATGGGCTTTAAGCTCGGGCAATTTGATACTCAGGATTTTCATTCCATTTCGGCGGACATTATGGAATCGCGTGACAGTTACGAATGTTCGGAAGAAGTGTACAAAAGAATCCGCGACTATTCGATCAAATAAAAGGAATCGCTTTGGCTAATAAGCTGACACCAGAGCCGCGACTTTGCTTCTCGCTCGTTTTGGCGTCTGCCTGCATTGGTGTTTTCACTCTCGAATGCTCCGAACCGGCGCTTGCTAAAGTTCAAAAACGCAAGCTTCTCAAAATGGAGCCTATCATTGATACATCACTGGTGCCAAAACCAAGCAGGTTCGAGCTTCAGGTGAATCACACACAGATAATATATCCGGATGATCCAGATAAGGTACTGCATGGCGACTCGAAAATCGTGGATCTTACTGGTGAAGTAAAAAATGATGTATTGAAAGGACAGGCGCTGGAAGAACAGCTTGATTCAAGCGTGGATACCGTTGAACATGACGTTAAAGCCACATTCTTTGTTGATCTTCGAAAAATGGCCGCCAAATATGCACCCGATCTAAACTGGATGATCGAGTCGGAAATTCAATCAGCACGGCTCCGCAGTGCCAATGAAGCAGAGCGGCAAGAGAAGCTGATGCAAAAGGAGCTGAAAGCACGAACTCCTGTGCCTGATATTCCCTCCGCACAAAGTCCAAAAAATGCCAATGCTACAGATCTTGCTTCTGCAATAGCAAAGGCTGCTGCAAAAGAGAAAAATAGTTCACTCAACGCATCCAAGCAGCTTTCACAAGCACTGGATAAAGCAAATTCAGATAAGACTCCGGATTTACCTAAGTTGATCGCTCACGCGCCTTCGATTCCAGACTCTGTTAGCGGTTCAGGACCTGTTGTTTCGATACCGGGAGCGTCTGGTCTGCCTGTTTCTATGCCGGCTATCCCCTCAACTAACTCGTCTATCGTAATACCGGAAGTAATTGCAAACAAGGTCCCTTCGAAGCAGGAAGCGCAGAAAACAAATCCACTTAAATTGCCGCTGCCAAAACATGGTATTCCAGATCTGAGACATCAGCTCTCAGATGAACTTGTAAAGGCAAGCATTAAGAAACCTGATACGAACGCTTTAGTTGCTGAAATGCAAAAAGCACAGAAAAAAGCCGATGCTCTTGCAAAAGGGGCTCAAACTGCCATGGACATGGTATTGACCAGTCTGAAAAAAATTCCGGAGCTTCATTTTCAATCAACAAAGCAACCTGCACTTGCAGAACCGGCAGATACTGTAAGCGTGGTTCAGTGGGATAAATGGCACGCACATTTTGCTGAACTTGCACGCGAACCTATTTTGAAATATATGAATTCCGCTGGCAATCCATCTGGCGAAGATACTGTTGAAATCACGATTTCCAATACCCAGCAGCTTAGCGCACGCATTGTGAAACCTGGCGCTCACGAGTTTGATCAGTCGATGCTTCAAGCGTATCGAACTCTGGACGGAAATGCGGATCTGCATTTTCCTGAAGGCTCTCGAAGAAAGACAATCACCTTTCAAATAGACAACAAGCACATGGGAAAAGGAGCTCCAGTTGGAGTGAAAAGCAAGACGAGCATTGGAGACCAAGAGGTGCTGCGGACGAAGCGCTAATATTCTGCCGTAAAAATCATCATAATTATGACCGAACAAGAAGATACGACAGTAAGAATTTCTACGGATTCAATACAATCCGTAGCCAGCTTGCCGGACAGGTATCAGGTTCTGGAGCTAATCGGGCAGGGCGGCATGGGGATGGTGTTCAAAGTTTTGGATAAGCATTTATCTCGAACCGTGGCAGTTAAACTTCTACTTTCAGAAAAGGCGGATGAAGAATCTCAGGAAAGATTTGAGCGAGAAGCTAAAGCATTGTCTTCTCTCGATCACCCTAATATTGTTAAGTTTCTAGGCTGGGGCGTCAACGATAAAGGCAATCCATTTCACATTTTGGAATACCTGGACGGACATCCTTTGAGTAACGAAATTGGCAAGGCAAAGCGATTAGACCTTTCAAGATTTCAGCGAATATTCAGCCAGATTCTGTCTGCTCTAGCATATGCGCATAGTCAAAATATTGTGCATAGAGACATAAAGCCAGGCAACATTCTCCTGGCAGAATCTGATGGAAAGCTCATTGCAAAACTAATTGATTTTGGTATTGCCAGAGTGGAAAATGGGGAAGGGCAAAAAACTTTGACTGCCACCAATCATTTGATCGGCAGCCCGATGTATATGAGCCCGGAACAATGCCGTGGCGCAAAAATCGAAAAAGTTTCGGATATTTATTCAATCGCCTGTGTCATGTACGAGTCGCTCACGGGCAAGCCGCCACATGAAGCGGAGACTCCCATGGAAACAATGTATCAGCACATGAGCAATGATGCACCCAAGTTGGAGAATTTAGGCAAAGATCGCGCTTCCAAACAGCTAGGAAAACTGATTGATCTTTGTCTCTCTCGTGAGCCTGCCTTACGTCCACAGAGTGCTGAAGATGTGCTGAAAGAATTAAACAGCATCTTTGATTTGCATGAAGGTTCTTTCGGCACGTTTGCCGAGAGCCGGCCGAAGCCGGTTTTTAACATGCTTGCCTTTGCCTCTTTTGTTGCAGCGGTTCTAATTGCAGGCATAGTCCTTTGCGCGAAGTATTTTATAGTGCCCTCCGGGGGCCAATCGCTGCTGAGCAAACAAAACGACAGAAAGATTCTTAAGCTTTCACAAGACATGGAGCGGCTTGAGCTTCGTTACCAGCAAACGCCTGATCCTAATAGGACTCATATTGCCTTTCAACTAATGGATAAATTACTTGAATTAGCGCAAGCAAAAATGAATCTCAAGAAAGACTACAGGGCTGCGCTTCATATCATTGACAGGGCCAAGCAAATCAGCGACTTTACCGAATTTCAAAAAAATAAGGACTATTTAGCCAGCGCCATGCTGCTTCGAGGGCAATGTTTGTTGGCCTTAAACCAGAAAGCAGATGCCGAGAAAGCTCTTTTGCTTGGCTTCGATTGCCATATCAACAATTCTCATATTCGATTTCGGGTGAGACCTGAGCTGGCAGAAGAACTGGCAAAAATTGATATTGAAAAAAGAGACTTCTCAAAAGCGAGCTATCATCTCGAGCACATGCTGAAGAGTGCTCAAAGCAGCGACCTCTGGGAAAGTCGTAGCTACGCGGCGGCAAAGCTTGATGCTGTGAAGGAAGGTTGTTTGCGTGGTAGCCATTTCTCCGATTTTCTGCTGGACTACTTGAAAAAGAACCCTGCTCATGACAGTAACGAGCGCTTAGCAATTCTGAGCATATTCAATTTACTGGCGGAAAAGATGGTCGATGATTCCTTCTATACGAATTCAGGCACATTCGAGGAGATTCAACAATTAGCGGAGAATATCTCACCTGACACTGCCAATGCTAAACCTGTCCTCTCCAAGTCTTACTTAATCTTGGCTCAATTTGAGGCTCATAATGGTGACAGCGAGAAGGCTGCAAAATTCAAGAATTTATCTGAGTCGGTTGCCCGCTGAAAACGCATCATCACTAGCGTTGCTAAGTTGCTCCGGCTCAGGATCTTCTGGTGCTTCCCAAATGTTTTTGCTCAAGTATTCGCTAGCTTTGTTTCTTAACCCCGCGCGAGCGTAGGCTTTTACAAGCATGTATTTCATTCCATTCCTGTAGTACGTTTCGGAATTCTTGTCGAACAAATATTTTTCCAGTAATGCAAGTGACTCTTTATGCTCACCTTTGGCTTCAAGCAGATTGTAATATACTACGAGATCAGCGTCATAATATCCCACGAAGGCTGTACCATTCCCGCCGATTAGAGGTGCGGAAAGTGAACCATCCAGGAGGCAAAAGAGTCGTTTGTACAATGCACTGGCTCTTTCAGTATCATTTTTTGCGGCGTAGGATCTGGCCAGTTGGGAAATGCTGTAAGCAAGTCTCACGTTGTGCTTTCCGAAACCTGCTTCCTCTAACTTAAGTACATCTTCCAGTGGAGCAATTGCCTCAACAGATCGTCCTTTTAGAGTGTCTTGAGCTTCATTTTGCAGCTCTAAATAATCCTCACATGCGTATTTTATTGCATAAGAACGTGGACAGCTTGCGCAACCGGTGTTTGCACCATTATTCTCCGGAAGACCGGCCAACTCACCCAGTGCAGCCAGTTCATCACCGGCGGCTGCCGCGTCCCATGCGTCCGCTTCCGGGCTCCAATAGCCCCCGGTCTTTTGCCAGCAGGTTTGCAAATTCTGAGTAGCCTGAGATTTCAGATCATCTGCAAGATTGAAAAAGTAGAGGGTACGCTCGAAATATCTGACTGCTTTTGATGGTGGCAGAGTCACTGCAATTTTGCTGCAAGAATATGCCGCAAGCTTGCAGAGCTGGCGAACTGTTGTGGAGTCCGAAGCTTTTGCACTATCTGACGGTCTATTCAAATCCAGAATTCTATTATTTATCAAATAATGCTCTACGTGCTCTGCGCACTTGCGGTAATCACGAGCGTTATATAGTGCGCTTGCTTCTTTGAGCGCCTTAGCATCTTGCTCCCTTATTTCTCCGGCTGTTTTAGCCGCAATATTTGTCGAGATCGAATCCCATAGCTGGGCGATGTGATGAAGAAGCATTATCGAACATGAACGAAAATGTGTGCCCCGTTGGTAATAGGGAAGCGCTTTCTCGAACTCCGCAATAGCATCTTTTGAGAGATCTATGGCGTTTTCCATTCTGCTGTATTTGGGTTTTATTCTCAGGTTGGCCTCGATAGCTTCGGCTTCGAGCACGCTTCCGAGTTCCCAGTGCAGTTCTGCCTTGAGGCTCTCTGGTTTGTTCAGCAAATAGGCCTGGTTGATTGCTGCTTTCCAGCTGGATTGAGCTAGCGGCAGGTCATGCCCCAGAATCGCAAGCTCTGCTTCATCTATGTTTTTCTGCAGCTGAATTTCACCGATGTATTTGACTGCGATTCCTCCAAGCAAAAGGTATGAAAACATGCAGGCAATTATTTTCTTGTCAAAGAAATCAAGGAAACGAAACAGGAGCAGTTTTTCCGCTTTCGGTGGGAGCTTCTTGCTGCTGCCGTTGCAAATGCAATCGTTGACCAGGCGCAACGCATCCATTAGCTCATTGATACTACGGAAACGTTTCGACGGCTTTTTCTGCAGGCATTTGGCAATTATGCAGTCGAGCAGCTTTAGTGCATTATGCTCCGGAGCCTCCGGGCTGTATTGATTTGCTAATTCATGCAAGTAGTTTATTGCTGTCTGTGATTTGCTGTGTCCCACAAACGGAGGGCTTCCGCACAAGGCCTCATACATGATGCACCCAAGAGAATAAATGTCTGTACGGGCATCTATCTTGTTGCGGTCGAGGCTTTGTTCTGGACTCAAGTAAAAGGCGTTCTGCACCGGATCTGGTGGCATGCCAAAATCAATGATTTTTACAATGTCGGCGTCACATTCATCTGCCATGAGCAAAATTTTGTTCGGTGCTAAATTTGCGTGAACTAGCTGTCGTGAATGCGCTTCCTGCAAAACCTCGCAGACCTGCTTGAAAATCGAAAGGAAACGTGCGACGTTCAGGCGTTTGACTACTGGAAACAATTGCGCAAGGCTTTCTGCTTCCGCATAATCGGTTACCACATAAGGTTCTCCGCTTACAGCGACCGCATTGTCATATACAGTAATATGATTTGGGTGAGTTAGCTCGCTTGCCTTTTTTGCAGCCTGCTGTATCGTTCGCAATTGAGTTGCGCTTGTAGTCCTGCCATCGAAGATGCGTACGGACAGCAAACCTTCCATGCCTTCCCTTTGTGCTGCATAGCTTACGCTAAGCGCATCCCTGCAGATTTCCCAGAGCAATGCATATGACTCGAACTTCTTTGGAAATGAACTTGCGGATTGTGTTCTGGTTTTAAACTGATTAACACCGGGACGCGGCTCTGCCGCAATGATTTTGTCGGCGGGCGGTAATTTGTTTTGTGAGTTTTGCTTTGTCGATTCAATTTTTTGATTTGAGCTCTCATCATTTTCATTTGAGGATGACTCAATATTGCCATCATTTCCTACTGGAGAATGAGTCTCATCAGCAACGCGCAATGAGACGTCACGGCCGGGACTCTGAAGCTCCCGCTTCTTATGAATTAGCATAAATTTGTTAGTAACCTTCTGAGGAAGCAAACGATCCAAGTATCGATAAATGGGCGATGATGTCAACAGTAATAACCCTAGCTGTACATTTGTGGCAAATTCCTGAAACAGGAAATATCCCAGTGCCGGCGGCAGCCTCCTGCGCTACTATCATATTGTCGTCACCCCTAAATTTTTGAGCCGATGCATAGAAATACAGAGCTTAGTCGAGGAGTCTTTTCATGAAATTATTGATTGCCTTAGCCATTCTCGGCGCATTTGTCGCAAACGGCAGTGTCGCACTGGCGGACATTCCGCCTTTTGACCCAAATAAGCGTCCGCCAAAGCCTGTGGAACCGGCTCCGCAGCCTGAGCCGAAGAAAGAGGAAAAGGCGAAGGAAAAAGCCAAGGACAAGGAAAAGCCAAAAAAGGAAGAAAAGAAAAAGTAGGGTAAATGCAAAGCACGCTAACTCACTCAAAGAGCGAACGAAGCGAATTAATTCGGCAACCGTTTTTTACGTTGGCGGCGTTTGCCTTCGTTTTGCTATCTGCTGCACTGTCATCGTTTGCTCCTCTTGGGTTTTCAATTGCTACAGTGTTTCTGTTTGCTGGCCCTCATAATTGGGTTGAGTTACGCTATTTTCTTTCAAGACTTCCATCGCGTTTTGGTCCGCTCAAAGCGTTTTTCATAAGCTCTTTTGCTGGTGTCTTGACGCTTGGTGCAGGCTATGCAGCATTATTGTGGTCGATGCATCAGCAATTATTATCATATGACTGCGCAATGCTTTCTTTTCGAGCGTGGATCGTTGGATTTTTTGCCTGGATTGCTGCACTGCTGCTAAACAGGCGATTCTCATGGCTTTCTTCTGCAGCGTTTTATTCGATTTTGGGCGTGCTGGCATCTGCGCTCTGTTTTAGTCTCTGGCAGCCATTATGGTTCGGACTCTGTCTTGTCTATCTTCACCCTCTTGTAGGACTTTTAATTCTCGATCGAGAACTGAAGAGATCTAAACCACAATGGTCTCATGCTTATCGCAATGTTCTTTCTCTTATTCCTTTGGTTCTACTGCTGATGATTGCTCAACTAAGCACGACACCATCACTGGCGGGCGGCGTTGAGCTTAGTCAACAAATAAGTAGGCACGCTGGTTCTTTTCTTTTGCCGAACTTGTCCTCGCACTTGCTTGTGTCGGTTCATACTTTTCTTGAGATGCTCCACTACGGAGTCTGGATTCTTGCTATCCCGCTGGCTACAGCGGCTGTTTCGAGGCGCAAATGGTTGCCTGCAAACATGCCTGTGGCGCAAAAATCGAGGCGGCTGCAGCTGCTAATTAGCTCTGCTTTTATTGCTTCCAACGTCTTAGTTTTTGCTCTCTGGGGCAGCTTTCTTGCCGATTATTCCGCCACCCGAGACTTTTATTTTACTCTTGCCGTGTTCCACATACTCGCAGAAGTCCCCTTTTTGTTGTGGCTGCTATGATGAATTTAGATCCGATCACCTGGACAAGAATTGCACTTAGCGGATATCTGTTGACGATCAGCATCGAAACTCCCGTGCTTGTCTTATTGCTGGGCAAACGCTATTCGCTGAAGGAAAAATTGTTCGCCGGTGTTTTCCTCACAGGATGCAGTTATCCATTTGTGTCTGTATTTTTTCCGATGATATGGGATCCCTACACAGATTATCGAACTTATGTCACTGTGTCTGAAATTTTTGCACCGCTGTCTGAGTGCATCATTTTTGCTCTTTTATTTCAGCGCCGGAAGGAATTGTCGGCGCGCCAACGGGCAAGCGACCTTGCGGTGGTTGTTGCGGCGAACTTGCTTTCATATTTGGCTGGCGAGCTTATGAAAGCCTGTGGATTCCATTTCGCTTGAATAACCCACATAATTGTGCAGATTGCAATGCCAATACTTCTCCGATTTTGCGCACAATTCTTGCTTGTCGAACTCGCGAACAAGCGAGAATATTGTCATCGCGGGCAGTTCAAAAAATAATGTGGAGCAACAAATGGACAATATTTCGCAACTTGTAGAGAAGCACAGTCCTCAGAATGCGCAAGCCGAGGAGAGCAGCTTACGGCTAGCCAGTGATGCTTTGGGAAGCCGGCCGCCAGCCATCAACGATCGTCAGCTCGATCAGTCTGCCAGTGCTGTGTATGATCGCATCGCAAGTTGGTATAACTCCGGCAACGGATCGAAATTTGATTTGAATTCAACAAAGGATGAATTCGACAAGGCCATGAAAGCAGAAAAGCTGGATGATTTAGTCAACAAAATAAATGAAAAAATCTGGTCGCCGGATGGCATCCACCATCTAGGACTTAGAGTGGAAGACGGACCCTTCATCGGACATGCAATCAATAAGCGAGTCATTCTCGAGCACAATCATACAGGCGACGAAATCTCTCACGTGGATGTACACAAAATGATTTCCGATCCTATGCCAAGGATTGAACCCCGTATAGGCGTTTGCCCGGACTGCAATCCGCCTATCGATCTTCCGCAAGATCCAATCGAAAATCTTCAGAAGAAATAGGATTATTGATCAACAGAATACAGATGCCATTTTTGTTCTTCAACTATTAGTTTAGGCGTGCCGGGAAACCATGAAAGTCTCGGCATTGCCGCTGTTTGAACAAGCACGTAATGTGGTCTTGCTGTGGATCGCAAGTATTTCTGTGCGTCTTCCTTGTTCATCAATCTGGATACAGGCTTATGGGTTATCCATGGCACTGAGGGTTCTTCGGCAAATACCATAGATATGCTTGCTTTGTCGTCTCTTGCTCTGGCGACCAGGCGGCTGAAGCCAATCTGTCTGGCTTTGTAGAATGCCTGCAGTCCACGCGGTACCAGGAGTCCACAGGCAATTAGCGAGCAGAGCAGAATAGAGGCAATCATAGCTTTGAACTGATTATTTGCGATGCCAAACCAACCAACAATTAGTGAAACTACAAGCGGTGCGCCAATCCAGATGTTTTGCAAGAATATATCCCGCACGTACCCCTTTAGCGAAGGCGTTATCGCAAGACCCACAATCAACGTGATGGTCACAAGCGCCATTGAAGGGATAAATCGTTTGAGCGATTTGCTGCTGGAACTTAGCTGCATTTGCATTGCAATAAGAATGGCAAAGGCAGGCAATGCCGGAAGTATATAAGTTGGCAGTTTGGTCTTAATTGCAGAAAACAAAGCCATGACCGTAATGAACCAGAAAAAGCAGAGGCGCAAAAGACGCCTGAAAGTGCTTGGTTCATCAAACTTGCGCCCCACAGTTTTTTTGAACAGACCTGCTGCTGACAGGCATAGCGTCCACCAGGGGAAGAATCCACCGAAGAAGACCGGAATATAGAAGTAGAACGGGCCCTGGTGATTTACAGTTCCTACCATGCGACCAAAGTTCTGCGTGATGAAGAAATCAACGAGAAAGCGTCCATTTGTGGCAATCGTTGCCATGACATACCAGGGCATGTTCAGCAGAAGCACGATTGCGCCGCCAATCAGCGGTTTGAGATCCAGCACATTCTGGAAGAACTCGGCCTTGTTCTTGCTAATAGAAATTAGATAGGGAAGAAAGGCTAGACCGCACAGAATGATAGCGATAGGACCCTTACAGAGCAAAGCCAATCCCAGGAATATGTATCCTGTAATCAGGTTTCGATTGCTCTGAAATTGCAATCCCTTAAACAGAAAAAGATTGGACCCCGCTATTAAAGCGCATAAGGTCATATCGGTGAGGCAGACGTGTCCAATTATCGAAGCTAATGGCGCCGACATGAATATTAGCGCCGCCAGAGCGGCTGCCCACTTCTTCAAAATAGGTCGGCAAGCGCAGTATAAGATTAAGCCAGTCGCCACCGCTGATAGTGCCGCTGGTAATCTGCCTACAAAAGTGCTGATTCCAAAAAATTTGAACGAGTAGGCCACCATCCAGAAAAAAAGAATAGGCTTATCCAGCCAGGGAACGTAATTGTTCAAAGGCAGAAGGAATTCATTCTTTTCCAGCAATTCTCGTCCTGATTCAAGAAAAAAACTGTCTGTTGGATCAAGGAGTCCGTAGCTGCCCAGCCAGGGAACGTAGCTCAGCAAGCCCACGGCGAGCACAAGCAGCATGTACAAATAATCGCTGCGTTCGAATCTCTTTTCGAGCGCAGTTTTCGTCTGCTCGTTTCTGGCTTCGCAACTTGTGATGGTCATGGACCTCTTAATTTATCTGTCCATTATTGCCCTGGATTGCAGGAGCTTTAGGTGGGTATTCTTGTACCCCGTTGTTCATTGGCGGAACTGTCGGCGGTGAATTAGCTTGATTGTTGGCCGGATTAGTGTTGCCATTGTTATTTGGATCGGTCGTTGTTCCGCCGCTACCTGCACTAATGGAACCATCAGTGGGTGGTGTCGGTTTAAGCTTAGACAAATTGTCCCTGCTTTGATCGCTGTATTGTCCATTCGGTGCGACTGCAAGATACTTTTCGAACGAACTGATTGCATCAGCATTATTGTTCTGCTTCATGTAAACCAGCCCGAGTGCATACATTGCATTTGAATAGTTAGGATCAATTTCAAGAGCTTTCTTGTATTCATTGACTGCACCATCTATATCATTGCTTGCAATCAGCGCAAGGCCCATGTTGTAGTGACACATTGTGCTCTTAGGATTCAGATCAACCGCTTGCTGATATTCGCGCACAGCTTCAGTATAGTTTTGCTGCGCCAAATAAATATTGCCGATATTGATGTGCGGGTCAGCAAAGTTCGGATTTAAATCAAGAGCTTTCTTGAACATTGCAAGAGCCGCACTTATGTCATTATGCTTTTGAAGTGCCAGCCCAAGTGAATTGAACGCATCCGGATCTCTCGGTTTGAGCTGCACCAGCCTTTGATAAAGGGAGATAGACTCTTCGTTTTTATTTTGTCCATCAAGATTGTCTGCCAGGCGCTGGAGAACATCAAGGTCATTTGGGTTGGCCGCCGAGAGTCTGCGCAACAAAGTCTCGGCTTTGTTGTAATTGCCGCACTGTTCTTCCAGTTCTGTCATGCCCAGCAGCGCTTGTTTGCTATCCGGATTGATTGCCAGTGCAGCGTCGAGTGCGGAACGTGCACCTGTGAGATCTTTGTTTTTTGCCAGTGCCTTCGACAGTTCAAGATATGCCGCAATATCTTGTGGATTAAGGCTCAGACCCTGCCGATAATAATCGATAGCCTGAGTCAAATTATTCTGGAACAAGTAATTGCGTCCCAGATTGATTAATGCAGAGCCGTCTTCAGGATCAATGGCAATAGCGGCCTTGAATTCTTGTTCTGCAGCGCCGTAGTCTTTCTGCAATTGTTTGACAATGCCGAGGTTGAAATGAGCTCCTTCATTCTTAGGATTTGCCTCGATGACTTTTGCGTAGCAAGTTGTAGCTCCAGAAAGATCGCCGCTCAATTGATTCACGTACCCCAGGTTGTACATGCTGTCCATGTCTTTGGGATTTAGTTTGACTGCCGTTTTCAATTCGGTGGCGGCTCCCTGGGTATCCTTTTGTTTGAGAAGCAGGTCGCCAAGCCAGGCGTGCCAGTCGGAGCGGTCATCTTTCAAAGAGATTGCATTTCTCAGCGATGCCATAGCATCCTTTGCCTGACCCTGGGCTAATAATGCACGCGCCAGATCGGCGTGCGTCTCTGCGACGGTGGAATCAACTGCGATTGCTTTGCGGAGTTCAGCAGAGGCAGCTGCATAATCCTTCAGTGACATCATTGCTGATGCCATATTGTAGTGAACAGAAAAGTTTTTTGGCTCACGAGAAGCCACTTGCTGGTATTCATTAATAGCTTGCTGGTACATGCCTTTGTCTTGATAGGACGCGGCGAGCTGTGAGCGAGCTTTCAAATTCTCCGGATAGGCTTGCACAACTTGCTGCAATTCATTTATAGCCGCATCCGCATTTCCCTGAATTCTGTAGCCTATGCCCAGATTGAGCCGCAGCAGCGGCGTATCGGGGCGTAGCTTGACTGCCTCAGAATATTGCTCGACAGCATCGGCCAGTTTTCCCTGAGATTGCAGGAGCAATCCGAGGCTTTCTCGGGCAAAGGCATCGTAAGGACGGATTTTGATGGCTCGAATGTATTCAGCAATGGCATCGTCTATGTCACCGTGTTGCTGAAGTGCGGCTGCCAGGCTTATATGTATAAGTGGATCTTCAGGCAGGCTGTAAGCGACGGTTCTAAATTCGCCAATTGCCTTTTCCAGGTCGCCGGCTTTGAAGTAAGTTACACCCTGATAATATTTGTCGAGCAAAGACTTGGGCATTGTGCTTTCTGCTGCCCCGGACATGCTTGTACAAAGTGGCAAGGTCAAAGCCATTGCAAGAATCAGTTGCTTCAAGGTTTTTCTCCTGGTCAGCCTTAGCTATCGACGCCGCCCATACTCGATAAGCGGAGATGGATTCAATTATGCGGGATGACAAGGCAGATTTGCTGAAAAGTGGGGCTGCTTATGAACTGATTTTTAGATGGGAACAGGCTGATATATCTTCTGATTGTGCTCCCGGCTTCGATGCGAGGATAGAGATCCGGGAGCACGCGTTGCCGCTTCAACCCGCACTCGCTCACGCTCGCACGGGGCCCCATTCAGCGGCTAGTTGGCGGCTCGCCGGCTCTTGCTCCCATAATTCAAAGTGCTTAGCTGGGATTATCCTAGGTCTGAGAAAACTGGCAAACCCAAACACACAAGCGGTTGAGAGAGTGAAACCCCTGATTTCAGGCGCATTTCTGTCCGAAAAACATCCATATATATAAGACCCACTCTTTGGCAATACGTGAAAACACGCTCATCATGCGCCAGATTGGAGAACAGCCTTTTCGTAACTAGACAAGAGATGTTCCTCTCGACCTGGCCAAGGTTTTCCCGAAAGTCCGCTGTGATGAGGCATATAAACTCTTAGACAGTTTGGCTAAATTCCGTTGTGCTTTTTTGGACAGGTTGCACATTGTCCGAAAAGGGGCATCAGGTGTAAATTATTAGTATAGAAACAAGAAAAAGACGTTGGGAGCGTGCATTAACACGTTATTCGGCGTCGGACTGGTTTATGCGTAATAAAAAGAAACTGAACGCACAAGAATTTCATTAGCAGTAGCCTGATTGCACGGCTGCTTTGTCTAAGATCAATCGAATATGCTTGACTCTTTCTATGGGCTTGGTGAAAGACAGGCAAAGTCTTTTGGACAATTTTGTTGAACGCATCTCGCTTTATGTCGAGTAATGCTTTGGCTTGCCGTGCGCACCAAATATGGTGCTGGGTTTCTTAAGAGTTCTACTTAAATAAGAAAGTGGTGAGCCATCATGGCAGTCTATAAGCGTAGAGAAAATACCAAACGATTTACCCGAGTTAGTCACGGTCCAGAGCACTACTCTCGCATTACCGAGAAGTGTCTGGAGAATTCGATTAATCACCTGAATACGGCCTACTCCAAGAAGCTGGCTGGTGCAGAAGGCGCAGTTGAATTCCGCGACGAAGGCGTGTTCACCTACGACAATCACGGCAAACGCTATCTCGATTGTCTCGGTGGCTTCGGTATCTTCAACGTCGGACACCGTCATCCTCGTGTAATCGAAGCCGTTAAAGCACAACTCGATCAAGTTTGCTTGCACAGTCAAGAACTTTTGAATCCTTGGTCTGCTCATCTTGCTAGTCAGCTTGCTGCACTGGCTCCTGGTGATTTGCAATATGCCTTCTTCTGTAACAGTGGAACAGAAGCTGTCGAAGGTGCTCTGAAACTTGCACGTCTGGCAACAGGCAAATCAGAAATCATTTCAACGAAGAACGCTTATCACGGCGTCAGCATGGGTGCCCTCTCGGCAACCGGTCGTGATGTCTTCCGTAAACCATTTGAGCCGTTGCTGAACGGGTTCAAGCATGTTCCATTCGGCGATATCGAAGCTCTCGAAGCTGCAATAACTAAAGAAACTGCTGCCGTCATTCTTGAACCTATTCAAGGTGAAGGTGGTATCAATGTTCCACCAATTGGCTATTTGCGCAAAGTGCGCCAGTTGACCAAGAAGAAAGGCGTTCTTCTCATCCTCGATGAAGTTCAAACAGGGCTGGGCAGAACTGGACGTATGTTTGCTTGCGAACACGAAGGTGTTGTTCCGGACATCATGTGTCTTGCTAAAGCACTCGGTGGTGGTGTAATGCCAATCGGCTGCTTCATGGCAAGCAAAAAGGTCTGGAAAGTGCTTGAACCAAATCCGAGCATTCATAACTCGACATTTGGTGGCAATCCACTGGCTTGCACCGCAGCTTCTGCAACACTCGAAGTTTTGGTTGACGAACACCTTCCGGCTCGTGCTGCAGTCATGGGCAACTATTTCATGCGCAAGCTCGATGAGCTTTGTGAAAAGTATCCGAAGTATTTGATGGAAGCCCGCGGTCGCGGCTTGCTTATCGGACTGGAGTTCCAAACCAAGGAAATTCGTGAAGCCGTGCAGGAAGAACTGTTCTACAGAGGAGTCCTGGTTGCAGGCACGATGAATTCGAACCGCACAATTCGCATCGAGCCGCCGCTCATCATCACCGAGTCACAAATCAACATTATGGTCAACACTCTGGAAGGCATCCTTTCCGAAATGTCCGCAGCAGACAAGAAATCCAAAAAGAGAAAGAAAAAATGATTTCATCAGAACTGAGCAGCATGCTTGCCTATAAACTCCGGAAAGTCGCTGAAGCCGGCATTTCAGGACCTGAGATCGCTTCGCGCATTCAGCAGATTCTGGAGCTGGACCGCGCCCAGAAGTTGGCTGCGGATGAACCTCAAGAAGATTTCATCGTGCCATTTTTCTCAAGTCGCAAAACACATCTCAATCTTGTGTAATAATTTCGGACCTGGCAAATTAATGGGGTTCTAAAAATGTCTTCTCTTCGCGGGCATCGCTGCCCGATACGACGCAAAAGTCGTTCTCTTCGTTGTGCCGTTCAGCGCTGCATGAGGCAGCCGAGTTCTGTTTCCACGCTGGAAGAGGTTCTGCGCCTGGGTGATGGGCAGTGGTCCTGGATGCCGTCGCTCGAATACAGACGCGATCCATTCTTTCGCAGCACACGCAGTATTTGTGTGCGCCACTCGCGTGAGCTACCGAAGCGTAGATAGAGGCAAGCAGTGAACGTGCCTTAGTTCAGTTCCAAATTCTGGAATTTGAAGCAAGAAAATGTGCCAAGAAAAAATCAGGGGTTGGGGGCGTGCAATGCACGCCCCCTTTTTCACGCTTAAGGAACAAGGCGATGCTTGACTTCCGGGGCGGGCTCGCTCCGTTCTTAGCTTCTTCTTGGCTACAGCGATGTCCTCTGCGATCTGCGCAGATTATTAGCATGGCTGAGAGTTAAAATAACTTGGGCGATGAGGGATTCGAACCCCCGACCTTCACTGTGTGATAGTGCTGCGCTACCAACTGCGCTAATCGCCCTCATTTCATAGGTTCATCCTATAATATCAGTTCGCAGCGCGATGCACACTTGTCATGGATTAACGGCGAAAGTGGAATTGATTGCAGCCTACCTTAAACACGCCTTCCTCACAATGTCTGGCTATACTCAGACAGTGATTCAATAGGGGAACCCTCCTGTGTCTCGTTCTGGTTTTCCCGCCGCTGATTCGGAAATTTTTGCTATGCCGTCTGAGGGCAGTTCTTCTGCTCAAGAGTGCTCAGCTTCTGAACAGGCAAGTGCTTCCCAGGAAGAATACATTTTTTGGGGAAAGCATTTCATTGCAAGTTACAACAAATGCGATTTGCAGCGCCTCACAAGTTCGGAATTGATCGCAACCATGCACGAAGCAATTGAGTCCAGCGGTGCCAGTCTCATTTCCGAGGCTGTGCATATGTTTCCGAATGGCGGCATGACAGCCGTGTTTTTGCTTGCTGAGAGTCACGCATCAATTCACACGTATCCAGAGCACTCATCTTGTTTTGTTGATCTATTCACTTGTGGCGATCGATGCAAACCAGAGAATTTAGATGCTGTGATGCGGAAATATCTCAATCCGAAATACGTTGATGCAAAGGTTCTCATCAGGCACGAATCGAACGAAGAGGCAGTGAGCATCTATGAGGAAGGATGAACGCTGTGGTAAACGAACTTTTGACAGACTCCGACATTCTTGAAGCGGAGCGAAAATTTTCGCTATCTGAAATCAACGGCGACTTGAAGGTTTTTAACCTTGAGCATGATGATTCGGACTGCCATATATATGGTCTGACAAATGTAGTTTACTCCGGTCGAACAGAGCATCAACGCGTTCTTATTGCCGATTCTTTTCAGTATGGGCGAGTCCTCGTTTTGGACGGTGAAATCCAGAGCTCCGCAGCTGATGAAGAGCTCTATCACGAATTGCTTGTGCAACCATCCATGGTGCTACACCCAAACCCACGTCGCGTTTTAATCATTGGCAGCGGTGAAGGTGCCTCACTACGAGAAGTTTTGCGGCACAAGAGCGTTGAGACCGTGACCCTTGTCGATTTCGATGCAAAAATAATCGAACTCAGTCAGGAGCATTTGCAATCTTGGCACAGAGGCAGTTTCAGTGATCCGCGTGTCAAAGTCGTCAACAGCGACGGGCGCAAGTTTGTGAGCGAAGACGCATCGAAGTACGACGTAATCATAGTTGATGTGATCGATCTAGATAAAGATGGTCCATCTCGCTCTCTCTATACAAAAGAGTTTTATCAGTTGTTAAAAGCCAGGTTGGCTCCTGGTGGTGTTACTGCAGTTCAGGCGATGAAATTTTCGCATCTGGATTCGGAGGCGCATTGTTTACTGGCCAGAACCATGCGCACCATATTCACGGAAGTGCATAGCTATCACGCCATCATACCTTCCTTCCTCTGCGATTGGTCGTTCATTCTTGCGTCTGATTGGTTCAATCCAAAGAAGATGAGCGCCAAGAATTTCAATGACACCATTTCTGCGCGCATCGGCGCTGACGTGTTAAAGCATATCGACGGAGATTTTTTCATCTCAACGCTGCAATTTCCTAAGAACTCTAGAGCCGCACTGGCAGAGAATGGTCCTGTTTTGCAAGATGCCAGCTAGCGATCAGTCCAGTGGTCCGATGGTTTGTTCTACCGCGTGCAATATTTTTCTGCTGCGCACAAGATCCGCCGCTGCTTCAATTTCAAGATGCATTTCGCGATCTTCATCCAGAAAAGGAATATTTTCTCGGATCACTTTGTGTGCAGCAAGCACAGCAGGACCTGGCAAGAGTTCCAACTCGGCTTCTGCTCCGTGTCTGTGTGCACCCGGCAGATTAGGCGACATGCGAAAATCCAATCCTTGAGCAGCGCATAAGAATTCTATTGCCAGCACATTAATGCAGTTATTTAAGATTAGTCGCGCCTTGCGTGCAGCGGTCGCTCCCATGGATACGTGATCTTCTTGATTGGCTGATGTTGGAATCGAATCAACGCTTGCCGGATGCGCTAGCACCTTGTTCTCTGATACCAATGCGGCTGCGGTGTATTGCGCAATCATGAAACCAGATTCGGTACCACCATTTGAAGTGAGAAAAGCCGGTAATCCATTTGAAAGTGCTGGGTTTACCAATCGTTCTGTTCTTCTTTCCGATATGTTCGCCAGTTCCGCCAGAGCAATTCCAAGATAATCCAAAACTATGGCAAGCGGCTGACCATGGAAGTTTCCGCCTGAGAGAATCTCATCTTCAAAGACAAGTGGATTGTCTGTTGCAGAGTTGATTTCAATTTCAAAAACTTCACGGGCATGAGCAAGCGCTTGCCTGCTTGCGCCATGAACTTGCGGCATGCAACGCAATGAATAAGCATCTTGCACCATTAAACAATCTTTGTGGCTTTCAACAATTTCGCTATTGGCGAGCAATCTGCGCAGGTTCGAGGCAGAAGCAGCCTGTCCTTTATGCGGCCGGGCGTTTTGTATTTTTTCAGAGAACGCCTTTGGCGAGCCTAGTTGAGCTTCAAGCGACATTGCACCGACGATGTCTGCAAGTTTCACTAAATAAGTCAGCCAATCAACAATTTGGGCACCAACAGCAGTCATAAGTTGGGTTCCATTCGTGAGTGCGAGCCCTTCTTTGGCTTCCAGCTCGAGTGGTTTGAAGCCTTCGCGCTTCAAAGCGTCTGCAGCAGTGATTATCTGGCCTTTGTACTCAACATTGCCTCTGCCGATGAGAACAAGCGCAAGGTGTGAAAGCGGCGCCAGGTCTCCGCTTGCTCCAAGCGAACCCTGCTCCGGTATCACCGGGTGAATGCCCTCATTCAAGCAGTTGAGCAATAGTTCAACCAGTTCAAGTCTTACTCCGGAAAAACCTTTTGCCAGTGCGTTGGCTCTTAAAGCGATCATAGAGCGGCAGATCTCGCGCTCAAATGCCGGACCCACGCCTGCGGCATGGCTGAGCACAAGATTGGTTTGCAGCCTTTTGCGGTCTTCTGGCTTAATGAAAACATCTTTGAATTTGCCAAAGCCTGTGCTGATGCCGTAAATGGCTTTCTCGGATGATAATGCTTCTTCCACACGCCCACGGCTGCGCTTGATTTGCTCTGTTGCGGGGGCTGTAAGCTCCGCCCGGGCTTGTCCGCGAGCAAGCAGCTGTAAGTCTTCTATGCTTAAGGTGTTTCCGTCTATGGCAACCACAGCCGAACGCGACAATTTTTCGGTTTGTCCCGAGCTCATGAATATCTTCTTCACTTATGGAATGAAGGAATTATATCTGATGGTTTACTTGAAAAAATATCAAGAAAGGGCAGTTTACGAGAATAAAAGCATTTGGATGCCTGTTTGTGAGTTTTTTCTGGGCTGTTCTCTCTGAAGCACTGCAATTCATGCCATAGCCGGAACATTGCTTTCTGCTAATCGTCACTAGACTACAATTAGCTTCCCCGGCATTTAGCCCTAATGAGAAGAGGTCCACGCCTTCATTTCTCAGGGTTAAGGAGCTATTTCCTGGTACTTGACGCGTGGTAATATGGCAATGCGTCCTCTCCTTTAATATCGTCTCGTGCACTGAAATTTTGGAAGCGAAAAGTATGAGCAGCCGCTCGGAAAAGCCAGTTAATAGTCTCAGAAAGCAGATGCATTGTTTTCTGGTGGCAAGCGTAGTCCTGGCCTGTGCTGTTGCTGTAAATCCGGTTTGTGCGGAAGATTCCATGGGCAATAATTTGTCCAAATTGGAAGACAAATATTTCCAACATGATTTTTCCAAGGACGAACCTGCAGACCGTCTCGAACGACTTGAAAAACTGGTATTTGGTGAAGCTCGCAGTGGCGGCAATGAACAGCGTTTGAAAACTTTGCTGGACATGGTGCCCGATCTCAATGCTCCAAAAACCGATGATTCTGCAACTCAGCAAAGCAGTGCACCTGCTGCGCCGTCTCCAACTCCCAAACGTACATATAAAGCCGCTGATCCTCTCCCTGATAAAAGCGCCGATAATGAACCCATTGCCAATGACAGCAGCTATCCTGCTGTTACAGCCATTGAAAAGAAGCTTCTTGGTCGCGACTATATTGGTGAGAGTGTAGGCAAGCGTTTGGACCGGCTTGAAATAAAGGCTTTCGGCAAAACGAATGCGTCGGATGATTTGCAAGACAGAGTAGATCGTTTGAGATCGGCTACTGGTGTAGACATTGCCAAGTCAAAACCTATAAATAGTGAATGGGCTGATGAAGAGGAAGATCCAGTAGCCGCTGGTTCACAGGGAGTGCAGCCATTCACGGGCATTGGTGACGATCCTTCGCAGCAACGTAATTATCGCAAGCAAGCGCAAAACTCTTATACTCGTCCGCGTCCGTACGATCCGTATGCCGGTACTGGCACATTTGGTGCTGGCGGCTCGAACACTGCTTCGTCGGGAAGCTCCGGAAGTTTCGGCATGGGTAACACAGCTTCTGCAGATCCGAGCATGCCGCCTTCTGCTCCTGATTACTCTCATGCTGGCGGAGTCGCTCCATCAGCTGCTCCACAGCTGGGAGTTAATCAAAAGCTGGCGCTGCTCGAGCGTGAAGTATTCAAGAAAACCTATGACAAAGAAACAATATTGAACCGTTTGAACAGGCTGGAATCAACCGTGTTTCCGCAAGACAAACCGGCTACCGATCGCAGCTTGCCTGAGAGAATGGGACGCTTGCTTTCTGCGGTTCCAATTTCACCAGGTGCAGCTACAGCAGCTGCAGATCCGCCTCCAAAGAGAAAACGCGACCCCGATTTTCCTGATCTAGATTTTGGTCCATCCAATATGTCCAGCGTAGCGCCTCCAGTGGCACCTCAACGTGGTTCTGGCGGTCTCTCCAAAATTATCAACGGACTCGGTAATGCGCTTTCCGGTGGTTATTCCGGAACTTATTCCGGCAGTTATGCCGCGACCCCAGGCACTCTTATTACGGATCCACAAACGGGGCTTTTGTATGATCAATACACTGGAACTTATATAGATCCGATGACTGGCGCGGTCGTAAGTCGCAGAGCCACAACAGGCTACGGTGGTATGGGAACAATGGGAACCATGAATGGTTATGGCTATCCTGCTTATGGTGGCTTTAACAGCGGCTTCTCACCAACACCATTTGGTCGCATGGGCGTAGGCGGAATGGGCTCGGGCATGGGCTTCGGTTTTGGTTCCGGCGGCATGCGCATCGGTTTCTAGAATCTCAGAAAAGTAAGCGCTTTTTTTGAAGAGCTGTATACGGAGTGGACTTTTTTGAGCGCTGCATCCGGGGCTCCAGTGAAATTACAAGCAATGGTAGGGGCGCCTCATGGGCGCCCTTTAAGCAATGCGCGATAATCAATGGGCGCCCATGAGGCGCCCCTACCATTTTTGCAAAACCTAATTCGATTGAATCGATGAGTTGTAGAGAGGATATTATTCTGTCAGCGACGTTTCGCCGCTTTCGGAGTTAGTTCGTGATCTTAGTAGTTGGTGGCACTGGAACTGTTGGGCGCAAGGTTGTCGAAGCCTTGCTCAGTAATCCGCAAAATCAAGTTCGCGTGCTTGCCCGAGGAAAGAGCGATTGGGAAGGCAGCGTTCTTCCCGCATTTAGAAGACGTGGTGTTGAAACCATGGTCGGAGATGTGCGCAGCAAGAATACAATCACAAAAGCAGTGGCAGGCTGTAAGGCAATCATCAATTGTGCCGGTGCAATGAAATCAGCTCCTGATGTGGATCTGGAAGAGGTCAACATTGATGGAGTTGCCAATCTTGTTGAGCTGGGACAGGCTGCTGGCGTGCAGCGATTCATTCAACTTAGTTGTCTTGGTGCGACAGAGCATACGAGCTCGCTTTATTTTCAATGCAAATGGGATGCTGAAGAGCTCGTACGCAAATCGCCTTTCTACTGGACTATTTTTAGACCCTCTTTGATTTTCGACAGCGAGAGTTTTTTATTTCGTGTTCTTGATTTTTGGGTGCAGCGTTCGCCCCTCATATTTATTGTTGGCAGTGGCTTAAATCGATTTCAACCGATTGCTGCAGCCGATGTTGCCACCTGCATCGTCAAGAGTATTTATGACCGGGATACGGTCGGCAAGACATATGAACTGCCTGGTCCAGAAACGCTTGACCTGGAGACACTTTTACGCAAAGCCGCAGAGCAGCACGGGCGAGCTGCTCGCACGGTGAGAATTCCCAGTTTTCTTGGCATTCCTGCGGCCGGTTTGCTTGGCAAACTGAATCCAACTAATCCAATTGACAATAACGTGATGAGTGTCATGACTTCCGAAATGATTGGCGATGATGCGCCCATGTTGGAGCGCTTCGCCATTCAACGGCTGTCTCTGGAAAATTCACTTAAGCGCATTGGGCAGACAAGCAAGGCTGCCTCTGGCAGTTCGCAAAATAAGACAGAAGATAGCGACGAAGATAGCGAGCAAGACTAAATCGCGATCATACTTGTAATCATTACAATTGCCTGATCTGAGCGTGAAGAAATCGCTCGCATGTGTTATTTTGAGCACTCTGAGCTGTGAGCAGCCGTAAGTTTTCAAGGAGCCCGGGCGCTTTATGATCCGTTTTAACAAGCGAGTGAAACTGATGGAGTGGGGAAAGGGAACTAACACTACCAATCAGAAATGGACAGAAATTGGTGAAGGCACATTCACCAGCCGTAGTGTCAAAGATGGTGTCACCACTCTAAATATTCAAACTAATGCTCCCCTTAATCGTCAAAACCAGGATGATAATTCCGTGAAGCTCTGTCAGCAAGGCGAAGGCATGGCAGGTGCATCTGAGCGCTGGGGCGAAGTTGCTTTGGGTTATATCAAGTCAGCTTCAGGCACAAACATTACTGTTGAAGTTCCGACTGCCACCAAAATTAGTGGCGCTGCAAATGCTCTGGAAAAATTCCTCGGCTTGCCATAAATTGTAGAAACGATCTGAAAAGATACCGAAGTCTAAGCCAGTCGAAGCCCCGCGCAGGCAAGACATTGCCACGCTAATTCCACATCGATTGGCTAGACTCGCTCTTGAGGATTCTGGGGTTCGACGTTATGCATGCAACGGAAAAAAAGAAGCTCCGCTTGAAACAAGCGGAGAGCGATAACTTTGCACAAGAACAAATTACTAAGATCACAAGTGAAAAGTCTGATGCGCCTGTCTCACTAAAGATAGAAGGCTTAGCTGAGAAGTATGAATTGAAGCGCCTGCTCGGACAGGGTGGCATGGGTAGCGTCTATCTTGTTCTTGATAAAACCTTACTGACAGAGTTTGCAATCAAATTTATGTCAGCGGAAACGCTGCCGGATGAAACTGCTGTTCAACGGTTCAAAATAGAAGCCGCAGCAGTGCATGAGCTGTCTCATCCGAATATAGCTCAAGTCTACGATTTCGTCATTTCAGATCAGTCAGCATACATTTTGATGGAATATGTGCCAGGCACCAGCTTTGAGCGAGTTCTTGCACGTGAACGTGTAATTGAGCAAAGTCGCTTGCTCAATATGATGAATCAGATTTGCGAGGCGCTCAGCTATGCTCACTTGCATGGAGTTGTGCATCGAGACCTGAAGCCCAGCAACATCATCTTGCATGAGTCAAGCGACCTGCTTAAGCTTGTTGATTTCGGCATCGCAAAAGTTGGACCGCAAAACGCCAGTGCAACACAGCTTACTCAAAAAGGCGAAGTATTCGGCAGCCCCGCATATATGAGCCCTGAGCAGGCTCGTGCCAGCAAACTTGATCATAGAAGCGATCTTTATTCGCTTGGCTGCATTATGTACGAAGCAATTGCAGGAAAACCATTATTTGAAGGTGAAAATGCAGTTCAAGTAATGTTGCATCACATCACTTCATCACCGTCTCAGTCTACGCGGAAACTGTTGAAAAAAGGATATTCAAAATCTCTTGTGGCAGTGCTAGAAAAGCTACTGGAGAAGGATCCGGATAAGCGTTACCAGTCTGCAAGCGAGCTTTCGGAAGATATCAAACGCGTGCAGAATAATCAGATAAGCAAAGCTCTTTTGAGAAAGCCTTTTCTAATTTCAGTCTCGAAAACTGCTGGAATTACCGCTCTTGCCACTGCATTAGCCCTTAGCCTTACAACTCTCTGCATTCAATACTTACGCTGTCTTGCAGCTAAAGAATTCATCAGGACAACAAAGCGTTTACGACTCCATGGTTTCTCGACACAAGGAGAAAACCGAACTGATGAACAAGATCATCAACTTAAAAGGCGATGAACGATTGTTGTCGATTCACTCTCTTTACCAGCTGATGAGCTCGTCAGCCATTGGTGTCGATGCGTTTGTGGGAGTTGTTGCAGAAAAGAATTTTCTATCCGTCGAGGACCAACAACGCCTAGTTCAAATCCATAAAAATGATTCATCTGCAGAGGTGAAAAAAGCATTGCTTGAAACGCTTTCATTGGTTCCGGAACCCCAGGTCCAGGTACTAGAACTTGTCTCGAGTTTATGTAGCAGTAAATCTGAGTCAATTCGCAACGTGGCTGTGAACAGTTTGTGCAGATGGATTTCAAATGATCATCCTGAGATTCAGCCGGCCATATCGAGCGCACTCAGCAGAGTAATTCTTGAGCAGCCTGATCTCGAGAATTACTCCCAAAATTCGATGCAACATTCTGTCAGTTCTATTAACGATGCGTTCAGCAGAATGACGAATTACTCGGAAGAGGCGATCAAGAATATTCGCAAGAGCGCTGAGCTGATGCAGCCCGACACTATTGAGGGAAATGTCTGGCATAATTCACAACACCCCCTCATTTCCATATCCAAACACTCTGGCAAATATTACCCGGAGCTTGCATTCTTGCTTGCTAAGCACTCATTTAGAAACGAAGCTTGCAAGCAGATTGCCGAGCTAGGCCCTGCGGCAAAGGGGGCCGCTCCGGCTTTGCTGGCAACACTTAAAAGAAGTGGAGTTTATCCGCATCAGCGAACGGAAATATATCAAGCCATAGGTGCTATTGGTCCGTCCGTTGCAAGAGAGTGTGTTCCTGTTCTAGATTCGATGTATCAACGTCACCGCGAGGCGGACATGCGCGCGATTGCTGCTGCTCTTGTCAAAATGGGACCAGACGGCATTGCTGTTCTCAAGCGGGAAGCGCAGCGTTCCAGAAAACTTGATAATGAAGATGCCAGCGAAGAGTCTAAGGACAGTCGGCACAATCTGGCTATCGAGACCGCCCAGGACGCTTTGAGCGGCGCGCAGGCGGCTGCTAAGTGATAATAGAGTTAAGCCGGCTTGCTGAATCGCATAATTAGGCACACCCACCGGAGTTAGCGGCGGGTGTGCTTTCACTTGTCTTCAACTAAAATCGAATACCTGTTCTTCTGCTTTTGTGATTCTGATCACCTCCAGTTCCATTTGAACGACTCGGGCAGGAGTCGGCAAATACAATGTGATCAATGAATTAAGAGAAGAGGTTGGCGTCGCGGGCTGAGGCTACGAGCCAGTTGATGCAGCCTGGTGTTGCAAGTCCACCGGTGACTCCGGCACATCCCCAGAGAACCCGCTTCATTGCGTCTTGTGTGCCTGCTGCCATGTGCATGAAGCCCATGATCATTGTTGGTCCGCCCCAGGCTATACCGAGAATTTCCATGCCGTTTGCGATTATGTTCAGCAATGCTTCCAGGTTAGCCAGGTTGTTGACGCGCACTGTTCCTGCGGTGTTGACGCCCATGATTACAGTGGCATCAGTGCCTTGAGGTCCTATAGTTGCATTTTGAGCACCTTGCAGCATAGGTGCGGAACCGTAGCCGCCCTGCATTGTTTGGGAGCCTGTGTAATTGCCGGTGTTGTTGCTGTAGTTGCCTGGAGCCGCGCCGGAATCAAATGCATCGGGCATTTGTGCAAATGCCGGAACTGCGCAAGAAACAAGAGTTGCGGCAACGAGTGCGGAGCGTGTCAGAGCGTTAGTAAGTGAGCGCATGAGCGTTCCCTCCGAAAAAATTTGTGATGTTTAGTAAGGTTTGAAAGAATCAGGGTGCTTTCAAATTGCACCCTATGTACTCAGAATAATTGCTCGGGCAAGCGAAGTAAATTTGTCTGAAGTCATTTGGCTCTGGAAAAAAGTCATGCTTGAACTCACACCTTATTCAAGCTGAGGTCATGTTCAATATATTATTGATCCGCAGGCAGTGACGGCGCAGCGGGTGTGCTTGCGGCGGAACCTGACCAGCGCAGGAAACAGAGCATCGAGCATAAGTAGAGACAGGCGGAAACAAGCTCGAGGCTCTTCACTCCAGAATATATGGCTGTGTATTCGAGAAGTGAGCCGACGAGCGCACCAAACAGGTTGTAGGAAAGAGCCCGCGCTGGATTGCTTGCTTTGGAGAATGAGTTAGCGAAGATCACTCCTGCTACACCCATTGGGAGAATAGTGATCACAGTAACAACCAGAGGACCCAAGAACCCTGATTGTGCCGTAGCAGAGAGCACTTCATTTACTGGCAAAAAGAAACTTGCAAATATTGATGTGAGCAATATTCCATAGATGACCTTTTGTTGGCGTTCAATTAAATTGCCGAACTTGATGACATAAAGATTCGCAAGGAAAATCATGGCAAGAATGCCATTAATTACCAGTGCTGATGTAAGCCAGGTGGAACCATACAAAAGCGAAAGCAGCGAAATTGCGTGCAGTTCGAGCAGAAAAAATGCTGCACCGAGGAAAAACATTTGTCCTGAATGTGCGTCAGGTTTTGTGAAAACAACTTTCCTTCCCAGTGTTGCACTGAGGGCGATGATAATTCCGACCACAATCAAATAAGGCACATCAACCAAACCAGAACGAACGTAGAGATAAGGCCAGTCATCAGTCAGCAGGCGCGGATCCGTTTTTGTTTCCAGTGGCACAGCTTCAAAATGCGGTGGAATCTGCAGAGTTCCATTTTTCACGGCATCGCCGATGACGAAGAAAAGCACCGGATCTTCCTCCGCTCGTCCTCGTATGGTGCGGCGCAGCACTACAGGCGCATAGCCGGCAGCTTCGTTGACTGTAGAAAGAAGGTGGTCGCTTACCCAGGGCACGAAAACATCGAAGGCAAT